>NZ_JAAXPV010000009.1 GCF_012396615.1 Rothia terrae | reverse complement strand
GGAGCAACGGTTCTTCCGGTATGGTTTGAGGTTATTTGTAGTGATTTAATCCTCTTATTTTTGCCGCTGGTGGGGCCGTTGTCTAGTTGGTGGGGTGTGGGTGTGTTCCTACTTTTGAATAAGCCTCATACTTTTGAATAAGCCTCATTTTATGGGTTTATCTTCTACTCAGTTGGAGTCTCCCTCATTGTTTCTTCCTCGTGGAGGATGGAACATCGTGGAAACAATTGGAATCCCTTACTGTCAAACACTTCTCGGGTGAGTTCGTTATTACTGACTAAGGTATTTGTTGCTTTCATTTTGACAGCAGCGATGCAGATAGTGCTGATTATTGCCTCATTAATCTCTGGTTTTTTGATTGTGAATGTTCCAGAAGGAAGTCCTGTAAACCTGGCATTGGTCAGTTTGTTCGCAGTAGTTGGAGCATTGCCTCTTATTGCTCTGCAGACTCTCCTGTCGGTATTTTTGCGGTCTTTCGCTGCCCCGGTAGCTGTTTGTATTTTGGGATGTGTTGCGGGTATTGCGTCGGTAACTTCGGTGACTCTGCGTCCTTTGAGTTATGTTTTGCCTCAGGGGTTGATTACCCGGACGATGAGTTTGGGATCAACCGCTTTGACGGGCTCTGGTGGGCTAAATATTACAGATGCGTTAAGTTTGAGTCTTTGTAGCGTAATTACTTTCGGAGTCATCTATTTCATCAGTCTTTTCGCGGTGAATAAAGTAAAGTTACGCTAGGTTCCACACCCCACGAAGTTCGTCTCATACGATTTTGAATAAGCTTCAAGAGCAAAAGGTCTACATTGAGATAATTTGAGAATTAATTAATTCTCACGTCGGCAAAGTTTCGCACTCTCACCTTTTCAGCAACCTTTATGAACAAAGGATTGTTTGGGGATGTATTTATATAAAAGAGAGATTCGTCTTTCTTATCCATGACACCGCCCCAGGAAACTACCCCTTCATAGTCTTTGAGCACTTCCTCAATTATCTGAATTTTATATGCAAAGTAAGAATCGAGAGGCATAGAGGGGCTAATTTGAAGTGAAGTACCAGATGATAAATTAGAATCAGGGGTTTGAATTGCAGCCTCGGTCATATCTTTCCATCCCAAAATTTCCCCAGGTCTAATATCTTTCACACGATAATGCATTTCACGAGCCAAATCCGAAAGAACGATATTCACATCCCCGATTCTCATCTCACAACTGGAACTAATCCCGGAAATATCACATTTTTCAATTGTAGAAACATCATCAGCTGGATTTTGTATCGGCCACCCATTGAGTGAATACCCGTAAACTTCTTGGTTTAACTCGCTTGCTAGAGGAGTTGGCTGAGAAGAAACAACTGGGCATATTGTAATAGCCAATGAACCCGTAATAAATTGTCTACGATCTAAATACTTAATAAACACTTACAACACCTTTGAAAATAAGGAAAATTGAGGGAGTTAGAAATATTATATAAGCTAGTAATTTTAAAAATAGTTTACGATATATTTTATAAATTTTTCTGTTGGTGATATAAAAAATGCTCACCGATAGTAAAAGGGTAGGTAAGAAAAATACGAAGATATATAAAACAGGATTCTCCAACCTCTCAGATACATAGTAACCACTCATAGGGCCTATATATTCTATATAATATTGCACTAGTATAAAAGATGGAATAATGAGTAATAAACTGGAAGCTATATTTCCTAGCAACCAGCCTAAAGCACATCTTATTTTCATTGCGAATCGTCCTCGGCAAAGAGCGTTATAATGAGACTTATTCAAAAGTCCTCCCAGCAGCATAAAACACCAACCCCCGCACCACCGCAAACACCCGCCCATACACGCTCAGCGGCCGCCGGAAACCTGTATGCAAAACACGCCACGTCTTGATCTAGGCAATCACCGGCTCCACCACCGATCGGCGTGAATTAATGAACCTGTTCACCACCTTCACATCTGCAGGCATCCTGCGGGCTTTGCTGCGTCTTACTGGGGTGGCCAGCCCCAACCCGATGTAACCCTTATCAGCCAAAGTGCTCTCATCAAGATATCTTTCCAAGCCATGATGCTTGAAGGCATAGGCATCATGCCTAGCGCCAGGGACCGGGTCAGTGATGGCCAGTAGTTTCCCGCCCAGGGTGCAAATCACTTGATGGTTGAAACCGGCTCGTTTATGCTTACCAGAAAAGTTTGTTTTTCCTAGTGAACGCCAGTTCCAGGTGGGAATTAGGGTGCCGTCGATCACCAGTGAACCAGGGATTTTCAGGCTGTTTTCTATAGACTGTTCTAGCGGCCTGAGGGCTTTCTCAAGTGCTTTTTCAACGGTGTTGAGGGTCCGTGAGATGGTGGGCTGGGAGGTGTTGAAGATTTCTGCGAGGAGTTCTTCGGTGAGGTTGTGTCGGTGGCCTTCCGCCTGGTTTTGACCAGGTGAGGTGGTTGTTGAGGGCTGTCAGTAGCGTGGTGAATTGCTGGTGGCTAGGGCCTGTTATAGGCTTGTGGGGCAACGGTCTCTCCGGTATGGCTTTGAGAGTATTTGTGATGATTTATTCTCAATTTTTTGCCGCTGGTGGGGCCGTTGTCTAGTGGGTGGGTGTGGGGTGTGTTCCTACTTTTGAATAAGCCTCATTGAGTACAAAAAAGACCGGCACCGGTGCGCATTATTGGGGCGTGCACCGGTGCCGGCATTTTTATGTATTGATGAGTTACCGCAGATTAGCCGACTGTCGCTCCAAAGAGTAGACCCAGAAGATAGGTTGCCAGTGCCGCGCCGTAGCCAATAGCAAGCTGTCGCACGCCACGTTTGAAAGGCGATGCACCAGAGAGTAAGCCAACAATCGCACCTGTTCCCATGAGGGCAATGCCAACCAGTACCAGTGAAAGAATCATCGCGAAGGTGCCGCCCAAACCAAAGATATAGGGCAGGATCGGAATGAGTGCGCCGGATGCGAAGAAGCAGAAGCTGGAGGCTGCCGCGCCAATATCGCTACCGAGCGCACCGTGCTCCTGCGGTGCATCCTCTTCTTCCATAGCGGGGTTGTAAGAGAGCGAAGGATCGCAGTCGCAGTCCAGGCGTCCAAAGCGTTCCATGGCGCGGTGATGGGCGGCCTCATCGCTCATGCCGCGTGCCTTATAAATCAGTACAAGTTCGTTCTCGTTGATATCGAGATCCTGCGCGACGCTGAGTGTCACCTGTGTGGGGCGGGATGCGTCCAACATCTCGCGCTGTGAACGAACGGATACAAATTCGCCGGCGGCCATTGAAAGCGCGCCTGCAAGGAGGCCGGCAATACCGCTCAGAAGTACCATGCTGCTTGAGGCACCCGATGCGCCGATACCCATAATCAGCGCGACGTTTGAAACCAGACCATCGTTAGCACCAAACACCGCCGCACGAAAGTTGCCCGAAAGCTTCTCGCGTCCTGACGTTGAAAGGGCACGAATGATTTCCTCATGGATTGCTTCATCTGCCGCCATAGCCTCGGTCGCATCAGGGTCCTCCGCGTAGGGGGAGCGTCCTTCAGCGCGCTGGGCAAGAGCCAGCACAAAAACGGTGCCAAAGTTTTTAGCAAGCAACTGCAACATGCGAGCTGATGCTGACGGACGAGGTTCAGGATGCGCGTGCTCACCCAAAAGAGCGCGCCAATGGTTCTGGTGGCGCAATTCGGCGTTGGCTACTTCTTGAAGGATCTCAGCCTCTTTACCCGATGAACGTCGCGCGAGAACAGAGTAGATGTGAGCTTCTGAAATTTCTTCTGCGAGATAGCGGCGCCAGCGGCGAATTTGAGCTTTAGAAGGATGTGCAACGGTTTTATGCATGCTTGTATCGGTTGCAATCACCGATGATGGTGCGTTTCGGTCCATAACTCACTTCCGTGTGTTGCATATGGCCGAGTTCTAAGAAAAGAGACTTCGGCCAAGAACTGTGTCTAATGGGCCGAAGGTCTCGCTCGCCTCGAATCCTGTAAAAACGAGGTGGTTTACCGGGTGCATCGCGCAACCAGTATGTCGATAAACCGCTTTGGCTAGTGTTGTTCAAACCTAGCCGGTGGGAACTACTCCCCTTCGTATGCATTTCAGTGTAGTGCGGTGCATAGCGTGTTTATAAGAAATAATCGGGTGAGTGTAACCACCGAATTCTAAAAGTTCGTCTTGCTGAATTTTTCGATTTTGGGCACTAAAAAGGACGACGCGCGGCGGGCGCATCGTCCTTTTGTAAAAGTGCGAGTGATTAGCTCAGCTCGCCCGAACCGTTTTCGAGGTGAGCACGCAAAAACCACTGGAACTTCTCGAGTTCAGCGGTCTGGCCGATGAGGAGGTCCTCGGTGATGGGGTCGACGTCGCCAACCTTGGCGATTGCTGCGCGGTGATCCTCGATAACGCCGGTGTAGACGTCGTTGAGTGCGCGGATGTGGTCAATTGCGCCAGCGCGGTCAACGGAGTAGTCGCTCCAAGTGCGTGCTTCTACCAATGCGCCGGGAACGCCGCTGGGTGAAACGCCCATAGCTGCCATGCGTTCGGCAATCTCATCTGCGAAGCCGCGAACGAGGTCAACCTGGGGGTCAAGCATTTCGTGTACTGCAATGAAGTTGGGGCCAACAACGTTCCAGTGAGCGTGCTTGAGAGTGAGGTGTAGGTCGTTCATTGCGTGCAAGCGCAACTGCAAGGTCTCGCCTACGTGGTGGCCGGTTTCTTCGGTGAGACCGGGGACAGTAAATGATGCATTCTTGTTCGACATTGTTGATTTTTCCTTTCGCGACGCGCGGGGCTCGGATATAAAACCCTGCGTTGATTTGGAAGCTTACTTAACACTGTACTCTGGAACGCTCATTAAATCTAGTGTTATTTTGAATTATTCAATTTAAGGATTTGGTCAAAGATGAGATCCTCATGCTTGATACGAAGATCTCCCTTACCTTCGGGAACCGGCTGCATACCCGGCACGACAACAACTTTCAACCCGGCAGCTGTCGCACTTGCAACACCGCTCGGGGAATCTTCAACAGCTACGCACTTGGTAGGATCTACACCCAGGCGCTGAGCCGCCAGAAGGTAGGGCTCGGGATCAGGCTTAGCATTTTTGACATCATCGTTGGTGACAATAGTTTTGAAAAGTCCCCCGGGAGCCAGGGATGCAGTTACCTCGGCAATGTGGCGGGTAGCGTTAGTGACAATCGCACAGGGAATACCGGCGTCTGCTACCTCCTGGAGCAAGCCGGCGACGCCGGGAAGAAGCTCAACGCTCTCATTTTTAGCGTGCTCAATCGCGTGGTTCACCAGCGCGTCGTAAATCTCTTCATCGCTCAGCGGCACACCGTTGCGACGCAGAATATCGTAGGTAACCTGCATCGGCTGGCCCAACGCATCCAAGGTATCCTGCTCGCTCCACTCCTTACCGTACTTGTGAGAAATTGCCTCTTTAGCCTCAGCCCACACCGGTTCAGTGTCAACAAGAGTGCCGTCGTGGTCGAACAAAATAGCTTCGGGATATACGTAATCGCTCATGTTTTAAGCCTACCGGTCAGTTTTGCCCGCGTTGAAGTTGAGAGAAGTGCATGACGCAAAATGACTTTCGTAAAATGGTGACGTGCAAAAAATTACTGCCTCAAACAGATCATCGAACGTCTTTACCCGCGGTGTGCCCGCGGTGGGTTATGTGCTGGCGCTGGTGGCGGCACTGTGGATAGTTGCCGGACGCGCGCTCTTTGGCGCGGGCGGAACGCTGATGCCTATCTTTGCGGTTAGTTTTGGGCCGATGCTGTTTATCGTGATGGCGTGCGCCGTGTGGCTGATGCGCAAGGACGCCAAGATGCACGGGGGCGCGACGACACCGCTGATTGTTCTGGTGTACTGCGGGGCGTTCGTGCTGGCTCTGATTTTCGGTTTCTTAGTGCCCGACAGGAAGGATGGGCAGATCGTTTCGGCGGCATCGCGGGTTTTTGGTGACTCGTTTGTGGGGCTGTCCGCCGGCTTTGGTAACACCTTCGGCATCCTGACCATGTGCCTGGCTGTCGCATCCTTAATTCTGGCTCTGATAGAGAAGCGCAAGACTGAGCGCGCCTTGGCTGGTGTTGATGAGGACGCCGAAGAAGCGCGGGCACGCGAAAACTACACGTATGAGTTCCTGGAGTAGTGTCGCGTCCTGACCCTTATCTCGCCCCGCAAACCCCTCATCGCGCCAAGGTGACCACGTAACCTTCATTGTGACCACGTAAACGTCAAATTACTCCCGAAAAGTATAAGAATTTGACGTTTACGTGGTCACTTTGACGTTCGGGTGGTCACTTTGGGTATGGGGTGAGCGCGGACGCGGGATGGGGCTTTGGTGCGGGCGTGCAGAAAATGTTGGGGTAAAAGATGCTTTACAAACCAAAGTTGAGTGTAGTAGACTCAAGTTAGCTAAAAGAGCTGGAAGCAAGGTTGCGGGTAAATCAAGATACTCGCGGACGCCAGCATCCTACGAGCTAAGACAAGGAGGAAACATGAACCCGAAATTCACCACTAAAACTCAAGAAGCCTTATCCGGCGCGAACATGAACGCGCAAACGGCAGGCAACCCCAACATTGAACCGGCGCACATGCTCAAAGCGCTCATGGACCAGCGCGAAGGCGTCGCCGTCGCAGTGCTCAAAGCGGCAGCCGTAAACATCGACGCGGTCTCAACCGCAGCATCCGCCGCTATCAAGAAACTGCCCAGTGTGCAGGGCGCATCAGCTGGCCAAGCGCAGTTCTCACGCACAGCACTGACCGCCATCCAAACCGCGCAGCAAAAAGCAGAACAGTTTGGTGACGAGTACGTCTCCACCGAAATGCTATTGCTGGGCATCGCATCCGGCACCGACGATGCCGCCCGCGCGCTCCACGACAACGGCGCAACCGCCGAAACTATTGAAGCTACTATTCCGAGTGTGAGAGGAGACCGCACCGTGAATACCCCTGACCCCGAGGGTACTTTCCAGGCCCTTGAAAAGTACGGCACCGACCTCACCGCCGTTGCGCGCGAAGGCAAGCTTGACCCCGTGATCGGTCGTGATGGCGAGATTCGCCGCGTCATTCAGGTGCTCTCACGCCGCACCAAGAACAACCCGGTGCTCATCGGTGAGCCCGGCGTCGGTAAGACCGCTGTGGTTGAAGGCCTGGCACAGCGCATGGTTTCGGGCGACGTTCCCGAGTCTCTGCGCGGTAAGACACTCATCTCGCTGGACCTCGGCTCAATGGTTGCGGGCGCTAAGTACCGCGGCGAGTTCGAGGAACGCCTGAAGGCTGTGCTTGAGGAAATCAAGAAGTCTGAGGGGCAGATTGTTACCTTCATCGACGAGATTCACACCGTGGTGGGCGCTGGCGCTACCGAAGGTTCTATGGACGCGGGCAACATGCTCAAGCCTATGCTGGCTCGCGGCGAGCTGCGCCTGATTGGTGCTACCACCCTCGACGAGTACCGCGAAAACATTGAGAAGGACGCCGCACTGGAGCGCCGCTTCCAGCAGGTCTATGTGGGCGAGCCGAGCGTGGATGACACCATCGGTATTTTGCGCGGACTCAAGGAACGCTACGAGGCACACCACAAGGTCTCGATTGCTGACTCCGCACTAGTGGCAGCGGCTAACCTGTCGAACCGCTACATTCCCTCGCGTCAGCTGCCCGATAAGGCGATTGACCTGATTGATGAGGCAGCTAGCCGCCTGCGCATGGAAATCGACTCGGCGCCCGAGGAAATCGACCAGCTACGTCGCGCGGTTGACCGCCTGACCATGGAAGAGCTGGCGCTGTCGAATGAGACCGACCCCGCGTCCGTCGAACGCCTTGAGGCTCTTCGCGCTGACATGGCTGATAAGAAAGAACAGCTGGATGCCCTCAATGCGCGTTGGGAGGCTGAGAAGGCTGGGCTCAACCGCGTCGGTGATCTTAAGTCTGAGATTGATGAGTTGCGCTCTAAGGCTGAGGTCGCTCAGCGCGAGGGCAACCTGGCGGATGCCTCCCGCATCCTCTACGGCGAAATTCCTTCGCTGGAGGCTCAGCTGGCTGAAGCTCAGCGCGCAGAAGCCGCCGTGGCAGAGACCGAAACTATGGTTTCTGAAGAAGTTACTGCCGATGACATCGCCGAGGTTATCTCAGCCTGGACAGGTATTCCTGCCGGACGCATGTTGCAGGGCGAGTCCGAGAAGTTGCTGCACATGGAAGAAGAACTTGGCAAACGTCTGATCGGTCAGCGTAAGGCTGTCACAGCTGTTGCGGATGCGGTGCGCCGTTCCCGCGCGGGCATCTCAGACCCCGACCGTCCCATTGGTTCCTTCATGTTCCTGGGTCCCACCGGCGTCGGCAAGACTGAGCTTGCGAAGGCTTTGGCTGAGTTCCAGTTCGATGATGAGCGTGCACTGGTTCGCATTGATATGAGCGAGTACGCCGAGAAGCATTCGGTAGCGCGTTTGGTCGGTGCTCCTCCGGGATACGTGGGTTACGAAGAAGGTGGTCAGCTGACCGAAGCTGTACGCCGTCGTCCCTACTCGGTGGTTTTGCTGGACGAGGTTGAAAAGGCTCATCCTGAGGTCTTCGACATCCTTTTGCAGGTGCTCGATGATGGTCGCCTGACCGATGGACAGGGTCGCACCGTGGACTTCCGCAACGTCATTCTGATTCTGACCTCGAACATGGGCTCACAGTTCTTGATTGATCAGAATCTTGCTGAGGATGCGCGCCAGTCAGCTGTGATGGGCGTGGTGAATGCGTCCTTCAAGCCGGAGTTCCTCAATCGCCTGGACGACATCATCATGTTCGAACCGCTCAGTGCGGAGGACCTTGGCAAGATTGTCGGACTGCAGATTGACTCCATGGCTCAGCGTCTGGTTGACCGCCGCTTGAACCTGGATGTCACCGATGCCGCTATCGAATGGCTGGGACTTGCCGGTTACGATCCGAGCTACGGTGCGCGTCCGCTACGCCGCTTGGTTCAGCGCGAAATCGGCGACCGCCTGGCTAAGGGAATTCTCGCTGGCGAAGTACGCGACGGTGACACCGTGACCGTGGACGTCAACCCCGACGTGTCCATGGACGGACTGACCGTCACCGCTAGCCGCTAAACCGGTATCTCAACAGTAGCTCCCTCGTGCAGCGCACGGGGGAGCTACTACCTTTAAGGAACTTTCCCTCAGCGCAAACACCCGTGCGAGGCCACTGCAAACGCGCCATAATGAAAACGTGCACAGTACATCTGAAACTTTCGCAAACTCTGGTTCCGCTCATTCTGCTATTCGCTACGCTGACGAACAGTCTCTTCAACGCGCTGACATCGCTGCTACCCACGCGGCGGCGCTGCGCTCGATTGCCCGCGTCGTTGAAGATGCCGGATTCGTGCAGGATGCTGCTGAGGCGTCCGCGGGAATTACCGATATGTTGCGTACCGGCAATGTTCTGGTGCTAACAGGCGCGGGTGTTTCTACTGATTCAGGCATTCCCGATTATCGCGGGCCTAACGGGTCTTTGCGCTGTCATCGGCCCATGACCTACCAAGAGTTTAAGTACGACGCCGGTGCCCGGCACCGCTACTGGGCGCGCTCGTACGTGGGCTGGCGGCAGATGAAGCTGGCTGCGCCCAACGTCGTGCATTTTGCGCTCGCTGAACTTGAGGAAGCTGGTGCGATGAGCGGCGTCATTACCCAAAACGTTGACGGTCTGCATAATGCTGCCGGTAGCCAGAACGTGGTAACCCTGCACGGCGACCTTTCTAAAATTGAGTGTTTAGATTGCGGTTTTATTGAAAACCGTACCTCGCTCGATGACCGGTTAGAGGCCGCAAACCCCGGCTACCTTGAGCGCCTCAACGACCAGGAACTTCAGGTCAACCCCGATGGCGATGTCGATCTCAGCGACTCTTTCATCGCTGACTTTCAGATGGTTGGATGCTTGAGCTGCGGTTCAGAAAAACTCAAACCCAATGTGGTGTATTTTGGCGAGAACGTACCCGTCGAGCGTAAAGAAAACATGCGTCAGATGCTGGCGGATGCGCGTTCGCTACTGATTGTGGGATCTTCGGTCGCGGTGATGAGCGGTTACAAGCTGGTGCTGGATGCCCTGCGTTCCGGTAAGCCTGTAGGCATTATCAATGCTGGTCCCACGCGCGCTGACCACAAAGCAACCTATGTGTGGCGCACCGACGCCCGTAGCGCCCTCGAAAACCTCATCGACGAGCTCTTGTAGGTACTCGCATCCTTCACCGAATGCTAGGTAGGCTCTCGCAATACGGTCACAGACGGCAAAGAATCCTTCTCGCCGGTTCTCTTAAGCTGCCTTTTAAGCGGGACTTAAAGGCTCATAAGTTAGGGCTAAGTTAAACATAGGGTAAACACAGCTTGAACTTTCACAGTAGTTAATGCAATCAATCGCAAACAACCGTGAAAGAACCCAAGCATGAACCCCACCGACATTCTCTTCGTCGCTTTTGCCGATATCATCGCCATTGCACTTTTGTGCGCCATGTACCTCTCCCGCCACAAGCGCCGTGACCTCGTGGTGTCATACCTCGTCATCAACGTCGGTGTCTTCGCAGTCACTGTGGCTCTCGCTAACGCTGATGCCACCAGCGCCGGCATGGGCATGGGACTGTTCGGTGTTCTTTCAATCATCCGACTGCGCTCAACCGAACTTGATCAGCGCGAAGTCGCCTACTACTTCTGCGCACTCGCCATCGGCCTGCTCGCCGGAATCGGCCTAGAACCTGTCGGCCTCATGCTTGGCCTCATGGTTCTCATCCTAGCAGTTATGGGCATCAGCGATTCTCGCTCCGTCATGAAAACCCTGCGCCAGCAAACCGTCACCGTCGATCGCGCTATCAGCAACGACGAAGACCTCAAAGCTTACCTGGGCAAAAAACTCGGTTACTCAATCGAAACCGTCACCATCTTGGATCTCGACCTCGTCAACGACAAAACTCTGGTCGATATTCGCTACAGCACCAAGGACGCGGTAATCCCCAACCGCTCAATGCAGGGACTGGTCCCCGATACCGCTGCCGAGCTGACCAGCCGCATCCCCGTGCACTCCTCCCACTGATCTCTCAGCTCCTTACACCCGCCCCAACGCCAGCTATCAGAAACGAGAAAACACGTGAACAGCCTGTCACCCGTATCAGCGCAAAACCCGCAAAGTCTTCTACCTGAGACCCGCACGGGCATTTCGCTCGAAGAACTCAACGCCAAGGCAGCTATGCAAACCCGCATCGACCGCAAGTACATTGTGGATGCGCTGACCGCCTCACGCATCCTGCAAGAACTGCCAGCTAACGCGCAGGTACTTGAAATCAATGGTGTACGAGAGTTCGCCTACGACTCGGTTTACTTCGACACCCCCAAGCTCTCAAGTTACATGCTGGCGGCCTTGGGCAGGCGCAACCGTTATAAGGTGCGCACGCGTAGCTACCTTGATACAGGTGCCACCTACCTGGAGGTAAAAACCGAAGGCGCCCGCGCGGTCACGGTCAAAGAACGCATCGAATACCCGACGCGAGATCGAGCCCGGCTCAACGCTGAAGGCCTCGCCTACGTGGGCGAATCGCTGACCGGACTGCTCGATGAAGACCCCTCACGCTTCTCACCCGTGCTGACCACCGGATACCGCCGCACCACTGTTTTCCTCCCTGAATCAGCGAACAACCCCATCGACGCCCGCATGACCATCGACACTTCACTCACGTGGACGCCCATGAGCGAGTTCGCACTGAGCTCACACCTGCCCTACAGGGAAGGTACCGAATACACGGCACCGGGCATGGTCATCATCGAAACCAAATCGGGAACAGCCCCCTCGATCGCCGATAAAATGCTCTGGCGCGGGGGAGTGCGACCCACCAAAATCTCTAAATTCGCCACCGGAATGGCAGCACTCAACCCTTACCTTCCCTCCAACAAATGGCACCGCACCATCGCGCGTTCCATGCAACTGGTACCCCGCGAACAAGCCGTCGTAGCGAAAGCCGCCTAAACACCCGCGTCCTTACAGCACGACCCAAAATTTCAAAACCCCGCCTCAACCGAAAGAAAACATCATGAAGTTCTCCACTAAAATCAGCAAAGCAGCAACCTCAGTAGCCCTCATGGCGTCCCTCGCGCTCGCAGGCTGCTCCGCAAACACTACGAACGCGTCAAGCACCAGCACCGTCAGCAGCTCAACCAGTGCATCGGCAACGGCTAGCGCAAGCGCCTCAGAGTCACAGACCGCAACTACCGCCAGCGCAATTTCTTACGACACCCACTACAGCGAAGACGATCTCAGCTGGGACTCATCCACCGAGAAAACTATTGATCTTTCAAACCCCACTGCAACCGACGGCGTCACCGTTGAGAACGGCGTCATTACCATCACTGCCGCGGGCAACTACCGACTCACCGGAACCCTTGAAGACGGTCAGGTTGTCGTCAACACAGGGGACCAAGACCAGGTACGCCTGATTTTGGATAATGCGTCAATCACCAACAAAGGCGGCGCCGCGATTGTGGGTCAGAGCGCCGATGAACTCATCGTCTACACAGAATCCGGTACCACTAACACCGTGACCGACGGTTCAGAATACGCAGCCACCGGCGAAGAGGATCCCAGCGCTGCCCTGTTCTCTAAGACAGACCTGACGCTGGCAGGTGAAGGCTCCCTGAAGGTTACCGGTAACTACAGTGACGGCATCGCAAGTAGCGACGGTCTGGTGATCGCAAGCGGAACCTATGACGTCACCGCAGCCGATGACGGTATTCGCGGTAAAGATTACGTGGACATCCTAGACGGTACTATCACCGTTGATGCCAAGCAGGACGGCATCAAGTCAACGAACGCCACCGACGAGGAGCGCGGCTGGACTCGCCTGACCAACGGCACCGTGACCATTACCGCCGGTGACGACGGTTTCAAGAGCGAGAAGGAACTTGAAATTGCTGGCGGTAAGCTCACCGTTGAGTCTTCGGTAGAGGGTATTGAAGGCCAGTACATCACCGTCAGCGGCGGCGAAACCTCCATTACCTCGTCGGACGACGGCATCAACGCAACCGTCGCTGATACCACCTCTGACACTGAGGACGAAAACACCGCCTCTACGGATTCCACCGCTACCGATACCCAGGCAGCAAATACAACTGATCAGCAGGCAGGCGGCGGCGCACCTGCAGACATGGGCCAGATGCCCGCTGACATGGGTCAGGCACCCGGCGGTCAAATGGGCGGCGGTATGCCCGGCGGCGGCATGGATGAGGTCGTGGACGCCTACATTCACGTAACCGGCGGCGCTTTGACCATTACCGCTGAGGGCGACGGCTTTGACTCGAACGGTACGGCCGAGCTTTCCGGCGGCACTGTGACTGTCAACGGACCTTCACAGGGCGGTAACGGCTCAACCGACGTAGCCGGTGACTTTGTACTCAGCGGCGGAACCCTACTGACCGGCGGTACTGCAGACATGTTCGTGGCTCCCACCGGCCAGGCATACGTTTCAACCACCGATCTTGCCTCGACGGTGAGCACCGGTGACGTTCTGGAACTGCAGGACTCATCAGGAAAGACGGTAGCCACCTACACCGTCAGCGATAAGGGCGCGCAGCTGATCCTGTTCTCCACCGCGTCCATGGTTTCTGGCGATACCTACAAGATTGTGAAGGACGGCGAGACTTTGGGCGAGTACACCGCTCAGTAAGGGAGGCAGCTGCCTCTTTCAAAACAAAGGCCAGTAGCTCATATGTGAGGGGAAGGCACAAGAAGACCGCCGCGAGAAGCTGCGGTCTTCGCCTCTTTAAAAAGAGCAAATGCCTGCACGGTGATGTCTTTTAAGTATGCTCAGAGTGCAATAAACAGTTAAAAACCCAACGAAACCCACCAATTCACTGTGGTTTATAGCAATTTAGCGTAACTGGGCGAGCATATAAGAAAAAAACCATGTACCCTTAACAGACGAAAGACATAAACTGGATTCTGGCTAGAGGTGTGTGCGTCGCACATTTAGCTGGACGCGATGGATAAAGAGGGGGTCACGCCATGGGGCGCGGCCGTCAGAAGGCTAAAGCAACACGGCAGGCTCGGGAGATGAAGTACTTCAGCCCCGAGACCGATTACTCCGCGCTTGAGCGCGAGCTGAGTAATGCCAAGAGTAGTTACTCCAGTAAGCCGTCATCTTCTTACTATGATGACGACGATGATTATTCAGAGTACGTTGACAAGTACGCCGACGATTACTCAGATGAGAGCTAACCCCTTATAGGGTTTATTTCTCGTACCCTCACTTATAACCCCGCACCGTGCACGGTGCGGGGTTAAAGTTTCTTAAAATGCGGGTGGAATCTTATCCTCCATGCCAGAGACAGTGAGCAGCGAGCTGGGATCGGGGCTGGCGTGAATCGCTTTGTGAGCGAAGCGAACCAAGCGAGAGGGACTGCTCGCTGCAGCTGTTTCTGGTGAGATAATAGCCCCTCACCCCTCTTCTAAATCTTGTCGAAGTCGCCGTGGGCGTAGGCTTCTTGAATTTCGTCCATGCGGCCGTTGTGCGCCATTTCTTCTAGTTTTTCTTGTGAGAGGTTGGCGAGTTTACGTTCGGTCTGGTTGAGTTTGCGGTTGGCCTCGACGACGGTGGTGGTTGCGGGAATACGTTCTGTCTCGTAGTTGCAAAGTGCCTGTACCAAATCGCCGTCTACTGCCGTGTCGCCCATGTAGGTGGCTAAGGTGACGGCATCGCGAATAGCCTGCGAGCCACCGTTAGCGCCAATGGGGTACATCGGATGCGCGGTGTCACCGAGGAGGGTCACGCGTCCTTGTCCCCACGAGGCGAGCGGTTCGCGGTCAACCATGGGATATGACAGCACATCTTCTGCTCCTGAAATCATGGTCTTGATATCGAGCCAGTCAAAGCCCCAATCATCGAAGTAGGGGAGCACATCGCTGGGGTCGGTAGGAACGTTCTGCGTTTCTCTCTCGCTGACCGTCTTACCTTTTGACTGCGGGACCATAGCAACCCAGTTGATGAGCGACTGACCTTCTTGTTCTGCCTCGCGAGAGATAGGATAGGTCAAAAATCGTTTGGCATCTTCACCGTAAACGAGAACCATGGAACGTCCGGTTAGGAAGGGTTTTTGAGCGCGGTAAGTTCCGCGGAACATGGTGGTACCTTCCCAGTTATTGGTGTTCGCGTCCGGGTGGAAATTCTTGCGCACTTTGGAGTGGACTCCGTCGGCACCGATGAGTACCTTGGCGGCGTAGGTGACCGTGCGGTCATCGTGGTGGCGGTCGGTGACCTCAACGAGTACGCGTTCGGCATCTTCAGTAAGGCTTTCAACCTGCTGACCTGTCAGGACGCTGTCTTGGGGCAGACGCTGTTGCACGGCGTCGAAAAGCATCATCTGTAACTTGCCGCGATGAACGGAGAACTGCTGCTCATTTTCTGAAAAATGACGATGCGCCAAGGTCGTTTCTGATGTGGTCATATACAAAGATTCTGCGGTGGGATTGCAATGTTTTCTAGTTGCTCACGCAGGTTCATCTCGGTGAGAGCATCCGCGGCTTGCAGCTGAAGATTGATGCCCACGCCCAAAGGTTTGGGCTCACGAGTGCTTTCAAGCACCAACGCGTTGATACCGTGCTCGTGAAGAGCGAGAGCTGCAGTTAAACCGCCGATTCCAGCACCGGCAATAATGACATCTGCTTGACGAATAATGTTCTCAGCCACGATAAAACCTTTCAGTATGAGGGCATTTGTCTTCTCGAACGCTACTCCGTTCACAGTCAGTAAAAGTGGGGTATCACGGGATTCTGCAGAAAATAGGGTAGCCAATGCACAGTTCTGGTTCAGGACGCGCTTACACAGTTGAAACATAGGTTTATCTAGTGTCAGACATGGGTTGCCCCGCGAATCTATAGATATGACTTCGCAGAACAACTTCTCAGACCCTTCACAGACCCCCTCAAACGCGCATCCAGCAGCCGAACAGCCCTCATCCGGATCACAGGCCGCAGGCGCCAAGAAAGGTTTGTGGCAGAAAAAGACCACTCGTCGCACCGCTTTATTTGGCGGACTCGGTGTACTGGGCGTCGCCGGTGTGGGTGGCGGCTGGGCTTATAACCGATACCTCGCCGAGCACACCGAAATCTCAGACGTTGCAGCCTACGAAGCGCAGCAGGCATCGGTTACTACCTCAGCAACCGCGTCCAGCACCGAGCTTACCGGCGTAGCACTCACTGAAAACGGTCTCACCGCTGATCAGGGATCAATTACCCTCAACACCATCGTGACGGGTAGCGGTAGCGATCAAATCACAGCGTATTCCGCAGAAATCATTCTCGATGACCAAACACTGCTGCGCTCCGCTTTTGCCAATAACCAGTTTGGTCTCAACATCATCGACGTACCCTCAAGCATCGCCTCTGAGCACAACGGAATCTGGGCTGTCAACGGTGACTACTACGGATTCAGAGAGACCGGCATCGTGGTGCGCAACGGCGTGGTCTACCGTGACTCACCGGCGCGTGAAGGCCTCGCCTTCTATAAGGATGGCACCGTAAAGGTCTACGACGAAACCACCACCTCAGCTCAGACTCTGGTCGATGAAGGCGTATGGAACACCCTCTCCTTCGGTCCGTCGCTGCTGAACAACGGTGAAATTATCGACGGTATCGATTCAGTAGAGGTCGACACCAACTTTGGTAACCACTCAATCCAGGGCGAGCAGCCCCGCACAGCTATCGGCGTCAAAGACAAAAACCACCTCATCTTCTTAGTGGTGGACGGCCGCTCAGAAGGCTATTCGCGCGGCGCAACCATGCCCGAACTGGCACAGATGCTCAAAGACCTCGGATGCACCACCGGGTACAACATCGATGGCGGCGGCTCATCCGTCATGGTGTTCAACGGCTCGCTCGTCAACAACCCCCTGGGCAAGGGCGAAGAACGCGGCACCTCAGACATCCTCTATATCGCTGGCTCAGTAGCCTAAAGAAGCCGGAGGGAAAACCCATGATTATTATGATCCCAGCCTACAAACCAGACCATTCATTGGTAGCGCTGTGCACCGAACTTGCCGATGAAGCGCAGAGCAGAGGCGCCTGCATCGAACTTTTGGTCATTGACGATGGATCAGGCGCTGAATTCGCGCCGATCTTTGACCGCGTTCGAAACACCGCAAGAACCCCCGTGACGGTGCTTGAACTACCTGAAAATCGGGGCAAAGGCGGGGCACTGCGGGCTGGGTTCGAGTGGGTACAGCTACATCATCCCGGTCAAAGCGTCGTCACCGCGGATGCTGACGGCCAGCACCTTCCTGCCGACATCCTGACGGTGGGGGCGGCAACGGAAAGCTACAAACTCATAGGAACCAGCGCCATCGTGCTGGGCGTACGCACCCTCGACGACCAGAAAACAAAGGGACAAAAGGTACCCTTGCGCTCGCGCATCGGAAACACCGCAACCATTGGTTTTTTCGCCCTTGCAACAGGACACAAAATAGCCGATACGCAGACAGGCCTGCGCGGTTTTACTCCCGACGTGCTCGACTGGGTGATTAGCGTTCCCGGTAACCGCTACGAGTACGAGTTCAGCACCCTGCTGCGAGTCACCCGTACCGATATTGTGCTCGATCAAGTACCCATCGTGAAGGTCTACGAGCCGGGCAATCCCACCAGCCATTTTCGCCCCGTACGAGACTCGCTGCGAATCTATGCTCCGCTGATTATCTTCCTCGCCGCGTCCTTTGCCGGTTTTATTACCGATACCCTGGCGCTACTCTTTTTGGTTTCGTGCGGTCTGAACATTATTGCGGCTGTTGTGGGTGCGCGTATCTTCTCTGCCAGCATCAACTTCGCCATCAATCGTTGGGCGATGCACGACGGCGGCAAGCGTCCCAACACACGCTCATCGGTGGTGCGGTACAGCGTTCTAGCGCTAATGCTACTTGCCCTGAACGCTGGCCTGCTCGAGGCTCTTACCTGGGCTGGTATTCACCTGCTCGTTGCAAAAATCCTGGTAGAACTTACCCTCATCCCGGTCAGCTTCGCCGTACAAAAACGCTGGGTCTTCAGCGCCGCATCCTCGGTGCAGGCAAAGCCAAAGAAGCTTGCGCAGCAGCCTGAGCACCAACGTATCAAGGTGAGCGTTTATCCCCTCTAAAAACGTGAAAGCCCCGCTGACAATGGTGTCAGCGGGGCTTTCATACTTTTGAGCGGCGAAAGGGGTTACTTGTACTGGTTGAGCAGCACTGCAGCGCCGCCGTCTACGCCCTTAGCACCCTGAACGTAGTCAGAGTTATTCTTGTGCTCACCGTTATCAGCCTCAACAGTGCCCAAAATCCATGAGGGCAAACCACGCTTGTTGAGGCGCTCAACAGCAGCATCTGCAACTGAAGGATCAACAACAGCGATCATGCCAACCCCCAAGTTCAGGGTGCGCTCAAGGTCAGCCTGAGGTACTGAACCGAGATCACCAATCAGCTTGAAGATTGCCGGGATTTCCCAGGTCGAGCGGTCAACAAGACCAACAGTGCCCTGGGGCAGGACGCGAGCCAGGTTAGCTGCCAGGCCACCACCGGTGACGTGCGAGAAGCCGCGGATACCTGAACCGGTCTGACCGTCTTCACCGTTGACTGGGAAAGCTTCAATAAGATCGAGGCAGTCAGCGGTGTAGATGCGGGTGGGAACGAGCAGCTCTTCGCCGATGGAACGGTCAAAGTCTTCAACATGGCGCTCGTAATCCCAGCCAGCAACAGAAAGTACCTTGCGAACCAGCGAGTAGCCGTTGGAGTGGATGCCGGAGGATGCCATAGCGATCAGAACATCGCCTTCGTGCACGCGCTCGGGGCCAAGCAACTCGTCAGCCTCAACGATGCCGGTAGCAGCACCAGCTACGTCGTACTCGTCCTCAGCCAAAAGACCGGGATGCTCAGCGGTCTCTCCACCGACCAGCGCGGTACCTGCCAAAGAGCAACCTTCTGCAACGCCGCGAACGATATCAGCGATGCGCTCGGGCACAACCTTGCCGGTTGCAATGTAGTCGGTCATGAACAGGGGCTTAGCACCGGTGACAACGATGTCATCAACCACCATGCCCACCAAATCCTGGCCGATAGTGTGGTGGATATCGAGCTTCTGCGCGATAGCAACCTTAGTGCCCACACCGTCGGTTGAAGTAGCCAGGTAAGGCTTCTTGTATTCCTTCAGCGCGGTGAGATCAAAGAGGCCCGCAAAGCCGCCTACGCCACCAACAACACCGGTACCGTGGGTCGCCTTGATAGCGTCTTTCATCAGCTCTACTGCGCGGTCGCCGGCTTCAACATCAACACCTGCACCCGCGTAGGTTACAGCGTTTGAGTTTTCAGTCATTACTAATAGTTCCTTTGAAATGTGGTGGGTGGTAGTTAGCGTTTGTCTTCGGGAAGAACCAGTGACTCAAGGTCTGAATCAGGGCCCGGATCGCAGGAACCGTGCTCTTCTTGTTCTTCTACCCCTGCCTCGTGCACCTTGTCTTCAAGAGCCTCGGTTCCGGGGCGGGTATCGATTGAAACCGCGTGAGCGTGCTCGGGCTTGTGCGGTAGCGGACGCTCGACAGTGACCTCAGCGGCGGTGCCTGAGAGAGGACCACCTGCCTTATCGCCATCAAAAACGTTCTTGCCACGCTCGTGCGTCGGAATTTCTACCGGGTATTTGCCGGTGAAGCACGCGGTGCACAGGTTCTCGCGGGGCTGCTCGGTAGCGGCAATCATGCCGTCTTCTGAGATGTAACCCAGCGAATCTGCGCCCAGCGACTCACGAATTTCATCGATTGCCAGGCCGTTAGCGATCAGCTCTGAACGGGATGCAAAGTCAATGCCGTAGAAGCAGGGCCACTTAACAGGCGGTGAAGAGATACGAACGTGTACCTCTTTAGCGCCGGCTTCGCGCAACATGCGCACCATCGCGCGCTGGGTGTTGCCGCGAACAATGGAGTCATCAATAACAACCAGACGCTTGCCCGCAATCACAGACTTGAGCGGGTTGAGCTTGAGACGGATGCCCAGCTGACGGATAGTCTGTGACGGTTGGATAAAGGTACGGCCAACATACGCGTTCTTCACAACGCCGTTACCGAAAGGAATACCTGATTCTTCGGCGTAACCAATAGCTGCCGGGGTACCTGATTCGGGAGTGGGCATGACCAAATCAGCTTCTACATGGTGCTCACGCGCCAACTGGCGTCCCATCTCAACGCGGGACTCATAAACGCTGCGTCCGCTAATGGTGGTATCAGGACGAGCCAAGTACACGTACTCGAACACGCATCCGGCAGGCTTAGCCTCAGCAAAACGCTGGGTGCGCAGACCGTCCTCATCGATGGTAATAAACTCACCGGGCTCAACTTCACGAACGTAGGACGCGCCCACAATATCGAGTGCCGCGGTTTCGGATGCGACAACCCAGCCGCGCTCCAAACGTCCCAGAACCAAAGGGCGAATACCCTGCGGGTCACGGGCTGCGTACAGGGTGTTTTCGTCCATGAAGGTCAAGCAGAAAGCGCCTTTGAGAATGGGCAACAAGTCGAGCATTGCTTCTTCAAGAGAGTCAAAATCGTGCTCAGCCAGAAGCGAGGTTACCAGCGCGGTATCGGTGGTGTTACCCTGCGCAATCTCACCACGAGTAGGAGCCTCGCCACCATTCTTTTCAAGAACGCGCTCGTAAAGCTCAGCAGAGTTGGTGATGTTACCGTTGTGCGCAAGTGCCAGGGTGCCGTGCGGGGTAGCGCCAAGCGTCGGCTGTGCATTAGCCCAGTGCGAAGCGCCGGTCGTGGAGTAACGGCAGTGACCGATAGCCATGTGACCGGTCAATACATTGAGTGTTGATTCATCAAAAACCTGAGACACAAGACCCATGTCTTTGTAGATGCTGATGTTGCCACCGTTGCTGGTTGCAATACCCGCAGATTCCTGGCCTCGATGCTGAAGAGCGTACAGACCGTAGTAGGTCAGTTTCGCAACGTCTTCACCGGGTGCCCACACGCCAAAGACGCCGCATTCATCTTTGGGGCCGTGGTCAATAGGGTCAAGGTCGAGGGAGAGTTTTCCATCAGGACGAGCCAATTGTTGCCATCTTTTCGCTGTTGGGGTGCAGATTTTGAACTAGACGTGAGAACTTTCTTTCCTCCTCAGTAAGAAGGTGAAGTGTTCTACAGCTCATGATTGAGTGTACCGGCTGTTGCCGGTGTTGCCGTGTAGCCACTTGAGCCGTGACACGTAGCGTCATGAGCTTACGTGACTACGCGGAAGAATCTATTAAAACAAAAAGCCTCGGCGTAGGGGTACGACGAGGCTGATGCTTAGTCTTCGGGTACGGCGCGGTAGGTTCGTGCGCGCTTGAGAGAAATTTTGTCGAGCACGAGCGCCAAGAGTGCGCCAAGAGTTGCGCCGATAGTGCAACACACGAAAGCCATGACTCCGAAAATTGCGGAGAACGTGTATTTTTCTGACCCTGGATCAAACCAGGTAAGCAAAAATGCTGCGATGAGACCGAGAAGCACACCGGTGATAATGAATGCCGCGATGGACGGTGCCACACGGTAGCTGACGGTGCGCTCAGATGCGCCCTGTGTTGCGGGGCGGGATGATGAGGACGCCTGCGCAGAGTTCTCCGCAGAAACGGATGCTGGCGCAGAGGAATTAGTGGGCGAAGTGCTCATGCATACAAGGATAACAGGTGAGCGTAGCGCCAGGCATCTGGGATGCGGGTGGATCTTGCTCTTAGCTTTGACGATGCGCGAGAGGGGATTTGTGTTGCACTTTTCAGGTAAAAAGTGCAACACAAATCCCCTCTCGCGAGTTAAAAGGGAAAAGTTAGCGGTACATTGAACATATGAGCCACGCATCACATGAACCTGAATCACCTCAAGAGCCCTTCGAACGCGATGGGCCACTGGACCTCAACCCGTGGGAAGCGAACGACCCAAAAGGTACTTATGCGCGTCCCGACGCTGAACCAGCACCGGCGCATATTCGCAGGCTACGACTGCTCGTTGCGGCCGTCGTTGTGTTGAGCGCAGTTGCGCGGGCCTTCCTCACAACACCGGGAGATCTTCATACCGACAGCCTTTTTGCCAGCTTGTTTCCTCTCATCCCGTTGCTGATGTCTACCGCACCGATCGTCAAGAACACCACCCAAATTCAGGTGGCAGCCGGCGACTTAGGTAAACGAGGCTGGCAGAAAATGTACAACAAGTTCCGCATTTTCTATATTCTTTTTGCCCTCGGCGTGACGCTCATGATGTTGGTCTTCTGGCTTCTGAGCGGAACCGGGCAGCCGATAGGTAAGGTGCTGTTTTCGGTGTTTAGCCTGGGATCGATGATTCTCATGTTCATCGGTGTGCGCGCTCTGCAGAAATCAGCGCAGAAGTACTCAGATGAGCTGTGAGAGACAAGCCGCCGGAGGCAACAAAAGACGAGCCTGGCTAAAATTTACCCGGTTTTGTGCAAGTTACCCGAGAAAATCAGGTACAAAGCACGAAACCGGGTAACTTTTTACCTGAGTAGCTAAATCACCGGCAAAAAATCGCTCAGGTCACTTCGCAAGCCCGATGCCGAGACTTTCGCGCTCGCGTCCTGCCAGCTTATAGTGCCTAAAGCCAGTGAGCACCACGTCAAAGCGTCAGTCTCCACAACATTCGGGGGAGTGCCGCGCGTATGACGCGGGCCCTCCACACACTGCGTGACGCCAAAGGGCGGCACACGCACTTCCACCGAGTTGCCCGGCGCTAAAGTGGCAAGCTCCTCCAGCAAAAACCTGACGGCAGTAGCACGCACAGGACGCGATAGCTCAGCAAAAGAGGTCGCCGCGTCCTCGCTTTTCAGTGCTGCACGAACAGCGTGGACAGCGGCAACACCATCGTCCATAGGTACCTTGCGCTTAATTGCCACTAGCCCACCTCCAGCTCATCGAACGCTGAGCCCAGGCGAATCTCACCGACTGCCTGCGAGCCACCGAGTACCGGGCGCATGACGATGCAAGCAATACGATCCGCCTCAGACCGTTCCACAAAGCCCGCGCGCGCCAGTAGCTCTAGGGCAACCAGTGCAGTGGGACGCGATGAACCATCCAGCATCTTTACAGCCACTGATGCGCCAGAACGCAACCCGATGCACAGCACGCCTTCAGCGCCGCCCTTGACGATGCCGTCCAGCTGCTCGCTCATCACAGTATTAGTCTTGCCAGGGCCCTGCACATACTCGGGGTAGTCCACCATTGCGGTGGCAACGGTTGCCACGCGAGCATCAGCGCGAATATTCTCAATACCTGCGCCAAGAGTTGAATAAGCCCTCGCCAGTCCCGTCAGCGAAACTGCTGCCAGAGGAGCGCCGCATCCATCAACGCCAACGTGTGCAACTGGCTCGCCGGCGAACTCCGCAATGGTTTCTAGAACTAGTTTCTGCAAGGGGTGCTCTGGCGAAAGGTAGGACGCGGTGTCCCACCCGCTTTTTACGCATCCCCAGAGAAATGCTGCATGCTTACCGGAGCAGTTAAAAGCCAAACGCTGCTTGTCATGACCGGCGCGCAATAGGGCGTGGAAGCTCGGCTCATCGGCTGGCCACGCAGGCGGGCACTGAAGGGCACCGGCGGTGAGGGAGGCTTCTTCTAAAATCGCCTGAGCAATTTTCATGTGCTCAAAAGAGCCGGTGTGAGAGCCGGATGCGAGTGCGATTTGCGCGCCCTGAAGCTCGGCTCCGGCGTTCATTGAGGCAATAGTCTGAAAGGGTTTGAGCGTGGAACGCGGAAAAATCGGCGTCTCAATATCTCCCACAGCAAGTGCCACCGAACCATCCGGTGCCATAACAATGGCTGACCCCACATGGCGGGACTCAACGAAACCGCTACGTTCTACGGTGGCAAGTTCTACGGCTGATTCGGGGGTAAAAGTCTGCATAAAACCAGTATTCCACGAGCGGTGTTCAAAAGCGCATTTGATGATTTGCAGATTCGGTAACAGCGCAACTCACAGGATGCCGGCACGCGGCGTGTTCTTGCGAGGTCTAGAGAATTGAGGGAGATAGAAAAGCGTCCGTCCACCTTTGTATAAGGTGGACGGACGCTTTCAATTCGGTTTCAGCTAGAGCTTTCTAGCTGAGGAGCTGATGCTTAGGCGCGTACTGAACCGTTAGGCTCATCGGTTGCAGACTCACCGGTGAGGTGCTTACCACCTGCGGGGTAAGTAGCATCCGCTGCGTTTTCGCGTTCAGCTTCTTCTTCGAGCTTGGTGCCCTCGACATCGAGATCGGGAATGATCTTATCGAGCCACTTCGGGAACCACCATGCCTTTTTGCCGAGCAGATACATGAGCGCGGGAATCAGCGTCATGCGGACGATAAAAGCATCGAAGAGGACGCCTGCCGCCAGCGCGAAACCGATGGACGCGATCATCGCTTCACCTGAGAAGACGAAGCCGAGGAAGACGCCGGTCATAATCAGTGCAGCTGCCACCACAACCTTGGAATTGTGGTTGAAGCCGATGATAACTGACTTCTTAGCGTCGCGTCCGTGGGCGTAGGCTTCGCGCATGCCTGAGACCAAGAAGACCTGGTAGTCCATAGCGAGGCCGAAGAGGATGCCCACTGCCAGAATCGGCAGGAACGCGAGGATCGGTCCGGGGGTGTGCACGCCGAAGAGTAAGCCCATCCAACCCCACTGGAAGATCGCGGTGGCTGCGCCGAGCGATGCCAGCAGTGAGAAGAGGAAGCCGATGGTTGCAGTGAGCGGCACCAGAATGGAGCGGAAGACCAGAATCAGCACGATGAGTGACAGACCCATCACAATGCCAACGTAAATCGGCAGAACCTTGAAGAGGTTCTCAGAGATATCGACTGCCATTGCGGTCTGGCCGGTTACGCCGAAGGTGATGTCACCGTTGTCTGATGAGACCTTGAGATCGCGCAGGTTGTGCACGAGCTCGGTGGTCGACTCCGCGTTGGGGCCTTCTGTGGGCGTGATCTGGTAGAGCAGCATGGAGTTGTCATCAGCAATCTTTGCGGGAATAACTGCATCAACGTTGGGCTGCTGTGCCAATTCTTGGGCTACTGAAACCTGCAGGTCCTTAGCCTGTTCAGCGGTGGTGCCGTCGGGCAAATCTGCTGCTGCAACAATCGGGCCGTTGACGCCTTCACCAAATTCGTCTGCAAGGGTGACGTATGAGGTGTAGGCGGTGGAGTCCTGCGATTCGCTGGTTGCATCGGGTAGACCGAGCCGCATGGACGCAACCGGTACCGCTACCAAGCCGAGTAACGCGATGGACGCGAGAATAGTGGCAATCGGTGACTTCAGGATGAACTTCAGCCAGCCGGTCGGCTTTTCTTCGCGAGCCTGCGCAGCTACATGAGCTTCTTCGAGCTCGGCCGCGGTGTAGTTTTCGCGGTCTGCATTGTGACGCTGAATTTCTGCCCAGCGCTTCTTGCTGACGATGCGGCGTCCTGCCAGCGACAGGACGGCGGGGCCCAGCGTGATAGCAACGGCTACCGCCATGAAGACTGCGAATGCTGCGGCGTTACCCATAACCGAGAGGAAAGGAATGCCCACAACGTTCAGCGCAAGCAGAGCGATAATGACGGTGATGCCGGCGAAGACAACTGCGCTACCTGAGGTTCCCACTGCCATTGCGATGGACTTGCGCATGGGCATGCCCTTGGCAAGGTTGTTGCGGTGGCGGTTGAGAATGAACAGGGTGTAGTCGATGCCAACAGCCAGACCCAGCATGGTGCCCAAGGTCGGGGTGGTTGAGGTCATCTCAACGGCGCCTGAGAGAGCCAAAGTGCCCAGGGTTGCAGCGCCAACACCAACGATAGCCATCAGAATCGGCAGACCAGCTGCGACCATAGAGCCGAGCATAATCACAAGAATAATCAGTGCAATCAGAATACCGATGATTTCGCCCGTGGGCTTCATATTCGGCATCTGCTCTTCCATGTTCTGGTCGTAGCTAACCTTGAGACCAGCATCAGACAGAGTGTCGAATGAGGAACGTGCATCGCTGAGAGTCTCGGCGGGAACAGATCCTACCTTGGCGTCAAAGGTTACGCCTACAACACCGGTAGAAGAATCATCATTGACCATGACGGCGTCAGATGACATATCCATCAGAGCCTTGTTGCGGTCAATCTCTTTCTGGCCGTTATCCAGCTCAGTCTTACCGGCCTCAAGCTTCTCGCGGTTCTGGTCAATCTCAGTCTGACCAGCATCCAGCTCAGCCCACTGTTCCTCAGTGGGAACAAAGTTCTCTAGCTGCTCGCGAGCCTGATCCAGCTGCTTCTGACCATCGTCCAGCTTCTGCTTGCCCTCATCGAGCTGCTTCTGGCCGTCGTCAATCTGCTGCTGACCGGCTTCAAGTTCAGCGCGCTTAGCATCGATTTCCTGCTGTGTAGCGTCTACCTCTGCGTACGCCTCTTGGGGTGCGTTAGCTTCTTCAAGCTGCTTGCGGCCTTCATCAGCCTGACGCTGAGCGTCCTCTAGCTGAGTCTTACCGTCCTCAAGCTCCTGCTTTTTAGCGTCGAGCTCGTTCTGCTTTTGATTCAGCTCATCACGGTTTTTATTCAGCTCGTCCTGGTTCTTATTGAACTCATCCCACGCTTCTTGAGGAGCTTCGCCAGCTTCAAACTTTGCGCGGGTTTCATCAATTTTCGCCTGGGCTTCATCCAGCTGCTTTTCGCCGTTAGCGGTCTCGGTGCGGCCCTGGTCAATCTTTGCCTGGGCTTCATCCAGCTGCTTTTGACCGTCAACCATCTGCTGCTGGGTTGCAAAAGGATCGCTGACGCTGGTGACGCCATCGATGTTGCCTGTCTGTGTGGCGGCGTCTGCTACAGCTTTCTTCTGCTCATCGGTGAAGGCGGAGCCGTCTTCAGTCTGAACGATGACCTTACCATTGGCGGAGTTGGCGTCCATATCAAAGACGTCTTTGAGCTGCTCCTGGACGAGTGCAGCTTCGGTGCCCGGAATTGTGATTTCATCGGTGGTCTCACCCTTGAACGCCGCGAAAGCGCCGCCGATACCGGCGAGGATGAGAGCCCAGATAAGTACCACTGCCCAGGCACGGCGAGCTGCGAAGTCGCCGATCTTGTATAAGAATTTAGCCATTGAGTATCTAGTTTCTTCGTGTACTTGTAGTTAAAAACTTGGGTTTACAGGGTGGGTTTACCCTGGTTGACCTGCTGGATCGCCCACTTGAAATGCGGGATGAACTCTTCGATATCCGGCATTGAAAGGGGGTTGTCGGTATCGCAGAGGGTTTCACCTCCGCGGCCAAAACCAGCTCCCAGCGCGAAGGTGAGGTTGTGCAGGTAAATGCCGATTTTGTAGCGCTGATCCACTGTGAGTTGGGGGAACTCTTTTTCAAGGCGTTCCATTCCGACGACCGATGCACGCATCAGCAACTGGAAAATGTTCTCTGCTAAGAGCCGATGGTTCTGCTGAGCCATTGCCGAGGCCAGCGTGAAGTACTTATTGAGCGCGCTTTGCACCTCGGGTTCAAGGATGCTCGCTAAGAACTTTGCTTCGATTGCATCGGGCAGATCTTCTACCTTTTCAACGTGGAGTTGTTCTTCGTGTGAAAAGCAGTCCGAGTTGAAGAGTGGGGTTATATACTCGGTAATTCGAGCAATGAGGATGTGATCGATATGGCTGAAGTGGTTGAAGATGGTGCGTTCTGAGACGCCTGCTTTTTCAACCAGCGCCTTGGTGGTGAGTGCCCCGATACCGTCTTCGGTGACGAGAGCTTCTGCCGCATCCAAGATTGCTGTGCGCGTAGCAAGAGTGCGCGCTCTGCGTTTGTCGAGGGTGTGGGACGGTGGTTTAAGCATGTATTTACAGTAACTGCAATTATGCAGAAACTGCAAACAGTTTGTGGGTGCGCTTTGTCACTGACAAAACCAAAGAGCAGAACTTATCAGCCCAGCCCCTAAATCCCAATGGCTTCATGCCGGGTGCTCCCGGCGTCACACCGAGCGCATCCAGCCCGATTTTAAGGGGATAAATCCACACTCGCGGCGTGCAAAAGTTACTAAATCGTGACCCCACCCGGTAGCCTAGAAAAATGAAGGTTTTGGTACTTGGCCCCGGCGGGCGAGAACACGCAATTATCCGAGCACTTAAAGCAGATTCAGCGGTCACCGAGGTGCATGCGGCACCCGGCAACGCAGGTATTGCTCAGGACGTAACCACCCACGCAATCGACGCTAACAACCCCCAAGAGGCAACCAAAATTGCTCAAGAACTCGCGGTAGATCTTGTGGTTGTTGGCCCCGAGGCTCCGCTTGTAGCTGGCGTATCAGACGCACTGCGAGACGCCGGCTTTGCTGTCTTCGGCCCATCCAAAGCAGCAGCAACTCTTGAAGGTTCTAAGGCATTTGCCAAAGAAATCATGGCGGCGGCTGAGGTTCCCACTGCGCTCGCACACGTTGCAACCACCGAAGAAGAAGCAATCGCTGCGCTGGATGCTTTTGGCGCGCCCTATGTGGTGAAGGACGACGGTCTGGCAGCCGGCAAGGGCGTTGTGGTGACTGAAGATCGCGATGCCGCAACCGCTCATGCCAACGCTTGCTTTGCAGCTGGTGGCTCTGTTGTCATCGAAGAATACCTAGACGGCCCCGAGGTTTCTCTCTTTGTGCTCTGTGATGGCACTAACGTCCTTCCGCTGTCACCGGCGCAGGACTTCAAGCGCATCTTTGATAACGACGAAGGCCCTAACACCGGTGGCATGGGTGCATACACCCCGCTCCCGTGGCTACCCGAAGGCTTTGTCGAAGAAGTTGTTGAACGCGTAGCTCGACCCACCATCACTGAAATGGCTCGACGCGGCACCCCCTTTGTCGGTGTACTGTTCTGCGGTCTTGCTGTGACCAAGCGCGGCGTTCGCGTCATCGAGTTCAACGCTCGTTTTGGCGACCCCGAAACTCAGGCTGTTCTGGCTCGCCTGCGCACCGGACTGGGCCAGTTGCTCATGGCTGCTGCTAAGAACGAGCTGGCAGAAGATATCGCCCTCGACTGGGACCTGCGCACCGCTGTTGATGTTGTCATGGCAGCGGAAAACTACCCCGATACTCCCCGCAAGGGCGATGTTATCTCGGGCCTTGATGCCGCTAACGCGTTGGATGGTGTTCACGTTGCTCACGCTGGCACCGCAGAAAAAGACGGCGAAATCATCACCGCAGGCGGACGCGTCCTGGCAGTTGTAGCGCTCGGTGATGACCTCGCATCCGCGCGCGAGCTCGCCTACAAGGGTATTGACGCTATCTCATGGGACGGCGCTCAGTACCGTAAGGACATAGCACTGGCAGCGGCTGAAAACCGCATCACTGTACCGTCAGCAGACTCATAAAACTTTGCACCCGGTGGCTTCAGGCTCATGCTTGAAGCCACCTTTTGATTCCCCGCACCAAAACATCATTTTCAGGAGAAACCCCATGCCCCACAATCAGTCCATCGAGATCGCAGGCTGGAAGCACATCTATTCCGGCAAAGTACGCGATCTCTACGTACCCAACGAAGACCGCCTTGAAGCAACCGGCACCGTCATTGACGACGACGCCGAGTTGCGCGCCGGCTCTGTTATGGTTGTCGCATCCGACCGCATTAGCGCGTTCGATAAGGTTCTGCCCACCGCTATCCCCGACAAGGGCAAGATCCTTACCCAGATGTCGCTGTGGTGGTTCGATCAGCTGAAAGACGTTCCCAACCACGTGCTTTCAACCGACGTGCCCGAAGAAGTCGCAGGCCGCGCGATGATCTGCAAGTCGTTGAACATGTTCCCGATTGAGTGCATTGCGCGCGGTTACCTGACCGGTTCTGGTCTGGCCGAGTACAAGAAGACCGGTGAAGTCTACGGCCACCCGCTTCCTGATGGACTGGTTGACGGTTCACGCCTAGAGACCCCGCTGTTTACCCCCACAGGTAAGGCAGAAGTGGGTGAACACGACGAGCCCATCACCTACGAAGAAATGTACGCGCAGGTGGGACAGCCCATCGGTGAGCGCCTCACCGAACTCACCCTGCACGTTTACTCAACCGCTGAAAAAATCGCTCGCGAACGCGGTATCATTCTGGCTGATACTAAGGTTGAGTTCGGCTTGGATTCCTACCGCGGTGAAATCACCTTAGGCGATGAAGTTCTTACCCCTGATTCATCTCGCTTCTGGGATGCAGAAGCGTGGGAACCCGGTAAGTCGCAGGCAAGCTTTGACAAGCAGTTCATCCGTGACTGGCTAAAGTCAGACGCATCGGGCTGGGACGGCCACTCAGCACTGCCTCAAGCGCCCGAGGATATTGTTGAAAAGACCCGTCAGCGCTACGTTGAAGCATACGAGCGTCTGACCGGAGAAAAGTTCAGCGCATAACTCTTTTCTCATACCCGCGAGGGGTCAGTTATCGTTCAAAAACCCTGATTTTTGAACGATAACTCACCCCTCGCGGTCTTAAAATTTGAGTGATTTTTTGTAGAACCACATGATGTGCTCTTCGAGCAACTGGCGGGCGTCATTCCCGCGACGCTTTACTACCGCATCCAAAATTCCGTGATGCTGCTTTTGCAGCTCTTCTTTGACAGACACCCAATCATCAAGACGAGGTACGGCTTCTTGCACATAGCTAATTGTGGCAAGACGCAAAGAATCAATCACGGTTTTCATCACGAGATTGCTGCCCAGCGCAGCAATCTCAAAATGAAAACGGGTGTCGCAACAGTGAAAACGGTCATCGCTGATGGTTGGCGAAGCCATCTCGTTCAGGTAGTCGCGTGCCCGATCTAAAGCCGCGTCGCGTTCTGGCGAGTCAGGTGCCTGGGCGGCCTCAATAATGGCAGGGCCTTCAAGGTGCAGACGCGTGTTGATGACGTCTATAACCGGTAGCGACTGAGTGGCAATATGCATACGAATAGCCCATCCCAAAGCGGCAGAAGGCTCTGAAATAACCACAGCACCGGACTTCGGCCCGGATCCCACACCGCTGCGAATCAGCCCTACCGCATCCAGCACTCGTAAGGCCTCACGCACGGACGCGCGCGAAATACCGTACTGCTCAGCTAGGACGCGTTCGCCCGGCAATCTGTCGCCAACACTGAGATCGCCGCTGCGCAACCGGCATTCCACGGACTCCAGTAACAGGGTAAAGGACTTTTCCTTCAAATCGTCACACTCGCTTTTATTATCGCCATCAAAAAATCGGCGCCTCCTGAAATATTCCAGAAAGCGCCGATCAACTCAAATTTTACCTAGCGGTGAGGTCTTAGAGAGTAACCATCCAGTGAAGAATGTTGCTCTGCAAGAAGACGAGAACACAGATAGCTGCAAGCAGTACCAATGACCACGGTAGAACTGACTTGAAAATCTCTGACTCTTTGCCTTCCATCTCAACGGAGGTAGCGGCGATAGCCAGTGACTGCGGTGAGATCATCTTGCCAACAACACCACCGGTGGTGTTAGCAGCCAGAAGTAGCTCGGGAGTTGCACCTGAAACACCATTGGACTGCAGGTGCTCTGCTGCGGTGACCTGAAGCTTGGAGAACAGTGCGTTCGCTGAAGTGTCAGAACCGGTAACAGCGGTGCCAACCCAACCCAGAACGGGCGCGAGCAGGGCGTAAATGGTGCCCAACGATGCAACGTACTCACCGATAGCAACGGTCTGACCGGAGTAGTTCATGACGTACGCCAGAGCCAGCACGCATGCAATGGTCAGAGCAGTCCAACGCATACGGTATGCGGTGGTAAAGATTTCTTTAATAGCATCGCCGAAGGTGAAAGCGTAGCGACCCTTTTCATTGAAGATCAGGTACAAGACAGTCACAATCAGACCGGCAATCAGAAGCAGGGTGCCGGGGTTGTTGAGCCACGCGAAAGAATATGAAGAATCAACAGGCTTACCTGCGCCGTTGATCAGGCGCTCTTTCAACAGGGGCATCTGAATCTTCACGTTAGTTGACTTGAGAGCCGCAGGAATTGCCTTGCCCAGATTAGCCAAGCCGAAGATCGCCACAACGATTGCATAAGGCATCAGCGCCATCCAAATACGCATACCGGTGAGTTCACCAACGGACGCAGGAGTAGCCGCACCCAGGCCGTAGCGCTCGCGAACGCCCTCAACACCGCGGGGCTTCCAGAAGCGCAAGAAGGCAACAGCTACACCGAGCGAAACGATGCAGGCAATGACGTCGGTGAGCTGGTATGCAAAGTGAACCGCTGCCCACCACTGAGCAATCGCAAATGAGCCGCCAATAACAGCTGCGGGAACCCAGGCGTCCTTGAGGCCGCGAACGCCATCAAGAATCCAGAGCAGGATGAAGGGGACAAAGAACGCGAGGAAGGGAGCTTGGTGTCCAACAACCGCAGCGATGTGCGCAGCATCCTTGCCGCCGACCTCACCAGCGGTGGTGATCGGAATAGCCACAGCGCCGAAAGCAACGGGCGCGGTGTTAGCAATAAGAACAGTGGTAGCTGCCTTAAGCGGCTTAACACCCAGTGCCAGAATCATGGTTGCGGTAATCGCAACGGGTGCACCAAAACCTGCCAGTGCTTCGAGCAGACCACCAAAGCAGAAAGCAATCAGAATTGCCTGGATGCGAAGATCGCCGCCGCCGATGCGGTCAAAGGTGCGTCGCAGGTCTTCAAAACGACCCGATACAACGGTGACCTGGTAGAACCAGATTGCCATGAGAATAACCCAGACAATGGGGAACAGGCCGTAGATACCGCCGCGGACTGCGGACATTAAAGAAAGATCCAGCGGCATCTTGAAGCCGATGACAGCAACCAAGATAGCGACAGCGAGCGAAACGATTGCTGAGGTGTGGGCGCGTGCTTTAACGCCGAGCAGCATGATAAAGAACGCGAGCAGTGGCAAAACTGCCACCAGTGCGCTCAATGCGAGGCTTCCGCCCACCGCATCGGTATGCGCGGTGAAAGTATTCATCGTAGGTACTCCTGAAGTGGAACGTTGCACTCTCTTAGCTTCTGAGCGTTACTGCAGTGCTTCGTCGCGCTGAAGTTTGTGAGGTGCACACGGGTTGGTCTTCACAACTGTGGTCAGACCAATAACAACTAACCAAACAATACATGATGCAGCTCACGATGTGAAAGTTAGGGTAAAGAAAACTTTTACCGATTTGTGACACCTGCTCTGCGGGTGCAGAGGGAGTGGGATTGCCTATGCAACCTAGCTTCCGGCGGCTTTTGAAGAGATGCTGGATATTTTTCAAAGAAAATCTTCCTACGGTGGTAACTCGTGGCGTGAGCGTGGATTCAGGCATAAAAATATGCGCTAATCCGATGGCCTTAAATGCTCCTCTTTAGTGTTAAATAAAAATTAGAAATTATATGTTTTGCATGTATTGTGTGTTCTTTCCATAGATCTTTTTCACGGGTGTCAGTAGATTTTGTGAACCTGAAGCCTGCTGAGCATCGGTAGTGAAGAAGCAATCAAAAGATACAGGACGCGCAACACCAGATGAACGGAAGAGGCGAACATGCGTATTGCACTATTTTCAACGTGCATTGTTGATGGCATGTATCCGAAGGTTGCCAAAGCAACCGTAGATATTCTTGAGCGTTTGGGGCATGAGGTTGTTTACCCGCAGGGCCAGACCTGCTGCTCGCAGATGCACGTTAACTCGGGATACTTCGACGATGCCTACCCGATTGTTAAAAACCACGTGGAATCCTTCGAGGAATGGGATTTCGATGTAGCTGTTGCACCCTCGGGCTCATGCGTCGCATCCTTGGGACACCAACAGCCGATGATTGCAGAGCGCAAGGGCGATGACGACCTAGCACGACGCGCAAACCAGCTGGCATCACGCACCTTTGAGCTCTCAGAACTTCTCATTGACGTTCTGGGCATTACCAATGCAGCCGAGCAGCTTGACTCGTACTTCCCAGAGCACGTAACCTACCACAGCTCATGCCACGGTATGCGTCTGCTGGGTCTGGGTACTCGTCAGTCTGACCTCGTGCGCACCGTTGAAGGCATTCAGTACACCCAGGTTGAAGGCCTTGACCAGTGCTGCGGCTTTGGCGGCACCTTCTCATTCAAGAACGCTGATACATCAGGCGCGATGGTCGAAGACAAGGTCGCGAACATTGAGAAGACCGGCGCATCCGTATGCACCGGCGGCGACGTCTCATGCCTGATGAACATTGGCGGCGCGCTCTCTCGCAAGAACTCAGACGTGCAGACCATTCACTTCGCTGAAATTCTCGCGTCCACCAAAGAAAACCCCCTGAAAGTCAACGGTCCCGTATCACTGACCGGAGGTAGCAAATAATGTCTGTAACTCAGCTCGGTATGCCCCAGGTGCGCCACGGCGTCGGCAACATCTTCGAAACCGAACCCTTCCCCAAGTACGCAGAACGCGAGCTCAAGAATGAGCAGCTTCGCGCGAACCTGGGCTTTGCTACCCACAAGATTCGCGACAAGCGCGCGGCTGTCACCGGTGAGCTTCCTGACTGGCAGGATCTGCGCACCGCGGGTTCAATGATCAAGCAAAAGGTCATGGCTAACCTTGACACCTACCTCGAAGAATTTGAGCGTAACTTCACCGCTCGCGGTGGCCACGTGCACTGGGCACGCGATGCGCACGAAGCTAACGAGATTGCACTCAAGCTCATTCAGGCTGAAGGCGTTGACGAAATCATCAAGATCAAGTCGATGGCAACCGCTGAATCAGGTTTGAACGAGTACCTCGAAGAAAACGGTATCAACGCGATCGAAACCGACCTCGCTGAAGAGATCGTGCAGCTGGGCGATAACGACCGTCCTTCGCACATTCTGGTGCCCGCAATTCACCGCAACCGCACTGAAATCCGCGATATCTTCCGCAAGAAGATTGAGGGTGTAGACCCCAACCTGTCGGACGACCCCGCAGAGCTGGCAGAGGCATCACGCTTCCGTCTGCGCGAGAAATTCCTCTCCACCAAGGTCGCTGTCTCAGGTGTTAACTTCGGTATTGCTGAAACCGGCACCATGACCATCGTCGAATCGGAAGGTAATGGCCGCATGTGCCTGACCCTTCCCGAAACCCTGATTACTTTCATGGGTATCGAGAAGATTCTGCCGACCGTAGAAGACTACGAAGTGTTCTTGCAGCTTCTGCCCCGTTCATCAACCGGTGAGCGCATGAACCCCTACACTTCTACCTGGACTGGCGTTACCCCCGGCGACGGTCCCCAGAACCTGCACGTGATTCTTATGGACAACGGCCGTACCGCGGCTTTGGCTGATGAGGTCGGACGCCAGGCACTGCACTGCATCCGTTGCTCGGCATGTATGAACGTCTGCCCCGTCTACGAGCGCGCGGGCGGTCACGCGTACGGCTCAACCTACCCCGGCCCCATCGGTGCGATTCTCTCACCGCAGCTGGGCGGCATCGAGAACGAGTTCAACTCAACTCTGCCCTACGCATCATCACTGTGCGGCGCCTGCTACGACGCTTGCCCCGTCAAAATCAACATCCCCGAGGTGCTCGTGCACCTGCGCGGTAAGGATATTGACGCGAAGAAAGCAAAGAAGAAGCAGATTCCTACCCAGATGGACGGCCTGATGTTCGGCGCTAAGAAGCTGTTCTCATCGGGCAAGCTCATGGCACTGGCAGAAAAGGGTCTGCCGATGTCCAAGCTGGTCACCGGTAAGGATCACAAGATTTCTAAGCTTCCCGGCTTGGTAGGCGGCTGGACGGACTACCGTGATATTCCGGAGCCCCCGGCACAGTCCTTCCGTAACTGGTACAAGAAGGAGCGTCCTTCAGAGACCAAGCGCGTTGCCGGTGAACGCGTTGATATTGATGCGTTGATCGCGCAGAACAAGAACAAGGTTGCAGAAGCACATGCTGCAGCTGAAGTTGCTGCTACCGATAAGCCCGCACCGAAGACTGAGGAGACCAAGTAATGTCTGATGCAAAGGCAGAAATCCTAGGCCGTATTCGTTCTTCGCTGTCTGATCATCCGCAGCCTGCTGAGCCTATTCGCAATTATCGTAAGGTTTCAGATAAGAGCCAAGCTGAGGTTCTTGAGATGCTGATTGACCGTTTGGTTGATTACAAGGCGAACGTTTTTGAAGAGACTGAGGAAACCATTGCGCAGCGCATTGCTGAGCAGCTGGGTAAGTCTTCTCGCTACGTTGTTCCTACCGGACTGAAGAATGAGTGGCTGCCTGAAGATACCGCGGCTCGCACCCGCATGGTGGATTCTGGCAACGACCAAAAGTCAGGTGCGTTGAGCCTTCGCGAGCTGGACGCTGTTGATGCGGTTGTTACCTCATCCACCGTCTCCTGCGCTGAAACCGGCACGATTTTCTTGACATCTCAGGAAGATGAAGGACGCCGCGCTATTACCCTGGTGCCCGATCACCATATCTGCGTGGTGCCGCTGGATACCGTGGTTGAGCTGATTCCTGAGTCGATGCGACGCGTGGATTTCAACAAGCCGGTGACCATGATTTCCGGCCCGTCAGCGACCTCCGATATTGAGCTGATTCGTGTTGAGGGCGTGCACGGTCCGCGTACTTTGGACGTCATTATCCTCAAGTAATTCTTGAGCATGTAAAACCCGTCCCTTGTCTGTTGTTGCAGATCAGGGGCGGGTTTTTTCTTAAAAACGCGAGCAGTACAACCCGGTTTGAAAAGATTCACAGGCGCATTATCTACATTTCGAGCAGCGGGCTGTATACGCTTAAAGCTCCTAATAGCTCCTCTTCTTGAGACAAGAAAGAAGCCAGTCTATGAAGTACGCTACCGGCCGTATTATCGGTATTGACCTTGCGCGTTTTGTGGCGCTTGTGTCTATGTTTGTGGCGCATACAGCGCCGAGTGCCGGGCCGGGCGGTGTACTAACTCTGAGCGAGTTTTTGACGATGCCGCTGTTCGCGGCTTTGCTGGGTGCCTCGGCATACCTGTCGTTACAGCACATGAACATGACCTTTTTGTTCGCGTCCTCTGTAGTACGAGGAATTGTGCTGATCGCGCTGGGTATGTGGCTGGACACCTGGGGTGCTTCCGTTGACATTATTTTGCAATACTTTGGTGTGCTCAGCATTGTGGTGGTGCCGCTGGTGCTTGCTCCCTCCTGGGTTCTAGCTGTTATTGCCGCTGTAATTACGCTGGTAAACCCCTACGTGCTGACGTGGGGGAGTAACCTCAACCGCGAACTCGTTCTTGAAGGATCGTGGCTGCAATACCTAGCGAACTGGACAGTCGCAGGCTCTCATTACCGCGTCTTTACCATGGTGTGCTGGGCAGCCGTGGGGATCATCATTGCCCGCGGGATGCAGCGCTGGGGAGTTTGGGGCGACCTCGGTCTTGCACTGGTGGCAAGTGCGGGCGCCATCGCAATTTACCTATACACGCGTCCTACCAGTTCACTGATGGTGTACTCGGGTGCCCGACTCGAGGTTTTCTTCAACATTCTTGCCGCAGCAGCAGCTATGGGATGGTGCGCTCTGGTTGCTCGTGCTTTCAGAGCTAAACCGCAGGTGCTGCAGCCCTTGACCGATACCGGGTCGATGACGCTGTCACTGTACGTGCTGCAAATCGGTATTCTCGCTGCCTACATGAAGTACGCGCCAAGGTACGGTCTGCCGCTGAGCGATGACTCCTGGTGGGTGATGAGCCTTCTCATCGTTGTAGCAATTCTCTTTGCGGTTCTGTGGAAGCGCTTGCTAGGTGCAACCCCTCTGCACCGCGGACCTTTTGAAAGCATCCTTGCTGCCTTGACGGGACGCGGCTAACCACCAAATTAGTTGACTAACCTAACCATTCGTATACTTTCTGCTAGTGTCGAAGTACACCTACAGACATACGCACGAAAGAATCATCATGGCATCGGTTAAAGACAGCTCTCAACCGCGTAAAAAATCCTGGCTCCGCGTGTTTCTCCCAGCACTTTTAGTGTTGCTCTGGGTAGCCGTTGCAGGCGTCGGTGGCCCATACTTCGGCAAAATTTCAGAGGTTTCCACGAACTCATCTACCGACTTTTTGCCGCAGAGTGCTGAATCTACTCAGGTAGTCCAGCAACAGGGCGACTTCTACGACGGCAACACCATTCCCGCCATCGCTGTGTTCGAAGCCGAGGGCGAGCTCACCGGCGAGCAACGCGCCTACCTCGATGCCCTGCCCGGGCAGCTGAAAGACACCGGTGTAGTAGAAGGTCAGACCTCTCCCGTTATCTATTCCGAAGACGGTCAAGCCGCTGAAATCGTGGTTCCTTTGCCCGGCGATGATACTCCCTCGGACGCTGTTGAAACTATTTCCTCGCACCTTCAGAACACACCCGACGGGCTGAACGCCTACGTCACCGGTCCTGCAGGTTTTGCAGCGGCACTCGGCGAGGCATTTAGCGGAATCGACGGAGTTCTGCTGCTGGTAGCACTGGCTGTTGTCTTCGTTATTCTGCTGGTTGTTTACCGTTCACCGATTCTCCCCTTTGTCGTTTTGCTGACTTCGATTGTGGCTTTGTCAGGTTCAATCTTCATCATCTGGCACATGGCTAATGCCGGCTGGGTACAGATCAACGGGCAGGTACAGGGCATCTTACTGATTCTCGTGGTGGGCGCCGCCACCGACTACTCGCTGCTCTACGTGGCCCGTTACCGCGAAGCCCTCACGCATCACCGCTCACGCTTTGACGCAACCGCCAATGCCCTGCGCGGAAGCTGGGAGCCCATCGTCGCATCCGGCGGTACTGTCATCGCCGGCCTGCTGTGTTTACTACTTTCCGAACTGTCCTCGAACAAAGCGCTCGGCCCCGTAGCCGCCACCGGCATCGTGCTGTCCATGCTTGCGGCTCTAACTTTCCTGCCCGCAGCTCTTGCTCTGGGCGGACGCGCGGTCTTCTGGCCTGCACGCCCCAAGTACCGTGAAAACACCAAGCCAACAAAACCCGGCCTATGGTCCAAAATCGCGGATTTCGTGGCGGCTAAACCGCGCAAGGTATGGATCTTCACCGCTGTAGGCTTGGCAATCTGCGCAGCCTTCGCGCCAACCCTCAGTGCTGACGGTATTCGCCAGTCAGACCTCATCGTCGGACAGTCGGACGCCCGCGACGGACAAAACGTTCTAGCTGAGCACTTTCCCGGCGGCTCCGGCTCACCGGCAAACATCATTGTTTCTGAGGCGGCTTTAGACCGAGCAGTTCAGGCTATCGAATCGGTCGATGGTGTTGATTCCATCGCCGCAATTTCTGCTGACTCACCATCAGGCACCGTCCCCGTAGGCGCATCCGCCCAAGGACTACCGCCCATGTTCGCTGACGCTAAGCCTACCGTCTCAAACGGACGCGTCCTACTGCAAGCAACCCTGAGCGACCCGGCAGACTCACCCGCGGCTGAAGACACCGTGCAGAACATTCGCCAGGCGCTCGATGATGCCGACCCCGCTGCTCTGGTGGGCGGAGAAACCGCAACAGACATTGACACGAACACCAGTGCACTGCGCGATTTGAAAGTCATCATCCCATCGGTGCTACTTGTGATTACGCTGATTCTCATGCTTCTGCTGCGTTCTCTTGCTGCTCCGCTCATGCTGGTGTGCGCGACCGTTCTATCATTCCTGGCCGCCATCGGTGTCTCAGCGCTAGTGTTCAACCACGTGCTGCACTTTCCCGGCGCAGACCCCTCCGTACCGCTCTATGGCTTCGTGTTCCTCGTGGCGCTCGGTATCGATTACACAATCTTCCTGATGACGCGTGTGCGCGAGGAAACCAAGAAAGTCGGCACCCGCGAAGGCATGCGCAAGGCTCTTGTCGTCACCGGCGGCGTCATCACCTCAGCAGGCATCGTGCTGGCGGCAACCTTTGCGGCACTGGCTGTCATTCCGCTGGTCTTCATGGTTCAGCTGGCTTTCATCGTGGCTTTCGGTGTTTTGTTAGATGCGACGATTGTGCGTGCGCTACTGATCCCCGCTCTGGTCGAGGACATTGGCAAGAAGATCTGGTGGCCGTCCAAGCTGGCGAAAAGGGACGTTTAGCTAACGTACACCGGAGTTCTACTTCGTGCATCAAATCTCCATGTGTGAGTAGATGACGGGTGCGCGTTAGAGGACTGCCACGCAAAAGGCCTCGTCTACCGTTGAGGTAGGCGGGGCCTTTTGGCGTGCGGTATCTTCAGTTGTTACATACGCGGTTCGCTTCGAACACCGATTGTTGAGATGTACAGGCAGAGAGCAAAGCTGTGTGGATGTTGTTGCGCGCTTATGCCTCGACGCGAGTAGTATTTTTCTGACGGGCGAAGAACTTGCGAGCCCACAGTGCCACATAGACAAGTGCCACAAGCACAGGGACTTCAACCAGAGGGCCGATAGTGCCTGCAAGAGCTTGAGGACTGTTGGCACCAAAGGTTGCGATGGCAACAGCAATTGCCAATTCGAAGTTATTGCCGGATGCGGTGAATGACAGGGTAGTAGTCTTCTCGTAACCCAGTTTGAGTGCTCCACCGAGGATCATGCTCGCCACAAACGTCACTAAGAAGTAAAGGACGAGTGGAATAGCTACTCGTACAACGTCCATGGGGTTAGACGTTACTGCCTCACCCTGAAGAGCAAAGAGAATCACAATTGTGAACAGCAGACCGTATAGTGCCCAGGGGCTAACGGTGGGGATGAATTTGGTTTCGTACCAGTCAAGTCCCTTGGTCTTTTCACCAATCAGACGGGAAAGGAAGCCCAGAAGCAACGGTACGCCTAGGAAGACCAGTACGGAAAGGACGATGGAGGTGATTGAGAATTCCGCGCTGGCAGTGGGCAGACCCAACCAGTGAGGCAGAATCTGAAGATAGAACCAACCCAATGCACCGTAGGCGAGAACCTGAAAGATTGAGTTGATGGCAACGAGTACTGCTGCTGCCTCGCGGTCACCGCATGCTAGGTCGTTCCAGATGAGGACCATCGCGATGCATCGTGCTAGGCCCACGATAATCAGCCCGGTTCGGTATTCGGGGAGATCCGGTAAGAAAATCCATGCCAGTGCAAACATGAAGGCGGGGGCGACAATCCAATTGATCACTAATGAGGTAACCATGAGCTTTTTATCAGTCAGGACGTCGCCGGTTTGTGAGTAGCGAATTTTCGAGAGAACTGGATACATCATGATCAGCAAGCCAATAGCGATGGGCAGAGAGACCCCGGCGATTTGGATGGATTCCAGAACCTGGGAAAGCTCAGGGACAAAACGTCCCAAAAATAGACCTACTACCATGGCGGCGATGATCCATACGGGCAAAAAGCGGTCGAGTACGGAGAGCTTAGCCATGACTTTCTCTGTGCCGTGCGGACGGGTGTGTGTGGGAGCTGTTCTCACAGCGCACCTTCTTTCATCGATAAACTTCGATACATACCGTCTATATTGTATATTGAAGTTTGTCGATATACGTGGAATCCTTAGGGAATATTAGGGAAAGTAGTGTTGTTTATGACCGATTCAAACTGCTGTACTCCGGCGCAGACCAACCAGCCTCCGCAGAAACTTATTAGAAAAACAGCGCAGTTCCTCAAGGCACTCGGCGATGAACGGCGCCTCACTCTTGTCTACTTCATCGACTCATCCGCAGAAAAAAGTGTCTGCGTTTGCGACCTGGTGGAGCCCCTCGGTCTCAAACAATCTACTGTCTCACACCACCTGAAAATTCTGGTGGACGCAGGCGTCTTACACCGTGAACAACGAGGCACCTGGGCGCACTACTCTATTGAACCCACTGCACAACCTTTCATCACCACTCTCTGGAAAGAAGAAAATCATGACTGAAACAAAACCCACTGTCTTGTTCGTCTGCAATTCCAACAAGGGCAAGTCTCAAATGGCCGCCGCCCTGCTGGAGCACGAAGCACCGGGCAAGTTTACCGTTGAATCTGCCGGCGTGAAAGCTAGCGTCGGCGAGCCTGTGAACCAGCAGGCCGCCGCGTCCTTGGCTGAGATAGGTGCAGATATGAGTACAGGCACTCCTACACAACTCAACGAGGATGCTATGCGCGCTGCTACACGTGTCATTGTGGTAGGTGGTGCTCAGTTGCCGGAGGTTGACGGCGTTGAGGTGGAACGTTGGGAAACTGACGAACCTTCAGAGCGCGGCATCGAAGGTGAAGAACGCATGAACCTGATCCGCGACGACATCCATGCTCGCGTGCAGAACTTGGTACAGCAGTTCTAAGCTCCTACCGCTTTCGTACACAAAGAAAATGAGGGTACGTTGCACAAAGTCAGAACACACAAAAGCCCCGCTCACTAACAACAGTGAGCGGGGCTTTTGACTGGTCGGGATGACAGGATTTGAACCTGCGACCTCGTCGTCCCGAACGACGCGCGCTACCAAGCTGCGCCACATCCCGGTGTTAACTTCTCAGGTAGAACCCTGCAAGCAACTCATCCAGTGTAACGCTAGAGGCACAGAAAACGCAAAATGAGGCTGATAACAGCGCGTGTTTTGAGAGGGCGCAGGCGGATAATTCGCGCTGGTCGGCGTCCTGCGATGTACTTACCTGACTGGTTAAGCCCAATTCTTTTTCGGTGAAGTACCGCCAATGCCCGCGTTGAAGGTGTTAGTGGGATCCAAGCGTTTGAAGTGCTCTACCATCGCGTCGGGCATACGATACAGCCTGCCGTAGTTGTGTTCTGCCGGTAGTTTGGCGCCGCGAGCTTCAAGTAGCTCCTGGATCTCGTCATGCAACTTATGCGGATCGACACCCTTCTTCGCCACATAATCCTGGTGCATGACGTGACAGAAGAAATGACCGTAGTAGGCAGTTACGTCCAGCTGGTTTGCAATTTCAGGTGGCAGGGTCTCATGCCAATCCCAATCGTCCCGGCGCAGGGCAACATCAATGGGAATCAGCTCGCCCAGCTCCTTACGCTTAACCCCGGCATAGCGGGTGGCAGCACTTGCCGCGCCAAAACGGTTAAGATTAGCGCTTTTCTCTTCGTCAGCGGTGCAGATAAAGAAGTCACCCAGGTTCTTCTCGGTCTCAAAGAATTCTTTGAGCAGAGCCTCGCTCTCAACCTGCTGAGCGGCACTCACCGTCAGAATCAGGTGGTGTTCAAATCGGTTGCGGTAGTCCATCAGGCGTTTCGGTAGCTGAGCTGGGAAGCGGTCAAAAATAAACTGTGACACAGTATCCGCAAAGGTGGGACCGACCCCCGGAAGCTTGCTGAATACCCCGTTAGCCCAGATCTTGAATGCAAACATGCGGGTCTGAACGGCGGGGCTCAAGTACTTGAGAAAAACGAAGGTATCTTTACCATATTTCTCAGCCAGGTCGAATGCGCTACGTCCCATATACTCCGCCGCAATGGGTAGCGGCATATCAGCGCTCAAGAAACGACGGCGAATCTCCTCCAAAGCGCGAGGAGTATGAGTACCAATGTAGAAAGTGGTGGGGCTCTTCTCCAGAGGGAAAGTGCGGGTGCGCACCGCAAAGACCATGACTTTACCCGCCGAACCCGAGGCTTCAAAAAGGTACTTAGGGTTGGAATTATAGCGAGCCGGGCTGGGCTCAATCTGACGCAGATGCTCGGCGTACTCTGTCTCACTACTATCTTCCGGAGCCGCAGTGACATCAGCGGGTGACCAGTTGCCGCGTTGTAGACGATCAAGAGCAATCTCAGGATCATCGCCCAGAGAAATACCCAGGTGGTTCACCAGTTCTAGAGAACCCTGTTCAGTAACCCTGGCGTAGATTGCCTCCCGGGTGAACGCCGGGCCCTTGCGAATCTGACTACCACCAGAATTATTGGCAATACCGCCAATCACGGATGCGCCAATAGAAGTAGAACCAATCACCGAGTGCGGTTCACGCTCGTGCGGCTTCAGCGCATCGGTGAGCTGAATCAGCGTTGTACCGGCTAGAGAAATAGCTTCCTGCGCATTATTAATCAGGTGCACCCGATTAATCAGGTGGGTTGAAATCAGAACGATGGGGCGATCATAATCTTGGAAGCCGGGGCCAGAACCACCGGTGAGACCGGTGTTTGATGCCTGCGGAATCACCATGAAATCATGCTCAAGACAGACCTGTAGAGCCTTCCACACCTCTACTAAGGACGTGGGGCGGAGCACCGCAAACAGCGCACCGCCACCAAAACGGTACCCTTTACTGAAAGGGCGGGTAGCATGCTCCGCGTGGAGCACCTTATCGGCTCCCATGATGGCTTTAAACTCATCAAGGGCCTTTTGCTGAGATTCTGTCACGGGCTGTGAGGAAGGCATATTCTTTCCTGTTCTCTGTTCGGCTTTCGCGCTTTGTTATTAATGATAAGGAGATCACAAATAGAGTGGCAACGTCGGGCAAGAATGTGTCTGCTGTCTTGGCATCTCTCGGGCTTAGTTACCCATCGCCTGATCCCACGCCTTCACCATCTCGGCAAAGACCCCGCCGCTCTGCACCAGAGCCGTCGGGGAGCCATCCTCAATAATTCTGCCCTCATCAACCACCAACACCCGGTCGGAATCCAACACTGTTGAGAGTCGGTGGGCGATGATGATGGTGGTACGTCCCTGCGACAGCTGAGCTAGACCTCGCTGCACCAGCTTCTCTGAGGGAATATCGAGGGACGCGGTTGCCTCGTCAAGGATGAGTACGGCGGGGTCTACGAGGAAGGCACGCGCAAAGGAAATCAGCTGTCTCTGCCCGGATGACAGGCGTCCGCCGCGGGTTGCGAGGTCGGTGCCGTACCCCTCGGGTAGCTGCGCGATGAAATCGTGTACTCCAACGGTTTTAGCTGCCTCAAGAACTTCATTGTCACTGGCAGAAGGCCTAGCCAGGCGGATATTATCGGCAACCGTGCCTGAAAAGAGGAAGGCCTCCTGTGTTACCATCACGACCTCACGGCGCAACTGCTCTTCGGAGAGATCGCGGATGTCCACGCCGTCCAACAATAGTTTGCCGGAGGAAACGTCGTAGAAACGCGCCACCAGCTTAGCCAGAGTAGATTTGCCCGCACCTGTCTTACCCACCAGCGCTAACTGCTGCCCGGCGGGAACCTCTAGGTTAGTGCGGTGCAGGGCCGGGCGCCCTGAAATGTAGCTGAACTCGACGTCTTTGAACACCACAGAGCCATCTGCCTCAGCGGTGCGTACAACCGGATGCGCGGGTTCAGCAACGTCGGGTTCCTGGGCAAGGAAACCAGAGACCTTTTCCAGGGCGGAGACCGCTGACTGGAACTGGTTATAGAAATCTGAAAGCGAGAAAATTGGCTCAAAAACGCGCGTGGCGTAGATGGTAAGCGCCAGCAAAACACCAACTTCCATGTGGCCATTGAGAACCGCGAAACCGCCGATGGTCAGCACCACGCCAAGATATACGTTGCCGATAGCCCCGAGCGTTGGCATATAGATGCCCAGAACCTTGATGGCGTCCATGACCTTCACACGGTAGTCCTCGGCGATGTCACCGTAACGTTCACGCGAGACTGATTCGTAGCGGAAGGCCTTGACCGCTCGGATGCCGGTGAACGTTTCGACGAAGCGGCCGATGAGCTGGGCGTTGACAACGCGTTGCGCGCGAAAAGCTACGGCGGAGCGTCGACGAAACCACGCGGTCAAGAACCAGATAGGAATGAGCATCACTAGCAGGGCAAGGCCAGACTTCCAGTCCAACAGAACAAGGGCAACCGCCGTAAACACCATGCTCAAAATGGTTGACGCCAGCTGCGAAAGACCGGAATCAAGAAAGGATTTGAGCGTTTCAAGGTCTGAGGTAAGACGTGAAACTACTCTTCCCGACGTGTAGGTTTCGTGAAAACCAACGGGCAGTTTTTGGGCATGCTCAAACATGCGAGCTCTCAAGCCGTAGAGCGCTTTTTGCGAAATTGAGGTGGTGAGAACGACGTTAGCGTAGGTAGTTATCGAGGCGCATACAGCTAACCCAACGTACAGTAGCGCCATCTGTGCAAGCAGTGACGCGTCGCCGTTGACTAATGGCGCCACTGCGTGGTCAATAGCGTAGGAGAGCAAAAGCGGCATGAATGTGCTGATAGCCGTTGCCACAACCACGAGAACCACTGTTGCCAGAATCCTCCACCGTACGGGTGCCAGTATTTCTTTCAACAGCTTTAGTGACCGTGCGCGTACTTCGCGTTGTTCTTCAGGGCTGAGGTCTACCTTGTCTTCAGCTAGCGGGGGAGCGTGCCTTGGCATTATGCCACCTCGCCTTTCTGCTCATCCAGCATCATCAGCCGGGCATAGCTGGGATTGCGCATCATCTGCTGGTGCGTACCAATAGCCGTAATTTTTCCGTTTTCGAGCAAGGCGACGCGGTCAGCCAACGCCACTGTCGACGGGCGGTGGGCTGTGAGTAGAGTCGTGGTGTGCCTTAGATGTTCTTTGAGCATGCTCACTACAGCTTCTTCGGTGCGCACATCCAGCGCTGAGAGCGGATCGTCAAGAAGCAGGATGCGCGGGTGCGCAGCGATGGCGCGAGCCAGCGAGAGACGCTGCCGCTGACCGCCAGATAGCGAAAGCCCCTCTTCACCAATCAGAGTATCTACACCCTCGGGCAACTGAGCCGCAAAATCAGAAGACGAAACCCGCAGAGCATCACGAAGAATCTGCTCCTGTTCAGCCTCGCTCATGCGCTCGCGATTGACTCCCAGCAAGACGTTATCTCTGACAGAGGATGAGAAAAGCACGGGCTCCTCAAAAGCAATGCTCATGGCTGAGCGTAGCTCGGGTAAATCCATCTGCGCGATGTCTTGCTCGTCCAGAAAAATGCTTCCAGAATCGAGCTCATACAGCCGGGGGAGCAACTGCAAAAGGGTTGATTTACCGCTACCGGTGGGGCCTACCAGTGCAAGAATCTCACCAGGGCGCACGTCCAGCGAAATATCAGAAAGAACCGGAGCTGCCGCGTCCTCATACGCAAAAGTAGCGTGTTCAAAGGCAAGGGATGCTGCCTCACCAGAAGATACTGCGGGCACGGTAGCACCGTTTACCAGCACTATATTTTCACCTGCAGGAGTGCTCATGACTTCGCGGTGACGGTCTACCGCAACGCGGGCGTCCAACCACATGCCCATGAGCTGGCTGGCACGCTCAACGTGGGGCGAAAGCAGGGCAATGGTGGCGAAGAAAGCGGTCAGCTCACCCACGCTCAAAGACCCTGATGCAACCTGGCGAAGTCCTACCCAGAGAGAAATAGCGAGGGTGATAGCGGTAATGGTGGACGTCGCCACGAAGGTTGAGCCCTGAGCACGGGAACGTGCCATTTCGGTATCCATGAGCTCAGCAGCCCCGGTTTTGAACCTGTCGAGCGCGTTAGAACCCTGCCCCAGAGCCTTGAGTACGCGAATACCCTGAACTGATTCTTCAACTTTGGTGGCAAGGTCGCCGGACTGCTGCTGGGATTTTCGGGTCAGAGCCTTCATCTTCTTCTGAAAACGCCACAGAACAACGAGAGTAACGGGCACAGAAGCAAGAAAGATCAGCGCCAGTAATCCCGAACCGTGGGAGAGGTAGAAGATACCTACACAGAGGGCAGCGCCAGAGGTGATCGCTTGGACTGATCCAAAGGAGACCCAGCGGCGAATTAGGGCAAGGTCAGAGGTGGAACGGGTCAGCAGCTGGCCAGAGCCCCAGGCATCGTGAAATGAAAGCGGCAGGCGCATCAGCTGATCGAAAAGACGCATGCGCATGGTCATCTCAACAGTCGTGGAGGTGTCAATAATCAGCATGCGGCGCAGGAACATGAGCCCGGATTGAAGAAGACCTAGCGCAATCATGATGGTGCCACCCAGCAGAACCTGCCTGCGGCTAGGGGAATCTGAGCCGACGAGGTGGTCGATGACCCACGCCAGCACCTGCGGAATGGAGAGCGCTACCGAAGTCGAAGAAATAGCCACGAGAACACCTAGTAGCCATTTGGCGCGAATAGGCCTCATATATTGCCAGAGCCCGACGTCAGCCGTGGCGTCGTTCTCTAATGGAGGCGGAACGGGCACGCGGCGACTTCGGATAAGGCTCATGTTTCTAAAATATACCCGGACGGAAACGAAAAAGTGCAACAGGTCATATAAACCTGTTGCACTTTGAAGAACAGATAGATGGGAAAGCGAAAGTTAGTCGGGACAGGGCCGGACGCAACTGCAGCCAGCTGACGTCGGTTGGCGTTTATAGGGTGCTGGCAAAGTGCGTCCGACTCTGATTCAAGACCTATTATCTAGAGACTACTTATCGCTTGCCGTCAGTGCCACCACGATTGCTTCGGGCGGGCAGAAGAGGCGCACCGCCGCGTAACGTGAGGTTCCCAGCCCCGCAGAAATCTGAACGGGAACACCGTTTTGCAGGCTAACGCCCTTAGCGCGTGACGGCTCAATATCGCAGTTAGATACCAGTGCGCGTCCGCCGGGTAGGCAGACCTGACCACCGTGCGTGTGACCGGCAAAAATTGCCTGTGCGCCGTCGTCTACAAATGCATTGAGTGTACGCAGGTAGGGAGCGTGAGCCACACCTAAACGCACGGACGGCTCATCAGTAATCTGCGTAGCGGAAGGCGCGAAACCCGGATGCTCGTCGTACCCGATGTGCGGATCGTCGACACCCGAGAACTCAAGGCGCAGTCCGTTGATGGACAGGGTCTCATAGCGGTTAATCAAATCAATCCAGCCGCGCGCGTTGAAGGCGTCGTGCATCCTCTGCGTGGGCAGTGCCTGCGGTTCTTCTTCTGGACCGCGTTTTGAGGGGCCTTTGAAGTAGCGCAAGGGATTCTTCAGCTCGGGTGCGAAATAGCAGTTTGAGCCGGGTACGTATACGCCGGGGAAATCAAAGAGCGGGTCGAGCGCATCCACCAGTGAGGGGAGCGCACCCATGTGCGAGAGATTATCGCCGGTATTAATCACGAGATCGGGTTGGATCGCAGCCAGCGAATGCATGAAATTGTGCTTCTTAGTTTGCCCGGGAATCATGTGCATATCCGAGATATGCAAAATCGTGAAGTCCGGAGTTCCCGCCGGGAGAACGGGCAGGGTCTCGTGGCGAACCTTGAAGTTGTTGAGTTCGTAAAAATGAGCATATGCGGCTGTGGCAGCCCCCGCCACAACACCCGCGGCGGCAACCGAACCGGTTACCTTTGCGAGAGTTGCGGCAGACGCTGCCACAGTCGATGAAGAAGAGGTCTTCATAAAATTATTCAACCTTTAGTTAGTCACGTTAGCCGGAGGCTGAGCGAACTTATCGGTATTGTAACGGCGAGCAGTTTCTTGCATGAAGGTCTGCCACTGCTTACCTGCGTAGGTAGCACCGTCAACGTAATCACGAGACTGGCCATTGATGGACAGGTTGTTCAGTGAACGTGAACCCTGAGCCAGGTTACCAACCCATGAGGCGGTTGCTAGACCCTTGGTGTAGCCAACAGTCCAGGTCTGGGTTGAGTTATCGGTAGTACCGGTCTTCGCAGCGGATGCGTCGGGCAAGCCAATGCCGCGCTGGTAGCCGGAGCCATCGACCAGAACCTGCTTGAGCACGTAGCTCACACCGTTCGCAACGTCCTTAGAAATAGCCTGCGAACAATCGGGCTTGTATTCCTTTTTCACGTCGCCCTTGCGGTCAAGCACCTTGGTGGTTGAACGGGGTTCGCAGTACTTACCCTCGTTAGCGAAGGTAGCGTAAGCGGACGCCATAGTCAGGGGCGCGACTTCTACAGAACCGATGTTGGACGCCAGCTGGTTGGGGCGGTATGCCACGTTGCCCTGGTAGTCCTTGATTTGCAGTTTGCCTGCCATGTCTTGAATGTCGCAGAGGTCAAGCTGGTTGACCATGCTGTACAAGAAGGAGTTAATTGAGTTCTTCAGACCGAACGCTACGGTGCCCCACTGCTGGTAGCCGCCTTCAGCGTTTTGGAAGGTCCAGCCCTGAGGCTTCTCGTTGTAGTAGTAGGCACCGCCGTCGAGGCATCGAGCGCTCCAACGGGTATCAGCGGGGTAGTTCAAGCGGGTGCCGTCGATGACCTGGTTGACGGACTTGCCGGAGTTAATCCACTGAGCCAGAACAACGGGCTTGAAGGTTGAACCGGGCTGGAAGCCAGCGGTACCACCATCAGCGGCGTTGACGTTGTAGTTATACAGCGAGGTGGAGTTGTCGTCCTGAGCATCACCGTAGTTGGAGTTCTGAGCCATTGCCACAACGCTACCGTTCTTGGGTTCTACTGAAACCAAGGAGGTGTTAACGTCGTCGGGGTTGTTGGTGGAGGGCTGAGTTGCTTCAACAACGTTCTTAGCTGACTTCTGCGCGTTCATATCGAGGGTGGAAACAATCTTGTAGCCACCGCGGTAGATGTTAGCTACGCGGTCTTCGTAAGTAGCACCGAAGCTCTCATCCTGGTACAGCTTGGTCATCGCGTAGTTACAGAAGTATGCGTTATCGCCCGCTGCTGAACAGCCGCTGTCGGTCTCATGAATATCGAGATCGAGCTCTGAATTCACGGCGTCATCGTATTCAGCCTGAGTAATTTTGCCGTCGCGAAGCATGGTGCCAAGAACAACGTTGCGACGTTCTTTGGAGTACTCGGGGTTAACATCGGGGCGGTACAGGTTAGGTGCCTGAACCATGCCTGCGAGGGTAGCCGCCTGAGCAGGGTTGAGCTTAGACGCGGGAATACCCCAGTAGTACTGCGATGCAGCTTCAACACCGTAGTTGGTGCCACCGAGGTTAACGACGTTGAGGTAGCCCTCAAGAATCTCGTCTTTCGACTTGTTTTCTTCCATAGAAATCGCAAGCTTCATTTCCATGATTTTGTCGATGTAGCCCTTGTTTGCACCGATGGTTGCGTTCGCGTCGCCACCTGACTGTTCAGCGGCGTCGATCAAGAGGTTGTTGACGTACTGCTGGGTGAGGGTGGACGCGCCCTGACGGTTACCGGGACGCATAAAGTTATTGACGAGAGCACGCGCAATACCAATCGGTGAGACTGCGCCGTGATCGTAGAAGGTACGGTCTTCCACCGCAATAATCGCGTCCTGCATGTTCTGCGAAATCTTGTTCAGCGGAACTTCAGTACGGTTCTGCGAGTAGAAGGTAGCCAGTTTGGTCTTACCGTCGTTCGCGTACAAGGTGGAGGGCTTAGACAAAGGACCGTCTGACATGTTGTCTGGCAGTCCCTTAAACCAGTTAATAGAAGAAGTTGCTGCAATACCAGCGGCTGCTGTTGGCGGCACCAACAGTCCAGCAGTTACAAAGCCAGCAATAATTGACAGTGCAAGGAATTGCAGAAAATCACTGGGCTTGCGCTTTTTACGAGCATTCTTGGATGAGGCCATTGCTTTAGTTTACAAGCCCAACCTGAAAATCAAAGCGTAAAAAGTTTCACGAAAGCTCAAAATAGGGGTGTTTCAACTCGCACTGTTGAGATTGCGCCTTAAAAACTAAAGTTCATTTAGCCACAATCTTGAGATGGACTGTGAGAAACACCCGTCTGATGCACTAGGCTAGTGCACATGGATAAATGGGAATACGCAACTGTGCCCTTGATGATTCACGCGACTAAGCAGATCCTCGATAGCTGGGGTGAAGACGGCTGGGAGCTCGTAACCGTGCTTCCCGGTGCGCCTGCTGCAGCTGGTAGCGCGCCTGCCGGCAATATGGTCGCACCGACTCAGGGCAACCCGATTGCATACTTTAAGCGTAAGAAAAGCTAAATAATCTTATAACCGATAACGGCCGAAGCCTCACCGATCAGTGAGGGTTCGGTCGTTATTTACCCCTGCACATACTTGTATCTCTTTGTAAAGAAGTCTCAATCATGAGTGAAAATCGCGTTGAAAACCGCCTCGCAGAATTAGGGTTTACCCTTCCTGAGGTTGCTGCCCCCGTCGCGTCGTATGTTCCTGCTGTTACTAGCGGTAACTACGTGTACACCTCCGGTCAGTTGCCTTTCGTTGAAGGCGCGTTGCCTGAAACCGGTAAGGTCAATGAGGGCGAGGGCTTTGTGAGCCCTGAGGACGCTAAAAAGTACGCCGCTATCTCTGCGCTGAATGCGTTGGCTGCTGTTAAGTCTGTTATTGGCGATCTTGACCGCGTGACCAAGGTGGTTAAGGTTGTAGGTTTTGTGTCTTCAGATCCTTCATTTACCGCCCAGCCCGCCGTTATTAACGGTGCTTCTGAGCTGTTGGGTGATGTTTTTGGCGATGCTGGTCGTCATGCTCGCAGCGCTGTTGGTGTTCCGGTACTACCGCTGGATTCACCGGTTGAGGTAGAAATCATCGTTGAGTATGTCTAACCCCGCCCTCTACACCGGTGCGCTGAAGACGGTGCGTCCGCGTAAAGAGACTAAGCTGAGCCCGCGCGGTGAGCAGGCTGAACGCCACTACTCTATTCCTGAGTCGCAGCAGGATTCTGCTCGTTCGTGGATTGAAGAGGGCGCTGAGGTGGTGTGTAACTCTAAGCCGGCGGCTATCGTCATTTTTGTGCGCGATGGCTCTAACGGCGTTGAGACGTACATGACCTACCGCTATAAGTCGCCGATGGGACGCGTTGCGTTCCCCGGTGGTCTTGCTATTTACGACGATGCGAATATGCAGCCCTGGGTTGGCCCGAGTGAGACTCAGTGGGCTGAGAAATTCGGCGAGCATAATCCAAAGACTGCGCGCGCAGCTGTCACCGCTGCTATCCGTGAGGTCTTTGAAGAAACCGGTTTGCTTCTGGCAGGTGTTGATGACACCAGTACTGTCGAGACTCTCAATACTCACGAGAACATGAGTTCTCGCGTGGCTATTGCTAGTCAAAGCAAGGACTTCAACGACTTTTTGAGCAAGCGTAATCTTAAGTTGCGGGCCGATTTGCTCAAGCCTATTGCCCGTTGGCAGTCACCGGATTACTTCCACAAGCGCTACGATGTTCACTACTTCGCTGCCGCTGTACCGGTTGGACAAAAGCCTACGCTACTTGAAGGCAAGGGCATTTGGGGGCAGTGGCTTTCAGCGCAGGAACTTTTGGATCACCGTGCAACCACAGAACTGGGTGACGCAATCGGTCAGCCCGACACCGTTGGCAAGACCTTGGAAGAGCTAGTGAACCCGGGCGTCCTGTGCGTTTTGGAATCCATTGCTAAAGCTCCGAGCGCCATTGCCTTCCTGTCTAAGAAACGCGTCATTGATCTCAAGAAACCGGAGACCAAGATGGCAGCCAACGGTAAGTGCTACCTGTCTTTTAGCGAGCCAGGTGTGCAGGACGCGCGGTCCACGCGAACATTCCCTGCAACGGCTGCGGTTGTTCCTAGCGAGTAAAGCAGGTTCACTCTCAAGGGAATTCTTGCAAGCTGAAAAGACCGAGGGGGGCGGAGAAGACTTGAAGTCTTCTCCGCCCCCCTCTCGGCATTTAAAACTATGCGCTGATGCGCTAGCTTATGCTTAGCGTGAGCGGTTGCGCAGACGCTGCAGGTCGAGAATAACGACCGCGCGTGCTTCCAAGCGAATCCAGCCGCGTGAAACGAATTCAGCAAGAGCCTTGTTCACGGTTTCGCGTGATGCGCCAACCAGCTGAGCCAGCTCTTCCTGAGTCAGTTCGTGTGCAACGAGAACACCGTCGGTTGCGGGGCGACCGAAGCGGTCAGCCAAGTCGAGCAGTGCCTTTGCAACGCGACCGGGAACGTCTGAGAAGACCAGGTCTGCGAGGTTTTCGTTGGTGCGGCGCAGGCGGCGGGCAAGAGCCTGGAGAACCTGAGCTGAGATGCTCGGTGACTTCTCCATTGCCTTGCGCAGTGACTCGTGCTTTACACCAGCCAGACGGGTTTCTGACACAGCGGTTGCGCTGGTTGAACGCGGTGAAGGATCGAACAGAGCCATTTCACCGAAGATTTCGCCGGGGCCGAGAATAGCAACGAGGTTCTCGCGTCCGTCCGATGCGGTGCGGCCGAGCTTGATCTTGCCTGAGACAACGAAGTAGAGCTGATCGCCGGGATCGCCTTCGTAGAAAAGGGTTGCGCCGCGGGTCAAATCAACCTCGGTAATGTCTTCGGTCAAAGCTGCAAATGCTTCGTCATCGAGCTGTGCGAACAGCGGTGCGCGACGCAGTACTTCAATATCCATTGTTCTCCTTAAATCAATTTCAGTGTGTTTGAAAAACTGTGTAAATGGTACGCGTGGTTCAGCTAAACCTCGTAGCCACCTACCACTAAAAATCTTTGTGACATATTCAACTACTATCGAGCCTACATCAAATTGAGGCTAGATACATCACTCGTAACCTGATATTTGCCTAAGAGCGCACTGAATTTTTCTTCGTTACCCTCACTTTTTGGAGTGATTCGGCTTAGTATGAAATTTCATCTCTACGTATCTTAGGAACGATGTAGTGTGTAGCTGCCTGTTGCTGTAGATACCTTACCCGGGAGCTGTATGCTACAACAATTTACTCTGCTTGATGCTGTGCTCGCCATCGTGATTTTGCTGTACGTTATTGCCGGTATTAGCAAGGGGTTCTTTATTTCTCTGGGAACTCTTGCTGGCTTTATTGCTGGTGTAGCGGCGGCTGTTATTGTGGCGCCTTGGGCGGCTACGCAGGTGCCGGATAACTGGTATATCTTTGCCATTGTTATCGCGGTGATTGTGTGTTTGAGTCTGGGGCAGTGGCTGGGCTTTTTAGTGGGACGCTGGATGCGTTCGGTCAGCGATCGTACGCCCTTGAAGACAGTGGAACGACTGCTGGGCGGACTTCTCAATTTTGTGATTGCGGTTTTGTTAATCGTGGTGCTTTCACTGACGCTCAAACCGCTGGGGATGCCCGCGGTGTCCCACGCGTTGAGCGATTCAAAAATCGTGAGCACCCTTGAACGCAACGTTCCGCAGAGTTGGAAGAACACTATTAACGGCGTGCGTAACGATGTGTTGACCGATGCCCGTATTCCTGAAATTACATCTTTGATGTATCCGCAGGCCCAGGCACCTACACAGCAGCTAGAGAACGCGGCACTTGAGCAAGCGTCGCAGTCGGTGGTGCAGATTCTGGGTGCTGCCGAACAGTGCGGCTACACTTCTGAAGGTTCCGGCTTTGTGATTGATGATGCGCTTGTCGCCACCAACGCACACGTTGTAGCTGGCGTCACTGAGCCCGTGGTGCAAGATCGTGAGGGCAATACGTACCAGGGCACTGTGGTGTACGCGAACCAGGCTCAGGACATTGCCTTTATTCGCATCAATGAAGATTTCTCGCTGACGCCTTTGCCCCTTGGTCAGGAGGTCGCCTCGGGTACGGACGTCTCGTTCATGGGTTACCCGGCGGGCGGTCCGTTTGATGCGCGTCCTGCCACCGTTCAGGGTCTTGGCTACAGCCGTACCGTTGACTCGACAACCGGCCGGGAGAACCCCTCGCGACTGGTCTACCAGCTAGCTGCCCACGTTGAGCAGGGAAACTCTGGTGGGCCAGTACTCGATGAAAACGGTGCAGTCGTGGCGCAAATCTTCGCGAAGTCAACCGAGGGCGAGAGCGGGTACGCAATTCCTGCATCGGTTATCAGTGATGCTCTGACCGCTGCTCAAGGTCTTACCCAGCCTGTCGATACCGGCCAGTGCACCTCCCACTAGGTAGCTGTTCGCTAGGCGAGGTGTTGCGCTAGGAAATCTACCGCCATAGTGTAGCCAAACGCTCCGGCACCAGCGATAATCGCGGTTGCCTGCGGCGATACAAATGAGTGGTGGCGGAACTCCTCACGCTTGTGAATGTTCGACAGGTGCACCTCAACTACGGGTAGCTCAGCGGCTTCTAAAGCGTCGTGGAGAGCAACAGAAGTGTGCGTGTACGCAGCAGGGTTGATGATCATGGCGCAAGCCTGCGTACGGGCTCGTTGAATTTCATCGACCAACGCGCCTTCATGGTTTGACTGAAAAAACTCAATCTCAAAACCGTGAGAGGACGCACGCTCACGAACCTGCTGCTCAATGTCGCTCAAGGTTGTGGAGCCGTAAATTTCGGGCTTGCGATGCCCCAGCAAATTAAGGTTGGGGCCGTTAAGTACAAAAATAGTGCGTGCCATAGCCTCAAGTTTTCACCAAAAAACAATCAATAGCAAAGATGCCCGGTAGCCTTGTTGCTACCGGGCATCTTCATGGTTCACCGTGCGTGGATTAGAAAGCTCACCACAAACTTTTCAATCACTAGAGGCAGGGTGAAATCTTGGGGAAAAGCGCAGGGTCTATGCCTTGTACTTTTCGACGATGACGTCCATGACTGATGAGTCAGCCAGGGTGGTGACGTCACCTACGGGACGGTTCTCTGCAACGTCCTTGAGCAGACGACGCATGATCTTGCCGGAGCGGGTCTTAGGCAGCTCGGGCACAATGAGAACCTTCTTGGGCTTTGCGATCGGTGAGATTTCAACGCCCACGTGAGCACGGATGTCTTCGGGCAGGGTAGCTTCGTCGTAGCCTTCTGAGACAGCCTCATCAGACAGGATGACGAAAGCAATAACAGCCTGGCCGGTGGTCTCATCGGGCGCACCAACAACTGCAGCCTCAGCAACCTTCGGATGCGATACCAAAGCGGACTCAATTTCGGGGGTTGAGAGGCGGTGACCAGAGACGTTCATGACGTCGTCCACGCGTCCCAGAACCCACACGTCGCCGTCTGCATCGCGCTTAGCGCCGTCACCTGCAAAGTACATGGAGTCAAAACGTGACCAGTAGGTGTCAACAAAGCGATCATCGTCGCCCCAAATGGTGCGAACCATAGACGGCCACGGCTCACGTACCACTAGGAAGCCGGACTGCTCATTGCCGAGGGTCTCGCCCAAATCGTCCACCACATCAACCTTGATGCCGGGCAGTGGCTGCTGCGCTGAACCGGGTTTAGCAACGGTGACGCCGGGGAGCTGAGAAATCATGATGGCGCCGGTTTCGGTCTGCCACCAGGTGTCAACAATGGGGCACTTGCCGCCACCGATGACGCGGTGGAACCAGGTCCATGCCTCGGGGTTGATGGCCTCGCCCACGGTGCCCAGCACGCGAAGTGATGAGAGATCGTATTCGGCGGGAATGTCTTCGCCCCACTTCATCATGGTGCGGATAGCAGTCGGCGAGGTGTAGAGAATGGTGACGCCGTACTTCTGAACAATCTCCCAGAAGCGTCCGCGGTGCGGGGAATCAGGGGTGCCTTCGTAAATGACCTGGGTAGCGCCATTAACCAGCGGTGCGTAAGCAACGTAGGAGTGGCCGGTGACCCAACCGACGTCTGCGGTGCACCAGTACACGTCGGTTTCGGGCTTGAGGTCAAAGACGTTCTTGTGGGTGTATGCGCCCTGAGTCAGGTAGCCGCCGGTGGTGTGCAAAATGCCCTTGGGCTTACCGGTGGTACCCGAGGTGTAGAGAATGAACAGCGGGTCTTCAGCGTTCTGAACGCTCGGGGTGTGCTCGGTTGAAGCAGCCTCGAGAACCTCGTGCCACCAGACATCGCGTCCTTCAACCCAGTTAATGTCTTCGCCGTTGCGCTTGACCACAACAACGTTCTGCACGGTGTTCTCACCGGACAGTGCCTTGTCAACAGCGGGCTTGAGCATAGAGGGCTTGCCGCGGCGGAAGGAACCGTCGGCGGTGACCAACAACTTAGCCTGGCCATCTTCAACACGTGAGCGCACAGCATCTGCTGAGAAACCGCCGAAAATAACGGAGTGAACAGCGCCGATGCGAGCGCACGCCAGCATGGTGATAACAGTCTCTGAAATCATGGGCAGGTAGACGGCAACGCGGTCGCCCTTGGTCACGCCCAAAGCCTCAAATGCGTTGGCTGCGCGGGAAACCTCGTCCTTGAGCTGTGCGTAGGTGTAGGTTTTGGTGTCACCGGGCTCGCCCTCAAAGTGGATAGCGATGCGGTCGCCGTTGCCGGCTTCAACGTGACGGTCTACGGCGTTGTAGCAGGCGTTGAGCTCGCCGTCGGCAAACCACTTGGCAAAAGGCGGGTTTGACCAGTCGAGAGTTTCGGTAAAGGGCTTTGACCAGGTCAAAAGCTCGCGAGCCTGCTCAGCCCAAAACTCGGTGCCTTTTTCGGTTGCCTCGTCGTAGAGCGCTGCGGTTGCATTCGCCTGTGCTGAAAATTCTTCGCTGGGTGCAAAAGTCTGCGGGGTATCAGCCATTGATCTCCCTTTCGTGGTGAGAGGACGCGTCTTTATGATGTGCGTCACGATAAACTTCTGTGACTACCTTAGAGAAAATAGTGTCGTGTGTCATAGTGTTACGAGGCGTGTTGCACAAAAAGGTGAGGTGCAAGCTGGCGACCGAACCTCTTACGCCAGGAGCGCATTGACTCACGTCAGCCTGCAAATGTGCGTCGCTCAGCATCGTCCCCGGGTAATGTTGAACCATGGCAAACTCTCCCTCACATCCCGCGTCCGCACTGACAAGCGACGACAGAAAACTGCTTGAAATTCGCGTGATCCCGCCCTTCAAAGCGGCGCAGGCGAAAGCGCGACGCGAGAAAAATGGTGAAACCGAGATCGGTCTTAAACGACGCGTGCGTAAAGCCAATACGATTTTGGGGGAGACCTACCCGTACGCCGTTGCTGAACTAGATTTTGAGAGCCCCTACCAACTACTGGTTGCCACGGTGCTCTCTGCACAAACTACCGATGTGCGCGTCAACTCGGTAACGCCCACGCTCTTTCGCCGCTATCCCACATCGGAAGATTTGGCGCAGGCGAGGGCGGAGGACGTTGAAGATTTGATTCAGCCCCTCGGGTTTTACCGCGCTAAAACCCGCTCCATCAGGAACCTTGCAGGGCAGCTTGTTGACGAGTTTGACGGTGAGGTGCCTTCAACCTTTGAGGAGCTCATCAAGCTTGCGGGGGTAGGGCGCAAGACCGCCAACGTGGTGCTGGGTAACGCCTTTGATGTTCCGGGACTCACCGTTGATACTCATTTTGGCCGCCTAGCCCGCCGTCTGGGAATGACGCGCGAAGAAGACCCCGTGAAGGTGGAGCGCGACGTCGCTCAGCTTTTTGAACCCAAAGACTGGACGATGCTTTCTCACCGCCTGATCTACCACGGTCGTCGCATCTGCCACTCCCGCAAACCTGCCTGCGGCGTGTGCCCTATTGCCGATTTGTGCCCCTCATACGGTGTGGGGGAAACCGATGAGGCTAAGGCTCGAAAACTTATGAAGTACGAGATGGCGCCGGGACGCGAAGACCTGCACCTGAAATTCGTGCAGGGTGCTAGCCGCCGTCAATTGCAAGCAGAAGGGTACCCTCTTGGCGCCTAAAACTAAGCAGCAGATTTTAAATCAAGCACGTGCTGACCTGCTGAAACTTGTTCAGAATGATGTCACTGATTTCTCGGATCGCGAGCGCTGGAAAGTCGGCGAGGTTGATCCCGCGTTGAGTAAGAGGGCGGCTGTTCTGATTTTGTTTGGCGCGCTGGATTCTCAGCCTGCGCAGAGCACGGACTGCCCTGAGAGCGTCGGCGCTTTCTTGGATGTGCTGATTTTGGTGCGTGCCGCGTCCTTGCGTTCGCATGCGGGGCAGCCGGCTTTCCCTGGCGGCAAGGTTGACCCTGAGGATTATGAGCAGGCAGAAACGCAGGGCGTGCCCGTATCGCATATTGCGGCTTTGCGGGAGGCTGTTGAAGAAACCGGGCTGGACCCTGCCGGAGTGGAGGTTTTGGGTGCTATCAAGGATGTGCCGCTGCCTGTTTCTAACTTTGAGGTAAGCCCCGTTATTGGTTGGTGGACTAAACCCAGTGATGTTGATGTGGTTGATCGCGATGAATCATCGCTGGTGTTGCGTGTTCCGGTGGCTGACCTCGTCGATCCCGCTCACCGCCTGTACGTAACGGTTGAGCGCGGGGGAGTGAAACATAAGTCCCCGGCTTTTGATGTTTCGCAAGACGGCGAAACCTTCCGCATTTGGGGTTTTACCGGCGTTATTCTCGACCGCGTGCTGGACGCGCTGGGTTGGTCGCAGGAGTGGGATAGGACGCGAAGCGAGGCGGCGCCGATTTAGCGTTCTACTTTACTTAGCTTTCGCATAGTTATCGGTCACCACGATGCTCACGGGAAAGTCCACCGGAATCTCTCCGAAGAGCATGCGTGCAGCGGTTTCTGCTGATTCTTTGACGATGCGCTCGCACAGCTTGGTCTCGCGTTCCGGGCCGTAAAGCATGACCTCATCATGTAAAAAGTAGACGAGGTGAGTTTTCAACGGGAACCCAAAAAGTTTTTCGCTCCTTAGGCGCTTGCGAATCTGACCCATCCAACACAGTGCCCACTCCGCGGCGGTTCCCTGCACCACAAAATTGCGGGTAAACCGCCCCTGCGAGCGCGCCAATGTCTTCGCCCGCCGCTCCGCTTCGGAAGTGAACACATCGCGCTGCGTCTCAAACCAGGCGGTATCCGGCGCAGGCGAGGTTCTGCCCAAGTGCGTGATCACCTGCCCGCCGCGCTCACCGATAGCCGCCGCGTCCTCGGTGAACTGCATAGCCTGCGGAAAGAGCTTGCGGAAGTGGGGCAGCAGCTTGCCCGAATCACCTGTGGTCGCGCCGTACATAGCACCGAGCATCACAATTTTTGCCGCAGACCTACTCGCCAGCGGCGAGCCAGTGCGCTCACCAATTTCAGCAATGCCCGCGTACAGGTCGGTTCCACGGGCGGCGATAGCAAGAGCGCGATCCCCGCTCATCGCGGCAAGGATGCGCGGCTCAACCTGCGCCGCGTCGGCGACAATCAGGCGCATACCGTCCTCAGCTTGCACTGCGTGGCGAACGTCCTTGGGAATCTGCATGGCACCGCCGCCGTGCGCACCCCACCTGCCGGTTGCGGCTGTGCCCACCTCGTAGGCGGGGTAGAAACGATCATCGTGCACCCACGCATCGAGCCATGCCCAGCCGTTGGCGGTGAAGAGCCGGTAGAGCTTCTTATACTCGAGAATTGGGGTGACGATTTCTTCTCGTCGATACCGTTCTTCTTGGTGAGGTGCTTGTTCCACCCAGCTGAGTAGCTCCCACTTGCGGGTTGAGTCCACGCGCATGCCAGCGTTCTGCATGGCTTTGAGCAGGTGCGCAGGAGAATCAGGGTTGAGGTTGGGCGCGCCCAGGCGTTGGCTGATAACAGCCGCTAATTTTTGTAATTCATAGGGACGCTCATAGGCAGCCGGACGAGGGCCAAGCTTTTGCGCCAGCATCGACTCGTGCACGCTCTTGTTCCACGGCATTCCCCAGTGTTTCATCTCAGCGGCAATGAGAGCGCCTTGCGATTCAGCGGCTGCCAGAAGTGAAAGCCGACCGGGCGCAGGCGCGGACGCGATAGCTTGGAGTTGCGCGTGAAGCTCGTCCATGAGTTCGCGGGCTGTAGGGGACTGGTCGTTATTCTCATCGGGGGTCTCGAACAGAGAATCCTGCCCCGGTGCCGGAGCAGAGGGCAGAAGGTGCCCGGCAGGTTCTTCGGATGCTGCTAAGACGACTTGCGGTGTGTAAGACAGCTTATTCTGCGCTCTCGTGGCAGCCGTGCGCAAAATACGCTGCACCAAAAAGAGGTCGTGGCAGCTGGCAACACTCACCCCCGCATCCAACAGCATGGGATAAACGTTCTTAGTATGATCCCACGTCCACCGGATAATTTGAGAGCGGTTCTTGCTCATGACCAGCTTGATGAACTCAGGCAGTTGCTCACGCGTAAAACTGCGTTCAGTACCTTGACCGCAGGGTACGTAGGTTATCGCATCCCACTGCTCAGGCGCCTTCGTGCCGTGAGCAGGGCGGGGAGCAATCACAATGTACATACCCTCATTATGGCGGTTTATGACGCACCGTGAGAACCATATAACCGCTCAATGTGGACATCTTCGCTGTTTGAGAGCAGTTATCCACAGGTTTGAGAGCACACGGTTGTGTGCCGCTGAAAATCTGGTGCAATGGCAAGCATGAACCATCCCAACGCCACTATCTCACCCGCGTCCTTACCTCGGTTCCATGACGAAGCAGTTGAACCTGATGCCACGACGCGTGCGCAGACCCCACCGACTCTTTTTCAGCTAGCCGGTAAGTACCCGCCGAAATTTTCAACGGGACTCAAAGACAGCGCAAGGTATCAGAGGTCGCCTCAACAACCAGAGGCCTCTGATACTCAACCTGATGAGGACCAGCTGCACACCGCGGAGGTCTTTGACGTTGCTGAACCTCCCGCCGCTTACCGGGCACCATCGAACGAAGTTGATACTGCTGGCATTGCTCGCGCCATCATGGACGCTTCTTTGCTGGCATCGGCGGAGTTCTCCACTGAAAGTTGCGCTCGACTTCTTGAAGAAGAACACACAGACCTCACACCTGAACAGAAGCATGACGTACAGAAAATAATCGCCGCGCACCTTGAGGGGCTAGGGCCACTAGAACCCCTACTGGAGCTTGACGGGATTACCGACATCTACGTCAACTCACCGGCAGACGTATGGGTGGACGGTAGCTTCGGCATGCACAAAACCGACCTGCAATTCGATCATGAGGACGCGGTGCGCTCGCTGGCAACCCGGCTAGTGACCTCGTGCGGTGCTCGGCTCGATGAATCGGTTCCTGCTAATGACGTTCAGACCGAACGCGGCCAACGCGTCCACGCTGTGCTGCCGCCGGTAGCGGGCGAGAATACCGTGCTCTCTATTCGCGTTCAACCCGCTAGGCGGTTGACGCTCGAACAGTGGTTAGCACACAGCAACCCCCAGCTGATGCCGGTGCTCATCTCAATGATGAAAACCCGCGCTAATTTTGTGATTAGCGGTGGTACTGGCAGTGGCAAAACAACACTCCTCAACGCCCTGTTAGGGTTATGCGCTGAAGAAGAACGACTGGTCACCCTTGAAGATTCACCGGAACTAGCCCCGGCTCACGCACACACTGTAGCTCTCACCAGCCGCGCAGCAAACGCAGAAGGACGCGGCGCCATCACCCTACAAATGCTGATTCAGCAGGCGCTTCGCATGGGCCCGGACCGGCTGATTCTGGGTGAAAGCCGCGGCGCTGAAATTAATGACCTGCTCATGGCAATGAACACCGGACACAGCGGTTCTGGCTCCACCGTGCACGCGAACTCGGCGGATGCGACGCCCGCCCGCATCATCGCGATGGGAGCGTTGGCAGGACTGACACCGCAAGCTACTTCGCTGCAGGCCGCCACCGCCCTGGACTACGTCATTCACTGCCAAAAAGTCGGTGGTCACCGCATCATTACGCAGATTTCACGGTTTGAGCTGAACAACCACGAACTACAAACCGTGCCCTGTTGCAGCGTGAACCCTACGACCGGGCGGCTCAAATGGCACACCGGCGGAATCCACCTGCGCGAAGCAATGGAGCAAGCACTATGACGCGTCAAACCACTAGCAACGGTGTGGGGTTGCTGGCTCAGCTCATCAGGTGGTTGCACACTGTTCGCGACGCCACTCGATACCGCTGGGCTAAGTTGCGCCTCGAACGCACCGCTCACAGCGACGAAATGGAACTCTGGCCCGCCCTGATCTGGCAACTCACCGCCCTGCTTCGTGCCGGATGTAGCGTCCGCACCGCCTTTGAATACCTTGTGGCGGACTACGATTCAGAAATCGATGAGAGACACGATTTTTCAGATCCCTTAGCCGTAGCACGAGCACGCAATGACCAACGGTTGCTCCTTCGCGCCTGCCTCTCACGGCTTCGGGTAGGGCACTCCTTGACAGGTATAGAGCGCAGTTGCCCCTTCACACGCGAGCACTCCGCTGATCGAGCGCACCAGTTGTTGGCCTGCTGGCAGATCAGCGATTCTACGGGTGCTGCGCTCGTAACCCTTCTAGAACACTACGCCGCGCACTGCGAGAACGACATGGATGCTTTCGAAGCTCGAACCTCTGCGCTTGCCGGACCTAAAGCAACCGGGAGCATCCTCTCGTGGTTACCCTTACTGGGGCTTGGCCTGGGCGTTCTCATGGGAACGAACCCTCTGGGACTGCTCTTCGGATCAATACCCGGTGCGCTCGTGGGAATTCTCGGAATTGGTCTGGCGCTCTACGGCAGAAAATGGACCACCCGGCTTGTGACCTGCGCCGAGAAAATGGAGCTGTAACCGGTGGATACCCTACTGATTATTTTCTTTAGTTGCTGTTTATGTGCCGCCGGTGCGCTGGTGATGCTGCGGCGTCTGCGACAGCGCGCCGATTCTGAGCCTAAGGGCGCTGCTATGGGGCTGTCGACTGCCGAAAGTGGCTTAGGGCTCGATGCTTCTCTACTGCTAGAACTGATCGCCACTCTGCAAGAAACCGGGTTGTCCCTGAGCGCATCGTTGATGCATCTGGCTGAGGTAGACACCGCGCACAGTGCAGTATTGAGGGCGGTTTCTCAGCGTCTTTCTACCGGTCTGCCCTGGAAGGACGCGTGGGCGTGGGCGGATGCGACCGCGCTTGATCCTGCCATGGTGCAGTTTAAAGACACGCTGGCTGTGGTGACTGTTGCCGGTGCGCCGAGCGCCGATATTCTCCGTGCGGCAGCCGCTAGGGCGCGTCGCACCGAGTTTCGACGGGCAGAACAATCCGCTGCCAAGCTAGCGGTAAAACTCGTGGTGCCGTTGGGCGTGTGTTCCTTGCCGGCCTTTATCTGTCTGGGGGTTTTGCCGGTACTGATGTCGCTGATACCCACGATGCTCGGGCGGTGACCGAGTGTGGATAACCGGCTTTTTGATGAAGATTGAGGTTGTGGATAGCGAAAATTGTTATCCACAGGCCTCACAAACGGCTGGTTTATCCACAGATTTTGGGTTTTGCTGTACAGCCGTGCGCCACCGGTGCACTCTGGAATTAGCCGCTTCACCCAGCGGCCCCTCACTTACACCAGTCTTATCTTAGGAGAACCACCGTGGGACATTTTCAGAACCTCGAACCAATCTCAGCCCAGCGTTCAGTGCACGATTCAGAGCTCGTTCTTGAAGGGGACGTCGTGGAACACAACGCCTTAGTGCATGATCCGGAGGCAGGCGCGACCACCGCTGAGTACGGCATCGTCATGTTGGCTGCCGTCGGCTTCGCCGGACTGCTCGTTGTGATCTTGAAATCCGACGAAGTACGCGAGCTACTCATGGGCATTGTGCGCAACGCTTTGAGCACCGGTATGTAAAGAAGAATCACCGTGAACCTGAAGCGTGCATCTACCGGCGTTATTTCTTGAAAAGGTAGATGCGCGCTTTAGGTTTTTATACGGATAGCCCGCGAGCAAGGAACCACCATGACCCCTGAAAATACCCGTCTCAACTTCTGCCTATCGTCAGAAGACCACCGCGAAAGCGGTACCACCACCGCAGAGTTCGCGCTCATGCTACCGGCTGTTGTTTTTATTCTCGCCCTGGTGCTCGGCGCCTGTGCCGTGGGCGCCACCCAAATCAAACTTGAAGAATCAGCCCGGCTGGGTGCCCGCGCGGCGGCACGCGGCGAAACAGCAGAAACCGTCAGCAGAATAGCCGGTGACATCGACTCTGATTTTGCCGTGCACGTGATGGATGACGGCACCATGATGACGGTTGTCGCCACCACCCGCGCACCGGGCGTCATCGGAACCCTCGGAAGCATCGAGCAACAGGCACGCGCATCCGTACCTAAAGAGCAAGGAGGCGGTGCTGAATGAGCGAGAACCAGCGCGGCAGCGGAACCATCGTAGTGCTCGGAATTATCGCCGTTCTGCTCATCTTTTTGGGCGTGATCGCAGGACTCATCTCAGTGTCATCGGCTAATCACAGAGCAACCACCGCCGCCGATTTGAGCGCGCTCGCCGCGGCGGACGCCGCACGCGGTTTACGAAGCGGCGACCCCTGCGACGTTGCCGAGCAGGTGGCCACTGCCAATAAAGCACAGCTGGTAGGATGCGCGTCCCCGGCTGAAGATAGCGAAGTCATGGACGTGCGCGTTCAGGTTACTGTGGCAGGGCCGTTCGTCTTTATAGGCCCGGCTGAATCAGTATCAAGGGCGGGACCACCGAACGGTAAGTGATGCTGAAGATTCTGTTGAACACTAGATCGTGGAGTTCAAGGCTCCCGAGTGTATCAACAGCGCCTGAAGCACACGGGCTGCAGCGTCCTTATCCAAAGGCTCGTTACGGTTACCGCACTTGGGGGACTGCACGCAGGATGGGCATCCGCTCTCGCACTCACACGCCTCAATGGTATCTAGGGTTGCCTGCAACCACTTGCGTGCGGCAACAAAACCGCGTTCAGCGCATCCCGAGCCGCCCTGATAGCCGTCATAGACAAAAATGGTGGGCATCTCGGTATCAATGTGCAGTGCCGTTGACAGCCCACCAATATCCCAGCGATCACAGGTAGCAATCAGTGGCAATAGGCCGATGGACGCATGTTCGGCGGCATGAAGCGCACCGGGAAAGTCCTTCTCTTCAACACCGGCGCCGGTCATGACGGTGGGCGGAATCGTAAACCACACAGCACTCGTCATCAGATTCTGCGGTGATAAATCCAGCGGCTCTTCGCCCAGAACTTCTTGCCCAATCAAAGACTTCCGCTGATACGAGACCACCTGGTTACGCACCCGCACCTTACCGTAATGCACGGTCACCGGGCCCCACTGTTCGGATTCTTCCTCAGCCAAAACGCTGACCTCGGTAATATCTCGAGCCTGCGTATAAAAATCAGGAAAAGCGCGAGACACCGCAATCACACCGTTTTCTTCATCCAAATCTTCAACCACAAAGGTTGTGCCCTGGTGCGTATAAATAGCTCCCGGATGAGCCTGTGCATGCGACTGCGCAGCACCCATCGTGCCCACTACCGCACCGCTTTCAACATCAATAATCTGCAGGGGAGACCCACCGCCGCCTCGCAAATCAACCAGGTCAGAAGCACTTTCAGGGTGCGTCCAGAACCAACCCGTAGCGCGCGCTCGTAGGTAACCCTGGGCAACCAGGCGGTCAACGAGGGCGCGTGCAGTCTCACCAAATAGCGCTAGCTCTTCGGTGCGCAGGGGAACCTCGGCAGCCGCAGCGCACAGGTGAGGCGAAAGAATATAGGGGTTGGTGGGATCAAAAACGGTTGCTTCAACACCGTTATCAAAAATGTCTTCCGGGTGGTGCACCAGATAGGTATCAAGCGGATCTTCGGAGGCGATAAACACCGACATGGATTCCTGGCCTGCTCGCCCCGCTCTACCAATTTGCTGGAAGAAGGACGCGCGTGTGCCCGGCCAGCCGCCGACCAGCACCGCGTCCAAGCCCGCAATATCAATACCCAGCTCAAGGGCGTTGGTACTAGCCACAGCCAGTAACTCGCCCGAACGCATACCCTGCTCTAAGGCGCGTCGTTCTTCGGGAAGATAACCCGAGCGGTAGGCCTGTACACGGTGTGCAAGCCCCACTTCAACTTCGTCCAAGTATTGACCGGTACGCTGGGCAATAGCCTCAGCCGCGCGTCGTGATTTCACAAAAGCAATGCTGCGGGTGCGATCAACGACCAGGTCAGTCAGCATTTCAGAGGCTTGTTCGATCACGCTCTTGCGCACCGGAGCACCGTTTTCGCCGCCGCTGGCAGGTTTGGCGGCTAACTTATCGTTGACCTTCTCTTTGAGCTCCGGCTCCCACAGAACGACCGTGGACTCGCCGTGCGGTGCAGTATCTTGTGTAATGGCGGTAACGGCTGACTCATCCACGCCGAGAAGCCGGGCAAAAGAAGCGCCGGGTGTTGCCGACGTAGCAGACGCCCCGATAAAGACCGGCTTTGCCCCGTACTGGCGGCACACGCGTCGCAACCTGCGCATCAAGTTAGCCACGTTAGAGCCGAATACCCCGCGGTAACTGTGGGCTTCATCAATAATCACGTATTTGAGTTTGCGTAAGAACGAGCCCCAGCGCGCGTGATTCGGCAGAATACCAAAGTGCAACATGTCAGGGTTGCACACAATAATGTTGGCGTGATCACGAATCCACCGGCGGGTGACAACGTCCGTGTCGCCGTCGTAGGTTTCAGCGCGAACGGTGGAAAGTCCGAGCGACCGCAGAGACGCGAGCTGGTCAGCAGCCAGCGCCTTGGTGGGGGAGAAGTAGAGAACGGTGGCTTCATTGCGGTCGAATCCCGCACCGGGGTCTAGCTCTCCACGATGTACTGCATCCAATGCAGGAATCTGGTAGGCAAGCGATTTACCCGAGGCCGTACCGGTTGCCACGATGACGTGCTCTTTGCCGCTCGAGTCGTGCGCCGCCTGAGCCGCCTGAACCTGGTGCAGATAGGGCTCATCAATGCCAAGACCTCGAAAAACACCGGCAACATCTTCATGAACCCACTGCGGCCACGGCGTGGTCACAGCATCCCGCGCCGCAATGGTTCGCACGTGAGTTACCTCGGGCGGCACCGAAGAAAATCCGAGGCGGCGCATGAGCTCAAGAAACTGCGGGTCTGAAGAAAAAGAAGCCATGTTCATATTGTGCCTGAGAAACGATAACCCCGTGCATCTGCCATGTGTTCTGGTGCACAATAGAGGTATGAGTATTCCCATGAACATCAGCAAAGACGCTAATGAACACAGCACCGGCGTACCCGAAAATCCTGTCACCGTGTTGACTGACGATGAGATCTGGGCACTTGCCGAGCACCAGCGTTTTGCCCGCTTGGGCACAGCCGACGAAGGCGTTGTGCACATTACCCCGCTGAATATCGCGGTAGCAGACCGTAAGTTCTATTTTCAGACCGCGCCGGGTTCAAAGCTGACCCAGTTGATCCTCAACGATAAAGCCACCCTGCAGTTCGATAACATCACCGGCGGCGAGGCATACTCGGTGAACGTCTTTGGTACAGCGCGTCTGCTGACAGATACCGCTGACATTGAACGCGCATCCACCCTCGGTATTCGACCCTGGCTCAATACCGTCAAACTGGAATTCGTAGAAATTACACCCGATGAGCTGGTAGGGCGCCGGTTTGTACTGGGTACCAACGGCTAGTTAGTCTCTCGCAGGTTGCGAGATGAACTAAAAAATCCCCTGTCACGTGCGCGTTTGAGCCACACATGGCAGGGGAGTTTTTGTTGGTAAGCTACTGACGATTCCGACGCTTTTTAGCACGTTCGTAGAGTGCGAAGCCCGCCCACAGCACGGCAAAAATAACCGTCAGAGCAATCGATAGCAACAAGAGAATTCCGCCGCCGATATTGGGATCTGACGAGCCGAGAACGGTGCCTTCCACATAGATCCACAGGAATAGTCCCAGCGCGATAACACCGCTAAGGCCCGTCAGCAAAGCGAAGACCGAGCTAATTTTCATTAGGCAGCCGAACCTTGACCCTCGTAGAAGCTACCGCCTACGGTACGCACCGCGGTGTAGTAGGTATTAGCTACCACGTTGCAGGTAGAACGCTTGATACCGGTGTAAACGCGGATACACTCAGCAAGAAGTCCTTGAAGGAAGGTTTTATCGCAGTCAATGCGGTCGGTGGTGCTGAAATCTGAGTAGCACAAATCGTGGGCATCGCAGGTGGGTTTAAAGTTAGCTGACCCAAAGCTGTCGGGTGAGTACGAGCATCCGTTCGGCGCAGAACTTGCATAGGTTGCCACCATGAGCCGAGGCTGGTTGACCGTTTCAACTGCCGCGTTCGGGTTCTGAATAACGGCAACGAGCTGGCTAATTTCTTGGTCTGTCGCCATAGAATCAAGTGCGTTAATCTGCTGGCCGGTGAAGTTCTTTTTCAGCACCTTGTACTCGTACGAATTTATCTTTTTGAGCGATGAGACGTTAGAAACGGCAGGTGCAGCTGAGGCGAGGCTGGATGCGCCAAGCGCCATAAACAGGGCGATAAAGAGGCTGATGACAAACTTCGCCGGTTGATTTTTAGAAAGCAGAGACATGAGTTCCCCTCATAATGGTTGTGGTTGACCGTACAAAAATACACGGGGAACGCATTTTTATATTTAGTTTGCAGGAGCTTTTGGAAAATACACCTTCAGCGGTTGTTGTATGTCAGGTGCGTCACTCAAGAAATATCCGCGGCGGAGGTAGCGTTTTACCTTTTATGAGTGAAAACAAAAGTACACAGATTCAGCTTGTCCGCCGTCCGGCCGGTATGCCCGTAGCCGAGGATTTTCGAACCGTGACCGTTGAGCTTCCCGACCTTGGCGAAAACCAGGTGCGCGTGCGCAACGAGTTCATCTCGGTAGACCCGTACATGCGCGGACGCATGAACGACTCAAAGTCCTACATTCCGCCCTTTGAACTGGGCGAAACCATGCAAGGCTCGGCGGTAGGACGCGTTATCGAAAGCACCTCCCCGGAGTTCAGTGAAGGCGACCTCGTCACCCATTTCTTGGGCTGGCGCGATATCGCGCAGGCAGATGCCCAGGCCTTCACACAGGCGCAGGAACTGGGCGATGTCGCCTCCTCCGTTTACCTCGGCGCACTGGGATTAACCGGCATGACCGCCTACATGGGCTTAATGAAGGTAGCCGAGCTCAAAGAAGGCGACAACGTCTTTATCTCGGGTGCCGCGGGTGCTGTGGGCTCGATGGCCGGCCAAATCGCAAAACTTAAAGGAGCTCGCGAAATTATTGGTTCGGCGAGCGGATCTGAGAAGACAGCTCTTCTCACTCAGCGTTTTGGCTTCACCCAGGGCATTGACTATAAAGCCGCGCCGATTCTCACCCAGCTTGAAGAAGCAGCACCCAACGGCATCGATGTCTACTTCGACAACGTCGGCGGCGACCACCTAGAAGCGGCCCTCAACAGCTTTAACCGTTACGGACGCGCAGCCCTCTGCGGAGCGATTTCGGTCTACAACGAAAAAGACCCCAACAGCATCCCCGGCCCGCGTTTTATGACCAATATTGTGACGCGCTCGCTGAGCATGAAGGGCTTTGTTCTGCAGGACTACCTACAGTTTGCTCAGGAATTCCGCGAAGAAATCGCACCGCACGTCATCTCCGGCGAGATTACCTACGACGAAACCGTGGTTGAAGGGCTTCACAACGCGCTGGACGCTTTCTTCGGCTTGTTCTCGGGCAAAAACACCGGAAAGATGGTCGTAAAAATCTAGCGTTAGTGGCTGGCTTCTCGCGGCTTTCAGCGGTGAACCGCGTCCGCGACGTATCAGCGACCGGGGCTTAAACTTGGTGGTTTAAGCCCCGGTTTTCACGTGCAGCGTCAGCAGGCGCAGTTAGCTGAAGAAATGAAACCTTGCCATCTTGTACCGGCAGGTTGATACTTGTAGGTAAGATCCTACAAAGGAGGTTGGAATGACCACTTTAGTGTCGGCCCGAGAATTCAACCAGGACGTTAGCGCGGCAAAACGTGCGGCGCAAGAAGGACCCGTTGTCGTGACCGATCGAGGTACTCCCGCTTACGTCCTTCTGTCATACGAACAGTACAACAAGCTCACAAAACCTGCGCACGCTGACGGGCACAAGCTCATTGAGGCACTTTCAATGGAAGAGGACATCGACATTGACTTTGCACCGGTGGAAATCACCGTGCAAGACCCGGAATTTTAAGATGTATGTTTTAGATACAAACGTGGTCAGTGAGATCCGCAAACCTGCCTCGAAAATCGACGCCAATGTAAAAGCATGGATTGAAAACCACTATCTGAGCGATTTATACATCACGGCCCTTACAGTATTCGAGGTCGAAATAGGCGTCCGAAGAATGCTCCGCAAAGATCAACAGCAGGGGCAAAAGCTGGAAAAGTGGTACCGGCATCAGCTACTCCCGATGTTTGACGGAAGGATTCTTCCGCTAGATTCTCGTTCTGCTCAGGTATCAGCGGCTTTCCAGGTTCCAGACCCGCGTCCTGAACGCGACTGCTTTATCGCTGCAATTGCTGTTAATCACCGGATGAAACTTGTGACGAGAAATGAAAAAGACTTTCACGCTATTGATGTTTCGCTCATTAATCCGTGGAAAATATCGGATGCTTGAGGGTTAGCATTCGTGAACCTATGTGAGGATGAATCGACTAACGGGGCTTAAACTTGGTGGTTTAGGCCCCGGTTTTGTAGTTTGGGTGAAGAAGGACGAAGGGCAGAGACACATTATGGAAACAGCACTGATCGAGTACGGCAATTTTTTGGTCGCGGGCGTGACCGTGAACGCCACCGAGAGCACCGATTTCGCGGCAGTTTGGGACGAGCTTTTTGAGCGTGTAAGCGACGAGCAAAAAACAGCCACCGCCAAACTGCAAAAAGTGGGTGTGCTCATGCCGGACGCTGCCGATGAAGGCTTTACCTACACCGCAGGTTTTATTGTGCAGGGCATCCCTGCCGTGGCGGCTTTGGGCCTCACAGGTGTCGTTGTACCTGCTGCCATGTACGCAACCGTGCCGGTGGAAGGCCCGGCAGCTGACTCCATCAAACCCGGCTTCGAGTACCTGCACTCCACCTTCATTCCGGAGAAGGGCGTTACCCCCACCGGCGTCAACCTCGAGGTCTACGGCCCGGGTGACGTCACCGCATCCAACTACCGCATGTACTGCTGGTCTGCCGTAGATGGCGTGGAATCGCCGATCTAAAACGTGGGACGAAATCACCGTTTTGGGTGTAATTTCCCACCCAAAACGGTGATTTGACCCCAATAAAGTTCAGGGCGGCAACCGGCTGAGAGCTTAGAATAGTTACGTGGCTCTTAACCGAATTGTTTTGTATTACCAGTTTGCTCCGATTTCAGACCCTACCGCAGTGATGCTTTGGCAGCGTGCACTGTGCGAAAAGCTGGGTCTGCGCGGACGCATCATCGTCTCTAAGCACGGCATCAACGGCACCGTCGGTGGCGAGATTGACGCCGTCAAGCAGTACACCAAAGAAACCCGCCAGTACCCCGGCTTCAAGGGTATGGAGTTCAAGTGGTCCGAGGGCGGTTCAGAAGACTTCCCGCGTCTGTCTGTTAAAGCTCGCGACGAAATCGTTGCCTTCGGTGCTCCCGACGAACTGCAGGTGGACGAAAACGGCGTAGTGGGCGGCGGCGTCCACCTCAAGCCCGAAGAAGTGAACAAGCTCGTTGAAGAACGCGGCGAGGAGGTCGTCTTCTTTGATGGACGCAACGCGTTTGAGGCGAAGATCGGCAAGTTCAAGAACGCGATTGTTCCGGACGTTCGCACCACCCACGACTTCATTAAAGAAATCGAGTCGGGCAAGTACGACGGCCTCAAAGACAAGCCCGTTGTTACTTACTGCACCGGCGGCATCCGCTGCGAGATTCTCTCAGCTCTCATGAAGAACCGCGGCTTCAAAGAGATTTACCAGATTGACGGCGGCATTGTGCGCTACGGCGAAAAGTACGGCGACAAGGAACTCTGGGAAGGCTCACTGTACGTTTTTGATAAGCGTATGCACATGGAGTTCACCCCTGACACCGTGACTATCGGCAAGTGCGAGCAGTGCGGCGCTCCCTCAAATAAGTTTGAGAACTGCGCTAATGAGGACTGCCGAGAGCTGATTCTGCTGTGCCCGGAATGCGCGGCTGACGATTCCAAGCGCGTCTGCCCGGACGGTTGCGCGACGGTAGCAGCCTAACCCGGTAGCTTTCGTACACTCTTTCTTCCTATGTACTGCGACAATCGTTGTGCCCAGGGATAAAGAGTGTACACAAAGTAAAAAGAGCCCCGCAGGTTCCCATACCTGCGGGGCTCTTCTGGCGCTGAGCGCGAAGACGCTTAGCCTTAAATCTCAGCTAGCTCAGCCTTGAGCTTACCGATGATTTCCTCGACGATTGCGGGATCTGCGCCTGCGTCCAGGCGTCCCTGCCATTCGTCGATGGATTGCGGAATCTCTGCGCTCTTTTGTTCGTTAGCCATGGTTAAAATCTTCACATATTTGGGGTGCTAAGTACTAACCAGTCACAAAGATTACTTAGTAATGTTTTTGACGTGTTCCCACTCTTCAATGTCGCCGGGAATAACATAAAACAGCGGGTGAGCTTCAGGACGCGCGTCCTTGGCAAAGTGCGTAGCGAACCATTTTTCGTCGCGGGCTTCTACCTTCTGGCGTAGAAAGTCGAACTCGTAGTCGAGCTGTCCCTGCGTCACAGGCATGAGAGCTTCAACCGTTTTAGACCTGGAACTTACGATGCGGGTGCGGTCAAAGTTGTAGCCGCGGGAGTCCGCCTCATCGGCAATGATATGCAGGTAGGTGGCTACTGCTTGCACGGGATCAGCGCACAGGCGAAAACGTTTGAGCTGCGGGTGATTGGTGTACCCCTTCGTCAGGCCCTGTAGAACCTTTTGTGCAAGGAGTGTCTCGCGCCAGCAGGCAACAAGGCCTTTGGCGTCGAGCTGGGAGGGGTGAACAGACCAAATTCTCATAGGTTCAGTGTAGAGGGTCAGCATGACCAATGGCACGGGGCGCCGCCCTCTGTGAACCGCACCTTTTCAGCCCGGTTTTGTACCATGGATGCTGTGTTTGATTTTTCTTCTGTACCTAACGCCCCGAAAAGCTGCGATATTGATGCGTTGAGCCGGTTACGCGAGGCCTTGCGCGCCGTGAACTTTACCTACGACGGTGTTGAGCAACTTCTCGGCGAACGTGCGTTCGAGGCGATGGCTCGCGATATGGTGGTGCCCGGCACCTACCGTTTGCGTCAGATTCAAGAGTCTGACGCGTCCGCTGAGCAGAAGAACCTTGCAACCGTGGTGGCATTCTTTTTGCTGGCGCATAGCGTGAGCGAGAAAAACCTTAATACTGCTTTGCACCCCGTTACTTTCGCAGGCCTCAAAGACCTGGGGCTGGCTGAGAGCCACGAGGGGCTGGCTGAGAGCCACGAGGGGCTGGTACGTGCCACCGTCGACCTTCGTCCACATTCAGCTGATGATGGCACCGAGTTGTGGGTGGCTTCCGATCTCGGCGCGCACCAGCGTCCCGGTGTGTTGCGCAAGGACCATGTGCTGGGCATCGGTCACGCGTCCTTAACCCTGGCTCAGATTACCGAGCGCACCGCCGTACAAAAGACACTGGACCTCGGTACCGGTTGCGGTATTCAGACCTTCCACCTGCTGGCGCACGCGCAACACGTGACTGCCACGGATATTTCTGAGCGTGCATTGGCATTCACCCGCTTCAACCTGGTGCTGAACGCACCGACTCTCGACATCAATCCGCAGAATCTGGACGCCCGCGTCAGCTTGCGTCTGGGAAGCCTGCTTGAGCCCGTTGCGGGTGAAAAGTTTGACCTTGTGATCTCTAACCCGCCTTTTGTGATTACCCCGCGCAAGAGCGAGGAAACCCCGGCTGACCAGTACACCTACCGCGACGGCGGTATGGCTGGTGACGGTATAGTCTCAACCTTGGTTCAGCAACTTCCGACCGTGCTCAACGAGGGTGGACGCGCGCAGATGCTGGGTAACTGGGAGATTCCGGTGGACGGTGAGAGCTGGGCAGACCGCCCGCGTCAGTGGGTAGGGGAGAACACCGAAGCGTGGTTTATTCAGCGCGAAGTACTCACCCCCGAGCAGTACGCTGAAACCTGGCTCAAGGACGCCAGTGAGAACCGCGATCCGCAGCTTTTTGAGAGCGCCTACATGGACTACCTCAGGGACTTCAGCGCACGCGGTGTGGACTCCATTGGCTTCGGTATGATTTGGCTGCGCAAACCGACCGCCGCCGCGCTGGATGCTCACCGTCAGAACCCGCACGCACAGGTTCTGTTGCAACGCTTTGAAGAAATCACCTACCCCGTTCAGCAGCCGTTGGCGCCTTTTATGACGCAGGCAGTGGCGCGTCACGACGCCCTGGCGCAGCTCGACGACTCAGAGCTGGCATCCTTGTACCTGACCGCGGCTGAAGACGTCACCGAAGAACGCCACGCGGAACCCGGAGCTGAACACCCCAGCGTCATTATTCTGCGCCAGGGAGCGGGACTGCGACGCACTGTCGTCGAAACCAGTGAAACCAGCGGCTTTGTCAGTGCCTGCGACGGTGAACTCGCCGCCGGGCAAATTATCAATGCGCTCGCGTCCATTTTGGAGTGGGATGAACTCCCGGCAGATCAGAACCCAAAATTCGCTTTGTTACTGCATATTCGTGAGCTGGTGCGAGACGGATTCTTGGTCTTTGATGAGGACGAAATAAACTAAGCGCATGAGTACACACCTAACCGAAATGACTACCGAGCAGTGCTGGGAATTTTTGCACCATAACCAGCAGCACTACGGACGCATAGCCCTCAGCATTGGGGCTGAGGTCGATATCTACCCCGTGAGCTACGTAATTGCGGATGGCAAAATCTTCTTCAGAACTTCGGAGCAAGTAAAGTTTGCCTCTGTGACTATCAGCCGCAAAGCTGCCTTTGAAGTAGATGAGGTGGTTGACGGTGTAGCCCGCTGCGTTGTTGTCAAAGGCACCGCCAGCTGGATTAGTCCCGAGGACGCCGCAGAACGCGCTGATATCGCGCAGCTTGCTACCGACGCATCCGGCGCCGCCACCAACTGGGTAGAAATCGCACCCGAACGAGTGCGCGGTAGCCAATTCGCCGTTGTCTCTCATTAGAGAACCTGACACCGAAATATAGCGAATTCTTTCTGAGGACTATCAATGCCTCGATACTGCACCGAGAGTACAAGTTTTCTGTGTGTCTCAGCTCAGTTTGGTAGAACAGTGAGCGTAACTTACTTCTTTCTGGGCTATTGTGGTGAAGTAGTAGAGACACGATAGTATATTTCACCTATCGCAGTACCCCTCCAGATTTAAGCACAGACCGCACAAGGAGCAACGTGCCCACCAAGGCTAAGACTAATCATGGCAAGTCCCTGCTGATTGTAGAGTCACCGTCTAAGGTGAAAACTATCAGCGGCTACCTCGGCGATGCCTACGAGGTTGAGTCATCGATGGGTCATATTCGAGATCTTCCTCAGCCGTCGGAGTTACCTGAGGAACTCAAGAAGTCACCCGTGGGTAAGTTCGCGGTTGACCTTGAGAATGATTTTGAGCCTTACTACGTTGTCAACACTGACAAAAAGAAGAAGGTTACTGAGCTCAAGCGCAAGCTCAAAGAGGCTGATGCTCTCTATCTGGCAACCGATGGTGACCGCGAGGGTGAAGCTATCGCGTGGCACCTGCTTGAGGTGCTCAAACCCAAGGTGCCGGTGTATCGTCTGACCTTCCCCGAAATTACGCGTGAGGCTATTGAGCGTGCTTTCGGCGAGTTGCGTGAAATCGACAGCAACATGGTTAATGCGCAGGAGACCCGCCGCGTGCTGGATCGCCTGTACGGTTACGAGATTTCGCCGGTACTCTGGCGTAAGGTGTCTCGCGGTCTGTCGGCAGGACGCGTGCAGTCAGTTGCTACTCGCCTGGTCGTGGAGCGTGAGCGTGAGCGTATGGCTTTCACCAGCGCTAACTACTGGAATCTTTCTGGACTTTTCACCACCGGCTCCAACGAATCTTTCACCGCTAAGCTCTCAGCTGTCGATGGTGTTCGCGTAGCTTCGGGTAAAGACTTTGCTGATAACGGTCAGCTCAAATCATCGGCTAAGGTTGCGCACCTGGATGAAGCTGCAGCTACCTCTTTGGCATCCGGACTAGAGAACGCAACCTTCAGCGTCCGCTCCGTTGAGACCAAGCCTTACACCCGCCGCCCGGCTGCTCCTTTCACCACCTCGACCCTGCAGCAGGAAGCGGCACGTAAACTCCGTTTCTCGTCGCGTTCCACCATGCAGGTAGCGCAGCGCCTCTACGAAAACGGTTACATCACCTATATGCGTACCGATTCGGTTGCACTGTCAAACCAGGCAATCAACGCAGCGCGCAAGCAGGCAAACGAGCTCTACGGCGCTGACTTTGTGCCCGATAAGCCCCGCGTGTACGCATCCAAGTCTAAGAACGCTCAGGAAGCTCACGAAGCAATCCGCCCCGCGGGTGACTCCTTCCGCACGCCCTCTGCCGTAAAGTCCGCGCTCAGCGCCGATGAGTTCCGCCTCTACGAGCTGATCTGGAAGCGCACCGTGGCATCACAGATGGCAGATGCTAAGGGCTCCACCGCGTCCATCAAACTCGATGGTACTTCAACCGACGGACGCGACGCTGAATTCAGCGCATCCGGTACCGTGATTACCTTCCGCGGCTTCTTGGCTGCCTACGAAGAAGGCACCGATGCGGGACGCTGGGACGAAAACGCACAGAAGAGCGAAGCCAAGGACGGCGACAAGCGTCTGCCTCAGATGGCTGAAGGGGATCAGCTCACCGGCACCGATATTGAGGCCGCCTCGCACCAGACCACACCTCCGCCGCGCTACACCGAAGCATCGCTGGTCAAGGTTCTCGATGAGCTGGGCATCGGCCGCCCCTCAACCTACGCGGCAACCATCTCAACCATCATGGACCGCGGCTACGTGAACGTCCGCGGTGGCGCTCTCGTGCCCTCATGGACGGCCTTCTCGGTGGTCCGTCTGCTCGAAGAACACTTTGAAAAGTACGTTGACTACGAGTTCACCGCAGCCATGGAAGAAGACCTCGACCGCATCGCACGCGGTGAACAGGCACGCACCACCTGGCTCTCTGACTTCTACTTCGGTGGCAATGAAAAGCGCGGTCTCAAGCCCATCGTCGATAACCTGGGCGATATTGACGCGCGCGCCATCAACTCCATCGAGGTAGCTCCCGGTGTTAACCTCCGCGTCGGCAAGTTCGGCCCCTACCTTGAAACCGGCGGCGGTGTTGACACCGAAACCGGCGAAATCACCGACCCCATCCGCGCCAACGTCCCCGCTGACTTGGCACCCGATGAACTCACCGCAGAGATGGCCGCTGAGCTCATCGAAAAGGGCAAGAACGACGGACGCGAACTCGGCGTAGACCCCGAAACCGGACGCACCATCGTCGCGCGTGACGGCCGTTTTGGCCCCTACGTCACCGAAGTCATCCCCGAGATGACCGAGGAAGAAATCCAGGCGTGGATGGACGCGCAGCCCACCGAGTACTACAAGAACGGTCGCGCGAAGCCCAAGAAGAAGCCCAAGCCCGAGAAGCCTCGTACCTCGTCCCTGTTCAAGTCCATGGACCTGGCAACCGTCTCCCTGGAGCAGGCGCTGCAGCTGATGACTCTGCCGCGTGTCGTAGGCAAGGACGAAGAAGGCACCGAAATCACCGCGCAGAACGGTCGCTTTGGCCCCTACCTGAAGAAGGGTACCGACTCGCGCTCGCTGGAGACCGAGGAGCAGATCTTCTCGATTACTCAGGAGCAGGCGTTGGAGATTTACGCGCAGCCTAAGCAACGTGGACGCGGTACCGCTAAGCCACCGCTGGCTGAATTCGGTATTGACCCGGTGTCCGAGAAGAAGATTGTGGTCAAGGACGGTCGTTTTGGCCCCTACATCACGGACGGCACCACCAATATCACCGTGCCGCGTAGCGAGACCATTGAGTCGCTGACGCACGAACGCGCGGTGGAGTTGCTGGCAGAAAAGCGCGCCAAGGGGCCGGTTAAGCGTAAGACGGCGGCGAAAAAGCCTGCTGCTAAGAAGACTACGGCTAAGAAACCGGCCGCCAAGAAGTAGCCTACTAACCTCTAGCGTTTTGCTCATCTGCTGGGACTTTAAGTCCTTGCGGTGAGCGGAACTCTAGGGGTTTCGTGCACCTGCGCCCGTCACCAGTGCTATGGTAAAGACACACATCAAAGACGATGGGAGCCACCATGAAAACCACACCGCAGAATATCCCGGCACACGAAAGCCACCCGGTAGCTACTGAAAACGCGCATCCGGACGCGGTCACTCACTCAGAACCAGCGGCACGTGAGTCACGCTTTAGCTGGCGTATGCACGACGAGCTGCCGATCCCCTCCATGACGGCGCTACTGCTACTCACCATCGGTATTGGGCTCGCTATTCACACGCATGCCTCCATGTACAAAAGCATGGCGTCCACCATCATTCTGCTCATTATCAGCCTCGGTGCGCTCATCTCGAGCCGCCTGGCAAAGAACTACTGGCTGGTGTACTTCAGCGTTGTACTGGTAGCAACCGCGCTATACCCAATTTTTGTTCTCATTTTCGGTAGCCCACGCTTCTTCTAAACCTGACACCCAACGCGCCAAATACCCTGTAAATTCAGGGTTTTTGGCGCGTTCGCGCGTCCTACCGCCAAACATTCAGGTAAACCCTATAGCGTTGAAATAACAGTCAAGCGTAGATACACAAGTGAGGCGAGGATGAGCGAGAAACATCAGATTCCTGTGGGACTATCAACGTCATGCATTTTTCCGCCCAATGTGGAGAGCACCTTTGCGACCGCCGTAAACCTAGGGTACGACAGCATTGAGCTGATGATTACCGGCAACGCGCTGAGCCAAGAACCGCATGATCTGCTGCAACTGGTACAGAAATATCAGATGCCAATCTCATCCATTCACGCCCCAACTCTTCTGCTGACCCAGCAGGTGTGGGGACGCGCGTGGAACAAGATGCAGATGGCAGCAAAAATGACCAAAGCGGTGGGTGCTGACGTTATTGTGGCGCATCCGCCTTTCCGCTGGCAGCGTCAGTACGCCAAAAACTTTGTGGACGGTGTGCGCGAAATCAGCCACCAAGAAGGCGTAAAAATCGCGGTGGAAAATATGTACCCGTGGGAGGCAGCGGGCAAGAGCGTTGAGATGTACCTGCCGCACTGGGATCCCACGCGCTTTGACTACGAATGGATCACCTGGGACTTCTCGCATGCGGCGGCTGCGCACGTGGATTCCTACGAGTACATCAAAAAAATTGGCTCTAGGCTGGGCCATGTTCACCTCACCGACGGCATGGGGGAGAAAGTCATGGACGAGCACCTACTCCCCGGGCACGGACGTCAGCGGGTAGCCGAAAGCCTGCAGTACCTTGCCGAAACTCAGTGGGACGGTGTGGTCTGCGCCGAAATTGACACCAAAGGCAAGAAAACCGGCGAGCGAGACGAAATGCTTCTTGAAACACTTCAGTTCGCTCACCGGCATCTTGGAAGATAAGTTGCACATCTTATCTTTATCATCAATCACTCGCACCTATGGAGGTAAATCCCATGAGGTACTTCAAGCATAAGCACGATTGTTTTGAGGCTTCTCAAAGGTGGCTGGGTGCAAGCTGGCAAATCGGTTGCGTTTTGATAACGATTTTAGATTTTCAGTGAAAATACGCTCTGACAAGGAAAGAAGGAAAATATGTCGAACAAGGTTGTAGCTTTTTGTGGCACCGGTTCAATGAACGGTGCGATTCTCAGCGGTTTACTAGCAAGCGGTTTTGACGCCTCTGCTGTCCGTGCAACGACGCACTCCCAGGACAGCGCCGATCAGCTAAAAAAGTCGCTGGGTGACAACGGCGAAAAAGTGCAGATCCTCGCTTCTGAAACCGAATCTGACGCAAACGCGCAGGCAGTGGCCGATGCTGACGTTGTGCTACTGGGCGTCAAGCCCTACGGCATCGTTGAGCTTGCCCAGGAGATCGCAGAGCACGTCAGAAAGGACGCGGTGGTCATCTCAGTTGCTGCCGGCATCAACCTGGATGCTCTCACCCGCGCGCTCAACGGCGGGCAGCCCGTGGTGCGTTGCATGCCCAACACCCCGTCCAAGGTGGGCAAGGGCGTCCTCGCCATTTCGGTGGGGGAGCACGTGAGCGATGAACAGCGCAAGGACGTCACCGAGATTCTCTCTAGCGTCGGTGAGGTCATCGAGGTCGAAGAAGACCAGATGGACGCCGTTGTAGCTGTTTCAGGCTCAGGCCCCGCCTACGCCTACCTGCTGGCTGAATCGATGGCGGATGCAGGCGTCAAGCTCGGCCTTGATGAGGCAACCGCGAAGAAACTCGCATCCCTCACTGTGGCTGGTGCTGGCGCAATGCTCTTTGAAGACCAGGACGCTGAATCCTTGCGTAAAGCAGTGATGAGCCCCAACGGAACCACAGAGCGCGGCGTTCAGGCCTTTATTGATGGTGGCCAGTTTGAGCTGACCGAAAAAGGTATGCGCGCGTGCGCTGAGCGTTCAGCTGAGATGACTGAAGAGTTCAGCAAATAACCTCTTACGCAAATAGCCCCGTGAAAATGTTGGTTTTCACGGGGTTATTTTTTGTATATATGGGTGGCACGTTAGCAATAGGATGCCGGCGGTCAACATTCATCTGAGGATAAGCAGGTTTAGCCTGCTCGCTACTGCACACGCAGTCGCCAGCAGTCCCTCTCGCATGGCTCGCTGACGCTCACGACGCGATTCACGCCAGCCCCGATGCCAGCTGGCGACGTCGCGTGCACAGCAGCTTCGGCAGGGTGGTGGCGGTCAACTGATCGGGTCTGGCGTTAGGGATGTTGACCGCCACCGACTACCGAAGCGTAAGCCCTACCAAAGCTGAATATTTGACTTATTATGGCCTCATCGCAAAACGCTCAATGAGGTCAACCTGGCCGGAGACAATCAGCAGGTCTCGTGATGACACCTTGGTGTCGGGTGTCGCGTAGGTGAAATCCTCGCCGGGGGATTTCACACCGACAACTGAGACGCCGTACTTGGAACGCACATTGGATTCAGCCAGGGTAAAGCCGTGGGTTTCTTTGGGCGGGTACATTTTGACGATGGCAAAGTCGTCGTCGAATTCGATGTAGTCCAGCAGGCGTCCTGAGACGAGGTGGGCGGCGCGACGTCCTGCGTCGGCTTCGGGAAAGACCACGTGGTGTGCGCCGATGCGCGAGAGGATTTTACCGTGCGACGGGGTAATTGCTTTTGCCCAGATGCGTTCGATGCCGAGGTCTACCAGGTTGGCTGTAATCAGCACGGACGCCTCAACTGAGGTGCCTACGCCGACGACTGCGGAGGTAAAGTCGCTTGCACCGAGCTGACGCAGCGCGTCGATGTCGGTTGCGTCCGCCTCAACGACGTGAGTGAGTAGACCCGCCCATTTTTGCACGAGCACGGGGTCTTTTTCGATGGCGAGTACCTCTTTGTTTTGTTCGCGTAGCTGTGCGGCGGTTGCGGTGCCAAAGCGTCCGAGGCCGATAACGAGAACGGGTGCGTTGTGATCGATGCGTGTATCAGCCAATGATCGGCCTTTCTTCGGGGTACTTGTAGAGTCTGCGGCGGGAGCGCAATGCTAGACCGGTTGCGACGGTGTTGGTGCCGATGCGTCCGACGAACATGAGCAGTGAAAGCACGTAGATGCCGGACGGCGGAAGCTTGGGCGAGAGGCCTACGGACAGTCCGCAGGTGGCGTAGGCGGAGATGACTTCGAAGAGGATGTGGTCGAAAGGCTCTTGCGTGATATAGACCAGCACGGCGCATCCGAAGAGCACGAAGAAAGCGCCCATGGAGATCACGGAAATTGCGATGCGCAGGATGGAATCGGGAATGGAACGGCCGAAGGCGATGACGTGCTGGTCGCCGCGTGCTTCTGCCAGGATTGCGAGGAAGACGACGCAGATGGTGGTGACTTTGACGCCGCCTGCGGTGGACGCTGATCCGCCGCCGATGAACATGAGAACGTCGGTGAGCAGGTAGGTAATGGGGTTCATGTCTGTCATGTTGACGAGGTTGAACCCGCCGGAGCGCGTCATGATGGATGCGAAGAAGGAGTGCAGGATTTTTTCTGAGAAGCCTTCGTTGCCGATGGTTCCGGGATTGTTCCATTCAAAGAATGCCCAGGCGAACATGCCGATGAAGAGCACGAGCGTGGTGCCGATGATGGTGAGTTTGGTGGTGAGGTTCCAGGCTCTAAAGTGCCAGAGGTTGCGCTGCAGTGTGAGGATGACGGGGAAGCCCAGGGCACCGACGTAGACTCCGAGGCAGATAGGAAGCAGAATCCAGAGGTCGTGACCGTAGGGTACGATTCCATCGGAGTGAGGGGTGAAACCTGCGTTGTTGAATGCTGAGATCGAATAGAAGATTCCGTGCCATAGACCTTCACCAAAGCTTTCGCCCAGAATCCAAAAACGAGGGGTCAAGATGAGTGCGATGGCTGCTTCTAACGATATGGAGGTAATCGCTACGGTTTGCAAAATTGAGCCGACTTCGCCCAGACGACCAATGTTCATGGCTTCCTGAGCGATCATTTTGGAGCGCAGACCCATTTTTCGGCCCACGGCAATTGCCAAAAGTGAAGTCATGGTGAGCGTGCCAAGACCGCCGATCTGGAAGGCGAAAAGAATCATCAGCTGACCAAAGAATGACCACTGCTCAGCTGTTGAAACAGTGGTTAATCCTGTCACGGTCACCGCACTGGTAGCGGTAAAAAACGCGTGATGAAAAGCTACCGAATGCCCGTCCCGCGAAGAAAACGGCATATAAAGCATCAGGGCGAAGAAAATAATAACTAACCCGAAGGCGGCGATTGCGATACGCGAAGGCGATGAGCCAACTGTTCGATCGACGAGCGCGCGAAGGCGAGCAAGCCGCATCGCGTCGGCGTCCTCAATCGTAGAAAACTGTGGGCTCACGCTTATAACTCCTTGAGAAGAAAAGCTCTAACTGTAATAGCCTAGCCGTCAAGACATATTAGTGCGATATATCCGCCTAATGTTCATCGGCGTGGTCTAATAGCTTGTGACGGTCATTACTTTCAAAGGCGGGTATTTATGAAGGCAGTCGAAAAGCTTCAGCCCATTCCAACCACTGTGGTGTGGGATGCGAACATGACAGCTTATTATTTTGGCGACTATCACCCCATGAACCCTGCACGCTTGGACGCGACGGCTCGTCTTGCCCGAGACTTAGGTGTTTTTAATCTGCCGCAGATTGATATTGAGATGCCGGAGATCGCCACCGATGCACAGTTGGAGCTGGCTCATGCGCCAGAGTATATTGCGGCGGTGCGGGCTGTCAGCGAAAACCCTGAGCTTGAGCGTCCTGAAAGTGGGTTGGGTACGGAGGATACGCCGGGGTATGCGGGTATCCATGAGGCATCTGCTCGTCTTGCCGGCGGTAGCTATCAGGCAGCCGAGGCGATCTTGGGGGAGCGAGCGCCGCACGTGGTGAATTTTGGTGGTGGTATGCACCATGCTGCCCGCAATAAGGCTAGCGGGTTTTGTGTGTATAACGATTGCGCTGTGGCTATCGCTCGTTTGTTAGAGCAGGGCGTCAAACGCGTGGCGTACATTGATGTTGATGCCCACCATGGAGACGGTACTCAGAGCATTTTCTGGGAAGATCCTCGCGTCATGACAATTTCTCTGCATGAGTCAGGTATGACGCTGTTTCCAGGTACCGGTTACGCGAACGAGTGGGGTCCTGAAGGTTTGGCGTCTGGCACCAGCGTCAATATCGCGCTTCCGGCTGAAACAGCTGATTCCGGTTGGGTTCGTGCATTCGATGCTGTGGTGCCGCCGCTGTTGCGTGAATTTCAGCCCGAGGTGATTGTGAGTCAGCACGGTTGTGACTCTCATTTTCGTGATGAGATGTCGCATTTGAAAATTTCAATTGATGCGCAGCGTGAGGTCGCTGCAATGGTGTCGAATCTTGCCCATGAGCTGTGCGAGGACCGCTGGGTCGCGACCGGCGGTGGCGGGTATAACCTGTACGATGCGGTACCCCGCTCGTGGACGCATCTGATAAGCGTTGTTGCCGGTAGCCCTCTAGAGCTTGATACAGCTGTTCCCGAATCGTGGCAACAGTACATGTTGCGTAAGTACGGCACCAAGGTACCTCAGCTGATGGGGGATGAGGTAGATTTTTGGTGGCGATCATGGGAGCTGGGTTTTGACCCGGCTGATCAGGTGGATCGCACGATTATGGCAACGCGTAAAGAAGTCTTTCCTCATTGGGGGTTAGACCCCTGGTATGACTAGCTTTGTGCTGTCATCAACGAAAGCATCCATGTAATACTCTGCGCGGAATACATGCAAAACGTGCTTTTGAGAGCATAAAACCAAGTGGCAAAAGTGATCGCTCTACACTTCGTGACCGAAAAATTTCGAACTGAGAAGTGTTAATACATATGAGTCAAAGATTATATGTAAGATTGAGGCATGATTGATGACGTATTTGCTGTTATCGCAGACCCCACCCGACGACAAATTTTGCGTGTTCTAGCAGAGGGCGAATCCCCCGTAGGTGCTCTTGTTGCAGAACTCGGAGTCAGCCAGCCAACAGTTTCAAAGCACTTGAAAGTTTTGCGTACTGCTGGTCTTGTGAGCACTCGAGCTCAAGGGCAGCGACGCCTCTATTCTTTGATTCCTGAGCCTCTTGTGGCAGTGACGGAATGGGTAGAAACCCTTACCTCGCGTGCCGGTGTTGAGGCGGACGCACAGCCCGCATCATCACCTGAACCTGCGGTAGCTACGGTGTCACCGGCGTCCGGGGAATCTGCGGAGGGTGCTAACGGCGAGATTATCGCTGACACCGCGGTATCTGAGGAAACTGCTGAGCAAATCGCTGATTTTACCTCATCAGATGCTCCTGAAGGGGCAGTAGATAACAGTACGGCTGAAGCGTCATCGAGCGAAGAAGTTATCATTGCAGATAGTGCAGAAGCGCCTGAGCCTGCCATCCAACAGTCTGTAATTTCTCAGCCTGTCATCGATCAAAATCGCGGTATTAAGCCCAGCCCCGTTGTCGAAGACGCTCACGAAAATCCTGTGAGCGAGCCCGCTGAGTCCGAGGCAGTTGAGTCCGAGGCCGCTGAACACACCGAAACTACAGATCTACCTGCAAACACCCCGGTGTTTGGTGCTGCATCTGATGATTCCTCAGACATTCCAGAGTCCGCTGAAACATCAACCGATGATACTGAAGACACCGTCGAAGAACCCGGTGCTGAGTACAACGAAAGCACCGAAGACGCCTTGCAAAACCTGATTGCTAGCGTTGAGGCCCGACTGGCGTCATCCGGTGATTTTGCGGGCAGAGAATTCACTGATTTTTCGGATGAGACCGAGCAGGATGCTCACGCTGGTTCTGATGTTGAAGAAGCAGCTGAAACCTATGAGCCCACCGCGGACGATTCGGCGGACGATACTCTGCACCAGATTGAATCTCATGTTGTAGAGGCTGAAACCTCTGAACCGGCCACGGACGCGGTTGCCGACGTGCCTGCGAACCATGAAACTGCAGAGGGTACTGAGGATGCTGTCACCACCGCAGATGTCGATGAGTTGGTAACTCCGGCAGTAGAGACTGCTGATCCAGTGGATTCTATTGACGCGGTAGAACCTGAGAACCATGAAATTGCAGAGGGCACCGAGACCGCTGTTTCAGAAACTGAACTCGATGAGCTCATTGAAGAAACCTCTGGTCAGAGTGAATCCGCCCCCGCACAGCACGCCGTGCATTTCACGCCGCTGACTCCTTTTACGCCGTCTGCTATTACCTCGGATACCGCTGAAACTGCTTCCGCTGAAGATTCTGAAGAAGTTGCCGAAGATGCCCATACCAGCGTCGTTGAGTCTGCACAGCCGTCTGAGACAGATTCTGATTCAGCGGTAACTGATGCTCCTACTCTTGCCGAGGGCGAGAGCGCCGGTGAAAGCTCTGAGACCGGGGCTGAATTTGCCCCGGCACCGCTCCTGCCTTCTGCTCCGACTGAATCTGAGCAGGACGAAGAGAACCAGCGCGGATTGCTTGCGGTCATTAGTCGTTGGGGACGTCGTCGTCGTTAACTTTCATTCTGTCGGCATCTGAAGAATCACGGAAAATAGTATCTAGTTATGGCTGTACACAGCACTATCCTTGAATGGCTTGAAAAAGAGCTGTTCGAAGGGCGCCTGCAATTGGGGCAGGACTTGCCCGATGATAAAGAAATTGCTGAGGCTGTTGGGGCAACTCATTCCAGCACGCGTGAGGCTTTGAAGCACCTTGAAGATATGGGCGTTGTGCGCCTGTACGAGGGTCGCAAGAAAACCATTATTACCCAGTTAGTGAAAGAACCTGCAGCTTCTGCCGGGCCTGCTTTGCGGTTGCATATGGCCAACGCTAAGTATCCCGTTCGAGATATGGTTCAGACCCGCCTTGTGGTTGAGGGGTGGGCTCTTCAAAATGCTGACCCGCAGCATCCTGCTATGCAAGAGCTCGCCGGGCTTCAGAAAGAAATGAGCCGGGAGAATATTTCTCTCAAGGAATTTCATGATCTTGAGGTTTCTTTCCACATTGCACTGGTCAAAATTGGTGGCAATGAGCTGCTGACCGGTCTGATGACTGCCCTGCGCGAGCCCTTGTTCGAGTACATGATGTCGCTGGTTGGACGCGGCGGGTTGTGGAGCACTACCGCTGCGCGTACCCGTGCGCAGCATAAGGCTATTGTGGATGCGATTGCCTCGGGCGACAACGCGCTGGCATCTATGCTCGTGACAGCACATATCCGTGAGCAGTATGAAGAAGCCGGGCTGGACCTGGATGCCCCTCGTATTCCAGATACGGAACATGAGCCTGCTCTTGAAATGACTCCGGTGGAGGACGAAGACCAGGATCTTATTCCTGAGAACCCTGATTTTGAACCGTCAGCTGATTTGCTGAACGCTTTGAACTCCATTGCGCCGACTGCACCGGCACGTAGTGCTTACCGTCCGCAGACTGCAGCAGCGCAGCAGGTAGGCTCTCAGAACACCCCCGAAAAGGTCACTGTGCCGCACCACGAGTCGGTTGTTCACAGTGCCCGTTTAACTAACGATTCTCGAGAGGCATATGCGAAGGTAGAAGGCCGTCGCCGTCGTAGCGGCACTGTTTCTGTTCCCGTGCACGCCACCGTCATTAAGCCGGTTAACCGTTCAACGCCCACGGGTGTGATCTCTGGCCAGGTGCGTCCGCGTACCGAGGACGCGCGTGCTGAAGACACCGCCGCACCCGCTTCTGCTAAGCCGTCGTGGGCGCATACTGCGGATCACGACACTGTGCGAGCAACCCCGCGTCCTGCACAGCAGAATGAGGACGCAGCACAGCCTGCACCCGAGCGGGTTGAAGAGACTGAAACCCAGCACAATGGCATCGCGGCATCTCTTCGCGATAAAGCGCGGTTGAGCTGGCGCCGTAAGTCCCGCAGTGAGCAGGTAGAACAGGGCACTCAACAGGTCGAAGACTCAGACGCGGTTGCCGCTGACATTGAGCAGCCCGTTGAGTCAGAGGCGTACCATGCCACTGTTACCAAGGTGCAGGTTCCTGCCGAAGATAGCCAGAAAGACGCACAACAACTGAACGATGGCACTGCCACGTCAGATGAAGGCATCGCTTCTGCCGAAGAGAGGACTTCTCATGGGGCCGGCCGCATCAAGCAGTTCTTCGGCTGGGGTGCTTCATCTTCAAAGCGAGATAAAGAACCCGAGCGGGTTGCGCTTAAAAATACGGGTGTCGCATCGGCGCAGTATGTAGCTGAGGGTGAAGGCTCAGCAGACGGTGACGAGCCCACGGCAGAGGTAAATTCAGCTACGTTGAGCGAGTCTGCAGAGGCGCCGGTTCAGTCCAATCAGGACGCTGGCGATCTCGTGCAGGAGCGCGAGACTGAAATAGCTCTTGAAGATGCTGAACAGGCTCACGCGCTGACAGCCGATGAAACCGAAAGCGACGCCGCAAATCCGCTGGCTGGCGCAGGCAACGTTGTCGTCAAATCAAAGTCCAAGAAGAAAAAAGCGTAAACGCCGCTAGAAACAGGGCGCAAAAAGGGTGAATAACAGCAAAATGTGAGCAATACACCGCTCAAAGTTTGCCCAAGATTACAGAAAACACCCCTATACCTTGTACTCTATTATGAGAACGTTTAACGACCGTTGATAGTTGTACGTTGAAAAATGTACGTATCAACGGTTGTTTGTTTGAGCGTCTATACCGGTATAACGCACCCGGGTAGCTACCGGAGATTCTTGGCTCTCAAGAAGATTTGGCCGGGTATCTAGCAAATAAGTGAGGTGAATCCAATGGGTTCAGTTATCAAGAAGCGCCGCAAGCGTATGTCAAAGAAGAAGCACCGTAAGCTTCTTCGCAAGACTCGCCACCAGCGTCGCAACAAGTAGTTAATACTTGCTTCATCGGGCTCCACATCCTTGAAATCTTCGAGGATGTGGAGCCTGTTTTGCGAAAGAACCACTTGCCTTTTTTCCCTGAAGGCTTTATAGATTTTTGACAGAAGGACTATTTTCATGAGTGTTGCATCAAATATTTCGCTGGAGCTTCTGACTCGCCCCGGTTGTCACCTGTGTGAGGACGCGCGTGCCACCGTGAGCAAGGTTGCCGGTGAATTCGGGCTGGGTTTCGATGAGGTCAACATCGAAGAGCACCCGGAGCTTGAAAAGCAGCACTCCGTTGAAATTCCGGTTCTGAAGATTAACGGCCGCGTCCACGATTTTTGGCAGATTAATCCCAAACGCCTGTCAAAGGCTTTGGCTAAGTTATCCGCCTAGTTTTACGCACGTTTGCGCAAAGGAGCGAGAATTATGAGTGCAAATATTACTGTTCATCTGATGCGTCACGGCGAGGTTCATAACCCGCAGCGCATTGTGTACGGACGCTTGCCGAACTATCATCTGTCTGAGAAGGGGCAGCAGATGGTGCGTCTGAGCGCGGAGGAATTCAAGCGTCGTGCCGATGCTGGTTCTCGCTTTGTGTATTTGGCGTGTTCACCGCTGACTCGTACGCAGGAATCTGCTGCTCCCATTACTGAGTTGCTGGGTCTTGAAGCTCATCACGATGAGCGCGTGATTGAGGCTGACAACTACTTTGAGGGTATGCACGTTGATGCCAAGGAACTGGCAACCAACCCTCGCCATTGGAAGCACCTTCTGAACCCGCTGCGTCCTTCGTGGGGTGAGCCCTACCAGGAGCAGGTTGAGCGCATGGTGGGTGCTGTTCGTGATACAGCGCGTAAAGCGTATGAGCTCGGGGGAGAGGGAGCAGAGGCAATTATTGTCTCTCACCAGCTACCCATTTGGTTGACTCGTCTGAGCGCAGAAGGCAAGGCATACCCGCACGATCCTCGCGCTCGTGAATGCAACCTGGCATCTATTACCAGCTTCCACTTTGATGAGCTCGATGGTAGCCAGCGACCGACTCTGAGCTACACCGAGCCCGCCGCTCCACTGTACTCAGGTGTTATTCAGCTCCCGGGGTCATAATAGAAAATATTTGCGCTTAAAACTTATGCGCACGCACAGATACCCACCACATATCTCCACGAAAGAGTCGATATGAACCTATTGCGCAGAACTGTGACCCGCCGTCAAGGTCTTTCACTGTCGATTGCTGCAGCAGGGCTGATGCTCGCTGGTTGCTCAAGCGAAAACGATGCTTTGGCTGATCAAGCGAACGCTGGCGACAATAAGGGCTATATCGCAGGTGATGGCTCAGTGACCGAGTGGAAAAAAGAAGAACGTGAAGCTCCTGTGGAGTTCACCGGCGATCTTTTTGACGGGGGTACGTTAAGTGCTTCTGATTTGCGTGGTAAACCGGCAATGTTGAACTTCTGGTATGCAGGATGCGCGCCCTGCCGTGCCGAGGCACCGCACCTGATTGAACTCCACGACAAGTTCGGTAAGGACATCGCTTTTTGGGGTGTGAATGTTCGCGATGAGGCGGGCACGGCAGAGGCTTTTGAACGCAATTTTAAGATTCCTTACAAGTCGATGAAGGACGCTAGCGGCAAGGTGCTACTTGCATTGAGTAAGACGGTTCCTGCGCAGGCGGTGCCGACCACTTTGTTGCTGGATAAAGAAGGACGCGTCGCTGCCCGCGTACTGGGTGAGATTGACTCGTCCATCATGAAAACGATGATGCAGGATTTGCTCGGTGAATAGCTTCGGAAGCATCATTTTTGATGGCTCCTTGTGGGTTGCTCTACCGCTTGCGGCTCTTGCCGGGCTGGTATCTTTCGCATCCCCCTGTGTGCTGCCGCTTGTGCCCGGTTATCTGGGCTATGTTGCGGGACTGAGTGGAATAGATGATCGACGACGCACCTGGCGAGTATTCACCGGTATCGGTCTGTTCATTCTGGGGTTCTCGCTGATTTTTGTGCTGATGTCAGCGGTCTTGGCTCAGCTTGGCACCGCTGCTTGGTTGCGCGGTCAAAGCTGGATCAACGTGGTGCTCGGTATTTTGGTGATTCTCATGGGCCTGGTGTTCATGGGGCGTTTTTCGTTCTTTCAGACCGAACGCAAAATTCACCGTAAACCTCCTGCCGGTCTGTGGGGTGCACCTTTTCTGGGCATTACATTTGGCTTGGGCTGGGCGCCCTGTATTGGCCCCACGTTCGCGGCGGTCCAGACTCTCGTTTACACCTCAGGTGCTGGCAATACCAAAGCGATGGCGTTGACTCTTGCCTACTGCTTAGGGCTTGGCATTCCTTTTATGCTGGTGGCATTGGGTCTGAGTCGAGGCGTCAATACTATGGGCTGGGCAAAGCGTCACCGGTTGGCATTGCAACGAGCCGGCGGTGTCATGCTCATGGTGATTGGTTTTCTCATCGCCACCGGCATCTGGACTCAATTCATCTCGTGGACCCAGGCAGTCATGCCGGTTTATGAACTTCCCATCTAACCTTTAGTAAGGCAAAGCATGTCATCTGAAAAGCAGTCTGCTCCCGCACTTGGTTTTGTGGGAATGCTTCGCTGGGCGTGGACTCAGCTCACCAAAATGAACACCGCAATGTTCTTGCTTCTTATGGTTGCAATTGCTGCGGTGCCGGGTTCAATCTACCCTCAGCGCATCCAAGACACCGCGAAAGTCACCGACTATATTAATGCGCATCCTACCTGGGGGCCTATCGCAGATAAGCTGCAGCTCTTCGATGTGTTTTCATCGGTGTGGTTCTCTGCGATTTATCTGTTGCTGTTTATTTCGCTCATTGGATGCGTGTTGCCGCGCGCCACAAAGCATTTTAAAGCGATGAAGGCAGCGCCAGCGCGTACCCCTAAAACTCTTTCTCGTTTGCCGCAATACCGTAGCATCACGCTATCGGCGAGCACTCAGAAACTGCCGATGTCACAGGCCATTGAGGACGCTGCGGAGATTCTGAAGAAACGCGGCTACCGCGTAGAAATTCGAGATGAAGGCAAGAGCTCATCGGTAGGTGCCGAACGCGGCTACCTGCGCGAAGTGGGCAATATTCTCTTTCACACCGCGATGATTGGTGTGCTGATTGGCGTAGCTATCGGCTCGCTGTTTGGTTACTCCGGCCAGAAAATCATGGTTGAAGGCGATACCTTTGTGAACTCGCTGATTAGCTATGACATGTTCTCACCCGGTACTAACTACAATCAGGATTGGCTGAAGCCGTACTCAGCTACTTTAGAAAAAATGGACGTCACCTACGACCGTCAAAAGAGTAGCCCCACCTACGGTAAAGACATTGACTACGCAGCTCAGGTGAAGGTGGACCCTCAAAACGGTGAGGCTCCCTACACTCAGGAGCTGAAGGTCAACAAGCCGATTCGCGTAAACGGAGCGAGCCTGTACTTAATCGGTAACGGTTACGCACCGATTATCAAAGTAGAAGACGGCGAAGGAAACATCGCCTACGAAGGTCCGGTTGTCTCTCTCTTTGCTGGCGACCCAAACTACACATCCTCGGTCATTCTCAAAGTGCCTGATTCTGAGCCCGACCAGCTGGCGTTTGTGGGAATGTTCTTGCCCACCGGCGTCGAGCAGGAAGGCGCGCCGCCGTATTCAGCGGACCCTGCACCTGCTAACCCCATGCTGGTATTGCAAAGCTACACCGGTGATCTTGGGTTAGATAACGGCGTGCCGCAGAACGTGTACGTGGTAGACACCGAAAAAATGACTCCGCTGAACACCATGGCAATGGGCAACGGTATTATTTTGGATACCCAAAACACCCAGGCAAAATTGCCCGATGGCAAAGGCACTATTACATTTGAGGGCCTCAAGCGTTATGTTGGTATGGACATTCACTACGATCCGGGCAAACCAATTGTTCTGATCTCAGCTATTCTCGCTTTCCTCGGCCTGATCATCTCGCTGTACGTACCCCGCCGACGCGTGTGGGTGCGTGCGCACGAAGACGCTGACGGTCTCAAAATCGAATACGCTCTTCTTGCCCGCGGTGAGGACCCCCGCCTGATGGATGAGGCCGATAAGCTCACCGAGCTCTTTGCTCGCCGGTGGGATCTAGAATTCGTAGAACAATAATTCGAGTAACAATCTGAAATGAGTAGCAGTGGAAATTAATGAAACTCTCGCCCAGTGGAGCGAGATTCTCATGGTGGTTGCAGGCTTTGCCTACACCTTTGCTTTTATCGCGTTCACCTGGGACCTGGCGGTAAATTCTCGCGCTACAGTGCAGGCTGAAGAAAACACTGTTCAGGATCGTGAGCTCGTGGGAGCCGGTGCGCGCACTCGTACCGCTAGCTCCGCTCGCATGGCCGGTGTAGAGCAGGGAACCGGTGCCCGCGGTGCCGGCTATAAGGCGTCGGCTATGGCTAAAATCAACGAGCACGTAGCCGATGCCGATATGCGCTATGACGGGCCGCGTCGCCCGGCAGCTCGCATCGGTGTAGCCCTGATGGCTGTTGCGGCTATTATTCACGCAGGTGGTGTGTTCTCACGCGGTTTCGCAGCTCACCGTGTGCCTTGGGGCAACATGTATGAGTTCTTGACTACCGGCGCATTTTTGGTGGCCATCATCTTCTTGCTGGTTCTGGTTTTCCGCGACATTCGTTTTGTGGGAACTATCGTCTCTGGTCTTGCAACGTTGATGATGACGGTAGCCTCCGTCGTGTACCCGACGCCTGTTGGTCACTTGGTGCCCGCCTTGCAGTCGTACTGGCTGGTTATTCACGTTTCTATTGCGGTGCTGGCTTCGGCTATTTTCACCATTACGTTCTCGATGGCGGTTCTGCAGCTCATTCAGGATCGCCGTGAACGTATGATCCTTGAAGAGGGTAAGACCGGTTGGGCTTTTATGCGTCTGGTACCCAGTGCTCAGACTCTTGAGAACTTCGCTTTCCGTCTGAACGCTGTTGCCTTTGTGATGTGGACTTTTACCCTAGCCGCTGGCGCTATTTGGGCTGAGGTGGCGTGGGGACGCTACTGGGGCTGGGACACCAAAGAGGTGTGGACCTTTATCATTTGGGTTGTGTACGCTGCCTATTTGCACGCGCGCGCTACTCGCGGCTGGACGGGCACTCGATCCGCTTGGTTGTCGATTGTGGGTTATCTCTGCGTGATTTTCAACTTCTCAGTGGTCAACGTATTTTTCTCGGGTTTGCACTCATACTCGGGTCTGTAAATAGCTACTTTTGATATATTCTCTTGGTGGGAGTCGGCGATGCCGGCTCCCACCTTTTATGCTTGCGACCTGGGTAAATTCCTGTTGTACTTAAAACACAGAGCTGTTTCTTGGCTGAACGTACAAGATTCAGCTGGCAGCAGGTTACAAAGGAGTCACCATAAGCCGCACAGTCGCACCGGCACAGATTGTTCACCGAGAATTTAATCGGCATGGAGCAGACAGTAGCGATCGCGCGTGGGCAGATACTGCCATGGCGCAGTTCTTTTTGACTGACGGAGTGCGGTTTAGTGCCGGGGTGAATGCTCTGACTCATGTTGCGCATGAGGTGGGTGAAACCGGGCGTAGTGCGCAAGAGTTGCACGGTGATGCCACAGCGTGGGCGCAGACGCAGGTGCAACAGTGGCAAGAGACCGGCGCGGACGCTTTCGTGAGTCCGGCAGCAGATGCTAACCTGCGTCATTTCTTGATTTACGGCGCGGTGGCATCGTGCATTATCGCCTTGCTTTTTATTCCGGGAACCTGGCTGAATGGAAGCGCAAATACCCATATTTCGTTTTTGATAACCCCGGTGATGATGGGGTTTATTACCGTTGGGTTTTCATTAATCTTCCAGCGTCTTAACGCAACCCGCGGCTTTGGAATAGGCGTGGCAGCCGCAGTGGGCATCATTGTGGTGGGCGCTGTGCTGACCGCTTTGATGCTCTTTCAACTACAAAAGCTCACCGCAACTACTGTCTCAGTGTGGTGGCTAGTGCCTGTAGCGATAGCGTGCGTCGCCCTGGCATGGGTGCTCGACCGCGTCCTGCCTGATCAGCAGCATCAACGGGAGCTCGCGCTGATAAATACCTCTGCTGAAGGCATCACCAAGACAGCGGTACCTGTAGAAAAGTCTTCTGCTTTTGATTCCAACGACGCCCGCGCCTAGGAAACCCTATTTACGGGGGAGTTGCGCAGTTCAGGGCATTTCTCGGAGACCAGAGTTCAGCAAGAAGTAACGCGTACGTGTGAGCAAAGCGAAGAAGCGCACCGGCATCCGTACGAGCTTTTCGGGCATCCGGTGGCGTATGCGCGCTCCTTGTATGTTAATCCCCAGCTAAAGAGTAAGCGTACCGGCATTTTCTTTACCGTGATTTGTGCGCTGTGGGCGTCCTTACTGGTGTATGGCGGCATGAGGAGAGCGTGGGACTGGTCAACGCCTGAACTTTATCTTTACCTCGTGCTAGTGGTGCTGAGTGCATGGCGGGCAGTGAGCTACCTGCGAAAATAGCGTAGATGCCCAGCCTGTGGGGCGTTGTGAGGAACGATGTGTCAATTTGCCCACTTTTAAGTGGGCAATAAGTAGGCTTATACTTCATAATATATAGTGCCGGTATAGGATATTACTTTGTAGTAACCACATCGGAAGTTTTCCCCTGAAAATACTTCTGACTATCGTCCAAGGAGCAGCGAGCTAGCGCTATGCCTATCTATTTTCATGATACTTTGCAAGCTGCTTTGCACGATGTCCGCGACGACGAACGCTCCACGGAGTGGTTGCACAACGCCTATTTACGCCTGGTATCTCGTAACGTCAAAAACATCAACATCGGTCATACGCTTCGCGGCACTATCGATGAAATCCGTACCAAAAATACGGCTCCGTACGATCTTTACGGCGATCCCGAGGACTGGGCAGACAGCACTGCCATCCGTCTCAAACAAAACGGCAACAGAGCCTTCGACCGTCAGCCGGATAACCACTACACCCCCATCTTTTGGGGTCTTCTGATAACGGCAACGTTTACTCTGTGCATTGCGCTGAGAGACACCATACGCGAGTACGCTACTGATTACCTCTGGTGGATGCTGTCGCCTCTTTTCTTAGGAACCGTCGCAACCACAACCTATATGGCGTATATAGCCGTGCTGCGACGGGCAGGCTTCGCAAGAGCATGTGTGACTATCATCCCCTCCATGCTGGTGATCTATGTTGCTTGGTGGATGAGCATCAACCCCAGCGGTGTTCTTGCCACCTCGGTCTCTACCAGCTGGCACGCTATCGCCATCTTCATCTACTTCGCGTTAGCTGCCCTGGTGTATTGGCGACGCAACGAATTACGCGAGCAAGAAGCCGACCTGGACTTTGTTATTTCCCCAGAAGAGTGGGAAGAAGAATTTGTTTCCACTCTGTACGAACGAGGCTCACTCGGCGACCGCGGCGCTAAAGAACAAATTAACCAGGTGCATCAAAAAATTGAGCGCACCGGTGAGAGTCCCATCGACCTGTGGGGCAACCCAGTTTCGTATGCGCGCGCACTTGACCGTAACCCGTCCTTACCTATTCTCCGTCAGGTTATTTTGCTGGGCATCCTCACCCTACACTGCGCAGTATTCGCCTGGATTGTTCACGATTTCAACAAAGGACAGCTCGAGAAAGTTGCCTCCGGGCCGGAGACAATAGCGTTTCTTCTCCTCAGCGCGCTCGTCATTGTGACAGCTTATAGAGCGGTTATCTGGTGGAGAGCGAGAAAGAGCCCGCGTGCTCATACTCTCGATGGAATCGAATACTTCTTTTAGAAAACAAGCCCTATCTAGAGAAGCCCCACCTCTGGATCTAACCCTGCAAAGCCCCCAATGCATACCAAATTTTTTAGTACTCTTTTACATGAACTGGAAGATGCCAGTACGCATCCTGAATCGGATGTTCACTGGATTCAAGTCGTTGCCTACGATATGTTCAGTAGCCAAGTCAAAAATATTTATATTGAAAATGAATTACGTAATTTACTGTACGAAATTCAGACAACAGGCAAGAGCCTAGAGGATTTGCACGGCGATCCGCACGTGTGGACGCGTAATGCTGTACTCGACCTTCAGATATACGGGCGCCGCGCTTTCGATAAACTCTCTGACGGACTCTACCTGCCGCTGACGATAGGAACGGCAGCTACAGCAGCGCTCAGTGCTCTTTTCGTGTTATTGGACATTATCGAAAAATACGATGCCTCGGTTATCACCTGGGCAATTATTCCCCTTTACGCCGGAAGCGTGGTTACCAGCGTCTATATCGCCTATATTGCCATTTTGCGACGGTTTGGATTCAAGCCTGCGTTGATAGTTTTTCTGCCTATGATTTTGGCTGTCTACCTCTTAGATAAAGCTATTGACCATGATGCTGGAATCTTCGATATAGGTATTCCCACTGTTGCTCATTCCATATCTATTTTTGTGTGCGGAGTTGTCTGTTTCTGGGCTTATAGACACTATGAAGAAAATAAATTATGGAATTTTTCGACGGGCAAGCAACTGACAGTAGAACAATGGGAAGACCGGTTTATCGCTACGCTGTATGAACGGGCCTTGTTTTCAGATAAGAAAACCAAAGCAATCGTGAATATGACGCTAGATATCATTGAAGTCTCAGAAGAGACACCCATGAGAATGTGGGGGAACCCTGTCTCATACGCTCGTTCATTGAGCCACAATACTTCTCGAGCTATCGGACGCCAAGTCTTCTCTATCGCGATTGCAAATGTGCTGCTCATTGGCTATGGTGTCTGGGTTTCTCTTTTCTTTTCTTCAACACAGACACCAACGATCGTTATAGGCATTTTAATTACCGTGTTATCAGGTCTGCTGGTGAGCCGTATTAAGCTGATGCAAAGAGAGAAGACTGAAGAAAAACGACGCGAAATCCAAGAAGCTCAGAGCCACGGCCAGGGCGTATTTTTGGCCAAACGCTAAATACAAAAAGAACCCGCTCCTGAGCGGGTTCTTTGCATATTTAGGATTCCGGAATCTCGGTATCGGTAGTGTCTGTTGGGTTCTCGTCGGTGGGTTTTTGACGCGGTTTTTTGCGTTCTTGGGGATTTTGCTGTGCAGAACGCTGATTCTCTTGCGAGGCGCGCTGTCGTTTAGTTTTGGCGTCTAAAAAGCGCAGGTATTCTTCGTCATCATCGGGTGCTTTGAAGGTCTGCGAAGACGCGGTGCGAGAACCCAAGGTTGCGCCGCCAGCGGTGCGCGGGCGTCCTATCAAGAGCCAAAGAAGAGCACCAATAACAGGAAAAAGCAGAATAATCGCAAGCCAGGCAGGTTTTGGCAGTGAACGCGCGTGCGGTGCAGGTGTTCGAGCGCAGTCAATGAGCGCGTAAATAATAATGCCGATCAGCGCGGCGCCTGCACCAATAATCAAAATAGCTCTACCCATAGTCTCAAGTGTGGCATAGACGGCACGCCCTGAAAACTGCAAAACCGCTAAACTGATAAGCGTGAATCTTCTCAAATACACTTTGCTACGTTTTGGAATCATGCTACTGGTCTTTATCCTGTGCATGTTCCTGAAAATCGGTCTGGTCTTCTCAGCTATTTTTGCTGTCATTATCGCGTTGGCGGCGTGCTACTTGGGGTTCCCGCGTCTGCACGTGGCGGCGGGCGAAGACATGGCTCGTTTGTTCAAGCGTAAGAAGAGCTCAACCAAGCGCTCTGAAGAAGAAACCAACCGAGAGATTGAAGACGCCTACGTGGATTCAAAGTTCTCTCAGGAATAAGATGTAGCGTTCTGACGCAGATACAAAAAGGTCGCTCCCGGAGCACTTGCCGGAGCGACCTTTTTATATATATGAGGTGCCTTAGCCGATGGAGTAGGGATCTACGACGGGATCAGCGAAAAGATCAAAGGTTCCTAAATAGACAGCAACAGCTACAAGGAGGCTGAAGATAAGAGCAATGAAACCAGCCTGTTTGAGAACCGGAATCAGCGCCGGACCGGTGGAACCTGAGAGCACCACGATGCAAGAGTGCACAATGGGCGCAACCAAGATAAACACCAGCATGTACCAGGGATTCTGCGGCACCAAGAAGAACACGAGAGCAAGCGCAACAATAACTTCGGCTGCGTAGGTGAGGCGGGAATTTCGATCTCCTAAGCGTACCGCTAGCGTCAACTTGTTCGCATCAATGTCGGTGGGAATATCGCGCACATTGTTAGCCATCAGCAGGGCACAAGAAATTAGACCCAGCGAAATCGCAAAGATAATGCCGCTCAGCGTCAGATGCGCAGCCTGCGTGTACAGCGTACCTAGGGTTGCCACAAGACCAAAGTAGATAAAGACAAAAACATCGCCCAAGCCCATGTAGCCGTAAGGACGCTTGCCGCCGGTATAACCCCACGCCGCAAAAACACTGGAGGCACCAATAGCTAAGAACCACCACTGATTCGAGAGCACTACCAGCCACAGGCCAGCCAGCATCGCCAAACCAAAGCAGAGAAAAGCAGCCATCTTAACGGACTTAGGAGAGGCAACTCCCGAACCCACCAGGCGCAACGGGCCAACACGAACCTCATCAGTGCCCTTGATGCCGTCCGAATAATCGTTGGCGTAATTGACGCCCACCTGCAAGAAGAATGCCACCAAAAAAGCAAGAAAAGCACGCGCAAAATCGAATCTGCCGATCTCGTACGCGGCAGCAGATCCCGCGATAATAGGGGCAACTGCAAGGGGCAAAGTGCGCAGTCGCGCCCCCTCAATCCATTGAGCCGGTGTTGCCACTAAGCGCGTCCTTCCTGAGTAAAAACTTTACGGGTATACCAAACTTTTAGCTTACACCGTTGCTACTTTGAACGGGATAGCGTGCAGGGTATCGAGGAGCGTGATATCGCGCTAGTTTCGGTGCTCTTAGAGCTGATCTTTTGCTGCGGCAGCCTGCGCCAGCATCTGGTGAATCGCGCGCCGATCAGGCTTGCCTGTGGACGCTACCGGAAAGCGCTCGCAGACCTCAATGACCTTTGGTGCCGCTGGCTTGCCGAGGGCGGACGCCACAAAATCGGTGAACTCTTGGCTCTGCGGGGCTGATGCGCCGGGAGTTAGAGTCACCATCGCCGCCACCATCTGACCCCATTTAGGGTGGGGGATACCCGTCACGATTGCCTCACGGATGGCAGCATGCTCTTCGAGTCGCTCGGTGATTTTTCGGGCAGAAACCTTGATGCCGCCGGTAATCAGCACATCGTCGGCGCGTCCTTCAATGGTCAGTACGCTGTTGGTGAGAGAGCCGCGGTCATCGGTGCGGTACCAGCGGTTGCCGTGGGTATCTTGAAAGAAACTGGCTGAGGTTTTCTCGGCGTCATTGAGGTAGCCGCTGGCGAGGGTATCGCCGCCTAACCACACGCGTCCTACTCCCTGCTCATCAGGCTCTTGAATTTCGATACGGACGCCGGTGAGCGGGCGGGAGTTGTAGACGCATCCGCCAGCGGTTTCGGCGCTGCCGTATGTGGTGACTACGTTGACGTTGAGGTCTTTGCACTGTTTGAGCAGGCGCGCGGACGCCGGTGCCCCGCCGAGCAGAAGAGCGGTGAAGGATTGGAGTTCTGACAGCACCTGTTCGTTGTGAGAGTCAAGGAGCGTATGTAGTTGCGCGGGCACGAGCGAGAGCATCCGCGCGCCGGGGTGCATGCGCTGGGCAGTGGCTAGAAAGTCTTCGGGTGTGAACGGTGTGTGGCGCGTGATGGAGCGCGTTATAACAGGGCGGACGCCGGCGAAAGCACTGCGCGCTACCACCTGAGCGCCCGCTACGTAGTGCAGGGGGAGCGCGAGCATCCACTGCGCGCCCTGGGAACTGGTGGTGTCGGCGGTTGCCTGCGCGGACGCTTGCAGGGCGCCTGCGGTGAGCACGGTCTGCTTGGGTTTGCCGGTAGACCCGGAGGTGGTGACCACGAGGGCAGGCTCGTCGAGTGTGTCTGCGGCAAAGGCGCGGGTGAACGCGTCGTACATGGTATCCGCATCGGCGGGCAGATTCTCACCCACAACCACGGCGGTACTGGGAACAGCGCGCGGGGCAGGTGTGGGAGTGAGCGTTGAGAAGTCCATGGTTTTAGTTTAAGCGGGGGAACAAGGGCGTGTTAACCGAGGGCGTGATGACAGGTAGTTATGAGCGAGATACCCATAGCTTCGTGTAGTCATCCACCCAAACGGTGAACCCACCCGCAGCGGTGTAACGAAGTACGCCCATACCAATGACATAAAAGTCAGACAATGTCTTACCTCGACTAATTTTGAAGTGCTCTAGTATTCGTCTCGAAAGCTTTTCGTCTCCCGCCTTGAGGCAGATTGTAGGATCTTGCCTGTCGCCACTATTGAAGTAAAGTATCCCGTTATTAAAAGAACACTTTTGCAATGCTCCCCACACGATGAAAGTTTTCCGCACATCAGCAGGGTCTAATTCATCAAACGACTTGATGGCTGTATGTCCTGGCAGAGTAATGGGGTCGCCGTTCGCGCGAGTCATCTGAAACTTCTGGTTGTCGTAGATATCTTCGGCACGGATTAGATTTTTGAGCACAACACTCATACGACGAGAACTGTATTTTTTAGCGCCCTCAATCTCTTGATATTTTTTACCGCCGGTGGCTGAAGCACTATCTACCCTCTCTTCGTCTGCTGAGATGAGGGTAGATATCCGACTGGCGCTCATAAGATAGTCATAGAAATTTGGCTCAATGACGTCGGGCTGTTCGGTGTATCGTTGCCCATTTTCTGAGAGTTCTCCAACTTGTTCGTGAATCTTGGTGGCTTCATCGCAACCCTCATCATGTTTAGCTCGAAAAAATGGTTCGTTGGTTCCTCGACCGCTGCCTTTTACCCAGCGCGCCACGGCCGTACAGCTATTGTTTCGACATGTATGCATGCCCGATGTTGGCCGAGACTGTTCAGTGTATGTGGACGCTAGTTCTAGCTGGCCTGTTTGGTTGTTGATTGCGGAGTCCATAGTTACCACCTGCTGGGAAGTGTTTGGTTCTATGCACAGTGTATAACTTTGAAGTCATCAACAGAACAATGGGGAGAAAGCCCCATAAATTACACGAAATGTTTTAAAGACTCTCGTCATAAACATAATAAGTATGACGCGTATAACTAAACTTATGCTTGCTATTCCAATTCTTGTGAGAGGCTTCCACCTGTGATTACCCATTTGTTTAACCGTTCCTACGCGAAAAGCGAGTTGCAGAAGTTTGCAAATTCGTGGGTGGCGAGGCTCGATGAGGTAGCAACAAGTGGGGGAGGAGCCACTGAAAAGCAATTCACTCAGCAGTTCTGGATTGGCTTGCTTAAATGCTTTGGTATTTCGGATGAACGCACGTTGCTCTTTGAACGTGAAGCTAAACGTGCGTCCACCAATAATCGCGGGTGGGTAGATGTTTTCTGGCCGGGCATGCTGTTGGTTGAACAGAAGTCTGTCAATAAAGATTTGGCTAAAGCCGCTGCTCAGGCTGATGATTACCTTGCCGGTGGCACTATTGCTGAACACGAGTGGCCCAAATTTATTATTACTTGTAATTTTTGGTCTTTTATTCTGACTAATTCGGCAACTAATGAAACGTGGGAATTTACTCTCGAAGAATTGCCAGATTATGTTGATCAGCTCAAGTTCATTGCTGGTCAGGAGACGGTTGAAAAGCGTGAAGAGGTAGAGGCGACTATTCAGGCGTCTAAGATTATGGCTCGCCTGTATCAGTCTTTGGTGGGGGATGACGCTGATAACCCGGTAGGGGAGGACGCCGCAGATAACCGTGGTGAAGAAGAAGCGGCTGTTGAGCGTGCATCTATCTTTCTGACGCGTGTTCTCTTTCTGCTTTTCGGTGATGATGCCGGACTCTGGGAGAACGATCTTTTCTACCGTTTTATTGAGGGACGCACACAGCCTGATGGTTCTGATTTGGGCACGCAGATTTCAGCTCTCTTTGATTATTTGAATACTCCTGACTCTGAGCGTCGGCGTATGAGCGACAATGTGCCGGAGCTTATTCAGAAATTCCCTTACGTGAATGGTGGGCTATTCGCTGAGCGCACTCGCGTTGAGTATTTTGACGCTGAAATGCGCGAAGCCTTGTTGGATGCGTGTCGTTTCCGTTGGACTCGTATTTCAACAGCGATTTTTGGGTCTATGTTCCAGCTGGTGAAATCCCGTGAAGCACGTCGTGCCGCCGGTGAGCATTACACCACCGAAGCGGATATTCTGCGTACGATTGGTCCTCTCTTTCTCGACGAGTTGCGTTCTGAGGCTGACCGTCTAATTGCTTCTAAATCCACCTCGCGTAAGGCTTTCGCAGAGTTCTTGGACTCTTTGACGGAGATGCGCTTTGTTGACCCTGCTTGCGGTTCAGGTAATTTCTTGCAGGTTGCCTATGCCAAGTTGCGGGAGATTGAGACTGATGTGTTGGCTGAGATGAACCGCCGAGAAGGTGGCGAGACTCAGTTGCTCGGCACTTTGGGCACCCGTTTGTCTATTGAGCAGTTCTACGGGTTTGAGATTAACTGGTGGCCGTCGCGTATCGCTGAGGTTGCTATGTTCTTAACCGAGTTCCAGGCTGATCGTTATCTCGAAAAGCAGCTGGGTGATGCCCCTGTACGTCTGCCTATTAAAACCACGGCGCGTATTGTGCATGCGGATGCGCTCGCGTTGGATTGGCGTAAGGAGGTTCCTGAAACTTCCGGTAAGACTTTTATCTTTGGTAACCCGCCTTTCATTGGGCAGTTCACTAAGACTAAAGAGCAGACGGCTGCGATGAAGGCTGTCTGGGGCAAGGACTACGACGGTTACTTGGACTTTGTGACGGCGTGGTTTAAGAAAGCGGCTGATTTCTTCAAGACAGGGGCTGACCGCTCGCACGACCGTGAGGGCGAGTTCGCGTTTGTGTCTACTAATTCAATTTCTCAGGGTCAGGCTGTCCCGGCGCTTTTTGGTCCTTTGTTCCGTGATGGGTGGCGCATCAAGTTTGCTTACCGTACTTTCCCGTGGAGTTCGGACGCGCCCGGCAAGGCTGCGGTGCACTGTGTGATTACTGGTTATACACGCGATGAGACTGTACGCCAGAGACTCTTTGAATACGATTGGTCTACTCGAGAGACCAACGAGCTCAAGGTAAAGACCGGCATCAATGCGTACCTATCGGACGCCGCGAATGTGCTGATTACGAAGAGGTCGAAGCCGCTGAGTCCTGAGTTGCCGCCAGTCAACAAAGGTAGTCAGCCGACCGATGGTGGCAATCTTATCGTCGAAGCTGATGAATACGATGAAGTTTCTGCCGATCCAGTGGCAAGTAAGTATCTTCGTCCTTTTCGCATGGGACGAGAGCTTGTACGAGGTCTTGATCGCTGGTGTCTGTGGTTAGAAGACGTAGATCCTTCGGATATCGAAAATAGCTCTTTTCTTAAGAAGCGTATTGAGCAAAACCGAAGCTGGAGAAGTCAACAGACTCCCGGTGGTGATGCCTATAAATTGCGGGATATACCTCACCTCATGCGCCCCAATAAGAACCGTCCTATGACTAACTACATAGGTATTCCGCGTGTAGTTTCTGAAAATCGTTTATTTTATACGGTTTCTCTTTTGTCACCTGATGTAATTGCTGGCGATAAGGTCTATACAGCTATCGATCCTGACGGTTTCCTTTTTGCAGTCATTAGCTCTTCTATGTTTATGACCTGGCAACGAGCTATTGGCGGCAGGTTGAAGTCCGATTTAAGTTTCTCTAACACTATTGTTTGGAATAATCTTCCCTTACCGGCTGTGGAGCCTAAGTTGCGTCAGCAGATTATTGAGGCTGGTAGGGGTGTGCTGTCTGCTCGTGAGGCTATTGCTGAGCGTGCGGGTGGTACGCGTTCGTTGGCGGATATGTATAACCCGTTGGCGATGGATAAAGGACTTATAGACGCCCACAAGAAGCTGGACCGTCTGGTAGATAAGGCGTTTGGTGTTCCAAAGTCCTGTAACTCTAACTTACAGCGGCGTACAGTATTGATTGATGGATATATTAATATGAATGAAAAGGAAACAACCAAATAATGAATAAAAGAACATTTTTTGCGTATGCAGGTCAGCACCAGCTCAGGGCTGAAACTTGCCGTGAGGTAGTCTCCAGTTTAAATAAGCAAAAAATAGATGCAAGACACTGGGAAGATATGACCGTTGACGGAAAAATTATCATCGATGTAATAAAAGAAGAGATAGATAAATCTGAGTATGTGGTTGCCGAAATCAGTGATTTAAATTTTAATGTATTGTTTGAAGTCGGGTACTCGATTACTAAAAATAAACCTGTATTAATTGCTGTTGACGATTCTGATGATGAAGTAAAATCAAATATCGAGGAATTTAAATTTCTCGATACAATAGGCCAGTCTAGGTATCAGGGAAATAATTCAAAATTACATTCTTTAGTTAATGAATTTCTATATTCTGAGACTAATTCTTTGTATGATGTTTTTATTGCGAGTGCAAAAGCTCGTGAAGAAAATGCTGTCTTTGCACCAAGCGTTCCAATGAGTTATTCAGGTCCAGAAAGGTTGCAGTCTCTACTAGAAACTAAGACTAACCTAAACCATCTAGTTTTAACTGATCGTTTGGAGGGAGATCTCCGTTATTACACTAGAAATATTTATCGGTCTTCTGCATGTATATTCCATATATTAAAAGAGAGCCGAACTGGAGCAAAAATTTATAATGCTAAAGCAAGTTTGCTGGCGGGGTTTGCCGTTGGGCTAGGTATCCCAACATTGATGGTTGGTGAAAAAGGTGTTGTTTCCGCACTGGATTATAGAGAACTATTTTACGAATACACTAAGGCCTCTGAGCTAGTCGATTATACTGAGCAATGGCTGAATGATCTTCCGCTTCAACCTGGAACGAATCGTCGGTTGGGTAGTCTTGATTTAAAAATAGAACTTCCATTTAGATCTTTTGGTGATTATGTAGCTGAGAATGAAGCGAATAACCTCGAAAATTATTTCGTAAGGACAAATGAATTTGAAGCTGTTTATTCCGGGCGGGCTAAAATATTCGTTGGACGTAAAGGAACTGGGAAGACTGCAACTATGTTCCAAACTCTTAACGAACTTAAGAAAGATAAAAGAGTACTGACAGTTCCAGTTAAACCAAGCTCTTATGATCTGGCAGCTTTAGTTAATCTGCTTAATAATTTTGCTGATACGGCTGAAAGAGAATTTTTTCTGAAAGCTTTGTGGGGGTATTTGCTTAAAACTGAGATTGCAATATCTCTATTTAAGTATCTGGATAGCCTGCCAGCAAAGAGTGGTGGTAATCCAGCATACGAAGAATTGAAAAAATCACTTGATCTGCTAAGGATAGATGTTGAATCTGATATGTCAACCAGAATAGATGACATTATTCTGGATGTACAGTCAAAGGATAAGATAAAGGATGCAGCTATAGCGTTAAATACTGCGTGGAGGGGCATCCATGACGAGAGACTTAGAAAGTCTGCAAAAGATTTTGGTCGAATAGCCGTATTGGTCGATAACTTAGATAAAACCTGGGAGAGCGGCGCTGATTTTTCTAAATTATCATATTTCATTTTAGCTTTAATTGGTGCTTCAAATAAGATTGAACAAGAATTCGAAAAACAACGTACTAATTTTCCTGCAGTTAATGTAACCTTAGGAATTTTTGTTAGAGCAGATATTTATAATGTTTTGAAAGAGTATGCTCGTGAACCAGATAAGATAAATTATCAAATGGTCCAGTGGAGAGATGAACACCTTTTAATTCGAGTATTGGAAGAACGATATGTCGCGAACCGTGGGGGTAAGGTATCTGCGGCGAGTATGTGGACGGAACTTTTTACGGAAGAAGTCCATGGATTAAAAACTAGAGATTATTTCTTGTGGCGTTCGTTACCGCGTCCTAGAGATATTATTTTTCTTGGTAATTCTGCGTTGACAACTGCAATTAACAGAAATCATTCAATGGTTACAGCGGCTGATATTGAGTATGCGGAAAAAGAATATTACTCTACTTTTGCAATTGATGCTTTGCTCGTTGAAAGTGTATCTCAAAATTTTGATTTAGAGGAAGTGTTTGTGTCCCTTATTAGCATCCCCTCTACAAATACTGAAAATGAGCTGCGGGAATATATTCAAAATGATGAAGAATTTGAAGATATAATAAACTGGTTGATACAAAGAGGCTTATTCAAAAGTAGGAACACACCCACACCCCACCAACTAGACAACGGCCCCACCAGCGGCAAAAATAAGAGGATTAAATCACTACAAATAACCTCAAGCCATACCGGAAGAACCGTTGCTCC
>NZ_JAAXPV010000008.1 GCF_012396615.1 Rothia terrae | reverse complement strand
TCGCTGGTGAGCCCGGTTATACGCTGGTTGGGCAACGGTCTCTCCGGTATGGCTTGAGGTTATTTCTGGCGATTTAGTCCTCTTATTTTGCCATTGGTGGGGCCGTTGTCTTTTGGTGGGGTGGGGTTGCCCCTCCCTTATGAATAAGCCTCAGTAATCAGACATAAAAATGACCCGGTTCCGTGCGGTGCCCGAATTTTCGGGTAAAAGGTACAGAGCCGGGTCATCTTTTTACTTATGAGACACGTCGGTAGGTGAGGTCGTGGGCGCGGCGTCCTGCCTCTCCTGCCTTGCGTTCGAAGGACGTGAGCGTGCGTCCTTCCCAGCGAGGTGCCCAGCCACCGATGGGGTCTTCATCGGTTGCGCCTTCACCGGCGTGTACGTTTTCAAAGTCGGGGTGCGCTTCTAGGACTTCGCGCATAACCAGTGCGTATTCTTCCCAGTCGGTAGCCAGTCGCCAGATACCGCCGGGCTTGAGGACGCGAGCTACTTTGGATGCGAAGTCTGGTGACACTAGGCGACGCTTGTGGTGGCGGGACTTGTGCCAGGGGTCCGGGAAGAAGACCCAGAGTTCGTCCACGGAGTTTTCTTCGAGAAGGTTATCAAGCAACTCCGGTGCGTTAGCCTGAGCCACGCGAACATTCTCAACCTCAGCCTGCTCCATTTTCAACAGCAGGTCTGCGATTCCCGGGGTGTAGACCTCAACGGCGAGAAAGTTGTTTTCGGGTACTTCGGATGCGCGGTGCACAATAGCCTCGCCCAAGCCGGAACCAATCTCAACAACCAGGGGAGCGGTCCGTCCATAGAGAGCTTCCTGATTAAAAGTTGCCTCGGGTGCAACAGAGGTGTCTGCTACCAGGCGGGGCAAATCAAGGACGTGGGTGGGTGCGTATGTATCCCATGCTTTTTGGCGACGCGAGGTGAGTCGGTCGCCGCGTCGTACGAAGGAGTAAGGCTGTCGGTAGAACTTTTCGGGAGTAGGCTGCTCGGTAACGTCGATACCCTGTGCCAGTTTTTCTTCGCGTGCCGCCATGTCGGCTTTTTGCTTGTTGGTTTCCACAAAGACTCCTTGAATCTAATGATGAACCGGTGCAGACGGAAACTCTAAGCCTCACCGGGTGCGCTAGAAGATGAGCGCTGAGGTAACTGTTCAATGATAGTGGGTGTGTGCCTGTAGTCGGGCGTGAAAAAAGGGGTTCGTTGTGAAAGCCACAACGAACCCCTTTGATCTAAAAATTATTGAGTGATCTCAGCGAAGGGTTTAGAGAAGACCCTTGCGTGAGGTGATCAGTGCAAGACCTGATGATACGAGGAAGATGTCCTTAGCCAAAGCGGTACCTTCCTGTGAGGGGCGGATGCCGTCTTCGAGGGTCATGTCATCGTTCTTGAAGTACATGGTGAGCATGCCTGCGCCGAAGCCTGCAAGACCGAGGCCTGCAACCTTAGCGGGAACGATGGGGCAAAGAAGTGCTGCGCCGAGTGCGATTTCAGCTGCGGTCAGTGCCTGGCCGAACTGCTTGTCTGAGAGCTTGTTGACCTGGGGTACACCGGTTGATGCCATGCCCTTGAGGTAACCGTAGGTTTCCTCATCCATCTTTGCCTTGCTGAGACCTGAGTTCAGGATGAATGCGCCGGCAGTGGTGCGAAGAATTGCGTTTGATACGAGACCCATGTGAATTTTCTCCTTCGTGGATATGGTGTGAGGTGCGCTGTGTGCGTCCTTCTTCTGCAAGATTACTTTACTTGTAAAATAAAATCAAGCAATCTCACTTACTATTTTTTCACGATTCCACATAAAACGGTGTCCAAAGTTCGAAAAAATTGCATCAGATTGCCGAGAGCAAGCGAACCGGCGCACTACAATGAGTCAAATAATAAAATTCAGACACAGTTTGATAAAGCTCTTGCGACGGTATGGTCTAAAGGAGGCTATACCTCAACGAATAGGAGGAGCGATGGGAGAACTATCGCAAGCGTCCCACTCAACTGAGGGGGAGCTGCAGCGCGGTTTGTCTAACCGCCATATTCAGCTAATCGCCATCGGCGGTGCAATCGGTACCGGCTTGTTCATGGGATCCGGCCGCACCATCTCAGTAGCAGGCCCATCAATTCTCTTCGTGTACGCCATCATCGGCTTCATGATCTTCCTGGTGCTTCGCGCAATGGGCGAGCTTTTGCTGTCTAACCTCAACTACAAGTCATTCGGCGACTTCGCAACCGACATCCTCGGCCCCACAGGCGGCTTCTTCGTTGGCTGGTCTTACTGGCTGGCGTGGGTTGTTGTTGGCGTTGCAGACACCATCGCAATCACCAACTACGTTCATTTTTGGTGGCCGGATCTTCCCTCATGGATTCCCGCTATCGTTCTGATTCTTGCCCTGCTCACCCTGAACCTTCCGAGCGTTAAGAATTTCGGCGAAATCGAATTCTGGTTCGCGATGATCAAGATCGTGGCAATTATCGTTTTGATTATTGTTGGTCTGGGTATGGTCTTCATGGGCTTCACCGCTCCCAACGGCAACAAGGCTCAGATTGCGAATATCTGGAACGACGGCGGACTGTTCCCCTTCGGCGTGCACGGTTTCTTGGCCGGCTTCCAGATTGCCTTGTTCGCGTTCTTTGGTGCTGAGCTAATCGGTACCACCGCAGCAGAAACCCAGGATCCCCGCAAGACTCTGCCCCGCGCTATCAACAGCGTTCCCGTTCGCATCATTCTCTTCTACGTGCTGACCCTGGCTGTTATCTTGATGGTTACCCCCTGGCGCGCCATCCCTTCAGATCAGAGCCCCTTCGTTGAAATGTTTGCTCTTGCAGGCTTGGGCGTCGCTGGTTCTATCGTGAACTTTGTGGTCTTGACCAGCGCTATGTCATCGGCTAACTCCGGTGTTTTCTCCACCTCACGTATGCTCTACGGTCTGGCTGAAGAGGGCACTGCGCCGCGCGTATTCTCTAAGCTGTCAAAGACCGGTGTTCCCCGTAATGCCCTGTACCTCACCGCTGTTTTGATGCTCTCAGGCATCGTTCTGTTGTACTCGGGTGATGATGCGATGACCGCGTTTGAGCTGGTCGCAACGGTTACCGCGCTGTTGGCAATGTTCGTGTGGTCCATGATTCTGGTGTGCTACTTCATCTACCGTTCAAAGCGTCCTGAAGTTCACGCTGCATCAGAGTACAAGATGCCCGGTGGTCGCGTTTCAGCAGCTATCGCTTTGCTCTTCTTTATCGCAATGATTGTTGTTTTGGGCCAGGATCCTGAGACCTTGAAGGCACTGATGGTTCTGCCCATCTGGTTTGTTCTGCTGACCATCGGCTGGTTCATTGTCCGTAAGTCGCCTGCTCGTATTGCCGGCTACAAGCGCTTCAAAGAAGATTTGAAGAAAGAAGTAACGTTCTAAGCTCTACGGTGTAGCGACTGAATAACACTTGGTAATACCCGCCCCGCAATTTTGCGGTGGCGGGTATTTTTATGCGCGCGGTGAGAAAAACAGGGCAATCAAGGTGGCAGAGAGCAGGGCGAGCGTGCCGCAAGAAGCTGCGGTGAGCGTCCATCCTTCGTGGGCGAGAAGAAGATCGGTTGCCCAGCCGACGCTCGCTGACCCCACATAGTAGAAGACGTTATAGAGAGCTGTTGCTTGAGTCTTTGCGCGGGTTGCGATGATGCCTACTTGGCCGGATGCGAGCGCGTGCGCGGCGAAGAACCCGGTGGTGAGAATAACCAGTTCCGCAATAATAACTGGCAGGGGAGAGAGCGCCGTGAGGGCGATACCTCCGGCCATGAGAAGCGAACAGGCCACAAGAACTTTTTTCGCTGAGAATCTACGGGCAAGTTTGGACGCGGTCGCTGATGAGAAGGTGCCAAACAGGTAGGTGAGAAACAGGAAAGAGATGAGTGAGACAGGAAGAGAATAGGGCGGTGCTTCGAGTACGAAACCAATGTAGTTGTAGATGCTCACGAAGGCACCCATGAGGGAGAACGCTGCGAAATACAAAAGAAGCAGTTTCGGGTGTTTGAGGTTGACCCAGAGCTTTTGAACAAGGTACGTGAGAGAAAAGCCGTCTTTTGTAGCATGAGGTTTTGTGAGCGAGTTAAAAGATGCTGCCGCTTGAGCCAATGCACCGCGCGATAACAACACCGCGAAGAAGCTAGCTGCGCACGCTGCCAGAATTGATACGGCCATCAGCGCCCACCGCCAGCCCACCAGCTCCACTAAAACACCCGAAACTAGGCGTCCGACTAATCCGCCGAGCGAAGTGCCCGAAATAAACAGGCTGGTTGCTGTGACCTGCGCTGAAAAATGGGTCACCGAGACAATAAAAGAAATCGCTACGCCGGTGACTGCGGCGAGAAAAATTCCTTCGAACACGCGAAGCCCTAAAAGCAGGGGATAGGACGAAACCCACGGCAGGCACAGGCCCAGTAGAGTTGCGAGGCTCAGCCCGAGGATCATGGTGCGGGCGCGTCCCCACGCATCAGCCACAAATGCCCAAACAATAGAGGCGAGAGCCAGACCTGCAGTCGCCGCAGAGATAGAAAGCGCCGCAGCATCAGCGCTAATTGATAAATCACGTGCCATAGCGGGCAAAGCTGCCTGCGGCGAATAGAGCTGAGCGAAAACCGCCATACCGGCACAAAACATCGCCATCAGTAACCGCGCATATTCGCGACTGCCCTGAGTGAACCCGGAAAATTGTTGCCCCTGTGCGCTCATGTTTGCCCTCCCGCGTCATTCTTGTTGTATCACGTTGCGTGAGGCAACTGTAGGTCAGAGGGGATGCGTGAAGTAGTGTTACCCCACGAACTGAGAGCGGTATGCCGGCTGATCCGGGCAGGAGTTCAGCACATCCTCCATGGCTGATTTTTCGGCGCGAGTGACCCACAAACCATAGGCTGCTTTGACAGAGACCTGTCGCGCCACGTATTCACAACGGTAACCGGGTTGCGGTAGCCAGGTTGAGGCGTCCTGATCAGACTTTTGCGTATTAGCCTCACGGGAGGTTGCCTGCAAATTAAGCGGGTCGGTGGCAATTTGTTGGCGTCGAACGTCGTTGAGCGATGACGCGCCTGTGGTCCACGCATTGCTCAGCGCCACCACGTGGTCGATAGGAATGAGCGATGAAGAGTTTTCACCGCGTTTAAAATCAACGGTACCGAGCGTGTAGGGGTCATCGAGGACACCCGATAGCACGCGGCATCGTGAGTCTTCGACAGCGTTGTTAAGATCGCGCGCCAAAATGTCATTGCGCTGGTCGCATCCATTGCGGTCGGTATCTGTCCACGCCCTGCCGAACTTATCGCGTGAGTAACCGTTCTGGCTACCCTTGTCTTTGACTTCTAGCGTTGAAAGCACCGTTAGCGCTGTGGAGTATTCTTTGGGATGCGACAGGTCGAACCCGGTGTTGTCGATAGTTTTGGTGGGCTCTTGCCCAACAATTGCGCCCCACACATTGTCGGGGATTTTCTGTAGCGCCGCTTCTAGCGACCAATTGGCGCTGCGCAGCCACGAGATACCAAGCACCAGCGTAAGAACAACAACGACGGTAGCGATGAGCGTGAACAGAGTAGAAGAAGAGCGGGACTTTCTGGGCATAGGTAGAGTTTACCCCGCCTAGCTGGGCGGCAGATTCACTGCCTGCGCACGGTGGGGCGGGGTAAATTTCTTTAGGACTCAGTATCGATAGATACGGTGGGTTCAGGAACCACAATCATGGGAATTGAACCAGTTCCGGGATGAATCACATCTGCACCGGGAGCGGCTACGGGATCGTCCGACTGGTAGTAGTCCACCTGATCAGCGCCGCAGCTAAAGTGCATAGCGTTAATGACGGCGTGAGCTGCCTCGTGGATGTTCAAGAAATTGTGGGTCCACGATGGGCGAGACTCATCGGGAGCAGACCAACCGTGAGCGAACAGGTAATCGGTATCTTGCGTGAGCTGAAGGTTCTCAAAAGCATCCGCCGGAGTGAGCTGACAGAGGTAGCCGCTGGGCGCACGAAGAACACTCACAAATGGAGTGTACTCCTCTGCCTCCACAACCTCGGGGCTGAGGTAGTAGATGCGCAAGGTCTGCATCCACGGCAGTTCCTCAAGACGAGAAACCATCACATTCACCAGGTTTTCCCATCGTTTTGATGCAGAAAAATCTTCCGCTGAGGTGCCCGCGCTTTCAACAACGCCAATACCCTCAGCTGCCAGCTCCTCAATAGAGAGCGAGGTGTTCCAGTCCTTGGTTGAAGACACCGGCAGAGCCTTACCCGCACCCATAGACACCGCATCGTTGATGAGCTTACGGCCCTTTTGCAAACCGTTATGCCACGAACCGAAGCGTGCACGAATAGCACTCACCGTGGGCACCTTACCGTAGTGATCACGATCCGTTGACCACGTACCGTACAGCAAAACAGCGGGCTTACGATCGTAGCGGATGCAGTAGCTCAAGAAATCAGCCAGCACATTGCGGAACTCGCGCTCTGAAATAGATGAAGGATCAACAGACGGTTCAATCTCATCAATATCAGGCGGACAAATACCAATGCGCAGAAGAGCGCTACTCCACGAACCATTACCCAGGCGGTCAGTAATCACCTGACGCGACGGCGGCCACGCCACCGCGTCCTGATCAACCTCGGCCAACTCAGGCGGCAGATTCTCTAACATCTCATCGTAGGTGGCCTCATCGACCATGGTGTACGGGTGCTGAGAAAGATAATCCAGCGCAGCACCAATCTTAGACATCACCAGCGCAATGCTCTCGGGGCTCACCTGCGCCATCTCAAGCATGCGAGGAACATCCTGCATAATCGTGGGATCAATATTGACAACGGTGTAGCTGTAATCCGGCTCTAAATCCAAGGTGTACGCCACCGCATACCACAGGGCAGATGCCATCATCACGTTGTTAATCGGCTGCTCTCTGCGACCGACAAAAATCCACTCACCGGTAGAAATCGCGTGGTTCAAATAATCAATGGGAGCGTCCGGGAAAATAGTACGAAAGCGTGACATAGCTTCGCTGGGGGGCAAGACCCATCGCTGCCATTTCACCAATGACCGACGAGTAAGAAGACAAAAAGTCCTCGTAGCTCGAATCGCTGGTGGTGAGCATTAGAATCTCCTCAATAAGTGCACCGTAGGGGAGTAACTACAAAAGCGTGGGTGCGCGCACTTTTGTGGCTAAATTTTGGATATACCAACTCTAAAACTGCAGGGGCACAAGACCAAAGATAAACGCTCGTGATGCCAAACATTACGCGGGACATCTTCTCGTAATCCCACCTGCGACTGTGCCTAATTACTGCAGCGTACAACATCGTGAGAGACTATAGATTATGACTACCCAAAGCCCCTCCCGCGATACCGCAATCATTCAACGGATCACCGATGAACTTGGCGTGCACGTATGGCAGGTGAAGGCTGCAGCTGAGCTGATGGACGCTGGCTCAACCGTTCCGTTTATCGCGCGTTACCGCAAAGAAAAGACGGGGTCTTTGGACGATGCCCAGTTGCGCACGGTGCAACAGCGGCTGACCTATCTACGTGAGCTTGAAGAGCGCCGCGGAGCTATTCTCAGCGCGCTGGATGCTCAAGGCGTCACCGATGAGTCTCTGCGTGCCGCGCTACTCAGCGCAGAAGACAAAAATACGCTAGAAACCCTGTACGCACCGTACAAGATGACGCGCCGTACCAAGGCGCAAATTGCCTATGAAGCGGGGCTTGAAGACCTCGTTGAGGACCTCCTCGAAGTACCACTGGCGAGCCTGCGAGATATCGCATCCGCCTACATTCACCCGGCAGAAGAAGGCATGCCCGCCGACACCGCGGTCGAAACTGCCGAGGATGCGCTCGCCGGCGCCCGCGCTATTTTGATGGATCGTGCGGTGCACGATCACGAGCTGGTGGAGGCACTACGCGATAAAATGTGGCGAACCGGCGTTATTAGCTCCAAGATGGTGGCAGGTAGCGAGGAATCCGGCGCCAAATTTGCTGACTATTTCGATTTTTCCGAGCAGATTCGACGCATCCCTTCGCACCGCGTACTTGCACTGTTGCGCGCTGAAAAATCCGGTGCGGTGAAAGTGAGCATCGACGGGGCTGTGCCCGCACCGGCTGTTTCTAAGCTTCGCGGCGCTGAGCTCGCTCAGGCATTGGTTCAAGCCGAAGAATATGACCACGTCCGTGCCGGGTACGAGTCTCAGGTTGCTATCGATCTTGGCATTCCGGTACAGGTTCTCAACACTGTGAGCGAAGATGATGACCGCGTGCTGTCCTGGCTTGCCACCACCGTGCGCCAAACCTGGCGTCAGCGCCTGCTACCGCGTCTTGCGACCGATATTCGCAATGCTCTGTTTGAAAAGGCGCAGGAGGACGCCATTGCCGTCTTTGCTTCGAACCTTCGAGATTTGCTCTTAGGTGCTCCAGCGGGTTCTCGCACGGTACTGGGGCTTGACCCGGGGCTGCGTACCGGTGTGAAAGTTGCGGTAGTGGACGGCACAGGAAAAGTGCTAGCGACTGACGTTATTTACCCGCATGCCCCGCATCATCAGAAGGACGCTGCGCTCGATACTCTGCAGCGTTTGTGCACCGAGTACTCTGTAGATTTGATTGCTATCGGCAACGGCACCGCCTCACGCGAAACAGACCGTCTGGCGGGGGAGCTTATAGCTCGTATCGGCGCGCATCAGCTACAAAAGGTTGTGGTGTCTGAGGCGGGCGCGTCCGTGTATTCAGCCTCAGAACTTGCCTCTGCCGAACTGCCTCAGCTCGATGTTTCTTTGCGCGGTGCTGTGTCCATTGCGCGCCGCTTGCAAGATCCGCTGGCCGAGCTGGTGAAGATTGACCCCAAGTCGATTGGTGTGGGGCAGTACCAGCACGATGTTTCTGAGTCCCTGTTGAGCTCAACTTTGGACGCGGTGGTGGAGGACTGCGTGAACGCGGTGGGTGTTTGGGTGAACTCTGCCTCGCCGGCTTTGCTGGCGCGCGTGGCCGGTCTGAGCACCACCATGAGCGAGAACATTGTGGCCTACCGTAATGAGCATGGCGAGTTCACCTCTCGCAAGCAACTACTCGATGTGCCGCGCGTAGGGCCTAAAGCTTTTGAGCAAGCCGCAGGATTTATTCGCATCACCGACGGCGATGAGCCGCTGGACTCCTCGGCTGTGCATCCTGAGGCATACAGCATCGCGCGGGCTATCGTGAAGGACGCCGGGGGATTGCAAGGTACTTCTGTTCCGGCTGCCGCATTGTTAAAGCTCGAGCCTGAAGACTATGTGACTGACACCTTTGGCCTGCCCACCGTGCGCGATATCTTTGCCGAGCTTGCACAGCCCGGGCGAGACCCGCGTCCTGCCTTCAAGACCGCCAAGTACGCGGAGGGCATTGAAAAAATTGAGGACGTCAAGGTCGGTATGAAGTTAGAAGGTACGGTATCTAACGTAGCAGCCTTTGGCGCTTTCGTTGATATTGGTGTGCACCAGGACGGCCTGGTGCATGTGTCTGAGATGAGCCGCGACTTTGTGAATGATCCGCACGATATTGTGCGCTCAGGCGACGTAGTGACGGTGCGCGTGACGGATGTGAATCCGGCGCGAAAGCGCATCTCGCTGAGCCTGCTTTTGGATGAGGAAACCGCGCCAAAAAAGCCTGCGGGCAAGCGTCCTGCTGGCAAAAAGCACAGGTACGGTCAGCGGGCGTAGAAGCGCCAGCTTGAGCAAATTGTAGGAAGAGATTTCTAGCCGTGGCTCTTTGTGCGTTCGCTAGCTCGCATCCGCCACGTCTAACCTCTCGCGGTTATCGAGAAATCTAAGCGATCTTGTCAACCGAGCCTGGGGCTGGACGCGCGGGCTCAATCACCGGGAACTTAGAAGTGAACGGCGGTAGAGTTTCGGAATGCTCCGCGTTCTTGCGTGCTTCTTTGCCATGGAATACAAAGCGATCGAGTGCCCAATAACGGAAAACCATTGCCAGCAGTGTACCCAGGATGGGGCCAGCAATAAAGTCAGAAATTTCCTGCACCAAGAAGCTCACGTGCGGCTCTTCAATATGGAACACGTAGCGTGAAATCCACTGCGGGGTAGCGTTCACGATAATGCCCAAAATCGTCACAATCACAAAGCCAACGAACTCTTTGGGGCGAGCTGCGCCGGAGGTGTGCTCCCACGTCCACCGCGATGATAGGTAATAGCTCACGATAGATGCGATAGCCGTAGCAATCAACAGCGCAGTCGTCGGCTTATCGGTGAGTACCGTGTACTTCAGTCCGTAGTTAATCGCCATCGTCAGAACGAAGCAGAAACCGCCCACCATTAGGAACCTAAACTTAGGATCCTTTATGAACTCTTTCATTTTCCCCCCTGACTGCGCGCCTGCGCCCAAGACCGTCCAGCAAAGTTATGCCTGATTACAGTATCACCCTTCTCTTTGCAGTTGTTGATAACCGGCGTGAGTGAAATATGTCAACCAAACATCAGGTAAATTGACAGTTTGCTTCAGTTTTTACCTTAAAGGTGTGTTGTGAATTACTTTCCAAACCTTCTATGGTTGTATAGCTGAGTAAATCTAGTGATAGAGCAAGAACTCATCTGCACCGAGTATCTCTGTCATTTGTGTTTACGTACCCGCGCTTCACCGCAACGACGCGGCGCGTGCGTAAATACCTCATAAAAATTTAGGTGAGGCTATCGTGCAAGAACATACTTCTTCTCAGCAGAACATAGATGTTGCTGCTGATCCTTTTGCCCACGAGCAAGAGGGATTCCACAAGGGCTTAGGTGCCCGTCAGCTTCAGATGATTGCAATCGGTTCAGCAATCGGTACCGGTCTGTTTTTGGGCACCGGTGGACGCCTAGAAACCGCCGGGCCTTCGCTAGCTTTCGTCTACGCTATCTGTGGTTTCTTTGGCTACCTAATTCTGCGTGCTCTGGGCGAGCTGATTGTGCACCGCCCATCATCGGGATCCTTCGTTTCCTATACCCGCGAGTTTTACGGTGAAAAAGCCGCATACGTTTCGGGCTGGTTGTACTGGCTTAACTGGGCAATGACGGCGGTTGCCGATGCGACCGCTATCGCGATTTACATTGAATGGTTCGGGCAGTACAGCGACTTCATCGCAGGGCTCAACCAGGGCGTTATCGCGCTAATCGTTGTGGTTCTGGTGGTCTCGCTCAACCTGTTATCGGTCAAGGTCTTTGGCGAGCTTGAATTTTGGTTTGCGCTGATTAAAGTCGGTGCGCTTGTGATCTTCTTGCTGGTCGGTATCGGCTTCTTGATTTTCGGAAACCCCAGCGGAACTCCCACTGGTTTCTCGCTCATTACTGATAACGGTGGCTTCTTGCCCAACGGGCTCTTGCCCGCCATGATCGTGGTTCAGGGTGTTGTCTTTGCCTACGCAGGTATTGAGCTCGTAGGTACCACCGCAGGTGAGACTCAAAACGCTGAGAAAATCATTCCCCGCGCCATCAACACAGTGATTATCCGTATTGCCGTGTTCTACGTTGGTACCGTTTTGCTGCTGTGCATGCTGCTGCCTTACACCACCTACTCAGCTAACGAATCACCCTTCGTTACGTTCTTCAATTCAATCGGTGTTGATTACGCTGCACCCATTATGCAGTTGGTTGTTATTACCGCAGCGGCATCATCGATGAACGCGGGCATGTACTCCACCGGACGCATCCTGCACTCTATGGCGGTTGCTGGCTCAGGCCCCAAGATTGCTGCCAAGATGTCAAAGGGTGGCGTGCCCGTTGCAGGTATCTTGCTTACCGCTGTTATCGCGCTAATCGGTGTGGTTCTCAACTTCATCGTGCCTGCGCAGGCATTTGAGATTGTTCTGAACATCGCGGCAATCGGAACGATGGCAAGCTGGGCAGCTATCGCCATGTCACACCAGAAGTTCTTGAAAGAAGTCAAAGCAGGACGCTACAGCCGCCCCGGCTACAAGGCACCCGGCGGACGCTTTAGCGACTGGGCTGTGATGGCATTCCTCGCCGTCGTGATGGTACTCATTGCTCTGGATTACCCGACCGGTACCTACACCCTGGCATCTATGGCATTGGTTGTTCCGATTCTTATCGGCGGCTGGTTTGTGGTTCGCAAGCGCGTCTACGAGGCAGCTGCTGTGCGTGAAGGCTACACCGGTGCTGTCCCGATTCTGGCACACCGTCCCGGCGTCGATACCGCTCACAGTGAAGGACGCACCTTCCGCGGGTCGGTGAGAAACACCTTCGACGACGAACGCTAGAATCCGCTAACTTCTTGCGTCTATAAGCCGTGGGCCTCAACACAATCGTTGAGGCCCACGGCTTTATTCTGTTGCTGTGCGATACCAGCGGCAGGCATACCCCATAGTCAGTAGACTATTGGTGTATGCCTGACACTTCGGCGGTTGGCCAAAATATCGTAGAGCCTGTAGAGATTTACGGCCCCACCTGCGTCAAAAGGATGCTGGTCTGCGAGTTGCTGATACCTTTGACTGCCGCGATTTTCTGTAGGACAGCATCGAAATCACTCAGCGAGCTGCACCGAATATGAGCCACTAAATCCCATACGCCGTTGGTGGTATGAATTTCTTCGACCTCAGGCATCAGCCTCAACTGTTGAACAGCGTAACGGGTGGCGTGATTGTCCACCTCAAGCATCGCTACAGCCCTCATGCTCTTGTTGATTTCTTCATCAGACACCCGCACGGTGTACCCCAGGATGATTCCGCGCGATTCTAGACGCGCCATCATGTGGGTAATGGTGGCTCGCGTGACGCCGAGTTGAGTAGCGAGCGAAGAAACCGTGGCACGCGCGTTCTTGCGAAGTGCTGTGAGTAACTGATTTTCAGCAGAAGTGAGGTGGGGCATAAGCAAAATGTTACTTTATCTGCTCAAAATGTACATATTTAGCGAAATATTCGTTCATTATTCCTATAGCCGTCTATACAATTCTTCTCTATTCTGTTCAAGGAGATAATCGGTGCACTAAGTCAGAGAGGACTTACGTATGACCAAAGTTGAATTCGTAGATGTTGCAAGCATGGCTCGCTGGATCCAGCGAGACGGCGTAGAAAACATCATCGGCGGAATGATCGAATACCTTGAATCAGACTTCAAGCGCTGGGAGCGTTTTGATAAGATTCCTCGTGTGGCTAGCCACACCCCCTTTGGTGTCATCGAACTGATGCCCACCTCCGACATGGAGACCTACTCCTTCAAGTACGTGAACGGTCACCCGTCAAACCCCGCACGTGGTTTCCAGACCGTTACTGCTTTTGGCATGCTGGCTGATGTCGACAACGGTTACCCCGTCTTCATGGCCGAGATGACCCTGCTGACCGCGCTGCGTACCGCTGCCGCATCCGCAATGGTAGGACGCAAGCTGGCGCGCCCCGACTCAAAGCACATGGCACTCATCGGTGCCGGTTCACAGTCAGAGTTCCAGTCACTGGGCTTCCGTGCAGCACTCGGTATTGAAAAGCTCTCAGTCTTCGACGTTGAACCCGAAGCATGCGAGAAGTTCCGCCGCAACCTCGAACCGCTGGGCTTCGATATTCATATCGCAAGCTCCGTTGACGAGGCTGTTGCTGATGCAGACATCATCACCACTTGCACCGCTGACAAGGCACAGAACCATGTGCTCAACAACGCGCAGGTCAAGGACGGCGTACACATCAACGCTGTTGGTGGCGACTGCCCCGGTAAGACCGAGCTCGATAGCGCAATTCTTGACCGCTCCACGGTGTTCGTTGAATTCCCGCCGCAGACCCGCATTGAAGGCGAAATTCAGCAGAAGGACCCGGACTTCCCCGTCACCGAATTCTGGCAGGTGCTGACCGGTGACAAGCCCGGCCGTACTTCAGATCAGGAAATCACCCTGTTCGACTCCGTCGGCTTCGCAATCTCTGACTTCTCAGCACTGCGTTACGCACGCGCCGCTACCCAGGGTAGCGAGTTACAGACCTTCATCGACCTCATCGCTGAGCCTGAGGATCCCCGCGACCTCTTCTCGCTGATCAAGGTCAACAGCCCCGTCGGCTAAATTCCAAGGACGCTCATAAGTCTTGGTAAACGGTTCACCCCGGCACATATGCGCAATGTGTGCCGGGGCGAAGTGTTTTAACGGGAATAACTCTTCTTGCAACTTGACCACTGCACCTGAGAACTCACCGCCAGAAGTCGCTTATCGCCGTATGAATTAATGACATACAAAAATCGGTGGCGCGCTCACCTTGCATACCACCGATTTTTATTCGGCTTTAAAACTCACTGTTGAGTCTTAGAAATCCATGTCTGCGGGGTCGGGGCCGAGGCGTCCGTCCTCGCGGGAGAGTGCGTTGATAGCCTCAACGTCTTCAGAATCCAAGGAAACACCCAGTGCATCAAAGTTCTCGGTGATGCGCTCGGGGGTGACTGACTTGGGGATAACGACGTTGCCGATAGCTAGATGCCATGCCACAACAACCTGTGCGGGGGTAGCATCGTGCTTTTCAGCAATCTTTAGGACGGTTTCGTCTTTGAGGATTTCGCCGCCCTGGCCCAGCGGTGACCATGCCTCGGTCTTAATGCCGAGCTCGTCGTTGACCTTGCGCAGTTCAGTCTGGTTGAAGTAAGGGTGCAGCTCAATCTGGTGGATTGCGGGGGTAACACCGGTAGCCTCGATGATTTCGCGCAGTTCCTTTTCGGGGAAGTTCGAAACACCAATGGACTTGACGCGACCTGACTTCTGCAGCTCAATCAGAGCCTTCCAGGTCTCCAAGTACTTGCCGCGGTGAGGTGCTGCCCAGTGAATCAGGTAGAGATCAAGTTCCTCAATACCCAGGCGCTTGAGTGATGCATCGAAAGCTGCCAGTGCCTCATCGTAACCCTGGTCTTCGTTCCAGACCTTGGTGGTGATGAAAACATCGTTGCGGTCAACTGATGAAGCCGCAAGTGCGCGTCCTACGCCCTCTTCGTTACCGTAAATCTTAGCGGTGTCGATGTGGCGGAAGCCCGCGTCCAGTGCCAGGCCTACAACCTTTTCAGCAACCTCATCTTCAACCTGCCATACACCGTAGCCGAGCTGAGGGATTTCATTGCCGTCATTGAACTTCACTAGTGGCGCCTGTGCCATGCTAGCCATCCTTTCGATCGTGGTTAGATGTATTTCTACTCAATCACCTACACAGTGCAGAATCAATTGTGCCTGCGGTGCAGGCCACGAAAGTTAATCTTAGAAGCGGCTTACTTCTGCATAACACCGGGGCGATCTGAGTAGAACGGTGCGCCAAGGTCGCCCACCGCAGGGTCGCCGCCCAAGCGTCCGTCAGCGCGGGTGAGGGAATCGATGAGCTCGATATCCTGTGCCGTCAACGTGACCTTGAGAGCATCAAGGTTGGACGCGATGCGTTGCGGAGTCTGCGACTTAGGAATGACGACGCTACCGGCGGCTAAATGCCATGCAACGATAATCTGCGCCACCGTCGCATCATGAACCTGAGCAATCGCCACAAGATCAGGATGCTCTAACGCCGAACCCTGCCCCAGCGGTGACCACGCTTCGGTCAAAATAGAGCGGGCAGCGTTCTCAGCACGCTGCTGTGCTTGGTTAAAGAAAGGATGCGTCTCAATCTGGTTGACCACGGGCGTAACACCAGTGTCGGCGATAATCTCATCAAGCTGCGAGCTGGTGAAGTTAGAAACACCTACAGATTTGACGAGACCGCGCTCGCGAAGCTCCAACAACGATTCCCAAGATTCACGGTACTTAGCCTGACCTGGCTGTGCCCAGTGAATGAGGTAGAGATCAACGTAGTCCATTCCCAGAAGTTCAAGGGATTTTTCGCAAGCCTCAAGTGCGGAGTCTCGTCCTTGGTCGGTGTTCCACAGCTTAGTGGTGACGAAAACATCTTCACGCGCGATACCGCTGGCGCGCACCGCCTCGCCGACCTGACGCTCATTCTTGTAGATTGTCGCGGTGTCAATATGGCGATAACCAGCCTCTAGCGCTGCCTCTACAGCCGGGGCAGTGCCATCCTGAGAAATAGCGCAGACACCAAAACCTAGCTGAGGGATGCCTTCGCCATCGTTCATGGTGATAGTGGGTGACGGGGTAGGAAAAACGTGGGGCACGATAAAACTCCTCTACGAAAACAAAGGGCAGTCTTAAGTCTACGACCTCACGTTGCATGGACCGCCGCCGCAGATAAGCGTCATAAAGTTAACTCTTTTTGTGACTGTGGTAATTTCTTTAATGCTCACCGTTATTTATAAAAAGGGTTTATTACTGATGTCTTCGCCTAATGTAAAGAAAAAGGCCTACCGCAATAATTCAGCATTTGTTTTGCTGGCTTGGGTATCTTTTGGATTCTTTGTCGTTTTGATGCTGGTTGGTCTTTACACCCTGAAAGAACCGCTCATGGTTAAGGGCTACTACCTGATGGGCTCCGTGGGCCTGATTTCGTCATCATTCACCGTTGCAAAGGTGGTTCGCGACAGCCAGGAAGACAACGAAATGTACGAGCAGATTATCAAGGACGCTGCAGCTGTGCAGAATGTTCGCTCACAGCAGGCTCGTCAGTACGAAGCTCGCTAAGTTTTAGACTGACTAAAAATTCCGACACTCTCAAGAGCGCCGGAATTCTTTTATTTAATAGTCAATGGCATGGGAAATAAATTTTCAATAGAAAACAAATGGTGAGATAGAGCAAGAATTTTCCTTATTGAATTATGCTCCCAAAATAAGAAAAAATCCTCTTGCCCGCATCCAACGTTTGACTGACAATAGGTAGCATGCCCAAACTCCTGATGGATATCACCCCGCTTAAAGTTAGTCCAGAGTTCCGTCGCATCTGGATGGGCGGGCTGTTCTCAACGATGGGCTACCAGATCACCTCTATCGCCATGACGTTAGAGATTTTCGCGTTGACAGGCTCAACCGCAGCCACCGGTGCTATTGGGCTGGTAGCAGTGGGGCCGCTCATTATTGGTGGTCTTTACGGTGGAGTTATCGCAGACACCTACGACCGCAGAAAAGTCGCCCTGGCCGCATCCATTGGAATGTGGCTAGTAACCCTGTGTATCGCAATTCATGCGTGGGCGAGCGTTCACAACGTATGGGTGCTTTACGGACTTATCGCCGTCGAATCACTGCTTCAACCTATCAATCAGGCTGCGCGTGGCGCCATTATTCCCAAACTCATCAAACGCAGGCTTCTACCCAGCGCCAACGCGCTTACCATGACGGTTGGAACCCTCGGCATGAGCGTCGGCCCGATGCTCGGCGGCGCACTCGTTGCAAGCGTTGGCTACAACTGGACGTACTCTATCAACGTGCTCGCCATGATGGTGGGGCTGTGGGCCTTGTATAAGCTACCGCCCATGATTCCGCATCGCGACCATGCGCAGGAGCAAAAACGAGGACTGTCATCCGTTGCCGAAGGTCTTCGATTTGTTAAAGGCCAACCCGTCGTGGGAATGTCATTTATCGTTGATGTCATCGGTATGCTCTTTGCCCAAGCCCGCCCTATCATTCCGGCGCTAGTGGTGGTCTCCTTTGGCGGCGGCGATAGTGGCGCAGGTATTTTGCTCTCTGCGGGAGCTATTGGCGCTTTGCTAGGTGTATCGCTCTCGGGCTGGCTGAAAAACATTGAACGGCAGGGACGCTTTCTCACCCTCAGCTACGTGGGCTGGGGCTTAGGATTCTTTACCTTCGGGCTCATCGCCTTCATGCTTCTCGGCAGAGAACCCAGCGACAGCGTCCTCGAAAATCTGTTGCCCATTCTAGGTGGTGCGGCTGCCCTGGCATTCGCCGGCTGGTGCGATGCACTCGGCGGTATCTATCGATCCACTATTTTGCAGACTGCCTCGCCGGATAACATGCGCGGACGCTTGCAGGGGCTTTTTATTGTCACGGTTACGGGCGGTCCTAATCTGGGCACCGGCCTGGTTGGCGGTGCCGCAAACGTCCTCGGCGCGCCCGTCGCGGCGATGGCGGGCGGGCTCACCTGCATCCTTGCAATCGCTGGAATTACGGTGGCAATCCCGGCTCTGTGGCGCTATGTACCCAAACCTATTGAAGATACCGCGATGATTCCGCAAATCCACCCGGAATAAAACCCGCCCTCACGCACTTTCCGTGGATTTGCGCTGTAAAAACACGGAAATTACAGCGCAAATCCACGGAATGTGAGGGGCGTAGTGGATGCTAGCGCGGTGGGGCGCACATTACGTGCGGGAGATACCCCAAAGAAGCTAACTGTCCCCTAAAATTAAGTAACTCTACTTTCTATACCTCTTGGCGGGTATAGCGCACCTAGAAAGATGTGATACACATGGCCGGTGGTTTGGCCGCACTTTTGGACGATGTCGCTGCACTCGTAAAACTCACCGCGGCAAATATGGACAACGTGGCGGCAGCCGCTGGACGCGCGTCCGCTAAAGCCGCAGGCGTGGTAGTTGATGATACCGCTGTGACCCCACAGTACGTTCAGGGTATTGAGCCTAAGCGCGAGTTCCCTATCATCAAGAAAATCGCGATAGGTTCGCTACGCAATAAGGCGATTATTCTTGTTTTTGCGCTCTTGCTGAGCCAGTTCATTCCGTGGCTTCTAACCCCGCTTTTGATGTGCGGTGGCGCTTTCCTGTGTTATGAAGGTGCTGAAAAAGTTATCGAAATTATTAATACCAAGGATAAAGATGCGGAATCTCCTCTTGGCACTCCTGATGAGGCGGACGAGAAGAAGATTATCTCTGGTGCAGTGCGCACAGACTTCATTTTGAGTTCTGAAATCATGGTGATCTCACTCAACGAAGTAGCATCTGAAACTCTCATGAACCGCGCCTTGATTCTTGCTGTTGTGGGTGTTGCGCTGACTATTGGTGTGTATGGTGTGGTTGCCTTGCTCGTCAAGATGGATGACTTTGGTCTGTTCTTGGCTAAGAAGGGCAAGGGGAGCGCTACCAAGTCGTTCGGGCGCGGTCTTGTGAAGGCTATGCCGACCGTAATGTCAATTATTTCCTTTGTCGGTATGTTGGCAATGCTCTGGGTTGGCGGTCATATTCTGCTGGACGGTATGAATAAGCTAGGCTTCCATCCTCTCTACGAATTTGTGCACCATATGGAGCACATCGTTGAGCACGCGATCCCCGGTTTCATTGGCGCAGTTTTGGCGTGGTTTACGAATACTGGTCTCTCACTCATCTTCGGTTTGATTGTTGGTGCGATTATCGTTGCGATTTTGCACTTTACCCCGCTGGGCCACGGTGGCAAGAAGCACGATGATGACGCTCACGGTCACTCAGAATCAAAGACTGTAGCTGAATCGAAGGACGCTGCCCACCGCGGTAATTCCGGTGGCGCGTCCGTGCGTGCATAGTTTCCGCAACAGAAGATCATAAGTTCGATTACGGCAGGGAACGGGTGGCATCAGCCAACATCCCTAAACGCCAGACCCGAGCCAGTTGGCAGCTACCACCCGTTCCTGCTTGTGGCTAGTAGTCGTTTCTAACGAAGCTTTACCCTCTCACCTTTCTCGCGGTGGGAGGGTATTTTTATCTGCCCGCGGCGTGTGCGTAAGCTTGCACCATGAAGACCAATGAGTTTGGGCTAACGCGACGTGATGAGCTGGCGCTGGATGCTGCCAAGCTCTACTAGTCGGGTCTTTCACAAGATGAAGTGGCGAAGAAGCTGCATATGGGGCGCCCTACGATTTCTAAGTTATTGAGCCACGCTAAGGACCGCGGGTTTGTGCATGTGGAGGTGCGCGACCCGCGCGAGAATGACCAGCGTCTTTCTGCGCAGTTGTGCGAGACATACGGGCTAAATAGTGTGCATATTGTGTCACCGCTCGGGCTGGGACCCACTGATTTGCGTAGGGCGTTGGGACGGCGTGCGTGGACTGTGCTGGCTGAGGTTTTAACGCCTGGTGACAGCCTGGGTGTGGTGTGGTCTGAAACTGTGCATGAGATGGCGGACGCTTGTGAGCAGACATCGCTTTCGGATATTTCTGTGGTGCAGCTTCCGGGATCTTTTGGCGATGATTTGAATGCTCATCGTATGAGGCAAGCACACGAGAAGTTGGCTGTAGCGCTGAATGCTGAATGTTATATAACGGATGTGCCGGTTATCTTTTCTACTCTTGAAGAGCGCTACCTGCCCGAGCATAGGAGCGCTGTTGCGCAGTTGTTGGCGCGTTCGCAGGAGTGCCGCGTCGTTGTGTTTTCGCCGGGTACGTGCACGCAGACGTCAAGACTTTTCCGGTCGCAGCTATTGAGCGCAGCTGAAAAAGAGTTGCTTGCTCAACGCGCGGTGGGAGACATCTGTTCGCACTATGTTGATGCAAACGCGCGTATTTGCCTGCCGGATGCGAATAGTCGGGTGGCAGGACTGTCTTTGCCTGATTTGCGTAAGGTGGAGCAGAAGATACTGGTCGCCGGTGGGGACGAGAAAATTGAGGTCATGCACGCTACCTTGAGGTGGGGCTATACAAATCGGTTGGTGGTGGATGCGAAAACGGCGCTTGCGCTGTCTCGGTACGATTCTTCTGGCGGAGGACGCGCGAGGTAGACTCGAATGGCACGCCAGTAAATAAGAGAACTTATGAACCTTGTATCCCTCTAAAAACATTTCAACTTGGAACATATGTGCCAAAAAATCCTGTAGAAACTTCCATGCCGCGTCCTAATATCGGTTGTGAGAGAGGGACAAGGGCGTCTTTTACCGCGAACCATCGCTACCCCGTGAAAAGCCATGAGTCTTCTCAAAACGTATAACCGCACACTCTGTCACCGACGACAGAGCTACCGCAAGGGATAAGACTATGAGTGTGAATGCAACGGCGCATCATCTCGAGGATGAAGGCGTACCCAACACCAGCTGGGGATTGATCAAAGACCGCACGCTTCAAAAACGTGACGGCTACCTCAGCAAAATTCCGCTCTTTCAGTTCATTCTGCTCTCCATCTGCTTTCCCATGTGGGGTGCAGCGGCGAGCCTTAACGACATTCTGATTACCCAGTTCAAGGCACTGTTTACGCTTTCCGATGTGGCATCCGCATTCGTGCAGTCTGCTTTCTACGGCGGCTACTTCGTTATTGCTATCCCGGCATCCCGCGTCATCCGCAAGTTCAGTTACAAAGTCGGTTTGTTGCTTGGCTTGAGCATCTACATTGTGGGTTGTCTGCTCTTCTTCCCCGCATCTCACGTAGCCACCTACACCATCTTTTTGGCGGCTATCTTCTCGGTTGCAGTTGGTCTTTCTTTCTTGGAAACCTCAGCGAACACCTACTCGTCCATGATTGGCCCCAAGGAGTCCGCGACGCTACGTCTGAACATCTCACAGACCTTCACGCCTATCGGCTTCTTGTCAGGCGCTTTGTTGGGCAAGTACCTGATTTTCACGGATGGCGATGCCCTGCACAAGCAACTCGAAGGCCTGAACGAAGCTGACCGTCATGCCCTGGCCGCAGAAGCACTGCAACGCACCTTGGAGCCCTACCGCCTGATTATCATGGTGCTGGTGGTACTCGTTCTGCTGGTTGCAATCACCCAGTACCCGCACTGCAAGCCGCTGAATAAAGCGCACGAAGAAAAGCCCTCGTCCATCGGCGAAACCCTGCGCTACCTCTCCAAGAACCCTGCGTTCATCAAGGGCATCATCACCCAGTTCATGTACGTTGGCGTGCAGACCGCACTGTGGTCATTCACCATCCGTCTGGCACTGCACATGGATTCCAGCATCAACGAGCGCAGCGCCTCCAACTACATGATTTTTGCGTTCATTGCTTTCTTCATTGGCAAGATACTCGCAAACTTCCTCATGACCCGCTTCAACCAAGACATGGTTCTTATCGCTTACTCGGTACTGGGCATGGTTGCGCTCGTTTACGTGATTAGTGTTCCCAACTTCTCAGCGGTATGGGCGGCAGTCTTCGCATCAGCGATGCTTGGCCCCGGTTGGGCGACCATCTACGCGCGTACTCTCGACACCGTTGAAGATAAGCGCTTTACCGAAACTGCAGGCGCAATCATCGTCATGGCAATTATCGGTGGCGCAGTGATCCCGGTAATTCAGGGCCTGATTTCTGACCTGACCGGGTCCATGCAGTTCAGCTTCATCATCAACATCCTCTGCTTTGGCACCATGGCACTGTACTTCTGGGACATTCACCGCCAGGCTCAGAAAGGCAAGGTAGCGGCATAATGTTTTCTCGTATAGCACTGCACCGCGAAACCTTTGGGGATACCCCGCGCGATATTTTCTCTAACCAGCACTGGCAGGTTACTGCAGAAAAGTACCCCTCCGGCGTGGAGTCCTTGACCATCAAAAACCACCGCTTGACGCTGGAAATCCTGCCCTACCTGGGCCAGATGATTTGGGATGCAGAAGTAGACGGCATCAACCTGCGCATGGACAACATGTTTACGCAGCCCTACCCAGTGAGCACCATCCAAGACACCTACGGTTGCTTCGCCTTCCACTCCGGTCTTCTAGCGAATGGATGCCCGGCGCCAGAGGACACCCACCCGCTACATGGCGAGTTCCCCTGCGCACGCATGGACGATGCCGAGCTTATTCTGCACGAGGACGGACGCTTAGGTGTGCGCTCGCGCTACCGCTACATTCAGGGTTTCGGCCATCACTATGTAGCTGTTCCCGAGGTGACAGTAACCCCTGACTCCGGTGTCTTTGATATTTCGCTGTCGGTCACCAACCCGAAATCGTCTACTTCGCCGATAACCTGCCCGCCAAGGCAGAACGCGCAGAGTTCAAGTTGACGCGACCTGACGGCTCGGCGTTCGTCACCAGCTTCAGCACCGACGAGTTCCCCGTGGCAACCCGCTGGATTCTGCACAACCCCGACCTGTCAGTCTCAGCCTTCGCGCTACCCGGCACCTCGCGTCCCGAAGGATTCCTGGCAGCCAAGAAAGCTGGCACTCTGATTGAATTAGAACCGGGCAAAACCCGCAGCTTTACCGTCCCCACCGGTTTGAAGAACGCCGACGAACTGAAAGAAGCGCACTCATGAAAATCGCAGTTATTGGTTCCAACAACGTTGATCTGATCAGCTACATTCACCGCATGCCCGAGCAGGGCGAGACCATCGAGGCACCCGATTTCCGTCTCGGATGCGGCGGTAAAGGCGCTAACCAGGCCGTCGCGGCGTCACGTCTTGGCTCCGAGATTTTGATGGTCACTCGCGTCGGCACTGATCTCTTTGCTGAGAACACCATTGCCAACTTCAAAGAAAACGGCATCGACGACAAGTACATTCTGCGTACCGAGGGCTCCAGCGGAGTTGCCCCAATTTTTGTTGATGAGCAATCAAACAACTCCATCATCATTATCAAGGGCGCCAACGCGCTGCTCTCGCCACAGGATTTGCAGGACGCTCGTGCCGACATTGAGCAGTGCCAGCTGATTGTTCTGCAGTTGGAAATCTCGCTTGAGACCGTCTACGCGGCGATTGATTTGGGCAAGGAACTGGGTATTCCCGTTCTGCTCAACCCTGCACCTGCTGCACCCGAGTTGTCGCTGGAACGTGTGAAGTCCGTGGAGTTCATTATGCCTAACGAGACCGAGCTTTCACTGCTGTCGGGCATGCCGGTGGAGAGCATCGAGGACATCTCAAATGCGGCTCACGTACTGTTGGACGTCGGTATTAAGAACGTGATCGTCACCCTGGGTGTGCGTGGTGTCCTGTGGATAACTGCCGAGGGCGAGAAACTGATTGAAGGCAACAAGGTGGACGCGATTGATACCACCGGAGCAGGCGACGCCTTCATTGGTTGTTTCAGCCACTACTGGGCTGAAACCGGCGACATTGAGGAGTCCTTGCGCATCGCCAACCTCTACGCGGGTGACTCCGTGACCAAGTACGGTACGCAAACCTCGTACGCGACTGCGTCCGAGTTCAAGGAGAAGTATACAGACAAGCTCTAGAGCCTGGTGGGGCACTAACGACGGAGCTAGTCACCGTAAATACGTCAGAAACCTTCAAAACAGGGTAATTTTGCACCCGGTTTTGAAGGTTTCTGGCGTATTTAGTGCACGCAGGAGGAAACCTAACCAGCACGCAGTCGTCGGCGATCGCTCCCATGGTCTTGCGCGGGGCGCTCGCCATGATTAATGCCAGCCCCAAGCCAGCTGGCGACTGCGTACTTTTTAGGATTCAACTACCTCACACACTGTTCTGCTCTATCCTCTGTGAGGTATCGATTGGCAATCGGTATCCATGCAAGAGCCATCAGCGTCAAAACTACAGCTATGATGACCACCGTGTTCCGTGAATTGGTCTCTGCACCCCACCCAATAACTGGGTTCATCGCGATTCCAACAAGACTACCGACAGTACTGGCAATATTGAGGACAGTCGCTCGGCGATGTACAGGTATTACCTTGTTTGCTACCGCTCTAATAATAGGACCTCGAGCATTCATCCCTAGCACAGTGAGTATGAATCCCGCGATAACAGCTACAGGATGCGGGACTGCCATCAGAACAAAACCACAGATTCCGTAACCCTGGGCTAAGAGCAAACTAGTCTTCCGACCAAAACTATCAACGATTGACCCAGCAAAATGGTTGTAAACAGCAGCTAGCAACTGTGCTGTTGCTCCAATGAAACCCCAGAATGCAACTGGTACCGCGGTTGCTTGGAACAATGGCTGGTTGATTGTAAAAACGGCATTAAACATGACGAAAGAAGCGCTCGATGCAACCGCTGTATACAACAGCAGCGGAGACGTAAAGAGCAACTCGGCGGCCCTTTTGAAGCTCAACCATGTCGTTTCGGAGTTTTTACTTCTCTTACCCTGTGGGTGCTGATTCGGCAGAAAAGCTACTGCACTCGCAGCTAAGATCGCGCATCCAGCACTTGCAAAAGCCGGATAAGAGACGTCTTGCGTAGCAAGAAGGCCACCCGAAATGGAACCTAGGACTCCGGCTCCTAGCTCTAAGGAGCTTAAATGTCCCCATACTCCGACTGAGAGCTTGTCAGCATGCTCTCTCAAGGAATCGTAGATATATGCGTCCTGCACACCGGTAAGCATGGCAATGCCAAATCCACTGAACATAAACGATGCCGCAAATATGCCAAAGGAATGTCCCACAGCAAAGAGCACTTCGGCGACAGCATTGAGAATAAAACCAGTGAGGATTATCCAGCGTCTATTTACTCTGTCCGATACGAGGCCGGAGGGAATCTCAGTAGCCAGTATGCTACCGAGCAAAATACTTTCTAAAAGAAAGATATCTTGTAAGGATAAGCTACGTGATGCGAGAAATAAGGCGCTGACGGGAACATAGAAAGAAAAGCCTGTAGCAACAGTAGCAACAGCGAGCGGCAATAAAAATCGTTCTGTCCACACCAGTGATGTTGTGGCGTGTTTTTTCATGGGAGGACCTCAAAGTTTTGTGAAAGGGAATAAGACGTCTGACGAAGTGGAATTCGCAAACGGTAGCGGAGGTCCTCGGCAACTATAAGTTCTGAGGTTTTAGGTGTGTTCCTTATCAGAGTAGCTCCATTTGGCGGAGGCATATGCACTAGCCGTCAATGTTGCTACTCCCAATAAAGCAATCATGAGATCCATGTTTGCTCCTGGAGTGTTGTAGGCAAAATCTTGCATTAAGAGTAGCTGTTGAAAATGGTGGTGACAATCACTGAGTGAGAGATATGGTTGCATACCCTAGCCCTCACCATCGTTCGTAAATACGTCAGAAACCTTCAAAACAGGGTAGTTTTGCACCCGGTTTTGAAGGTTTCTGGTGTATTTAGCGAAAGGACGCGGGCTGATGCGCTGGGGCGCCGGCGACTGTGCATCAACCGCCTGGCTCACCCCTAACGTCCGCAGATCTCTAGCTCTCGCTGTCCTCATCCATGAGCAGCTGACGCACCTGCTCGGCGTCCAGCTGGGAGCTGAAGAACTCGCCGTCATCCACGACCGCGTCGAAGAGTGCGGCCTTGGATTCTTTGAGTTCCATGACTTTCTCCTCAATCGTGCCCGCTGACACCAGTCGGTATACCATGACGTTCTTGGACTGGCCAATGCGGTGGACGCGGTCAACCGCCTGCTCCTCGGCGGCAGGGTTCCACCAGGGATCCATGATGAACACATAGTCAGCCTGCGTGAGATTGAGACCAAAGCCGCCTGCCTTGAGCGAGATCAGGAAAATGGGGGAGTCCCCGCGCGCCCACGCGTCCAACAGTGCAGCGCGGTCGCGGGCGGCGCCGTCAAGGTACAGGTAGCTGATGCCCATTTCGTCCAGGCGGGCGGCAATGAGTTTCAGGTAGCCGGTGAACTGACTGAAAATCAGTGCGCGGTGGCCTTCGCCCACAACCTCGGGCAGGTTCTCTTCAAGATAGTCCAGCTTGGACGACGCCACGCCCTCGTACTTCTTGCCGTCAATCAGGGACGCATCCAGCGCCAGTCGACGCAGGGTGGTGAGCGAGTTGAAGATGGTAAAGCGGTTCTTGTCGAAGTCCTCAACGAGTCCCAGAATCTTCTGGCGCTCGCGCTGCAGATGTGTGTCGTAGACGCGTCGGTGGGCGGGCGCCAACGGCACATCCACGCGCTGGTCGGTTTTCTCTGGCAGGTCAATTGCCACCACTTCTTTGGTGCGACGCAACATGAGTGGACGCACACGCGCGCGCAACTTGGCAAGGGCGGATGTTTCTTCGCCGGACTCAATGGGCGTTGCATAGAAGTCTTTGAAAGCGCGTGCCGAGGGGAAGAGCCCGGGTGCAGTTATAGAGAACATGGACCACAGTTCCATGAGATTGTTCTCGAGCGGCGTGCCTGTGACGGCGAGCTTGAAGCGCGCGGGGGTTTCGCGGGCCACCCGGTGCGCCTTGGTTTTGGCGTTTTTAACAAACTGTGCCTCGTCCAGAATCAGCCCGTTCCACGGGGTAGGTGTGCCCGCATCTATATAGGCTTGCTCGTCGATGCGTAAGAGTGCGTAGCTGGTGACTACTACGTCGGCACCGGCAATGGTGTGGGGCAGCGGAGTTTTGGATTTGGCCTGTGACTCGTAAATGCCCACCACATCCAGTGACGGCGCGAACTTCTGGATTTCGTGCACCCAGTTGGGTACGACGGATGTCGGTGCAACGATCAAAAACGGCGCGAAGTCTTCATCGGGGTTGTTCTTCCGGTGCTCTTGCTGGGCATGCACCATAAGGGCGATGGTCTGCATGGTTTTACCCAGACCCATATCATCGGCTAGCACTCCGCCGAGTTCTGCACGCCAGAGGAAGGTGAGCCAGTTGAAGCCTTCGACCTGGTAGGGGCGCAGTGTTGCGTCCAGTTCTGCCGGCACGGCTGGGGCGTTGTGGGTTCCCGCATCCAGCAGTGCCTGCACATGGGTGTCCCAGCTGGCGACGGTTTCGGTGGACGACGCGAGTTCCTCTAGCTCCTCCCACAAACCGGCCTGATGGCGGGTGATGGTGAGCTCTTTACCCTTGCCACGTTCGTTGAGGGTTCGCGCTTCGGTGATGAGTTCTTGTAGTTTCAAAAACTCGGGGCGATCCAGCGAGAAGTAGGTGCCGTTGCCTAAAAGCATGTGGGTTTGCCCGCGGTTGAGGGCTTCGAAGATTTCGCTGAATCCTACGTACCAGCCCTCTGCTTTCACCGCGATAGCTAGGCCAAACCAGTCGCGTTTGCGGGTCTCATCCACACGTACGGTGATTTCGGGTTCACCGGTGAGTTCCTTGAATTCGGGCACTTCACCGGTGACTTCAATGTGCACACCGGCAATGTCAGCTAGCTCCGGTAGGGCGTCTTCAACGAGTGCGCGCGTATCCCAGTTTTCCCAGCGGCGACGGGTAAAAGGCACCGTGGGGCGCACCTTTTTTACGGCGCGCAGGACGCGGGTTTCAAAGTCAGCGTCGCGAATTTCGGCGTGTGTTTCACCGGGGTAGCCGAGGGCTGGCAAGAAAATATGCTCGTTGGAGTCTGTGCCCTCGGCGCCCGATGCGATGCCCTCCACCGGTTGCGCGGGATAAGCCCACTTCCAGGCGGTACGAGCTGAGAGCGGGTTCGCCTCATCAAAATCTACAAAGAGCACGAGTTCAGGTTTTTGGACGGCAGGCAACTCAAGCTGCTCATCCACCGATGTGATATCAACTGAGCGTGAGAGTTGCGCGTAAAACTCGGAGTAAAACTCCTCAAGCTCGCTGGCAGGAACGCTGAGTGGCTCAGTGCTGACAAGTGATTCTGTAACCGGGTTGAGCGGCGCATCCAGCGGAATAAAAATGATATCTGCCTGAGCGTTGTACCAGCGGGGTAGAGATGAGTCCTGTGTAATGCTGGGCGGCGCTGCAGCAAGCGCGCTAGCCACTATAGTGTCGCGTTGAGCGTGCTGTGCTTCGGTTTCATAGGTTTTTTGTGCGTGGTTATTGAGGGCGATAAAACCGCGTCGAGGTTCACCCATTTTGTGGAAGTTCTGCGCTGAAAGAGCAAGGTCTTTCCACACCAGAACGGGGTTTAGCGCGAGCGACTGGGTGCTCTCATCATCCGAGTCTTGCGTGAGGGAAGCCTGCACCAAGACCTCGGGTGAAGACGCCACATCTACCGAGATTTCTTGCCCGTCCATCACAAAAGGAAGCTCGATATCTTCGGCGCGCGCCAGTATCTGCCAGAGTAACGCAGACCCCGCGTAGCTAAGGTTTACCCAGTCGCGGTGCGAGGTGTAGGACGACTGAGAAGGGCGCACAATGGCATAAAAATCAGTAAACCACTGTTCATGTTCGGTATAGAGATCAGTCTTCGCAAAACCGTGAATACCGCTTTGCATAAAGGATTCCCAGCTCAGACCGCCTTTAATCCATTTGCCTCGTGAGCCTTTCATGACCGGGCGGGCTGAAAGCGTTGCTTGCGCCGGTTTGCCCGCGCGCATACCGGAAGCGCCAAAAGCTGATGCCACGGTGATTTTTAGTTCGAGTGCGCCGGGAACTTTGGCTGATTCGTTCACACCGTTTGCTGGACGCGCTGCCAGAGTATGCGAAAGAGCGCGTCGCCACGCTGGTAGCTGGGAGTCAGCGTCCTGCCCGCCGAGTTCTGAGGCGGTCTGCAATCCGAGCGAGGCCGCGGTAGAGGCAGCACTTTTCCACGTATTAGAGGACGCAGTGAGTGCTTTTTTGGCTTTTGCTGAGCGGTCAATGGCGGTGAGCATGAGGGCGACGGCGTGCTTGCAGTCGTAGCCGACCGGGCAGGTACAGTTCGATGAGAAAGCGAGAGATCCTGCCGCTTTAACGCGCGGAAATATTACCTGAGACTGGTAAGGAAGCGCGGTGCTACCTTCAACTGTTCCTGAGAGCGTGCGCGTTGATTCGTCGTAGCTGTAGCGGGCAACTTTTGCCTCGCGCATATACTTTTGCCCGCGCGTGTATGCCCCGTGCCCTACTTGCCGAAGAATTTCAGGTGCAGTGACGGGAATGTCGGGAAAAGCTGAGGAATTTTCAGACAAGCGTTGACCTTTCACCAAAATGCGCGGTGCCTAACGGATTAACGCTACCGCACATCGCATCGCTACGCCTGTGCTGTGCCTCAACATTGAAGAGCTAGGTGGCGTTCGCCGGCTTGATGGACTCTGCGTTTTCTAACGCTATGCCGTGAACGGTTGCAGCCGGGTCTATGACATCGGCATCTTGAGAGACTTTAGTTTGAAACCATGTCACGATGAGAAAACGGTCTTGTTGGGTTGCTTTGACGCTGAACGGGTGATTTCTGAAGGTGCCGTTGAGCGTTGTGGTGTTGGTATCTAAATCGTTGTGCGGAGCATCTAGCTTGTACTCATCTGAATGTTCTGCGTAAAGATTTTGCAGCGCCTTAGTGCAGGATGTGGTCTGGTTTTTAAACCTGTTGAAAAGAGCAGTGGCTTCTGCTTCTGAGCCTGTTTCAAGAACGGTGCTGTACCCCTCGATTTGGTCTTCTTCATTTTGACCAATCAAAATATTGCGTCGTTCACCGGATGCGACGCTCCAGTTAGTTGCTTGGGTGGCAAGCAGTCCGGGCGTTACCTCTTCGTAGGGGGCGCACCGTTCGTTGACGGTGTCTACGATTTCTTGATCATCGACAGGGCTACCGCCTTCCCACAATTCGGTGCGTTCCACCGAGGTGAGCCACTGGCGGGTGTCAAAGTGCGTGACGGTGGGGTTCGCCATCAGATACGTAAAAGTTTGGGCATCTGAAATTTGTTTTTGAGTAGGCAAAACATCTGCAAGTTGCTCCGAGGACGCCTGTGCGATGGCGGGGGAGTTTGATGACTTGGAGGTAGCCGAACCTCCACTACATGCAGGAAGTCCAAGTAGTGAGAAAATTCCCAGAGCTACGCCCAAATATTTGCAGGTTACATTCACAGTTATGTGCCCATCATGTCTGTGGTTCTTTGTGTACTCGTTTATCAGTCTAAAAATAATATGCGCAAAGAAAAACTATTGCGGGGCTCACCACCCTGCTTTAGTGCGTGAGAACTGTCTCGTTTCGAGGGATCGACAAGGCTGCTTGGGCTGATATTTTGCGGTTCTAAAATTTTGCGTTAAAGGTATGACCACAGCGAAAAATAAGCCATTTCTACATGTCAACGGTGGCTCTGTAGCTGCGGTGGGTTCAGCGATGATTCCCAGGTGATGACTGGTCAAAATATTTTTCGAAAATGACCGATACGTGAGACAAAAAATTTTTTCAGAAAAGAGGGTTGCAAAAAGTTAGCTCTCTTGTCATAGTTTTAACCAGCTTCAAGAGTTTCAACTGACAAGCTCCGACTTTAGTTGAACGCCAACCCCATGTTCACGGGTGGCTCGGATGACGAAGCGGTCTGTATTCGCACGTTTTGTGCATTTGAGTTTGGTACAGACAAGAGCAGTATTTCGAAAGGAATGCGCTACTTTAGCGCAGCGTGGCTATGTCCAACACCATCACCCGCCCCACCGAATCTTTCACCAACGAATTTGTTGCAGCGTCTGTTCCTGCTCGTGGGGGATACGCCGCAATCAGCATCCAGGATTACACCCGCATCTCAAATGCGCGCGGTGAATTCTTGAACTTTCTTCTGACTCCTAATCCCAACGGTGTACCGGCTACTGACTACGGTGTTCTGAAAGCAGCATGAGCCAAGCAGGTCTTCTTCTTGATTCAGATGTGCTTGCGGAAACCCGTAAGTCAGCGCCTAACCCGCAAGTTGTAGCCTTTCTAAGACGGCGTTCTTACCGCGTCCTCTACGTTTCAGTGTTGAGCTTGGGCGAGCTTAAAGGCTTGTATCCTTACCCAGAAACTGAGCGGTGGATTGCGGAGCTACGCGAGCGTTTTGGCTCTCATGTTCTTGAGGTCGATGCCGCGGTTGCCCTGGAATGGGCAGGACGCCACGCCGAACCTCGACTGCACACTGTCGGTTCGGTGCAGACAACGCCGCTTCCAACTGCCGCACTTGAGGGTCTTATGGTGGCTACGGCTAGCGTCCACGATCTTGAGATTGTCAGCTCAAAAGCTGAGGTCTACAAGCAGTGGGGAATCACCGCGTCGAACCCCTTTGCTGAGGACTAATAGTTTCGGGTGCGTCCCACGATAGCGGTGGTGAGCGCTGGCGGCATCAGTCGTTGAGCGAACACCAGTGCTTTATAGGTTGCTGAGGGAATGATCAAAGCCTTGTTCCGAAAGTTTGCCTGAATGGCATCGGCAACTACCTTCTTGGGCAACAGCCAAAAAATAGCGGGTAGCTGGGGCTCATCGACTCCCATTGTCCGGTGAAAGCCACTGCGTGTGAGACCGGGGCACACGGCCGTGACCGACACTCCAACGGGGCTGTACTGCAGGTGAGCCGACTCGCTCATTGTCACAACAAAACGTTTGACCGCCGAATACGTTCCATTCGGCATAAACGCGGCAACCGACGCAACATTAATAATGCGCCCGCGACCCCGCTCAACCATGACCTCAAGAGCCGCGTGCATGAGCTGGAGCGGGATCTTGGCAAGAACATCCACCTGTTGCATGTGCGCTTGAGCAGAAGCCTTCAAAAATTCTTTTCCTAAGCCAAAGCCCGCATTATTAACAAGAATTTCCACGGGGCGTTCTGCGCTACGGATGCGAATTACCAGCGCCTGTACATCATCTTCCCGCAACAAATCTGCTCTCATAATCTCAACGTCCACGGAGTGCTCCTGACGAATCTCTTGCGCTAAATTCTCTAAGGCATCATGATTTCGGCCGCTGATAACCAGCGAATAACCGTGCTGAGCGTACTGGCGAGCAAACTCGGCACCGATGCCCGATGAAGCGCCCGTAATCAGCGCATAAGAAGATGAAAGACTCATACCCTCCACTGTAGAACACGCGTCCTTGTGAACTTGCACAAAATCTCACCTTATTTCGCGCTAAACAGAGGTCAGAGGTCAACAAAGCCCACGAGTTCGTGACAAGATGAGAAACGATGAAAACCACTGTTTCTGCACCCCCGGTACGCGCACCGCGCTCACGCGGCATCCCTATGCCTTTGTGGTTGCAAGGTGCTGTTGAATTTTTAGTGGCAGCGTTAATTTCATTTGTCGCTGTGTTCGTGCTCATCGGCGCGATTTCGCTGACGAATGGTTTTAACAAGGAACAAGATGTTGCCTCGGCGGCTAAGCTCTCGGGTAATATCTGGCTGCTCATGCACGGTGTTCCGTTGAACCTCAATATTCCGGTTAACGGAATCTTCGACGCCATTGCAGGAACAGTCAGTCTCACTCCTTTGGGCCTGACGCTACTGCCTCTTTATCTCACGTTCCGTGCCGGACGACGCTTGGCACAAGCATCGTACGAGGGGCAGTTCTGGCAGCCCATTGTTGCCGGTTTGCTCGTTTATATTGCCCTGACAACTGCGGTGAGCTATGTATCAGATACCTCGCGCGTGGCTACATCTTTATGGTTTTCAATGCTGATGCCTTTCGGTGTTGCTCTGCTCGGGGCGATTTTGGGCGGCTACTATGAGTCACGGTCGCTGGTGCGCATGATCGGTGTCAACGCGGCAACGGTGGTCTCACGTTTCAGCCAGTATTCGCGGTGGGCCGGTTCTTACGCGTGGGCTGTGGTTCGAGCAGCCGGAGTAGGTGCTATTGCTTTCATGGCAGGTGGCGCACTCCTTGCTGCGGGCGCACTGTTCTACAACTGGAATGATGTTGTGAGCATCTATCAGAGCCTGCACGCAGGAGCTGTCGGTGATACCGCGCTGACGCTTTTACAGTTTGGTTTTGTCCCTAACCTTTTGGTGTACGCTATGGCCTGGTCATCCGGTGCCGGGTTCTCTCTGGGCGAGGGCACCGCTGTTGATTTGACGCGTACCGATGTTGGAGTTCTTCCTGCATTGCCCATGTTTGGCGCTCTACCTAACCCTGTAGAGCCGTGGAGCTTTATTGCTTGCATTATCCCGATTCTTGCGGGTGCGGTTGCTGGCTGGTGGTTCTTCAGAGAAGGTGAAGACCACTTCGACGAGTGGGTTTCTTTGAAAATCCGCATCCGTCCTATCTCCTGGCTGATTTCTGTACTTTTCTTAGCTCTTCTTATCGGACTTCTTGGCGGGTTGATCAGTGTTGCTCTTGGCCAGTTCTCTCGTGGTTCACTGGGTTTGGGACGTCTGACCGCTATTGGTCCTGACCCTCTTAAATTTGGTCTGTATGCCGCAGGTTTGCTGGCTGTAGGAGTGATTCTTGGACGCGCGTTGGCACCCCTGATTGAGCCCGATAATTCCCCTGAGCTCGAGCGCTTTGCCGGGCAAACTCGTGCTAATCGTAAGGCAGCTAAGAAAGCGGAGCGTCAGAAGGCTCGTGCTCTTCGTGAGCAACAGAAAAAGTCTGGCAAGGACGTGAATGCTCTTGAAAGCCCGGTGATTAACGGCGAAATCGTCAGTGGCGGGTCAGTATCTGCCTCATCCGATGCCCTGCGCCGACTCTTTGCAGAAGACCAGCAGAAAGCTGAAGAAACCGCGTCCTCAGTTGTTGCCTCGGCGGGTGACGTCCAAGCGCGTGATGAGAGCAAAGAAACTTCAGAGTCTCCCAGTACAGATGAGAAGCCTGAAACCGCAGACACTGTGTTCGATGCCGAAGAACAAGTGTCAGGTACCTCAAAGACGGCTGAAGAAACCGCTGAGCCGGTAGAAGAAGCACCCAAAAAGCGTGCCGTTATCCGCCGTCCGAAGGCCAAGAGAAAGCCGTCATCGCATGAGTCATGATCTGCAACGTATCGGTAAGAACATCGCCACTTTGAGCGCGTGGATCGACGATGCCAACAGCGATCGAAACAACGAAGCAGCCACCTGGGCACGAATCGCCAAAATCACCGAAGAAGCGGGGGAGACCGTAGCCGCCTACATCGGTGCTACCGGGCAGAATCCGCGGAAGGGAACCACCCACACTATGCACGATGTGGAAGGTGAACTCATCGATGTGGCTGTTACCGCGCTTGCTGTGCTGGAACACCTACGCGGCAATGACGGTTCTAGCATGGAGGCTTTTGACGCTAAACTGCGCGCCACCTTAGAACGCGTTGACTTGCAGGTCTCCTCATAAAGGTCTAAAAGCCCCTCAAGAAAAACAGCGGTGGTCTTCACAATCCATGTGAAGACCACCGCTGATTTTGCGTGCAGATAGTAACGAGAATTGGCGACAATCTATCGCAGGCTCAGTACCACGTTGAGCCACCAGATATTGGTCGGCTTTTATTATTTACCTGTCAGAGTATTGAGCAAATTATCTTCCATTTTTCCGCTGCACTGCTGAGTACGCGTGATCGTGGTTGCCTGCTCAATGCAGTCCTGGTACTGGGTGCTAACACCCGAGAAAATAGCTGTCACGAGCGATGACAGAAGCATCATCACACAAAAGACAATCACCATGGAGTACAGCACATAAACCGTCGCAGGCGGTTTAAGAGCTGAGATTTTAGCCATGGTGATGGACGCACACACAATGCCCAGCGTGAAGAAGATAGAACCCACCCACGCAAAGGCAGTGGTATTGGTAAGTACGACGAAGCCAATCAGAATACTGAGCCATGTGGCACGTCGCCAGATTTTGACCTTCTCGGACTGCGCTTCAGCATCCACTGCCGGGGTGTGAGGTGGGGGTGGTAAAGACATATACCTACCTTACCGCGTCCTCATGTATTCTTAAGTTCATGCGTATTGTGGTCATGGTTTCTGGGTCGGGTACTAATTTGCAGTCCATTATGGACGCGGTAGCAGAAGGAACTCTCAACACTGAGATTCTTGCCGTGGGAGCTGACAAGCCCTGCACCGGTATTGAGCGCGCTGAAAAAGCGGGCATCGAGACCTTCATCGTACCCCCGGCAGATTTTGAGAGCCGTCCCGAGTGGAATCGCGCTTTGGAAGAAAAGATTGCCTCCTACTCACCTGACTACGTTATATTTGCAGGCTTTATGCGCATTGTCGATGCCCAGCTTGTTGACCGTTTTGCCAACCGCATTATCAACACGCATCCGGCGCTATTGCCGTCGTTCCCCGGAGCTCACGGTGTGCGCGACGCCCTTGCCCACGGCGTGAAAATTACCGGCCTCACCGTTCACTTTGTTGACTCGGGGGTTGATACCGGCCCCATTCTCGCGCAGGCAGCGGTTCCCGTTCTCGACGATGACACCGAAGAAACCCTGCACGAACGCATCAAGGTAGAAGAGCGACAGCTTCTGGTGCAGACCATCGCTAACCTGCCCGTACCCACCGTCTAGTCCCAGCAATAGCCCCATAAGTTTGACCGACAGGTCGGCCACGGGCCGGGGCTAAAACCGGCTCACGACAACCCATCCACCTGCCCCGTATCTAAGACAACAAAACGAGGGGCATAAGCATTGGAGTATAAGTGAGTCTCATTGAGCTCGATCGCGTACCGCTCAAGCGCGCACTGATTTCTGTATACGATAAAACCGGCCTTGAAGAGCTGGCGCAGGGACTGCACGAAGCAGGCGTTGCTATCGTATCTACCGGTTCAACCGCGCAGACCATCGCATCAGCCGGTGTGCCCGTTACCGAAGTTTCAGATATCACCGGTTTCCCCGAGTGCCTTGAAGGACGCGTGAAGACCCTTCACCCTCGCGTTCACGCAGGTATTTTGGCTGACCGCCGCAAGCAGGAGCACATTGATACCCTGCGCGAGATGGACATCGAAGCATTCGACCTCGTCATCGTGAACCTCTACCCCTTCGTCGATACCGTCGCATCCGGTGCTGACCAGGACGCCATCATCGAAAAGATCGATATTGGTGGCCCCTCCATGGTTCGTGCGGCGGCTAAGAACCACGACGCAGTAGCTATCGTCGTTGACCCCGCCAAGTACGGCGAGGTCGTGGACGCTGCCAAGGCTGGCGGCTTCAACTTGGCGCAACGTCGCCGTCTGGCATCTGCAGCATTCGCCCACACCGCAGCGTACGACACCGCCGTGGCTACCTGGACCGCAGCCCAGTTCGAAAAGGACGAGGACGCTAACTACTGGCCCCCGTTCGCAGGCCTCTCATTCGAGCGTTCAGAATCACTACGCTACGGCGAGAACCCGCACCAGCAGGGCGCGCTCTACGTCGACCCCGCAGCTGCCCCCGGCATCGCACAGGCAGAGCTGCTCGGCGGCAAGGCAATGAGCTACAACAACTATGTTGACGGCGACGCGGCACTGCGCGCAGCCTACGACTTCGACGAGCCCGCCGTTGCCATCATCAAGCACAACAACCCCTGCGGTATCGCAGTAGGTTCAGCAGACGCCGACGACGCAATCGCAGACGCACACGCTAAAGCACACGCCTGCGACCCTCTCTCAGCATACGGCGGCGTCATCGCAGCCAACCGCGAAGTCACCGCAAAAATGGCTGAAACCGTCAAGGGCATCTTCACCGAAGTCATCATCGCACCGTCCTTCACCGACGAGGCACTCGAAATCCTACAGACCAAAAAGAACCTGCGCATCCTGCGCCTCCCCGAAGGTTTCGCACGCGAAGCCATCGAATACCGCCAGGTATCAGGCGGCGCGCTCTTCCAAGACGCAGACCGCCTCCACGCAGAAGGCGACAACCCCGAAAACTGGCAGCTCGTAGCAGGCGACGCCGCAGACGAAAAAACCCTTGCCGACCTCTCCTTCGCATGGCGTGCACTACGCTCAGCAAAGTCCAACGCCATCCTCCTGGCCGAAGATGGCGCCGCAGTAGGCATCGGTATGGGCCAAGTCAACCGCGTAGACTCCTGCAAACTCTCCGTAGAACGCGCCAACACCCTCGGCGGCGAGAGCAACGAACGCGCACGCGGCTCCGTAGCAGCATCCGACGCCTTCTTCCCCTTCGCAGACGGCCTCCAAGTCCTCCTGGACGCAGGCGTACGAGCAGTCGTACAGCCTGGCGGCTCCATCCGCGACGAAGAAGTCATCGAAGCAGCAAAGGCCGCGGGAGTGACAATGTACTTGACCGGTGCTCGCCACTTCTTCCACTAAGTCGCTTCGCTTCAAGCGGTAGAAGTGGCGACCACCGTTCGCGCTGGCGCGCGATTCTAGACAAAGGTTTCTTGGTTCCTCGCGCGCTCGGGAAATCTTTGCCTAGCCCGCCACTTCTTCCACTAAGTCGCTTCTCACACAAGGTAGCGAATACATAAAAAAGTGCCGAGGCCCCGGACACAACTCCGGAAGGCCTCGGCGCTTTTCTGCGCTAAAACCTAATCACGAGGTTTACTCATAAGGGCCTAAAGTCCTGCACAAACGCAGGTGTCACTTAAAAACCCTCTATCTACTGAGCCGATTGCTTATGAGGTCCTTCACCAAAAGCGTCCTGGAAAACTCGCTGAATATCAGCAGACGTTTCAGCCTCAAATACCTCACCACCAATTTGCGGTGCGATCTCATGCAAAGTACTCATATCCGCATCATCAGACACACCAATCAGCAAAAACATCACCGGATTGTTAGGATCCTGCTCCTGCTGAATAGTTGAAATCAGCTCCTGCTTATCGATGGAATTCTCATCATCATTCACACCGTCAGTCATAATAATGACCACATTCGTAGCGCCGGGCTTGTAATTCTGCTTCACAGTGTGAAAACCAGCAAGCATCGTGTCATACAAACCAGACTGAGAATTCGGGTAGACCGCAAGTTCGGTAATAGCCTCCTGCACAAGATCACGCTGTGAACGACCATCAACGTCCTCGTCAACACCGCGAATAGGAACAAGCTCCTTATAATCAACGGTCTGACCGGTCGCATCCTTACCGATATCGCGCGCAAAAGCCCAAATACCCAAAGAATCACGCGACGGGAAAAGCTGAGAACCCGCCAAAGCAGCATCAGCGGTAATCTGCATACGGCTTTGATCTGTGCCCTCAACCTGTTGGCTCATCGAACTTGAAGAATCAATGGCCACCAGACCATTCAGGGGAGCAGCCTGCGTAACGTACGACTTCCACAAATCTGAGAGCATCTTTGAATCGCCCTGCGACAATTCCAGAGGCTGATTAAGGGGAGAGACATCGCTGAGCTTTTCCCCTGACGAGGTGCGAAGCCCCTCAGACTCCAACGCGCTTCGGCCCGCATCGGAGCCCAAATAATCCGAAATCTTTTGAGCCGCTACAGAGACGGTGTCGTTGGATGCGTTTTCTTCAGGTACTAAAAGCGGGTAATCGAGTTCCGTGGTTCCGCTGTTGGGCACAGCAACATTCAGTGAGGCATCCTGATGCTCATCTTTGTATTTCACGAAGTCAGCTTCGGTGACAATAGCGCTTTCGTGTTCACCGTCTACAACCTTATCGAGAAGGTCTGTGGGGGATAGAACCGGACCGGTGACTCCGATAGTTTGCGCGCGAATAGCTGAGCCGGTCGTGAGCTGATCGCGCGACACCTTATCTTCGTTGACTTCTGCGGCAACCGACACGAGAGAAGAAAACGCGGCGCTTTCAGTTTTGGGGTCGCTCATGCCAATGGTCTCGCTGTCTTTGAGCACATCCGACCATGTTTGAAAGTCTTTCGAATCGCGTGAGACAATAACGCCCGGCGTGTTGGCCAAAGAGTCAGAAACAGTCGTGACTTTTGCCTTGTTGTCCAGGTAGAGGTTAGCCCTGGTCGAAGAGTCCGGAATCCAGATATGAGGTACGTTGATTCCGCTGATAATGTCAGAGGCAGTTTTATCGGATGCGCTTTCACTGACGTTGAGAGAAATACAGTCCTCAGCGTTTACAGGAATTTTTTTGACGATGTCGGCAATTTTTCCCGTTGCAACTACATTGATGTGCTGACTGGTTGAACATTCTGCGGGAATCTCGGTAGAGACATCTTCTGATTCGGGGTTTTGATCGCCCTGGAAAGAATGAACGGCTAGGACTCCACCGCCGAGAAATACTGCTGTAGCACCGCCGGTAGCCATCCATTTTCTAAAGTCTTTTTTACGTCGCTGATCAAGTGCTTCGCGTCGCGACATAGTGTTTGTCATGTGTTCGTTTGTGCTTTCTTCTTGCCGGTTCACGCAAGAGATGATGCATGGGGCGCTGATTGGGGGACGCCTGCAGCCTGACTAAAAGTAGTTGCTGTGTGAAATATTATCAAGCATCGATTACTGACAAGTGGTAAGTGTGATGAATATTGAGGTTCTTGTATAAGTATTTATCGCAACTCAGCCTAGTTGCAGGTATTTGTGGACGATGTTGGCGTAGCGTTCCGCGTTGTGACGGATGCCCTCCTGATCTTCAGCGGTGAGTGGCCTGCGCACTTTTGCGGGGACGCCTGCTACCAGCGATCCCGGCGGGGGATAATGCTGCCTTCTAGCACTACGGCGCCAGCTGCCACTAAAGAACCAGCACCAATCACAGCGCGATTGAAAACCGCTGCGTTCATACCGATTAGCGAGCCGTCTTCAACAGTGCACCCGTGAACCACCGCGCCGTGCCCAATAGACACATGATCACCAATGACCGCGGGCTCGCCGGGGTCAGCATGAATCACAGCGGTATCCTGGATATTTGAGGAGCGCCCCACCGTTATGTGCTCCGTATAGCCGCGTACAACAGCACCAAAGAAAACGCCGCTACCTTCATCGACCTTCACGCGTCCTATCAAACGCGCATTATCAGCCACGTAGGCATCGGCAGCGATTTCCGGTGAGAAATTATCGAATTCAAGAGTGCTCATAAAGAAGTTGTATCACCAACCACGTTTAGTCCCTAGAAAATGCTCTAAAACAGCCCACACGCGTTTTCAAACCCTGCATAATCAGGTGTAACTAACCTAAACTTGATGATGTCTGAACGAACACGTCGCACTCCGCTAGAGAGTGCGCACTCCACAGAAGAAAAAGGACGTTGCATGACCACCTCCTCTGTCACCAACCTTCCCTTGGCAGAAGTAGATCCCGAAGTAGCAGAAGCTATCGCGCTAGAGCAAGGACGCCAGCAGAACACCCTTGAAATGATTGCGTCAGAGAACTTTGCGCCCCGCGCGGTTCTTGAAGCTCAGGGTTCAGTACTGACGAACAAGTACGCAGAAGGCTACCCCGGACGTCGTTACTACGGTGGATGCGAGTACGTAGATATCGTTGAGAACCTGGCAATCGAGCGCGCTAAGGCACTGTTCGGTGCTGAGCACGCCAACGTTCAGCCTCACGCTGGCGCTCAGGCTAACAACGCTGTGATGCACGCACTGCTGACCCCCGGCGACAAGATCATGGGTCTGTCACTGGCTCACGGCGGTCACCTGACTCACGGCATGAAGCTCAACGTATCAGGCAAGCTGTACGAAGTTGTTGCCTACGGCGTTGACGAGAAGACCGGACGCGTTGACATGGACGAGGTTCGCGAGCTCGCTTTGGCTGAGAAGCCCAAGGTCATCATTGCTGGCTGGTCGGCGTACACCCGTCAGCTGGATTTCGCAGCATTCCGTAAGGTCGCAGACGAAGTTGGCGCATACCTCTGGGTTGATATGGCGCACTTTGCAGGTCTCGTTGCTGCAGGTCTGCACCCCAACCCCGTTCCTCACGCACACGTTGTTTCATCAACCGTGCACAAGACCATCGGCGGCCCCCGCTCAGGTTTTATTCTCTGCACCGAAGAGCTCAAGAAGAAGATTGACTCAGCAGTATTCCCCGGCCAGCAGGGTGGCCCGCTCATGCACGCTATCGCTGGTAAGGCAATCGCCTTCAAGATTGCAGGTTCAGAAGAATTCAAGGACCGCCAGAAGCGTACCCTCGAAGGTGCACAGATCATCGCTGAGCGCCTCAGCCAGCCCGACGTGCTGGATGCCGGCGTAGAACTGATTTCCGGTGGTACCGACGTGCACCTGGTCCTCGTCTCACTGGCAAACGCTGAACTCAACGGACGCGAAGCTGAAGATTTGCTACACGAAGCCGGTATCACCGTTAACCGCAACGCAATCCCCAACGACCCGCGTCCTCCCATGGTCACCTCAGGTCTGCGCATCGGTACTCCCGCGCTCGCAACCCGCGGATTCGACGCCGCAGCATTCGTAGAGGTAGCAGACATCATCGCTGAAACCCTCAAGCCCGGTGTTGACGTAGAAGCGCAGCGCGCTCGCGTGACCGCACTGTGCGAAAAGTTCCCCCTCTACGACGGAATCGAGAAGTGGTAAATTATGGCTGAAATTCTGGACGGCAAGGCAACAGCAGCTGCCATCAAAGCAGAGCTGAAAGAGCGTGTAGAAGCACTCAAAGCAAAGGGCATCACTCCCGGCCTGGGCACTGTTCTCGTGGGTGACGACCCCGCGTCGCATTCTTACGTGGGCGGTAAGCACAAGGACTGCGCAGAAGTAGGCATCGCCTCTATTCGCGTTGATCTGCCTGAGAACACCACTCAAGAGGAACTCGAAGCAGAAATCGAGAAGCTGAACAATGACCCGGCATGCACCGGCTACATCGTGCAGCTTCCTTTGCCCAAGCACATCGACGCCAACCGCATCCTTGAGCTGGTTGACCCCGACAAGGACGCAGACGGTCTGCATCCCACCAACTTAGGACGCCTGGTGCTCAACGCTGGCGGCGAAATCGATTCACCGCTTCCGTGTACTCCCAACGGCGTTATCGAACTCATCGAACGCCACGGCTTAGATCTGAACGGCAAGACCGTTGCTGTGTTCGGCCGCGGTGTCACCGTGGGTCGCCCGCTGGGTCTCTTGCTCACTCGCAAGAACGTGAATGCCACCCCCACCCTGGTGCACACCGGCACCAAGGACGTTGCAGGGGCGCTCCGCGAAGCTGACATTATCGTGGCGGCTGTTGGTCAGCCGCACATCGTCAAAGCTGACATGGTCAAGGACGGCGCAATTCTGCTGGACGTCGGAGTCTCACGCATTGAAGACCCCGAAACCGGCAAGAAGAAGCTCACCGGCGACATCAGCCCCGAAGCCGCTGAAAAAGCATCATGGGTTTCACCGAACCCCGGTGGCGTTGGCCCGATGACCCGCGCAATGCTGCTGGTCAACGTGGTGGAAACCGCTGAACGTCACGCCGCATAGTCTCTAGCGTCATAAGAAAATCCCGCACAGATAATCTGTGCGGGATTTTTTGTGCCGGCTCTACTGAGAGAAATTCTGCTTAGTCATGGATGCGGGAGCCAACATCTAACTCGTATCCTACTTACGCCGAGATCCTGATTAATCAGGATCTCAGCGGTTTAGGTCGAGGTTTGAGGACGCGGTTTATTGGGGGAGGCTGATGCCGAAGGGCGAAGCCGTATTGGCACCAGTTGGCTGGAAGTTAATACTGCTAAAGAGAATGCTTAATGTTGCCTTCGACTGGCTCGGGGCTGGCGTTTAAGGGAAGTTGAGGGCAACAAGGAATCCTTAACGTGCCCAAAGGGTGCCTTGTTGCCCACTGCCTCAACCACAACTTCGCGCGTCCCATAGTTCTTTGACATAATAGAAGCCATGTCTATTCCACAGCGCACTGCCCCCGAAAACAGCCCCGGCACCAAAAAAGCACTGATTGGTGCTGGCATTGGTATGGCTATCCTCGTCATACTGCTCATCTGGGCGATTATTACTTCTGCCAACGAAGTATCGGTGCTTGGCTGGATTTTGACGGCTGTAATCGCTGGCTGGCTGGGTGTTGCTGTGTACCTTGCGATGACCGTGACGCGCTCTTTGAACGTTCAACAGGATCAGAATGCTGCTCGCATGCGCCAGTTCCTAGAAGAAGAAGACGCGATGCTTGATGACAAGCTTGCGCACAGCTTCCAGATTGTGCTGGTTCAGTCCAAAGTTATTAAAGAGGAAATCGAAAAGAACGACTCTGAGTCACCTGCCATGATTTCTCGTGCGCTTGACACCATTGATGTGACCGCGCAAAACGGCATGAGCATGGTCAAAGAAGCCGCCGGTAAAGCCTAAAAGCGTACCGCCGCATTCGGTAGAACCACACAAATATCGTGAGTGAAAAGAAGTAAAGAACATGAGTGAAGAAAAGAACCTCAAGTCAGTTATCCCCAATGCCTCGCAGGGCGCTACGCGCGTCTTTTCAGGTGCGCAGCCTTCAGCTGACTCGTTGCACCTGGGTAACTATGTGGGTGCGGTGCGCAACTGGGTGAACATGCAGAATGAGCAGGGCACCGATTGCCTTTTCTTCATTCCCGATATGCACGCGATTACCGTGCCTCAGGATCCGGCGATCATGACTCAGCGTACGCGCATGACTGCGGCACAGTACATTGCGGCTGGCATTGACCCCGAGAAGACTCCGCTCTTTGCACAGTCACATGTTCCGGAGCACGCCCAGCTGGCATGGGTTCTGAACTGCATTACCGGTTTTGGTGAGGCTTCTCGCATGACTCAGTTCAAAGACAAGTCAGCTAAGCAGGGCGCAGATTCAGCCTCTGTTGGCTTGTTCACCTACCCGATTTTGATGGCGGCAGATATTTTGCTGTACCAAGCTGACCAGGTGCCTGTAGGCGAAGATCAGCGTCAGCACCTTGAGCTTACCCGTAACCTGGCGCAGCGCTTCAACGCTCGCTTTGGCGATACCTTTGTGGTGCCCGAAGGACGCATCATGAAAGAAACCGCTAAGATTTACGATCTGCAGAATCCCGCGTCCAAAATGTCGAAGTCAGCTGAGACCGATAAGGGCATTATCTGGTTGATGGATGAGCCTAAGAAGACCGCGAAGAAAATTAAGTCCGCAGTGACGGACGCGGGTAGCGAGATCAGCTTTGACCGCGAAAATAAGGCGGGCGTGTCTAACCTGCTGAGTATCTACTCGGCGATTACCGGTGAGAGCATCGACTCGATTGTGGCGCGTTACGAGGGCAAGATGTACGGTCACCTCAAGGTCGATTTGGCAGAGATTGCCGCTGAGACCTTCGGCCCGATGTGTGAGCGCGTCAACGAGCTGATGGCTGACCCTGCAGAGCTTGATCGCCTGCTAGCTATCGGCGCATCCAAGGCACGCGAGATTGCAAGCGTCACCGTAGAAAACGTGTATGAACGCGTAGGTTTCTTGCCGGCGGCTAAACTGTAATTATGACGTCTTCTTCGGAGCTGAATGCTGACGAAACACAGTCAGTACCTGTTTCGCCTACCCTGTTAGCACAGCAACGTTACGTGAGTATTCTGGCCAAAGTGCCCGACGAACTCGCGCACTATGTGCTTGCTTGGCGCGATGCTCAGCCCGAGATCGATGATTCCGGTAGTGTTCACATCACGGTTCTGGTCTCACCGGAACCCGATAACATGGGCAATGTTTTTGAAAGCCTGCGAAACGCTCTCAGCGGCACCGGATCCATTCCCGTGACGGTAGGGGAACCCGCGTCCTTCTCGCCCATTACCGCGGTGAGCTATCTGACGATTGATGAAGGCGCTGACGAGCTCATTCGGTTAAATGCAATCAGTGAGCACGCGGCGGGCGCTAGCGCATCTCCTTTTGACTATCACCCTCATATCACCCTTGCCCAGCATGTTCCTGAAAACGTTATCCTGCGGTCTTTAGAGCATTTTGCGCAGATTCCTGAGCGCCTCAAACATTTTGAGATTGATACGCTTCGCGTCTATGAATTTGATGGTCAGATGTGGCGGGGCATCGGTTCTATCGACCTTTAGACCTCATGCGTCTGCCCTGTAGATATAAGGATGCGGGCGGATAGTTTTCACTATCCGCCCGCATCCTTTGCAAGTACATCTAATCTAGGTGGCTAAGTCCTAGTGGTCGTGTTCATCGCCTTCAGCTTCGGGAGCTACACCGTCGCGGGCGCTCACGCCGTTGATTTCGTTGGGAGTTTCGGGCAGTTCGAGCTGTGCGAAGTCTTCCATTGAACCGTTAGCGATATTGGCAAGTGATACCGCGTGGAGCTTCTTGGTGGCGGGGTCGGTTACGTATGCTGTGTCATCCTGTACCCAGATTGCGGGGCGGGGTTCCTGCCATACCTCTGACTCGGTCCACGAGTTCATGAGGTCAACGCTTGCTAGTTCTTCACCGGTTTCTTCGTCGTAAGCGCGGAGCTTGCCATCGGTGGTGAGCAACAGGGCTTCGCCTTCAGGGCCGCGCGCAATGGAGCGGAAGGTGTAGCTGACGCCTTCGGGCAGCTGTACTTTCTGGATGCTGTCGGTCTCGGTGTTGACCAGTGAGAACTGCTCGGGACGTTCGAGTTCAGCTTCCTTGTCAGTCTTGTAGTCAGCCAGAACGATGGGGGAGTCGTGCGAACCAGCCTGGTTACCCAAACGCGCGTATGACTCTTCTGCCTGAACCTTGGTAAACTCACCGTTCTTGTATATCAGTACGCCATCTTCACAGCCAACGGTGAAGGTATTGTTTGCAACTATTGCCTCACCGTGGACGCCGGGGCACTGATTGTTTTTGGTGACCGTTTTGCCATTTTCGTCAACAATTGCGGCGCCGGTGCGCTGGTCTTCGTTACCCACTGCAACCATGTACTGATCATCAGGCAGCGGAATTGCGAAACCGTGGTGAGGTTCGGGAAGGGTGACGGTCTTGGTTTCGATGGAGTCTTTAGCGGCGGTTTTCTTGTCATCGCCGGTCAGCGTCAGGGGATCTACAACCTCAAAGGAGCCTGAGCCGTCTGAGAAGAAAGCGGTCTTGCCGTTGTCAGAGATGACGTGGCTGGTTTCCTCTGAGTCCCAGATCCAGTCGCTGAGGGTGGGCTTTGCTGAGTAGTAGTGTGAGTGGTCGCCGTGTGCCTGGCCCCAGTGGCCCATGTCGAGCAGACTGTAGCTGTTGCCGTTTGCGACGGCGAGGTGACGGTTGTCACCGGCCTGGCTCAGGCGAAGGAAGCCGTCTTTTTCGACGGTATCGACCATTTCCATGGTGCGTCCGTCAACGATCATGATGCCGCCGTCGTAGCTGAGTGCTACGCGAGTGGTCGGGGTTGAGACCTCGGTTTCTTCTGATGAATCTGATGCTGGTGAAGAGGCAGATGCGCTGGCTGAGGTTGATGACGCGTCTGCGGTTGGTGAGCTTTGACCGCCGCAGGCTGAGAGTAGGAGGATGCCTGCAATGCCGGTCACTGTCAGGAGGGAGGAACGTGTGCTTTTCATGAACACCAGACTAACTTAAATGAGAATCATTTGCACACTAAAGGTATAAGAAAAGGCAGAACATGAGTGCCCTGCCTTTTCTGGAGAGGAAAACGTTCCTACAAAAGTTCTTGAAGTCCCTGATCTTTGAGCTCAGCAACGGTGCTTTTTACCTTCTGAGCTTGCGCTCGGGTGGTAACAAGCAGAGCGTCGGGAGTATCAACTACCACAACATCGTCCATGCCGATCACTGCAATCTTGCGGTCGGTTCCGCTAACCACGATGCCGGTGGATTTCTGATCTAGTACCTGATGCTCATCGCCGAGAACAAACAGGCCATCATCGGTTTTTTCAAGGTTGAGGCGGGCAACCGCGTCGAAGTCTCCCACATCATCCCAGCTGAATGAGCCGGGAACCATAGCCACCGCACCTGCTGCTGCGGCGGGTTCGGCAACCGCATAGTCAATGGCGGTTTTAGGCAGAGTTTCCCACAGGTTGTTCATGATTTCGTCACGCTCGGGGGTGTCCCATGCTTTTGCAATCGCGGTGACGCCGGCGTACAGCTCCGGCTCATTATTTTTGAGGTGCTCCAGCATGAGGGATGCCGGTGCCACGAACATTCCAGCGTTCCAGGTGTAGTCCCCGGTAGCCAGGTACTGGCTGGCGGTATCAGCGTCGGGCTTTTCTACAAACTCATCAACCGACATAGCGTTAGGCGCGTCCTCAAGGTGCAACGACTCTGTTGCCTTGATGTAGCCAAACGCGGTGGAGGGCTCGGTTGGGGTGATACCAATAGTGACAATCTTGCCGGTTGCTGCAGTGTTGACGGCCTCGGTGACTACCTTGTGGAACTCTGCAACGGGTTCAATCACATGGTCAGCCGCGAAAGAGCCGATAATAGCGTCCTGGTCGCGTTCAAAAATAATAGCGCAGGCAAGGCCAATTGCAGCCGCTGAGTCGCGAGGTGAAGGCTCAAGGACAAGGTCGGATGCGCGTAGTTCGCTCAGTTGCTGCGTCACGCGGTTGGCGTGGGCTACTCCGGTAACCACCATAACTGGACCGTTACACAGCGAGGTGAGGCGGTCGTATGTCGAACGCAGGAGTGACTCTTCACCACCGGTAAGGTTGAGTAGGAACTTCGGGGCAGTGGCGCGTGAGAGCGGCCAGAGTCGGGAGCCTACGCCACCAGCGGGAATGAGCGGGTAAAAGCGTTCAATCGGAGTTTTCATCGTCTAAAGAATACCTATTGTTTGTCATAAATGACATGAATAAAGAAGTATTTTGCGCAGATACTTCTCACATTACTTACAGGTGCAACTGACTAGAACCCTTATATAGCGGTCAAAAAGGCATTAAGGAAATAAAAATATGCCGTAATCTCAGGGCTCTAGGGCGCTGACATATTGTCATTTAACATCGCGTGATGCTGGTAACCTGTGAAGAAGAACAACACTCAATGATTAACTGCGCCGTGCGAATCTAAAAATATATAGATGATCACTCGCAGTTATTAGCGCGCAGGAGGTTATTCAGTGCCGAATACACCCAAAAATGGCACTCTCTACCGCGGCCGTGAAGGCATGTGGTCGTGGGTAGCCCATCGCATCTCTGGTATTGCGATTTTCTTCTTTTTGTTGGTCCACGTGCTGGATACCGCGATGGTTCGCGTATCTCCCGAGGCATACAACGCAGTGATGAGCATTTACAAGAACCCCATCATGGGTCTTGGTGAAGCGGCGCTCGTGGCAGCTATCGTTTACCACGCTTTCAACGGTATTCGTATTATTCTCGTTGACTTCTGGAGCGGTGGCACCAAAAACCACAAGACTCTGTTGTGGGGCGTATTGATTCTCTGGGCAATCGCTATGGCAGGCTTCCTGTTCCGTCACCTTCCTATCATTTTCGGAGGTCACTAAACTATGGCTACTCCCTTGAAAGCTAAAGTTGCAGCTCCCCGTAGCAACGACAACATTGTTCAGGGTGTTAAGTACAACCGCTCGTCCTCAAAGCGCAATAACTTTGAGATGGTTGCGTGGTTGTTCATGCGTCTTTCAGGCGTTGCGCTCGTTATCCTCATCTTCGGTCACCTCTTTGTGAACCTCATGACGGGCGAGGGCGTGCATCGCATTGACTTCGGTTTCGTGGGCGGTAAGCTCGCTAACCCCTTCTGGCAGGTTTGGGACATGCTGTTGCTGTGGCTTGCAATGTTGCACGGCACCAACGGCATTCGCACCATCATCGATGACTACGCACAGAAAGACAAGACTCGTGCCTTCTTGAAGGTCATTTTGTTCTTGGCTTCTGCGTTCATCATTCTTGTGGGCACGTTGGTTATCTTCACCTTTGATCCTTGCCCCACCGGTGCTGCAGCTGAGTTGCTGCCGTCTTTCTGCCCGGCTCCGTAATAGCTACATCTAAGTTTTAGAGAAAGAAGCATTTTTCCAATGCAGGTACATAAGTACGACGTTGTCATTATCGGCGCAGGCGGCGCTGGTATGCGTGCGGCAATTGAGTCAGGTCAGCGTGCTCGCACTGCTGTTCTTACCAAGCTTTACCCCACCCGTTCACACACCGGTGCGGCGCAGGGCGGTATGTGTGCAGCTCTTGCGAATGTTGAAGAAGATAACTGGGAGTGGCACACCTTTGACACCGTTAAAGGTGGTGACTACCTGGTAGACCAGGATGCCGCTGAGGTTATGGCTAAAGAAGCTATCGACGCGGTTCTCGATCTTGAGAAGATGGGTCTTCCCTTCAACCGTACCCCCGAGGGACGCATCGACCAGCGTCGTTTTGGTGGTCACACTCGCGATCACGGTAAGGCACCCGTTCGTCGTGCATGCTACGCAGCTGACCGTACCGGTCACATGATTTTGCAGACCCTTTACCAGAACTGTGTAAAGCACAACGTTGAGTTCTTCAACGAGTACTACGTGCTTGACCTGATTATGGTTGAGGATGAAGACGGCAAGAAGCGTCCTGCTGGCGTTGTCTCCTATGATTTGGCAACCGGCGATGTTCACGTTTTCCAGGCCAAGTCAATCGTCTTCGCATCCGGTGGCTGTGGCAAGATCTTCAAGACCACCTCTAACGCACATACTCTGACCGGTGACGGCATGGCGATTGCTTTGCGTAACGGTATTCCCTTGGAAGACATGGAGTTCGTGCAGTTCCACCCGACCGGTCTTGCAGGTCTGGGCATTCTGGTGTCTGAGGCTGCTCGCGGTGAGGGCGGTATTCTGCGTAACTCAGAGGGTGAGCGCTTCATGGAGCGTTACGCTCCGACCATTAAGGACTTGGCTCCTCGCGATATCGTTGCTCGTTCGATGGCTAATGAGGTTCGCGAAGGACGCGGTTGCGGTCCTAATAAGGACTACGTTCTTCTTGACCTCACCCACTTGGAGCCCGCTCACATCGATGCGAAGCTTCCGGATATTACCGAGTTCGCTCGTACTTACCTGGGTGTTGAGCCCTACACCGAGCCCGTTCCGGTGTTCCCGACTGCGCACTACGCAATGGGCGGTATTCCCACCAACATCGAAGCTGAAGTTTACGCAAACTCAGAAGAAACCATCCCCGGTCTGTATGCAGCTGGCGAGGTAGCTTGTGTGTCTGTTCACGGCTCAAACCGTTTGGGTACCAACTCACTGCTTGATATCAACGTTTTCGGTAAGCGCGCAGGTATTTCAGCTGCTGAGTACGCGCAGACCGCAGATTTCTTGCCTATTCCTGAGGATGCGGCTAACCGCACTCTCGAGTTGCTGGGTATGCTTCGCGATGGCACCGGCACCGAAAAGGTCGGCGCTATTCGCAAGGAACTGCAGGACGTCATGGATACGGATATGCAGGTGTTCCGTACTGCTGACACCATCAAGAACGCGCTGAATGTTATTGCTAACCTCGAAGAGCGTTACAAGAACATCTCAGTTCAGGACAAGGGCAAGCGCTTTAACCTTGACCTTCTTGAGGCTGTTGAGCTTGGCTTCTTGCTCGAGCTGGCAAAGGTGATGTCAGTTGCTGCACTGCACCGTCAGGAGTCACGCGGTGGTCACTTCCGCGAGGACTTCCCCAACCGCGATGATGAGAAGTTCATGAAGCATTCCATGGTCTACCTTGACCCCGAGGCTGAAACTGAATCAATCGCTGGCCTGCGTTTCGATACCAAGCCTGTTATCTTTACCCGCTACGAGCCGATGGAGCGTAAGTACTAAAATGGCTAGTCAAAAAGCTACTGAAGAACTCAACGAACCGGCATCAAAGGTTGAACTGAAGTCTGAGGCAGGCGGCGCTGACGCTATTCCTACCTACGACATCACCCTTCAGGTTCGTCGTTACAGCCCTGAGATTTCAGAAGAAGCTCACTGGGATGAATTTAAGCTGACCATGTTCGGCACTGACCGCGTGCTGGATGCCTTGCATAAGGTGAAGTGGGAGATTGACGGTTCGCTGTCATTCCGCCGCTCATGCGCGCACGGTATTTGTGGTTCAGACGCTATGCGTATTAACGGCCGCAACCGTTTGGCATGCAAGACCTTGCTCAAAGACTTGGATCTCACCAAGCCGATCACTGTTGAGGCTATTAAGGGTCTGCCCTGCGAGAAGGACCTCATCGTTGACATGGAGCCCTTCTTCCAGGCTTACCGCGAGGTAATGCCCTTCTTGATGAACGATGGACATGAGCCTGAACGTGAGCGCTACCAGTCGGTAGAAGACCGCGAGCGTTTTGACGACACCACCAAGTGCATTTTGTGCGCTGCGTGTACCTCATCATGCCCCGTTTTCTGGACTGACGGTCAGTACTTTGGTCCGGCAGCAATCGTGAACGCGCACCGCTTTATCTTTGATTCACGAGATGATGCTGGCGATATGCGTCTTGAGATTCTCAACGATAAAGAAGGCGTGTGGCGTTGCCGTACCACCTTCAACTGTACCGAGGCATGCCCCCGCGGCATCCAGATTACTAAGGCTATTGCCGAGGTAAAGCAGGCAATTATCGCTCGATCACTCTAAGGAATCGAGTCTCTATAAAGGCGGAGTCACTGAAGAAGTGACTCCGCCTTTTGCGCGTCTCAGCGGCGTTCCGGATGATTCTTGTCAGCTCCCGCAGTAAACATCAGGTGCAGGGCTATTGAAAGTGCACCTGTGTTCCATTCGGGATATGAACGTCATAATTCGTAACAAGCGGGTGGAATCGTCACTCCCAGACACGAAAATGACGCTAACGCGAACTCGCACTATCCTTGAAATATGGTTTCATCATTCGCAGAGTCACAGTTGTCCGGCAAAGTTCCCTCGGTGGGAAACCTGGTGGAAGAGTTTCTGCCGGAGCTTATTGAGTTCCGTCGTGATGTTCATGCGCACCCTGAGCTGTCTTTTCAGGAGTTTCGGACTACCGAGAAGCTGGCGGAACGTCTGCGTCAAGCCGGGCTAGAACCTGTTGCGTTGCCCGGAACGACCGGTCTGCGCGTTGATATCGGTGAAGGTCCTGCGGCAGCGGCTTTCCGTGCTGATATTGATGCGTTGCCTGTGCAGGAGCAGACAGGTTTGGAATGCTCATCGCAAACAGCTAATGTGATGCACGCGTGCGGTCACGATATCCACCTCACTGTTATGCTCGGTGTTGCGCTTGGTCTTGCGAAAATTAATGATGACAAGCCTTTGGGATGCACTATTCGGGTGATTTTCCAGCCTGCTGAAGAGCAGCAGCCAGGTGGTGCCCTGCGCGTCATTGAAGCAGGATGGCTCAAGGACGTGCCGCGTGCTTTTGCCCTGCACTGCGAACCTAAGGTGGATGTCGGCAAGATTGGTACTCGCATCGGCGCGATTACGTCGGCTTCTGACACCGTCCGCATTAATCTCAGCGGTCACGGGGGTCATACTTCGCGTCCGCACCTGACCGAAGATTTGATTTACGCGATGAGCCAGATTGCTATTAACGTGCCGGCAGTACTTTCTCGATTGACTGATGTTCGCTCCGGCGTCCTCGTGGTTTGGGGGCAAATTGAGGCTGGTGTGGCCTCTAACGCTATTCCTTCTACCGGTATGTTGGCTGGCACCATGCGCTGTTTGGATGCCGACGCCTGGTACAAGGCGGGACAGATTCTTGACGATGTAGTGGAACAAGTTGCTACTCCTTATGGAGTTACCGTCGATTTGGAACACGAACGCGGTGTGCCGCCTGTGGTAAACACCGAAGATGAAACCGCTCTGATTGAAAACGCGGCGCGAGCTGAGCTGGGGGAGGACTGCGTGGTCCTCGTTGAACAATCAATGGGCGGTGAAGACTTCTCATGGATGCTGCAAGAGGTTCCCGGCACTATGATTCGCTTGGGTACTCGTGCTCCAGGTGGTGAGACTTTTGATTTGCACCAGGGTGATTATAATCCTCAGGAGGACGCTATTGGTGTGGGCGTGCGCGTGATGACCTCTACTGCTTTGCGTGTAATTCGCTGGCATCTTTCTAGTGCGCAGTAATACCTGCCCGGTAGCTTAGCCCCATAAGAGTACGCATCGTATTGTCTGCTATTTACTATTACTTCAAAGTAACAAAACGCGGTCTTAAGGGTTGTGGGTAGGTGCTTTAAAAGTGCGCGGAGGAACTTTGTGTCGAAGATAGGAACAACCTCTAAAAATTTCGCTCAGTGCTGAAAAAGCTATTAGAATGTGTTCTGTATTGCTCAATCCTGATGGTCTTACCTTTTATAAAGCACACACAGCTTATTGACCCTCAGATCCTGATCTTTTGAAGGGATCCCCATGGCATTCTCACGCAAGCACATGGCAAGCGCAGGCTCAGTTCTCGGCATCTCAGCACTTCTTCTCGCCGGTTGCGGCGCTGCACCTGAAGAGAACTCAAGCTCGTCCGGCGAAAACAGCGACTACAAGGGTTGCATGGTTTCTGACTTTGGTGGCTTTGACGATAAGTCATTCAACCAGAACACCCACGATGGTCTGAAGGCCGCTGAGGAAGAGCTCGGCATGCAGGTTGGAGAAGCTGAATCAACCTCAGAAACCGATTACGGCCCCAACCTGAACTCCATGGTTCAGCAGGGTTGCAACCTGACCGTTACCGTTGGCTTCGGTTTGGCAGATGCTACTAAGGAAGCAGCAGCAGCTAACCCCGATAGCCACTTCGCAATTGTTGACGACAACTCCATCCAGGCAGATAACGTTCGCCCGATTGTATACGACACCGCTCAGGCAGCATTCCAGGCAGGTTACCTGGCCGCAGCTCAGACCAAGACCGGCAAGGTAGCAACCTACGGTGGTCAGAACTTCCCGACCGTTACCATCTTCATGGACGGTTTTGCTCAGGGCGTGGAGTACTACAACCAGCAGAACAATAAGGACGTCAAGGTTCTTGGCTGGGACACCAAGTCAAAGAGCGGTACCTTCACCGGTGACTTCGAAGACCAGGCAAAGGGCAAGACCAACACCCAGAACTTCCTCTCAGAGGGGGCTGACATCATCATGCCCGTAGCTGGCCCTGTGGGTGGCGGTACTCTCGAAGCTGTGAAGGAATACAACTCCTCACATTCAGATAAGCCCGCATCAGTGGTTTGGGTTGACTCAGACGGTTTCGAAACCAACCCTGACTACCAGGACATCATCCTTACTTCAGTGCAGAAGCTGATGAAGGAAGCTGTGCTTGATACCTTCAAGCAGGACGCTGCAGGCAACTTCACCAACGAGCCCTACATCGGTACCCTCGAAAACGGTGGCGTTACCCTGGCTCCCTTCCACAACTTTGACGATCAGGTTTCAGAAGAAACCAAGACCGCTCTTGACGACATCAAGACCAAGATCATCAGCGGCGAAATCAAGGTTGAGACCGAAGGCTCGCCCAAGGCATAACAGCTGATAAACATATCTCCCCGCAACCGGTAGTTTTCACCGGTTGCGGGTTTGTTTCGTATGTAGGTGTACAGACAAGATGTGTACACTTGTTGAGATAGTTTTTAGGGCGGCAAGTCCTGGCAATCTATCTTCTTGCCGCGTCTGTGCTCATACACACCGTGGCTAGTTTTCCACTCGAACATCGTTCACAGAAAGCGCATCGATGAAACTCGAACTGCGAGAAGTTACCAAGCGTTTTGGTGATTTCACCGCTAATGACAGTATTGACCTGGTGGTTCGCCCCGGTACCGTTCACTGCCTTTTGGGTGAGAACGGCGCGGGTAAATCAACCCTCATGAACGTCATTTACGGTCTCTACCAGCCGACTGAAGGTCAGATTTTCGTTGACGATCAGCCCGTTAAGTTCAACGGTCCTTCAGATGCTATGGCTGCAGGTATTGGTATGGTGCATCAGCACTTTATGCTGGTTCCTGTTTTTACCGTGGCTGAAAATATTGCACTGGGTTCTGAGAAAACCAGCGGTGGCGTCTTAAACCTTGAAGAGACTCGCGTGAAAATTCGTGAGATTTCTGACCGCTACGGTTTTCATGTTGACCCTGATGCCGTGGTTGAAGATTTGCCGGTTGGCGTGCAGCAGCGTGTTGAAATCATTAAGGCGTTGGTGCGCGATGCTGAGGTTCTGATTTTGGATGAGCCCACTGCGGTACTGACTCCTGCTGAAACCGATCAGCTACTGGGCATCATGGATCAGTTGCGTAAAGACGGTAAATCGCTATTGTTTATCTCGCACAAGTTGCGTGAGGTACGTCAGATCTCTGATGACATCACCGTGATTCGTCGCGGACGCGTGGTCGGTAGCGCTGATCCTAGCGCGTCCACCAACGAGCTCGCGTCCTTGATGGTGGGTAAGGCTGTCCAGCTGACCGTCGATAAGGACGAGCCGCGCTTGAACTCCAACGCTTTTGAGGTAGAGAACCTGAGCTTGGTGGCGTCCAACGGTGTGCACCTTCTGAAAAACGTGAGCTTTACCGTCAACGGTGGCGAGATCCTAGCGGTAGCGGGTGTGCAGGGTAACGGCCAGACAGAGCTGGCAGAATCTATTATTGGTCTGCACCCCAAGGCGACCGGTTCTATGCGTTTGAACGGTGAAGAACTGCTGGGCAGAAGCACCAAGCAGGTTCTGCACAGCGGGGTGGGCTTTGTGCCTGAAGACCGCAGCAAAGACGGTTTGGTAGGCTCATTCTCCATTGCTGAGAACCTGATTCTTGATTTGTTCGACACTAAGAGCTTTGCCTCAGGTGGTAGCCTCAAACGCGCAGCAATTTCTGCTAACGCCGACCGCGCCGGTAGTGAATTTGATATTCGCATGGGCTCTCAAGAGGACGCGGCGTCTACTCTCTCTGGCGGTAACCAGCAGAAGATTGTGGTAGCGCGTGAACTTTCCCGCGACCTCAAGTTGTTCGTGGCATCTCAGCCCACTCGTGGCGTGGACGTTGGTTCTATTGAGTTCATTCACAAGCGTATTGTGGCTGAGCGCGATAAGGGAGTTCCGGTTCTCATTGTTTCCACTGAACTTGATGAGATTTACGCGCTGGCTGACCGCATCGCTGTGTTCTTCCACGGCGAGCTTATGGGTATTGCTTCCAAGGACACTCCGCGTTCTGTGCTCGGTCAGATGATGGCTGGCGCGAGCTACGAAGAAGCAGTTGCAAATCAGCATGAGGACCCTGAAGTCCTGCTCGCTAAGCAGGACGCTGCTGAAGGCGTTGTCTCTGAACAGCACGCTCAGAGCATCATTGAGTCCTCCTCTGCTCAGACTGCAACAGACCAAGCATCAACGTCATACCGCGGTTCTGTAGCGGCAGCCCAAGACCTACCGTGGGCAGATAACACCGACGCATCCAAAGGAGAGAAAGCATGAGCGCTGAGAAGCCTAAAGCGGTAAAACCCGCAGCTACCGCAGCACCTGCTAACCCCCAGATGGGGGAGCACGCTAAACCATCGCTCGCCACTCGACTGGCTGGTGGCGGTTTTGGACTGTCACTCGGTGCATTGATTGCGGCCTTGTTCTTGGGCGGTCTGCTGATTGCAGCCACCGACCCCGCAACCCAAAAAGCAGCAGGGTACTTCTTCGCGCGTCCTACGGATACTCTTTCTGCCGCGTGGAAAGCTGCAGCTGGCGCGTACAAGGCAATGTTCGAAGGCGCAATCTTCAACCCGAAGGGTAAGACCTTCGCAGACCAGATTCGTCCGCTCACTGAAACTCTTACCGTTGCGACCCCGCTGATTCTTGCTGGTTTGGCTGTGGCACTTCCCTTCCGTGCCGGTCTCTTTAACATCGGCGCGCAAGGACAGATTATTCTCGGTGCACTGGTATCAGGTTACGTTGGCTTTGCCTACAACCTGCCGCTTGCCCTTCACCTTGTGCTGGTGATTATCGGCGGTATCATTGGTGGTGCAATCTGGGGCGGTTTGGTCGGTCTTCTCAAAGCTAAGACCGGAGCTCACGAAGTAATTCTGTCGATTATGCTCAACTACATTGCAGCTAATCTGATTCTGCTTCTGCTCAAGACCCCTACCTTCCAGCGCGAAGGTAGCTCTAACCCCATCTCGCCGATTCTGCCCGATAGCGCCTTGCTCCCTCGTATTTTCCCGGGATCAGACCTGAACTTCCGTCTGCACTGGGGCTTTGTTCTAGCTATCATCGCGGTTATTTTCGCGTCATGGTTGATTGAACGTTCAACCATTGGCTTCCGACTGCGCGCTGTTGGCGCTAACCCCAACGCGGCACGCACTGCAGGCATCAACGTGGCAAACGGTTACATCATCGTCATGGCAATTGCAGGTGCACTCGCTGGTCTGGCTGGTGTTGCCCAGGTAGCGGGTACCGAAAAGACCCTGACCACCGGTATTGCAGCGTCCTTCGGCTTTGACGCTATCACCGTTGCACTGCTGGGTCGCGCTAAGCCTTGGGGTACCTTCTTCGCGGCTTTGCTCTACGGCGCATTCCGCGCAGGCGGCGTCATGATGCAGGCTACCACCGGTACCAACATCGACATCGTGGCTGTTGTCCAGGCACTCATCGTCCTGTTCATCGCAGCTCCTCCGCTGGTACGCACCATCTTCCGTCTGCCTGATCCTGCCAACCCGCGCAAGAAGAAGGCATCTAAGAACAACTCACTTCAGGGAGCACAGTAATGTCAGTTGCACTTGATACCTCACGAACTGAAGAAACCGCTGTTGTTCGTCGCTGGAAGAACCCCATCATCTATGCGGTACTGGCAGCTCTGTCCTTCTTCCTCATCGGCCTGAACGCACCCGATAAGACAGTTGTCTTCCGACTATCCGACGGGCTGAAGAACTTCAGCATTCCTGACCTTTCTCTCAACGCCGGTGTGTACGGCTGGATATCAGTTGTCGCTATGGTCGCTATCGCTGCCTTCGCATTCATCACCATGAATAAAGGACGCGAGATCCCTCGCGGACTTCAGGGACTGTTCTGGTTCTTTTTCATCACCGGTATGCTGGTCTGGGTTATCGGCGCTGCACGCTCCTCAGAGCTCTCACTGGTTACTCTGCTGACCGGTGCACTTACCCTGTCAATTCCGATGATTTTCGGCTCGTTCGGTGGCCTTTTGTGCGAACGTTCCGGCATCGTGAACATCGCTATTGAGGCTCAGCTTCTGCTGGGTGCATTCACCGCAGCGCTTGCGGCGTCGATGACCGGTAGCCCATGGGTAGGTCTTCTGGCAGCGATGATCGGTGGCGTTCTGGTTTCTCTGATTCTTGCCGTCTTCGCTATCAAGTACCTGGTCGATCAGACCATTGTTGGTGTTGTGGTGAACGTACTAGTTGCAGGTCTGACCGGCTTCTTGTACTCCCGCGTCCTGCAGGCAGACCCTGCGCACCTTAACTCAGCGCCTAAGCTTCCGACTTTTGAAATCCCCGTTCTGTCACAGATTCCCGTGATTGGCCCGGTGCTATTCAACCAGTCGGTTTTGGTGTACATCATGTACATCACCGTGGCCCTGATTTGGTTTGCGCTGAACAAGACTAGGTGGGGCTTGCGCACCCGAGCAGTGGGCGAGCATCCTAAGGCAGCTGACACTCTGGGCATCAACGTCAACCGTCTGCGCTTTACCAACGTTCTGCTCGCAGGCGTCGTTGCCGGTATGGGTGGCGCGTTCTTTACCCTCGTTTCGGTGTCATCATTCAACGCGAATATGACTGCGGGTCAGGGCTACATCGCGCTTGCTGCGTTGATTTTCGGACGCTGGAAGCCATTCGGCGCGCTGTTCGCGTCCTTGCTGTTCGGCTTTACTCTGCAGCTCAACTTCGTACTGTCATTGCTGGGAACTTCGGTACCCACCGAGTTGCTGGCGATGCTGCCCTACCTGGTAACTATCTTTGCAGTTGCAGGTTTGGTTGGCGTATCACGCGGCCCAGCCGCATCCGGTAAGCCTTACATCAAGGGGTAAACCTAGCAATCTTTTGCACGCTCCTCGCATCATCAACGGGTAACACCGAGCAAGATGCGGGGAGCTTTTATATTGTCTGAAGAAGGCACCGCAAACCTAAAGAACAGAGTAAACTCAGTAGTCCACTGACTAAAGGAGAGCACATGGTGCACCAGCCTTCTGCTGAAGAAGCCACTATCGACTGGCAGACTCTGACAGACCACGCTACAGAAGCTATGCGGCATTCGTATTCACCGTATTCTAACTATGCGGTAGGCGCTGCGGCACTGGTTTCTGATGGGCGCATTGTGAGCGGTTGCAACATTGAAAACGCATCACTGGGCATTACCCTGTGCGCTGAGTGCTCCTTGGTGTCTGACCTCTTTCGTACCGGTGGCGGCAAGCTAGTTGCTTTTGCCTGCGTTGATAAAGAAGGCAATGCACTGATGCCGTGCGGACGCTGCCGCCAGCTCCTGTACGAACACGCTGCACCGGGAATGCTGTTGAAGTCGGTGAGCGGAATTATGACGATTGAGCAGATGCTACCGGATGCTTTTGGGCCGGAGCGTTTGTAGCTACCCAAGCTGGCGCTAGCGTAAATATCGCGTCCTTTAAACTGAAGATAAGAATCTGAAATAAGAAGCCAAGGAGCTTTCTCATGACTGCTGAACTTTTTGATGCAGTGGATGTTATCCGTACCAAGCGTGATCGCGGTGAGCTAACTGATGAGCAGATTGACTGGGTGATTGATGCTTATACCCGTGGCGTAGTGGCTGATGAGCAAATGAGCGCGCTGGCTATGGCGATCTTTTTGAACGGCATGGAGCACCGTGAGATTTTCCGTTGGACGAAGGCAATGATTGCTTCGGGCGAGCGGTTAAACTTTGAGTCAATTGTGGGTGAGGGCAAGAAGATTGCAACTTCTGATAAGCACTCTACCGGTGGTGTAGGCGATAAGATTACGCTGCCTTTGGCTCCGCTGGTTGCTGCCTACGGCGTTGCGGTACCGCAGTTATCCGGACGCGGGTTGGGGCACACCGGCGGTACCTTGGATAAGCTGGAGTCGATTCCTGGCTGGGAAGCTAAACTCTCAAATGAACGTGTGGTGGAGATTCTTGGTTCCACCGGTGCGGTGATTTGCGCAGCAGGTGACGGGCTTGCTCCCGCCGATAAGAAACTCTATGCCCTGCGCGATGTGACCAGCACCGTTGAGGCGATTCCGCTGATTGCGTCCTCGATTATGTCGAAGAAAATTGCTGAGGGAACCGGTTCACTGGTGCTCGATGTGAAGGTCGGTTCTGGCGCTTTCATGAAGGACGAGGACCACGCGCGCAAGTTGGCGAAGATTATGGTTGAGCTGGGTAGAGATGCCGGTGTGAAAACTACAGCCTTGTTAACGGACATGAACACTCCACTGGGTCTGACCGTGGGTAATGCTTGCGAAGTTGAAGAAGCTGTAGAGGTACTTGCTGGCGGTGGACCTTCTGACGTTGTGGAACTTACTGTGGCGCTGGCTCGCGAGATGCTGTTGTCTTCGGGCGTTGATGTTGATCCTGCCGAAGCACTGAAAGATGGCCGGGCGATGGACGTGTGGCGCACCATGATCGCGGATCAGGGCGGTGACCCTGATACTCGACTGCCGCAACCCAAAGAAACCCTCACCGTCAAAGCACCGTCTTCTGGTGTTCTTACCGAATTGGACGCGTACAAGGTGGGCGTCGCATCCTGGCGTTTGGGCGCAGGACGCGCGCGCAAGGAAGATCCGGTTCAGGCCGCCGCCGGTATCAAACTACACGCGAAACCCGGTGACACCGTCGCAGAAGGTCAACCTCTGATGACACTCATGACTGACACTCCCGAACGCTTTGAACGTGCAGAAGAACTGGTGCAAGAAGCCTTCACCATTGGGGGAGAGCAGAAAAACAATCCGCTTATTATTGACCGAATTGTGTCTTCACGATAATTAAACATCTGGTGTGGGGCGTTGTGTGGCGTATCGTTGATAGAGATACTGTTGCATGACGCCCCTTCCCCCAAGAAAGAGTGAAAAACATGGGTTTGTTAGACCGTTTTAAAAACCGTGCTAAAGAAGAGACCACGCCGGTGCACGCTGAGCCTACTCAGCAGTCGGTACCTGCTCAGGAAACTGAAAACCACAACGAGAGTGTTGAGGTAGTTCAGCCGTCCTTCAGCATCGAACTGGGCAGTGGCCTGCACCAGGTCATCGAACGTATGCGCAGCTACGGTGCTGACAACCTCACCCTTGAATTGAATCAGCACGGCAACGACATGAACTATGTGCTGAGCGATCATCACGAAGAACTTGAACGCGGCGTAGTAACCCCCGACGGTGACTGGTTCGACGCTGTAGCCAAACTCTACACCGATGAGGAAAAGTCAGAGCGAGGCGCATGGAAGAGCGCTCAGATTGTCACCGGCTCAACGCTGGGCGAAGAAGGCGCCGTTACCGCGTCCTTTACCAATGCTGCATCGGGTGAAGTCTCAACTATTTCAAGCTCACTGGCGCAGCCCGGGCTGGACTTGGCAGATGAACAATCAGAATCGGCAGAGTCGGCTTACATTGCTGAACAGTACACTCCCGTTCAGACCGATACCGAGGTTGCAGATACCAACCCCGCAGGTTTTGAAGAGTCCTCAGCGGTTGAAGACGATTACGATCCCTTTGTGCAAGCTGATTCTGTAGCACCGGCCAGTAGTCTGTTGAGCGATGAGAACGAAGTCAGCTCGGACTCAAGCGATATCGATGCCCAGAACCGCTTTGACCGCATCATGAAGCGCATCGAAGAAGATAAGGATAACCCTCAGGAACTGCCCAGTTTCGAAGAGGTTGCATTTGCCAGTGACCCCGAACCCAAGTCAACTTCTGACTTCGCTCGTTTCGGTTCTGATGCATCAGCGGAGACTGTCCAGGGCGCGACTGAAGAAGCTGACTCCGCTGACGAACTTACCCACCAGGACGCTGTAGAAGCTGCTCAGCAGAGCTACAACGACTACTCAGCAACTGACACCGGGTTGATCGCTCAGACCGGCGGTCAGGCACTTGATGTTGAGAATGCCGAGGCAACCGACGCTGAGATCGAGACTTACGTTCATGAAGAGCCTGCTCTTACCGATGCGGAGCTCAACGACCGTGAATTTGATGTTGAGGACGAAGCGCTAGAGGCACAGGAGCCCACTGACAGCGACCTTACTGCATTGTCAGATGATGAACCGGTTGTAGAGTCCGATGAGTCACTGGCAAATGTTGATCCCTATGCCGAAGACTCAACCCACGTTCAGTACTTCTCTGACGATCAGGAACTGGCTGAGCTCACTGGCGAGCAGGAATCCGCAGAACCCTATGACGAAGAAGACACCTTCGATGAAGAGTTCACTCGCGAAGATGAGCTGACCGATGATGACTTCTTGGCTCAGACTGACGGCATTGTTCCCGAGACTGATGAAAAAGACGCTCTTGCTGAGGCTGAACTCGCAACCGACGATTTCTCAGATACCGCTGCCAGCACTGAGTTTGAGAACACCGAGTTTGCGAACACCGACTTTGACACCGCTGATGAGGTAGCGACCGAATCCGCACCCGCTGAAACTGAAGCTATTCCGCTGGCTGATGTGACGCACGGCGATGACGTAGACGTTCAGGGTGAAGCTGCTGTTCCTAGCCTTGTTGATGATCAGGAATGGGAGCAGGACGCGTTTGCTGCAACCGGTGACGCAACGGCAGGAACCGCTGTTGCCGGTGCTACCTACGCGGCAACGCAAAAGGCTGACCAGTCGGCGCCTACTTCAGGCACCAACCTCGATGTTTCCTCATCCTTCAGCGGCGCGCAGAACACCAGCGTATCGATGCCGTCAAAGACTCAGCTTGCAACCGGCAACATGGTTCTTACCGAGGCTGAGGTTGCTCAGCGACTCAAGCAGGCGCAGGACGCCCTGTTTGGTGAAAACGGCACCGCCCGCGACGTCTCAACTGTTCTGATTCGCGTGCGTTCCTTGGGCTCGTACTACGATGCTCTTACCCACGTGCGTCGCGATGGCTTCTGGGATCAGCAGAAAACCTTCGAGCTCGTACCTGAAGAGATCCTAGATATTCTGCAGCTCAAGAGCGACTCCTACCGTGAAGGCTTTGGCTCACCCCTGGCAATGATGTTCCGCTTTACCCCCGGCGTGCCGGTAGAAGCGTCCTTCGACTACGCCAACGAAGAAGCCTTCGTGCAGTACACCGACCACCTGCCCGCACAGCAGTACGTTGAAGAGCTGCGCATGTTCCCGCGCACCGGCGCCAACATCCCGGCGCACATGAACGAGGCACTTGCATCCTGGACACTGTAAACCAACTGTAAAAGAGCCGGCACTGCCCGTACGATAGGGAAGTGCCGGTTCTTTTTCTTTTAAAGGCCATAGAAAACACAACGCAAAGGACATGATGAGTCAGACAGCTACCCCCTCGTACAAGTGGATTGAACAGCTACCCAAGGTATGTTTGCACGACCACTTGGACGGCGGCGTTTCGCCCCAGACCATTATTGATATCTCACAAGAAATTGGTCATGAGCTTCCCGCAGATAACGCAGAGGACCTCAAAAAATGGTTTGAAGAAGCGGCAGATTCTCGTTCTTTGGTTCGTTACCTTGAGACTTTCGAGCACACTGTTGCTGTTATGCAACGCCGCGAAGATTTGGTACGCGTAGCAGCTGAACACGTACTTGAGCTGGCGTTTGACGGTGTACTGTACGGTGAGGTTCGTTGGGCACCGGAACAGCATCTGCAGGCTGGTCTTTCTTTGCAAGACGCTGTTGAAGCTGTGGCAGAGGGCTTTGCTCAGGGCGCCGCCGTGGCGCGCGACCGTATGGGCAAGCCCGTAATGGCACGTCAGATTCTGTGCGCTATGCGTCAGAACAACAATTCCCTTGAAATCGCTAAGCTAGCGGTCGCTAACCGCGGTCTTGGCGTTGCAGGTTTTGACCTTGCCGGCCCCGAAAAAGGATTCTTGCCTGCCCAGCACCAAGAAGCTCTAGATTATGCGGCTAAGCATTACATGCCCATCACCCTGCATGCGGGCGAAGCAGATTCCCTCGAATCCATTGCATCAGCCATCCACGAAGGACGCGCGCTACGACTGGGACACGGCGTACAAATTACCGACGACTTTTCGATCCTCAAGATTGCCGAGGCAAGCCCCGAAGCTGTTGAACAGGGTGCTGACCCCGACCAAGAAGTCATGAAACTCGGTCTTTTGAGCGCATGGATTAAAGATCGCCAGATCCCGCTAGAAGTCTGCCCCTGCTCAAACCTGCAGACCGACGCCGCCGCATCCACCACCAGCATCGGACGCGTCAACGGCGGTGAACAGGAGCGCGCTCGCGCCTACGCTCAGCATCCCGTTGACCTGCTCTACCGTAGCGGTTTTGCGGTCACTATCAACCCCGACAACCGCCTGATGAGCAACACGTCAGTCACTAGCGAGTTCATCAAACTGCATGAAACCTTCCGCTACGACTGGCCCGAATTCTTTGAGCTCACCATGAACGCGGTCGACGCGTCCTTCATGCAGATTGAACAAAAGCGTTCGCTCAAGCAGATTTTGCAGGACTACTACAACGAGTTCGTAGCAGCCCAGAACCCGCAGGAAGATAGCAAAGCAGGGGAGTAGCCGTGTCAAAAAATCACGATGAGCAGCCCGGAGCTTCGTTTACCGAACTGGTGCGCCTGATGAATACTTTGCGTTCACCGGGTGGATGCTCATGGACGGTAGCACAAACTCACGAGAGCATCATGCACTACCTAGTAGAGGAAACCTACGAGGTCGTTGAAGCTGTGGAATCGCAGGGCGGGGTTAACCTCCCGCTGCTTCGCGAAGAGCTGGGCGATGTGTTGCTCAACGTGATTTTCCATGCCCGGATGGCAGCCGAAATCCCGAGCGACCAAGGCGGCTTTGATATTAACGATGTGGTGGAGGGGCTCTCGCAAAAGCTCATCCGCCGCAACCCTCACGTTTTCGGAAGCGCCCAAGACACAGCATCTCAGCTCAGCGCCCAAGAGATTTACGATGCGTGGGATGAGCTTAAAAAGAGCGAGAAACCCGAGCGTACCGGGATTTTTGATGGCGTACCGCCGCATCTGCCGGCACTTGCCTTTACCGATAAAGCACTCTCAAAAGCGACCGCAGCTGACGTACCCGTTCAGTTGCCTGATGCAGATGAAGCTGACACAGAATCAGTCTGGGCGGCAACCGTTTTCGCTCTCGTGCAGGAGGCTCGTGCTCAGGGAATTGATCCTGAGAAAGCGCTGCGCAATTACACCAAAGAAATGATGCGACTCAGCGAGGATCGTCGAGACTTAGAATAAAGTCGCTGCCTTCTTGAAGCTTGTGAGGGACGCTCCCCGTCAGCTGGCTTGGGGCTGGCATGAATCGCGGCGAGCGCCCCGCGCGAGTCCGCGAGAGGGACTGCTGGCGGGGAACGTCCCTCATAAGCGTCGTAGATGCTCCTAAGGTTCGTGCTTCTTCATCTTATGTGGGGACGCGTGGGAAAAATATCGAAAATCGCCAGCAGATTCCCACCAAAACACAGGAGTTTCTCATCATTCCCCCTGTGTTTGTGTGGGATTTTTGGTAGAATGTTAATCAAGATTTAGCCGTTGAAGGGTTTTCGTAGCACTACGAACTCGCTACGGTTAATGATTGAAGCCACTTCAATTCCTTCACAAACAATAAGGAGCATTTTCATGGCTGTAATCACTGCTGTACACGCACGTCAGATTCTTGACTCACGTGGCAACCCGACCGTTGAGGTTGAGGTTCTGCTTGAAGACGGCGCATTCGGTCGCGCTGCAGTTCCCTCAGGTGCATCAACCGGTGAATGGGAAGCTGTAGAGCGTCGCGATGGCGATAAGAAGGTTTACCTGGGTAAGGGCGTTCAGGGCGCAGTTACCGCTGTTATCGAAGAAATCGCTGAAGAAATCATCGGCATCGATGCAACTGACCAGCGCGCAGTTGACTCAGCAATGATCAAGCTCGACGGCACCGACAACAAGGGCAAGCTCGGCGCAAACGCTATTCTCGGCGTTTCAATGGCAGTTGCTAAGGCAGCAGCTGAGTCAGCTGACCTGCCCCTGTACAAGTACCTCGGTGGCCCCAACGCTCACGTACTTCCAGTTCCCATGATGAACATCCTCAACGGTGGCTCACACGCTGACTCAAACGTTGATATTCAGGAATTCATGATTGCGCCGATCGGTTTCGATACCTACTCACGCGCACTGCAGGCAGGCGTTGAGGTTTACCACGCACTCAAGAGCGTTCTGCACGACCGTGGTCTTGCAACCGGTCTTGGCGATGAGGGTGGTTTCGCACCCAACCTTGAGTCAAACGCAGCAGCGCTTGACCTCATCATCGAAGCTATCAAGAAGGCTGGCTACAAGCCCGGCGAAGAAATCGCACTGGCACTTGACGTAGCGTCATCAGAATTCTTCGAAAACGGTTCATACACCTTCGAGGGCCAGAAGAAGTCAGCTGAAGAAATGTCAGCTTATTACGCTGATCTCGTAGCTAACTACCCCTTGGTTTCCATCGAGGATCCCCTGGATGAGAACGACTGGGACGGCTACAAGAAGCTCACCGCTGAGATCGGTGACAAGGTTCAGATCGTTGGCGACGACTTCTTCGTTACCAACCCCGAGCGTCTTGCTAAGGGCATCGAAAACGACTCAGCTAACGCTCTGCTCGTGAAGGTAAACCAGATTGGTTCTTTGACCGAGACCTTCGATGCTATGGAGCTTGCTCAGCGTAACGATTACCGTTGCATGGTTTCACACCGTTCAGGCGAGACCGAGGATGTCACCATTGCTGACCTCGCAGTTGCAACCAACGCAGGCCAGATCAAGACCGGTGCTCCCGCACGTTCAGAGCGCGTTGCTAAGTACAACCAGCTTCTGCGTATCGAAGAAGAACTCGGTGAGGCAGCTCAGTACGCAGGTGCTTCAGCGTTCCCTCGCTTCAAGAAGTAATTCTTCGCGATAAACGTATTAGTTTCTGACTGAAGCTAGCAGTAAATGCCCCGCATCGATATGGTGCGGGGCATTTTCGTGCGTTAGTTTGGTGGGGTGGACGCGGTACAATGGGGGTTCGTTGCGAATCTATTTTCAGGCGCGAGGGTGAGTATGTCTAAGAAGAAACAGCGGAATACTTTTAAAAACCGTGAGCGTCTTGCTGGGTTTTTTGGGTCTCGTGGCTCGCGTACTGCAAAGTCTCGGGGTAAGTCGCAGCCGGTGTCCGGTCCGACGCCTGTGGCGGCTCGTGTCTTTTCTGCCCGGTGGCTTGCGACGTTGGCGGTTTTGATTATTGGCGTGCTGGCGGCTTCTGGCACTATTAGCCGGTATTTCAATCAGTCGGCTGAGATGGCTTCGGTGCAAGAAAGCATTTCATCGTTGCAGGATGAGAATAATGATCTCAAGCAGCAGCAGTCGTGGTGGAAGGACGATAATTACGTCAAACAGCAAGCTAAAGGACGCCTGTTCTACGTGAATGAGGGGGAGACCCCGTATGTGGTGGTTGGTACTGATTTCACCTCTGGTATTCCCGATGAGACCAGTGCTGATGCGATGACCGCACCGGAAGATTCGTGGACTAAGAAGCTGTGGGATTCGTTCCAGATGTCGGCGGTCAACGGTAACCCCGTAGGCGCACAACAGCAGGGCACTGATCAGCAAGGGGCAGAGCAAAAGAGCACTGACCAATCGACTGCCGGTGCTAGCGCATCCGCAACTGAATCTGCACCTGGCGCCCCCTAATTTTTATACTTTTTCGTTTCAATCAATCGAGGACATCATGACTTCATCTGAGCGCGTTCCCGGCGGTTTCAACGTCACTGCGCAGACCGTTAAACCTACTGAGCAGGACGTCCGCGTGCTGTCAGCCCAGCTGGGACGCAAAGTGCGTGACGTAGCTGAGATTCCTGCGCGTTGCGTGTGCGGTAACCCGCTGGTTGCAGCAACTGCGCCGCGCCTATCGAACGGTACTCCTTTCCCGACGGTTTTCTACTTAGCGCATCCTGCTATTACTGCCGCTGCTTCTCGTTTGGAGGCAGATGGCGTGATGTACGGTATGACCGATCGTATTGCTGAGGATTCAGAGTTGGCGGCTGAGTATGCGGCTGCTCATGAGAATTACTTGGCGGAGCGCGAGCGTATTCGCGTTGAAAGTGAGACCGGTGAGGTGCCTGAAATTGAGGGTATTTCTGCAGGCGGTATGCCTACCCGCGTCAAGTGCCTGCACGCTGTCTTGGGTCATACCCTGTCTGTAGGTCGTGGCATCAACCCCATGGGTGATGAGACCCTTGATCTGATTGCGCAGTGGTGGACTCCTGAGCAGTGCGCGTGCGACCCCGCATGGCGTGAAGAAGCGTAAGAACCCGTCTAAAAGTTAGAAGGTAAGAAGATGCGCGTTGGTGCAATTGACTGCGGTACTAATTCCATTCGTCTGCTCATTGCAGATGTTGCGTTGGACGGTACGCTCACGGACGTCGTGCGCGAAATGAAGGTGGTGCGTCTGGGCGAGGGCGTGGACGCTACCGGCCAGTTTTCGCAGGCGGCGCTGGATCGCACGTTTGCGGCAGCTCGTGAGTACGCGCATCTTCTTGAAGAACACGGTGTTACTGCGGTGCGTTTTGCGGCTACTAGCGCGAGCCGTGATGCTTCTAACCGTGAGGTGTTTATCAGCGGGATTCAGCAGATTCTCGGTGTAACTCCGGAGGTTATTACCGGTGTTGAAGAGGCTAATCTGTCTTTTGCAGGCGCGGTGAGCTCTGTGGGAAACACCGAGGAAAATACCGTAGTTATTGACCTGGGTGGTGGTTCTACCGAGTTCGTGATGGGTAACGATAACGGCGTTCAGCAGGCGATTTCTCTGAATATTGGATGCGTGCGCCTCACCGAGCGTCACAGTGTGGATACTCCGCTGACAAAGGCGCAAGAACGTTTGATTCTTGCTGACGTTGATACCGCTTTGGACGAGGTGGCTGAGAACCTCAATCTTGCTGAGGTTCAGCGTATCGTGGGGGTAGCGGGCACTGTGACCACTGTAATGGCGCAAACCCTCGGTCTCACCAGCTACGATTCGGATGCTATCAACGGTAGCGAACGGTCCATTGACGAGGTGATGCAGGGCGCCCAAGAACTCGCATCCATGACTCGCAATCAGCGCATGGCAACAGGTTTTATGCACGAGGGACGCGTGGATGTCATCGGTACCGGTGCAACGATTTGGTCGCGCATCGTTGACCGCCTTCGCGCGGAAAGCTCACACGATATTACTTCCGTTATCGCAAGTGAACACGATATTCTTGATGGTTTAGCTTTGTCCCTTACCCGCTAACCCCTTGCCTACATCATATGAAGAAGACTTCTCGCGTAGTTCTGACTCTTGCTCTTGCAGCGTTCGCCTCTGTGCCGTGGTTATTGCCAGCGGATGCGCAACCAACCGGTGCCACACCGGCCGCTACTGCGCCTGCTAGCCCCGGCGTCCTGCCTTCGATTCCTACGATTCAGGCACCGACCGGCGATAGTATCCGGGCTCGCGAGTACTGGCTGACGTCCTATGGTTTTGAGGATGCGTGGAAGCAAGCCACCGGTAAAGGCGTGACCGTCGCGGTGATTGATACCGGCGTCGACGGCACGCATCAAGACCTCACCGGCAACGTAGAGGAGGGCTACGATGCGTCAGAGGCAGGTTCGACGAATGGCTGGAAAGGCCTGGGCATTGAGCCCGAACACGGTACTTTAGTCGCATCTTTGATTGCGGGGCACGGTCACGGGCAGGGGAGCAACTCATCGAAAGCATCCATCGCGAAACAAAACCCTAACGGCATTATTGGAGTTGCGCCCGAGGCAACTATTCTCCCCATTTCTTTGGAGCTGGGAACAGTTGACCCCAACGCTAAAAGCGTTGATGAACAGCTGCCTGAAGCGGTGAAATACGCGGTTGATCACGATGCTGACATCATCAATCTTTCGGTGGGCTCATCAAAGACTCAGTGGCCGCAAAGCTGGGACGATGCTTTTGCTTACGCCGAAGAAAAAGGTGTGCTCATCGTAGCTTCTGCTGGCAATCGCGGCTCAGGCATTACTCAAGTCGGCGCACCAGCTACCATTCCAGGCGTCCTGACGGTGGGCGGTGTAGACCAAAACCGCAAAGACTCCTGGTCATCTTCATCTCAAGGGATTTCCATTGCGGTAGCAGCACCCAGCGAACAACTCATTGCAGCCACTCCCGATGACGGCTACGCGGTGTGGAGCGGTACCTCAGCGGCCGCCCCGCTGGTCACCGGCACTGCCGCCCTTATCAAAGAAAAATACCCGGATCTTACGTCCAACCAAATTATTCAGCGCATTATCGAGTCGGCTGATGATGAAGGAGAAAAAGGACGCGATGCCCTCTACGGTTACGGTGTGCTCAACCCGGAGAAAGCGCTCGCCGCTGACACGCCGGATGACACTGATACCAATCCGCTGGGATCAGTGCGGGAATGGATCTCTATTCACCGTAAGTCAACGGCGGCTCCTGAAAGCTCCTCAGCTGAGCCGGTGCACAAAGATGCAGAAACCATCGAAGACGCCTCAGCCCCTGTTCCCACCGATCCGCCCGAAGACTCAGGTCTCTTACCGTTCATCATTATTGGCGGGTTTGCCCTATGGGTGCTGATTATCACCACCGGTAGCATCGGAAAGCTCAACCGTATCGTTCATAGCGAAAAACAGCGGTAAACAGTGATAAATCGCCGTCAAAATAGGTGACATATCAATAAAAATTCGCGAAAATAAGTAGCTATTGAGCTTTAAAGGCAGAACAATGGCACAATAAGAATGAAGCTTTTTGTCCACTTGCTCAGGGACTACCCAGTAAGAGGACTACAAGATTTACTGCCTTTGCGCAGTTATCTTGACATAAACGGCTGACGACTACAGCAGATACTTTCAATATCTCACCCGCAGCCGTGCACAGTACAAAGGGAGAAGCAATTCTAATGGCATTCACCAAGTTGGCGCAGGACCGCCCGCGCATCCTCATTGTTGGCGGCGGCTACGTTGGTTTCACCGTAGCTCAGAAGATCCAGAAGGTTATCAAGGACGCCGGCGGCGTAGTAACCATCGTTGATCCCAACCCTTACATGACCTACCAGCCCTTCTTGCCCGAGGTAGCTGCAGGCTCAATGGAAGGTCGCAACGCAACTGTTCCGCTGCGTCAGCACCTGCGCGACACCGAAATCGTCGGTGGCCGCATCGTTTCAATCAACCACGCAGCAAAGACCGCTGTAGTTGAGCCCATCAACGCTGGCGAGACCTTCGAACTGAGCTACGACGAAATCGTTCTCGGTGCAGGTGCTGTTACCCGCGCGTTCCCGATTCCCGGTCTCTCAGACGTTGCTATCGGCATGAAGACCGTTGAAGAAGCAGTCTCAGTGCGCAACTGGGTTCTCGAGCGCATCGAAACCGCATCACTCACCGCTGACGAGGCAGAGCGTCGCCGCGCGCTGACCTTCGTTATCGTCGGTGGTGGCTTCGCAGGTATCGAAACCATCTCAGAACTCGAAGACATGGCACGTGAAGCAGTACGCCGTAACAACCGTCTGCGCGTATCAGACCTTCACTTCGTTCTCGTTGAAGCAGCACCCCGCATCATGCCCGAGGTACCTGCAGACCGCGCAGAAAAGGTTGTTGCAGAGCTCCGCGCACGCGGCATCGAAGTACTGCTCAACACCTCACTGGCAGATGCGACCGACGGTCACCTGCAGCTCATCAACATGGGCGACAAGTCACCCGCTGGTGAACTCGACACCGACACCGTTATCTGGACCGCAGGCGTTGCAGCATCACCCATGCTCAAGGAAACCGACTTCCCGATCGACGAGCGCGGTCGTGTACGCGTAGGCGCAGACCTCCGCGTAACCGGCGACAACGGTGTTATCGAAGGCGCATGGGCAGCAGGCGACAACGCAGCTGTTCCCGACCTCACCGGTGGCGGCGTAGGCGGCTTCTGCGTACCTAACGCACAGCACGCATCACGCCAGGCCGTAACTCTTGCGAACAACCTGCTTGCATCACGCAACGGCGAGTCGCTCAAGGACTACTACCACGAGACCATCGGCGTTGTTGCAGGCCTCGGTCTGTGGAAGGGCGTTGCAAACTTCAAGGGCAAGACCATTGGTGGCCCCCTTGCATGGATGATGCACCGCGCATACCACGGTACTGCAATCCCCACCACCGAACGCACCGTACGCGTGATGGCAACTTGGGCACTCAACCAGGTATTCGGTCGTGATACCTCATCGGTACGTCACCAGCGCTCACCGCGTCTTGCATTCCAGCAGGCAACCGGTACCGCACCCGAAAAGTCCAAGGCAAAGCTCTAAATTTCTACTTTAGAGACAAGCTCTGGTATAAATAGCTAGGTACGTGCTCGCATAATATATGTGAGCCCGTCCAGCCCCTATAGCCCAATTGGCAGAGGCAGCAGACTTAAAATCTGCCCAGTGTGGGTTCGAGTCCCACTGGGGGCACCCTCAAAACGCCGTTTCGTCTTCGATGAAGCGGCGTTTTTAGTGCCAGCAGTGGGGAGTTCGCTCGCACGCTCGCGTGGCTGAGCGATGCGTCCTCATTCGGCAGAAGATACTCCCTAAGTGCGTTTGTACTGACGCTAGTGTCAGTACAAACGCACTTAGGGAGTACTTTTTACAAGGGTACATGTTTGCTATCACCCTAATTCCGGGCAACGTTTGAAGGTACTTTTGGCGTCACATACTCGATTCCAAGAGACCTCACTCACCTGATTGGCTAGGCTTAGAAGTGAGCTGATTAAACTTATTCAGGGGAAAGGTCTTTCCGATGACTATCAAACTCGTTGCAACTGACATGGACGGAACACTGTTGAGGGACGACAAAACCTTCGACACCGAGCGTTTCAACCGCATCCTCGATGCTATGGACGAGCGAGGCATCCAGTTTGTGGTTGCCTCGGGTAACCAGCTGCCCAAGCTGCATCACTACTTGGATAGCTACCGCAAGCGTCCTCTCACCTACATTGCTGAAAACGGTGCGTACATCGCTGACCAGGAAAAAGATATTCTGATTTCGGGTTTCTCTGAGAAAACCGTTAACCAGGTCATCGCTACGCTGGCGAACTTTCCGCAGGTAGGCGTTATTCTCTCCGGCCATAAGAACGCGTACTTGCCGATCGAACGAGCTGAGCCTATCGCATCCTTGATGAAGGACTATCTGGACTTTTTGGGCGCTGACTACAACGGCGATGTGAGTGCTATGGACTTTATTCGTACCTGGTACCCGAACGCTGTCTACATTGACAACTACGATGTGCTCAGTGAAGACACGATTGTGAAGTTTGCACTGCAGACTAAGCGCCGCGAGACCGCACAGATCCTGGCGCAGCTTATCGACCAGTTGCCCCCGAACGTTGTACCGGTGACCTCTGGCTTTGGCGCTATTGACTTGATTTCACGCGGCGTCAACAAGGGTAGTGCGCTCAAGTGGCTGGGCGAGCAGCTCAACATTAAGCCTGAAGAAATGGTGGCGTTTGGTGATGCCGCGAACGACGCTGAAATGCTGAACTACGTGGGCACCGGCGTGGCCATGGAAAACGCGACTCCGGCTTTGAAAGCTACCGCAGATGTTGTGATTGGTCATAACAACGACGGGGGAGTGCTTGCCTACCTCGAAGAGATTCTTGAACTGGTGGACGAGGGCCGTGTTTAACGCCTTGGGCTAAACTCCTAAAAATTTTAGTAACTTTACTATAGGGTAGTAAGAACATTTAGAACACGACCTAGGAGACACCTGTGGCAGGTAACCCCCTTATCAATTCAATGGGCAACCAGCAAAAAGGCGATCCCCGTTTTGGCCAGTTCGGTGCTGGCGGTACGTCAACCGCTCAGTACGGTCAGCAGGGTAATCCTTATGGCGCCCCTCAGCAGTATGGGCAGCAGGCATACGGTAACCCTTATGCCCAGCAGCAGAACCCCTACGGCTATGCGCAGCCGAACGCTCAAGATCTGAACAACATGTACAACGCGCCGTCCGCTTCTAATTTTGAGGCTGGACGCGTGACCATGGATGACGTTGTGCGCAAGACTGCGCTCAACTTGGGTCTGGTAGTTCTCGGTGCGCTCGTTACCTGGTTCATTTACCCGCCGCTGATGTTCGTTGGTTTCGTAGCGGCTCTCGTGCTTGGTCTGGTTAACTCCTTCAAGCGCAAGGTATCACCGGCTTTGGTGATGGCTTATGCAGTTTCTGAGGGTATGCTCTTGGGCGGTTTTTCCTTGCTTTTCGAGCAGAGCTACCCCGGCATCGTGATTCAGGCAGTGGTGGCAACCATGATTGTGGCAGCCACTATCTTGGTGCTGTACTCTAACGGTAAGATTCGTACCACCGCTAAGCTGACTCGCTTCTTCATAATTGCGACGATCTCATACGGTATCTTCTTGCTGCTGAATCTGGCACTGAGCCTCTTTGCAGGTTTCAGCCTGTACTCTGCTAACCCCGGTATCGGTCTGATCATTTCACTGTTTGCTGTTCTGCTTGCGTCCTACTCGCTGCTGATGGACTACACCAACACCAACGAGGTTGTGCGCATGGGCGCTCCCAAGCGTGAAGCATGGCGATTGGCTTTTGGCCTAACTGTCTCACTGGTCTGGCTGTACATCGAGATTCTGCGTGTACTCGGCTTTGTACGCCAGCTCTCAGATAACTAAATAAAGTATTTATACTGCCGGTTCTTACCCGTGTAAGAGCCGGCAGTTTTTATATGCTCTTTTCACAAAAATGTGGTGAACAACCGTTAAATAAATTATCGATAAGCCCCCTGTGTGTTTGGTGGTATGTCAAGATTGAACCTATGAGCGAAAAGAGTATGGAAGTCCAGTCGGTGGTTTCATCGGTGAGAGACAAAAATTTAACAAGCCGTGACGTGCCTTATGCACTTCAGATCGCGGCATCCTGGTCGTGGCGACTGATTGTTACAGCGGTTGTAGCCTGGGGTATTTCTAAGATTTTGGGTAGCATCAGCCTGATTGTCGTTTCCATTATGGTGGCGGCTCTGTTGGCAGGTTTGCTGTCTCCCGTTGTATTCGTACTGCGTAAGTACGGTCTATGGCCCGGCCTTGCAACCGCTATTACCGAAATCGGTTTTATTGCGATTGTGATTGGTCTTTTGACGCTGGTGGGTCAGCAGATGATTTCTGGCTTCAGCCAGCTTTCTGACCAGGCGATGGAAGGCTACCGCCAGCTCATTGCGTTGCTCAATGACTTGCCGATTAATATTGGTGCTGGTCAGCTTGATCAGGTGCTCTCCGACGGTCTGAACACCCTGAAAGACAATGCTGACAAGGTGCTCACGGGTGTGGCTAACGTTGGCTCAACCGCAAGTAACTTTGCAACCGGTCTGGTAATCTGCCTCTTCACCCTCATCTTCTTCCTGATGGAAGGCGAGAAGATCTGGCTCTTCATCGTTGGTATGTTCCCTCGTGCTGCGCGTCGTGCCGTCAACGGTGCAGGCCGCCGCGGTTGGAAATCCATGGTGAACTACACTCGCGTTCAGGTTTTCGTTGCATTCATTGACGCGGTGGGTATTGGTCTTGCAGCCTTCTTCCTGGGCGTTCCCCTGGCCTTCCCGCTGGGCGTACTCGTGTTCTTGAGCTCCTTCATTCCCGTGGTGGGTGCTCTTGCCAGTGGCGCAATCGCCGTTCTGTTGGCACTCGTTGCTAACGGTCCCGTGAACGCACTCATTATGCTTGGTATGGTTCTGCTGGTTCAACAGGTCGAGTCAAACATTTTGCAACCCTTGGTCATGGGTAAGGCAGTTTCACTGCACCCCCTCGCTGTAATCGTTGCTGTTGCTAGCGGCAGCATCCTCTTCGGCATCACCGGCGCGCTGTTCTCAGTACCGTTGCTGGCGATGCTGAACACCGTGGTACGTTACCTCGCTGCACGCGGCTGGGAGAACGACGATGAAATTCGTAGCGAAGAATTCTTGTACCCTCACGAAGTTGAGCGCCGCAAGAAGAAGGCGATTCACGAAAAGATGAAGGAACACATGAAGCGTAACCGTAAATCAGAATCTGAGACTAACACTGAGAAAGTGGCTCAGTAGTTCTAAACTGATACACATCTTTTAGATCTTGGAGGAGATTTTACGTTGACACGCCTTGAAGAACTTCCTGTTCAACTTCACGACATCGAAAAAGCGCATGAGCTTTTAGACGGTGTTATTGAAAGGACGCCCGTTGCGCACTCGCGCGCGCTGGAGACAGCTTTGGGCTCGCCGGTATTCTTCAAGGCAGAAAACCTTCAGCGTTCGGGATCTTTCAAGGTTCGTGGTGCGTACGTGCGCATGGCCAAGCTGTCTGCTGAGGAGAAAGCCCGCGGTGTTGTCGCCGCTTCAGCAGGTAACCATGCGCAGGGCGTTGCCTTGGCGGCGTCCAAACTCGGCATCGATGCTCGCATCTACATGCCGATGGGAGCTGCCCTGCCTAAGGTGACAGCTACTCGTAGTCACGGCGCTGAGGTTGTTCTGCACGGATCAACTGTTGATGAGGCGTTGGCTGAAGCCAAACGCTACGCAGATGAGACCGGCGCGGTCTTCGTGCATCCTTTCGATAACGCCGATATTATCGCCGGCCAGGGCACTCTCGGTCTGGAAATTCTTGAGCAGGTGCCTGACGTTGACACCATTCTTGTAGGTGTTGGCGGTGGCGGCTTGTTAGCGGGCCTCTCGGTAGCAGTCCGCGCTAAAGAGAAGCAGCTCGGTAAGAAAATCCGCATCATTGGTGTGCAAGCAGAGCATGCTGCTGCTTACCCGCCTTCTTTGGCGGCGGATGCGCTCGTACCGCTCAAAAAAGTTACTACTATCGCCGACGGCATTGCGGTGGGACGTCCCGGTCAAATGCCCTTCGATATCATCAAAGAGCTGGTGGACGATGTTCATACGGTCTCTGAAGACGATATTGCGCGTGCTCTGATTTTCTTGATGGAACGCAATAAGTTTGTGGTAGAACCCGCAGGGTCTGTGCCCGTTGCGGCGGTGATGAACTCCGCCATCAAAGAAAAATACGGCGACTTGGGCACTACAGTTTGTCTGCTGTCGGGCGGCAATATCGACCCCATGCTGATGCTCAAAGTCATTCAGCGAGGTCTCAGTGCAGCCGGACGATACCTGACCGTGCGTCTGATGCTCACCGACCGCCCCGGCGAACTCACCAGCATCTCAAGCATCATTTCAGCTAACTCAGCCAACGTTACCGGCGTGAACTACACCGGCGCATCCGGTGCCCTGTCGATGGGCGAAGTATTCATTACTATCGACATGGAAACCAAGGGGCACGAGCACTGTGAAGAAGTACTCGGGGCACTCAAGGACGCGGGCTACCAGCCAATCGTGGTGTACTAAAAGTTATTTCAGAGCTTTCCAGAGATTATTTTTAGGAAAGTACTGGGGAGTTCTGGAGTACGGAGAGCGCCAGCAGTCCCTCTCACTTCATTCGCGCGGGGCGCTCGGAAGTGATTCACGCCAGACCTGATGCCAGCTGGCGCTCCCCGCACTCCAAAGCTGTAGACGTAAGTTTCAGCACCCTATAGAGATAAAAAACCGGGTGGAACGTGAAAACGTTCCACCCGGTTTTTGTATGCGAAGTTCTCGAAGAAATTAACCCTGGAAAGGCTTAGCCTCGATGATCTTTACGGTGATTTCTTTACCGTTGGGAGCTTCGTAAGAAACGGTGTCGCCTACCTTGTGGCCGTGGATTGCTGCGCCCATGGGTGACTTTTCTGAGAAGACCTGCAGGTCTGAGTCGCCGACGAGGGTGTCTGCAACTTCGCGTGAACCCAACAGGAACTTCATTGCCTTGCCTGCGATTTCAGCGTCAACAACCATACCGGATTCTACGATACCGTTGTCCTTGAGCTCTTCGCCGACCTGTGCGTTTTCGAGCAGGTGCTTGAGCTGTGCGATGCGAGCTTCGTTCTTACCTTGTTCTTCGCGTGCTGCGTGGTAGCCGCCGTTCTCTTTGAGGTCGCCTTCATCGCGTGCTGCTGAGATGCGGTCAACGATTTCTTGGCGGTAGGGGCCTGAGATGCGTTCGAGTTCTTCTGAGAGACGGTCGTACGCTTCTTGGGTCAGCCAAGCGCCTTCGTGCTGTTCTTCAGTCATACGTTTTCCTTTCAAAGACGCGTGGGCGTCCTTTCTATCAGTTTTCAGCGGCTCAGTGCCTGCTGAAGAAAGTCTGATTTTTATTGTACGGTCTGATGAGACCTAATCATAACGATTCGGGCTTTTGCGGGGCAATAAGTTGGCTTATCGACGAAGGTTGCCCGTTAATTTTTGCCCCAGCAGGAGTCGACAACTGCGGTGTGAGCGGCTGAAGTGATGAAAAGGTGCTCGGTGCGTGCGGTGACCTGTGCATTGTCGTCGCGAGGGCCAATGGTCACTTCTTTCCAGCCCACGGGTGCACCGGATGCGTTCATTGCTTTGAGTGCGCACACTGCAGTGGCCTCGGGCTTTTTGACGACTTCAAAGGAGACCGTGACTTCGTTAGAGCTCATGAGGTCGTAACCTGTGTTTTGGAACTCAGGGTTCGAGGCGTCTTGAGTGCTCTGAACCCAGATGCCCCAAGCGACTGCTAGAACAACAACTAGGGCTGTGATGATGAACCAAAACCGCGCAGGGATAGGCTTTCGAGTACGTTTTTCGCCGTAGCGATCAACCATCATTTGATTGCTCATGAGCACTCCTTGCCGTTGTTCGTAGTATATTTCGCCGAAAGAAGTACATTCTCAACGATTCGCTACACTAGAGATGTTGTCTTTTATCTGTAAAGACAGTGAGCCCTTAGATTAGGGCACCTATCTACTGTATCGAATTTAAGCGGAGTGCAAACGTGAGTGACGTTGAGAATACCCCCACTATCGTCAAGGACTCGGCAGGTAACGTACAGCCGTTAAACGAAGACTACACGGGTTTTCGTATTCTTGCGGTGCACGCGCATCCTGATGATGAGTCGTCAAAGGGCGCTGCGATGATGGCTGCTTACGCTGCTCGTGGTGCCCGCGTGCTGGTTGCTTCAATGACTGGCGGTGAACGCGGCGATATTTTGAGTGAGGCAGGACGCGAGAACCCGGCTGCTTACCGCTTCTTGCCGTCGGTACGTCGTCAAGAGATGGCGAATGCCCGCGAGATTCTGGGTATTGAGCACCGCTGGATTGGTTTTATGGATTCAGGTTTGCCTGAAGGCGATCCGTTGCCGCCGCTTCCGTTTGGCTGCTTTGCGTCGTTGCCGTTGGAACAAGCTAGTGCCCCTCTGGTGCGTTTAGTGCGTAAGTTCAAGCCGCACGTTATTTTGTCGTACGACGAAATTGGTGGCTACCCGCATCCCGACCACATCATGTCGCATAAGGTAGCTGTTGAAGCTTACGAAAAAGCTGGTGACGCGAACGCTTACGTGGGTGAGGGCGAACCCTGGCAGCCGCTTAAGCTCTACTACGACCGAGCTTTTAATCCTGAGCGTCTGAACGCTATGCATGAGTACTTGATGGCAAACGGTCTTGAGAGCCCGTTTGCTGAGTGGATTGCCCGCCGTATGGAAGATGATGTTGATGGTCATCAGCCTCCTGTATCGCGCCACTCTACGACCACGCGCATCTTGTCTAAGGACTATTTTGAGTTGCGTGATAAGGCGCTGTTGGCGCACGCAACCCAGGTTGGGCCAGAAGATTTGTTCTTCGCGCTGACTCCCGTGCAGTCACAAGAAGTATGGCCTACCGATGATTACGTGCTGATTGATTCGAAGGTAGAAACTTCACTGCCTGAGCATGACTTTGCCAGCGGTATCGACTTTTCGTCCCAACAATAAAGGGTTGTAACTATGTTTTCATCTGTTCTGACTGTGGCTGTACCTGTGGCAGCTGAGCTTTCAACAGCAACCAGTACCATTCAGGAATACAACCAGGATGGCTCGCCGCTGGGTTCACCGGGCATTACTGGCTTTTTGGTGACTATGGTTCTGGGTATCGTTATTATCCTGCTGGGCTTGGACTTGACTCGCCGCCAGCGTCGTCTGCGCTACCGTGTTGACTACGCCAAGGCGCGTGAGGCCGAGCTTCACGGTGAAACCGCGGGTAAGAATTCTCAGTCTCGTGTTGAGTCTACTGCCCAGCCTGATCGTAACACTGTTCAAGGCGGCGTTAGTGGTTCATCGCGTAGAGCCGAGAAGCGCTAAAGCCTCATTAGTTGTATATGCAAAAGCCCGGATGCTGGTTGAACCAGCATCCGGGCTTTGCGCTAAGTGGCTTCTGCCTATAGCCCGCTCAGTGGCTAGCCGCGCACCGCAAAAATTGCGAACATGATCGCAATGTAGTGCAGAACATAGCCCATAATGGTGCAAGCGTGAAAAAGCTCATGAAAGCCGAAATGACGCGGGGAAAGTTGTGGAAACTTGGTGCCGTAGAAAACCGCACCAAGAATATAGATTGCTCCACCCGTTGCAATGAGCACAGTAGCAACCGGTGAAATCTGCCAAAATTCGGGCAAGAAAAAGACCGCAATTAAGCCCATAATTGCGTAAATCGGGGTGTACAGCCAGCGAGGAGCGGCAGTCCACAAAACGCGAAAGAGCACCACGCCTATCGCGCATCCCCAAATAATCCACAGCAACAGTTTTCTTTGACTACCCTGTAACAAGGTCAGAGCGATTGGCGTATACGTTCCAGCAATCACAAGTGCGATATTGGCGTGATCAAGGCGCTTGAAGAGCATACGCAGACGCTCTGACCAGTAGGCTCGATGATAAATCGCTGAGATGCCAAAGAGAAGGATGCCTGTGAGTGCAAAAATTGCGCACGCAAGACTCAGCCAACCACCACCCGCGAGAACAATTTGCACGATTCCCGCTATAAAAACGATGGGTGCGAAACCGGCGTGAAGCCAGCCGCGCATCAGCGGCTTCTTCTCATAATAGGGATGGTCGGGGGAGAGGAAAGAATGAACCTCCGGCCGAGCGCGCGTTGAGGCTGTAATGGCAGTACCTTTCATGAGAGCTCACTTATCGGTAAGAAGGAAGCTTGCTTCCACTTCTTTAATTATGAACCCTCTCGGCGAATCAGCCCAGCATATTAAATAAATCATCAGCTACTTTTAGGTTTGATAAACCTCGCGCACTCCAGTGTTCGATGAAGCAGATCAGCGCCCGCATCATGAAAACGCGTGTAGCTACCTATAGAATGAAACAAGAACTTTTTGAGCATCGAACATTAGGGGAACGATGAAGGTACCGCAGCCGGTGTACAAGGTCTACGAGCATGCGCTGACCTCGTCGATTCCTGTGCAACGCCTTCCGCAACATATTGGTGTGCTGGTCGACGGCAACCGCCGGTGGGCTGCTCAGCTTGGCGAAACCACTAAGCACGGGCATCAAGCGGGAGCCGAACGCATCATTGAGTTCTTGGGCTGGTGCCGCGAACTCAAAATACCGATGGTCACCCTGTACATGCTCTCTACCGAGAATCTAAAGCGCTCGGAAGAAGAGCTGAAAGACCTTCTTGAAGTCATCGAAGGATTTATCACCGAGTTGTCGGACGCTCGCATCGCTAAGATTCAGGGTGTTGGCAAACTGGAAGCTCTGCCCTCGTCGTTGCGATGCACTTTAGAAGATGCCGTGGAGAAGAGCCAGGACATTAGCGACCTGCACGTCAATATTGCGGTAGGGTACGGCGGACGCCAGGAGATTGTAGACGCGGTGCGGGACCTCATTCTCGGTGCGGTGGCCGAAGGTAAAGACATGAGCGAGCTGGCAGAAAACCTTGAGATTTCAGATATTTCAAGTCATCTTTACACACGCGGTCTTCCTGATCCTGACCTTTTGATTCGCACCTCTGGCGAACAGCGTCTCTCAGGCTTTTTGACCTGGCAGTCCGCTTACTCCGAATTTCATTTCTGCGAAGCACTGTGGCCGGACTTCCGTCGTACTGATTTCTTGCGTGCGCTACGCGATTACGCTAACCGTCAGCGTCGCTTTGGGTCCTAATGTTTGCTCGTATCTACGAGTTCGCATCGTACGGAAATGCGACCGGCTGGATCTGCGCCGCACTGCTGATCCTTACCAGCGTTTATTTTGCGGTTTGCGCCGTGAAACTGTGGCGTATTGATGTAGCCATCCACCGACTTCCCGACAAAATCGTCCTGCCCATGTACGCCGTTATTGGGGTTGCCCTGTTTACGGTTCTCGTGCTGACGGAAGGCGCTGAAGGTCTGCGAAGAACCTCATACAGTGCCGTTGTGCTTTTGGGAATCTACTGGGTATTCAGGATGATTTCGCGCCGCTCTTTAGGGCTAGGTGATGTAAAGTTAGCCGGGGTGCTCGGGATGCTAATGGGTTATTTCTCAGCGCTCAATATACTGTGGGGCACCACGCTCGCTTTCGTCTTTGGTGGTTGCTACGGCCTGTATCTAGTACTGACCAAGAAAGCCAGCCTCAAATCCCATATACCTTTTGGGCCTTTCATGCTCGCTGGAGCTACCGTCGCTTTGGTTTTTCCGGCATAAAAATGCCTTCCCCTGCTGATATCTTCTCCGCCACCGCACCCTAACGATTCTCCGCGAAAGGAACTGACCTTATGCCTACCCCAGAATTTATTACCGAGTTGCGTAGCAAAATTGGTCACGACATGCTGTGGCTCTCGGGCGCAACCGCGGTCATCGTGCGCGATGAAGACCAGAAAATCCTGCTGGTACGCCGTAGCGATAACGGTCTGTGGACGCCCATCACCGGCATCGTGGATCCCGGCGAAAACCCGGCGCTGACCGTGCTACGTGAATCTGAAGAAGAAGCCAACGTCGAAGTAGAGGTTGTTGCGCTCACCCAGCTCAAGGCTGACCCGCCGCAGACCTTCGGTAATGGCGACCAGTGCCAGTTCTTAGATCACACTTTTTTGTGTAAATATGTCAGCGGTGTGGCTCGCGTGAACGATGAGGAATCCTCGGCGGTGCAGTGGGTTTCGGTAGATGAGCTAGACGGCCTGGTCAACGAAAGGATGCGCGAGCGCATCGACTCAGCGCTGAACTACACCGGCCACACTCGCTTCGGCTTCGAACAGGTATAAGACGAAAAGCAAAAAGGTGCGGCGCTCCAACGAAGGAGTGCCGCACCTTTATCGCGTTCTAGAGGAGAACTAAATCCTTAGGAGAACTGACGCCATGCGCGAGCGTTACGCAGGTTGGACTTAGCCATTGCGACAGCCTCACCCGCACCGCGGTTGAGCGCAATCTTGCTCATAGAAGTTGCAAAACCAACGATCTGGTTAGCTTCGACCTCGGGAGGCATGGACAGCGCATTGGGATCAGTAATGATCTCAACCAGTGACGGGCCGTTATGAGCCAGCGCCTTACGGTAAGCCTTCTCAAGATCCTTAGGCTTCTCAACACGCTGAGCCTGGAATCCAGCGGCGGTCGCGATGTCAGCGTAGTTGACCAGGGGAACATCCACGCCGTAGTCCTCAAAGCCCTGAACCAGCTGTTCGAGCTTGACCATACCCAGAGTTGAGTTGTTGAAAACAACCACAGTCAGCGGCAGGTTGTACATCTTAGCGGTGAGCAACTCACCCATCAGCATGCTCAGACCGCCGTCACCCGACACAGAAATCACCTGGCGGTTAGGCTGTGAGAACTGCGCACCCAAAGCGTGCGGCAGTGCGTTAGCCATTGAGCCGTGCAAGAATGAGCCAATCAGGCGGCGCTTGCCGTTGGGCTCGATGTAGCGTGAGGTCCACACGTTGCACATGCCGGTATCGGCGGTGAAAATTGCGTCGTCAGCTGCAACATCGTTCAAGATTGAGGCCGCGTATTCGGGGTGAATCTTCTGGAACTTGCTGGGCTTAGTGGTGTATGCGCCAACAACCTTGGACATTACGGTGTTGTGCTTCTTCAACAGTCCTTTGAGGAACTTGCGGTTCTTCTTGCGCTTGATTAGCGGCAGAACAGCTGCGATAGTTGCGCGAACATCGCCCTCAACCTGCAGACCAACGTTGGTGCGGCGTCCCATAACCTCAGCTGCGGTATCAATCTGAATGGTGTCGGTATCGGGCAAGAACTGGTCGTAAGGGAAGTCAGTGCCCAACAGAAGCATGAGATCCGCATCCTTAAGCCCCTCAGCCGCAGCACCGTAACCCAGCAGACCGGTCATACCCACATCGAAGGGGTTGTCGTACTGAATGAATTCTTTACCGCGCAACGAGTGACCAACGGGTGCTGCTGCGAGATCCGCAAGCTCGATTACCTCATCGTGAGCTCCCTTAACACCGGCGCCAGCAAAGATAGCGACCTTCTCAGCCTTGTTGATGCGGTCAGCGATTTCCTGAATAGTTGCCGCATCGGGGGTGAGGACGCCACGGCGCAGGTCGCCAAGTGCGGGTACCTGATCAACAGCGTCCGCGTCCGCGATATCACCGGGAATTGTCACCACTGAAACACCATTCAGCGCGATAGCGTGCTTGATACCGGAGTTGATGATGCGCAGGGTCTGAGCCGGAGCTACAGCCATCTCGTTGTAAACGGAGCAGTCTTCGAAGATGCGCTCGGGGTGGGTCTCCTGGAAGTAGCCTGAGCCAATCTGAGCAGAAGGAATGTGCGATGCGATAGCGAGCACGGGGTTGTGCGAGCGATTAGCATCGTACAGACCGTTGATGAGGTGGGTGTTACCCGGTCCGCATGAGCCAGCGCAGACGGCGAGCTCACCGGTAATCTCAGCGTCAGCTGCTGCCGCAAATGCTGCTGCCTCTTCATGGCGCACGTGAATCCAGTCGATGCCGCCCTTGGCCGAGCCACCGGATGCGCGTACCGCGTCAACGATAGGGTTCAATGAGTCACCTACGACACCGTAGATGCGTGAAACGCCAGCTTCGATTAGCTGGCTCACAATTTGCTCTGCGAGCTTCACTTTATCTCCCAAACTTTTGAGTTCAAGTAATTCTTACCTTTTCATTCTTGTCTGGTTAGCCAAGCTTTTCAAGGTCATCACCTGTGAAATATCAGTGAGCTTGCTATCTGTTGAATGTGATGTCAACGATATATAAAGGCGGTGAAACCAGTTTTCTCCGGTGCTTCTGCTCGCCCTCAAAGATGCGAAAAATGGGGGGTAAACGTGCAGCAACATAGAAATGGATCACAGGGGAGTCGTCCTCTATCCGGCAGAGTCTTTAAACGAAAATTTCCTCCCAGGTCTTTCGCCCACAACAAGTGCGCGCGAAAGACCTGGAAGGAAAAATCGTTAGTGATTGAGTAGAAACAAGGCGGCGCTCGATTCCTCTCTAACTTAGCCGCTGATTCTTAGGAGTAGTTACCCAGCATCTTGGTAACATCGAGAGCTGAATCCAGCTGTTCCTCGGTGACTTCGCCGCGTTCTACGTAGCCAAGAGCAATAACTGCCTCGCGCACCGTAGTCTTGTTAGCCACTGAGTACTTAGCAATCTTCGCTGCTGCTTCATAGCCGATGAGCTTGTTCATCGGGGTAACGGTTGACGGTGAAGCTTCAGCCAAGAAGCGTGCGCGTTCTTCGTTAGCTTCCAGACCGTCAATCATCTTCTCTGCCATGACGCGGGTTGCGTTGGAGAGCAGGCGGATGGACTGCAAGAGGTTTGCAGCCATGACGGGAATACCGACGTTGAGCTCAAATGCGCCATTGGTGGAGGACAGCGCGATGGTGGTGTCATTACCGATAACCTGTGCAGCTACCTGAATAACAGCTTCACAAATTACGGGGTTGACCTTACCGGGCATGATTGATGAGCCGGGCTGGAGGTCAGGAATATGAAGTTCGCCGAGACCTGTGTTGGGGCCTGAACCCATCCAGCGGATATCGTTGTTGATCTTCATCAGTGAGTACGCGATGTTGCGCAACTGACCTGATGCTTCAATCAGACCGTCACGGTTTGCCTGTGCTTCGAAGTGGTTGCGTGCTTCGGTCAGTGGCAGGCCGGTTTCTTCGGCGAGCAGTTCAATAACTCGTGCTGAGAAGCCGTCGGGGGTGTTGATGCCGGTTCCCACTGCGGTGCCACCGAGGGGAACCTCAGCGACGCGGGGGAGGGACGCATCAATACGCTCGATACCGTAGCGAATCTGCGCTGCATAGCCCCCAAATTCCTGGCCCAGGGTTACGGGGGTCGCATCCATGAGGTGGGTGCGGCCGGACTTAACGACGTCCTTGAATTCCTTAGCCTTCTTCTCCAGTGAAGTTGCCAGGTAGTCCAGCGCAGGCTTGAGGTCGTTAATCAGGGCCTCGGTAGCTGCAACGTGAACGGAGGTCGGGAAAACGTCGTTTGATGACTGCGATGCGTTGACGTGGTCGTTGGGGTGAACGTTGACGCCCTTGCCCTCGAGCTCACGGTTTGCCAGGGTTGCCAGTACCTCGTTGGTGTTCATATTTGATGAGGTGCCCGAACCGGTCTGGAAAACATCAATCGGGAAATCATCGTTGTGCTTGCCCGCCGCAACAGCGTCCGCTGCGGTGCGGATAGCCTGCGCGCGCTCAGCGTCGAGCACGTTCAACTCTTCATTAGCTGTAGCAGCTGCTTTCTTAACCAGAGCGAGTGCGCGAATGTGTGCGGGCTCTAGAGTCTGACCTGAGATGGGGAAGTTCTCAACGGCGCGCTGAGTCTGCGCGCTGTAGAGTGCGTTAGCGGGAACGCGGACTTCGCCCATGGTGTCGTGTTCAATACGGTATTCAGTGTTTTCTGCCATATAACCAGCATAAACCCCATGCGTGAGGTGAACCTCATCGAGCTGAAAATATGTAGGTTTATTGCGGCATGGAGATATGCGGTCTTGAGGGGATAAAATCTTAGGACGCAGTAATTTCAGGCGATGAAGAGTACACCAGCTCTGCTTTACCGTCTGCAAGGTGATAGAAGACGCCAATCACGGCGGTGTTCTCTGCCGCGACCGCCTGAGCAATAATGTGTGACTGCTCTGCGATGCGGGCAGCTGTTTGACGGGTGTGCTCCACCACCATGTCGTTGACGGTTGGCTCTGCCGGTAGCGCCGGTGAGATGACTGAGGGCAGGATGCGTTCAACGAGGTTACGTACAAAACCGTGAGGCATAGTTCCGGTATCGTGCGCTGTCTTTGCCGCAGTAACAGCGCCACAGGAGTCATGACCCAGCACCATCACGAGGGGAACATTCAGATCATCGATAGCGTATTCGATAGAGCCCAACACCGAGTTATCAATAACCTGCCCCGCTGTTCGAATAACGAAGGCATCACCCAGGCCGAGGTCGAAGATGATTTCCGCGGCTAGACGCGAGTCACCGCATCCAAAAATGGCGGCAAACGGTGCCTGACCGGATGCCAAGGACGCGCGGTGCAGGGCGTCCTGGTTAGGGTGCTCAGATGAAGAGGACACGAAACGGGCGTTGCCTTCTTCAAGTCGATGCCAAGCCTCAGCGGGGGTGGTGATTGAGGTATTCATCAAAAGCCTTTCAAACTTGAGGTAAGTGAGCTTCATTATAAGCGCATTCAAAAGCGGCACAAGAGTATTTCTTGTGCCAGATTTTGTGTCTTATTGAATTCCGGTGTCGGAAGTTGATGTGGGAGAGGCTGTTGCTGTGGGCTGCTTTTGGTAGTTCACCACAGCGTCAGCTAACTGAGCGAAGTCGGTGCCAGGAACATCGCTACCGTACATAATGACGGTGGTTCCTGAGACCTCACCGATGTAATAGGTAACGGTTTCATCTTTATCGTTTTGACCGGTGCGAACGTCCCAATTTACGCCACTCACGCTCTCGTTGCCCTGGGGCGCTGCATTGTTAGTTTGTTGCGCAATCCAGCTGTCATTGGTCTTAGACGCATCTGCCTGTTTGAGGGTAATGAAGTGATCTGAGCCGGTAATCTGACCGGTTTCCCAGTAGTTAATCTTGTCTGCCTGGTTAGAATTCCAGCGCGCAAAGTTATAGTGCCAGCCCTCAAGTTCCGGTGCAGCAACAGCAAAGGAAGATGCTTCACCCGCCTCATACGCGACCTTTGGCAAATCAACTTCTGCCTGGTACGGGTCTTTGTTGGGCTGGGGCATCAGCCACAAAACGGGAACAATGCATACAACGAGCACCACCATGGAGATAATCATGTTACGTACCGGCGCGTTGATGCGCTGAGCCTGCTTTGCGGTAATCTGCGGTTTCACACCGTCCGCAACGGTCGCGGGAGCTTGTTGCTCCGCAGCTGACACGGAACCGGCTGAAGAAGAATTCTGATGCTGCGATGAAGTCACCTCCCTATTGTCACGTACAAATGGTGCGGTTGCCAAAGCGATAACCGCAATAAGGTGATAAAAGGTGCAAGTACTAGCCCGTCATATTGAGCAGAAGTGAAACAAGACACAGGTAATCTTTCCGGTAAAGCTCTGCAGAAACTGCGCCAAAGCCCCGAAAATGGTTATTGTTGAAATATCGCGCGCAACGATGCGCCGCGAGACCGGTAGACACCGCAGGGCTGAAAACACTCAAAGGGGAGATAATGTCAGCAGCTAAAAACGAAAACTTTGGTCGCAACCTCGCGCTAGAACTCGTGCGCGCAACGGAAGCGGCGGCTATTGCATCCGCACCCTGGGTTGGTGCAGGCGACAAAAATAAGGCAGACGGCGCGGCAGTAGATGCCATGCGTTACCGCCTCTCAAGCGTGAACTTCAACGGCACCGTTGTCATCGGTGAAGGCGAAAAAGATGAAGCGCCCATGCTTTACAACGGTGAATCTGTTGGTGATGGAACCGGCCCCAAGATGGATGTAGCTGTTGACCCTATTGACGGTACCCGACTGACTGCTCTAGGTATGGACAACGCACTTTCCGTTATTGCTGTTGCAGACGGTGGCTCAATGTTCGACCCCTCAGCTGTTTTCTACATGGAAAAGCTGGTGACCGGCCCTGAGGCTGCTGATCTGGTCGACTTGCGTTTGCCTGTTAAACAGAATCTGCACCTTGTGGCGAAAGCTAAAGGCAAGAAGATTAACCAGCTGACCGTTTGTGTTCTTGACCGTCCGCGCCATAGCGGAATCATTGAAGAAATCCGTGCAACCGGTGCGCGTACCCGCATGATTCTTGATGGCGACGTGGCTGGCGCCATCGCTGCTTGCCGTGAAAATTCAGGTATCGACCTCATGCTCGGTACCGGCGGCACCCCTGAGGGCATTGTGGCTGCGTGTGCTATCAAAGCAACCGGCGGCATCATACAGGGACGCTTGGCTCCCACCGATGACGCGGAACGTCAGAAGGCACTGGACGCCGGACATGATCTTGATGCGGTGCTAACCACCGATGAGCTCGTTACTTCTGACAACTGCTACTTTGCCGCAACCGGCATCACCGGCGGTAAGCTGCTACGCGGTGTGCGCTACGGTCGCAACACCATCACTACCCAGTCAATGATTATGCGCTCAAAGTCAGGCACTATCCGAACCGTCGACGCAGAGCACAACTTGGCACGCTGGGAAAGCATTCTCGAAAAGAACATGCCGAATAATTAGTTTTCCATTTAGTTATTGTGAAGACTAAATTTTAGAGTCGCGATGAAAATGCTCCTGTACTGTGTGCGGGAGCATTTTTGTTCTCCCCGTAATATGAAGCCTCATTTACTGTTTTATTCCAACAGTTATGGGGACAAAATGCTGAAAGGAAGCTGAACGCTCAGTAAAACTATGCTGGCTTTCATACGCTAGCAGTATAGCTACCCCTCGGTAGTTATTGAGAGCCACCATCTTAAAGTGAACCGCTCTCGCACACTTTCATCATTAGGGGAAAACAATGGGGAAAACCACCCAAAAACTAGGCGTTGCCTTCCTATCGGCAGCCATGTTGCTCAGCGCAGCGCCCGGCGTAGCAAACGCTGCTACCATCAATGCATCAACCGCCATCGGTAAATACGGTCAAGCGCATCAAGGGGAACTTGGCAATCCGGTGACTGATGAGCAGAAGTTTGCCAACGGCGCGTCCGCCCAGGAATTTGAGCACGGTCTGGTGACTTACAGTCAGCGCACCGGTACTCGTACTCTCACCAACGCCCAGGAAATTCAGGCATTCAAGAATGCCGGTGGTGTTGAGAAGTTTGGTGCTTTGGAAAGTGACTCGTGGAACAATACGTTCTGTGGTCAGTCAGTGACCACCTTCGACGGTAAGACTCGTTGGATGGTTGTGGTTGATGCGAAAACCCAGCCGTCATCATCGGTTGATCTCAATAGTGCTGAGGGTAACCAGTGGAAGAAGGACCGCGTCAAAACTAATGCATGCTTCCCTGATAATGCTCCGGTTGTTGATCAGCCGACTGAGCCGACTGATCCTGCTCAGCCTGAGAATCTTGTTGCTAATTTGGACTGGTCAAAGGCGACTTACGTTCAGTATAAAAACGCTCTACTATTGCAGACAGATACCACTGCGTATGTGACTGCGGCTGACGCTAACGGTGTTCGCGTGGCTAATGCTCCTGTGTACGAGGTGGAGTGGTTGAAGACCAATGAGGCTGCCCGTCAGGTGTGGACTTGGGAAAACTATAATTCAGGTAAGCTGTCGTTGCTGGGGCTACCGATTGCACCCGCTACGTGGAACGGCAATACCTCGACTCAGACTTTTGACTACGGCACTGTGACATGGACTCGAGGTTCGGAGCGACCTACGGTTGAGCTGACCCAAGAAGGTACTGTAAAGCTCGAATCTGCTGCGCAGGTACACGGATACGATATTCGCGCAGAAGGTTACACCGGAAACCTAACTCCGTTGGATGACCGTTTTCTGATTGAGAAAACATCTGAGTTCATCTTTGTTTACGACTCCAAAGCAGATACCGCGGGTTGGATGGATCCTAGGGTATTCGATGAGTTTGTTAAAGATCCTGACAGATTTGGCACTATTAAGTACTCGGGAAGTATCGGCGATGGTCGCGGTGGCCCCATCTACAACTACATGATTACCTATTTCGATGAACCTGAAGGCGGAGAAACGCAAGTTACCGGTTTTATGACGAAATCTGTAACTGTATCCTCTGACAGAGACGGCAATTACATCATCGATAACGAGCCTGAACTTGCTTCTTTGACCGATCCTGCAACCGTTGACTGGTCAAAGTATGCAACTTTGATGGGTAACCAGCAAGCCTTGTACTTTCAAGATGGTGACTCAGCCTTGATTATTGCAGCTAACCCGGATGGTACTCCAAAGATGGGTGCTAAAGCTGTTCGCTCTGATGTTCTAGGTTTCCAGATGACCCGTTTTGACGGTCGCTGGGACCACAATTTCGCTTCAGCCTGGGTCTACGGTAGTCCCTATACTGATGAAATTACCAACGCTGGAGCACTTGGTCTGCCTTTGGCTGACGGTCGCTATGTAGAAGAGAACGGACAGAAGTACTACCTCCAGGACTTTGAAGGTGGCAGTATCAAATGGGCCGTACCCGCTTCACGGCTCATTGAATCTGATGATTCAAAGGTAGAGATCACTTTGAACGCCTTGGGCGAGGCGCGCTTAACTGCGAATGACCCTCAGCTTCCTGCTGTTAACGGCTAAGATCTAACGTAATGCAAATGCGTCCTCGCGGCATCAGCCTCGAGGACGCATTTCTTATGAAGCGCAGTCGGTTTTACTTACCGATCTTTGCGCGTACTTTAGCTACGGTGTTCTTTACAACCGGCAGTGCTTTAGCCTTGGCGTCCATCAGCTTGGACTTAACAACCGGTACCTTGCTCTTTGCCGCGTAGACGCCGGTGTACGCCTTGTAACCGGTGGCGTTGACGGGCACATCCCAAGTGCCGGGGAATTCTACGGACTGGCCGCCGAAGGACTTCTTGAACTTGGTGAAGCCCGCCCACTCGTGGTTGGGATCATCGTTCGGTGCGATGCCAAAGAGGTCAACGTACTTCAGTCCCTTAGCTTTCGCATCCACAATCAGGTTAGTCACCAGGGGGATGCCAGCTGAGAGCTTACGGTGCTCGAAAGAAGTTGCCGCGTGCGCGTAGGTGCGGGTGTCATTGGAGTCGTAGACAAAAGCGGCGCCGATGGGCTCGTCCTCAACCTTAGCGAGGTAAAGGGTAGCGGCATCGGCGGGCATGAGCACCTTTGCCACCTGCTTGAGGTACTCGTCGCGCTGACGGTTAAAGCCGGTGCGGCCTGCGGTCTCGTCCAAGAACTTAAGCAGGATATCGAGGTCCGCAGGGTTCTGGGAGGTTTCGAAGGTCACGCCCTTCTTATGGATGTTGCGGTGAAGGTTGCGGTTGGTGGACTTCATATCCTTCAGAATTGCTTCTTCATCCTGGTTCAGATCAATGATTTGAGTATGTGAAGGCTGTACCTGGCGCGGTGAAATTTTATAACCGCGTGCGCGCAAGAAAGCGGAAGGCACAGTGCCCTCAAAAATTTCATCGTTAGTGGGTTCAATACGCACGAACAGGCACTTGTTGTCGCGGGCTACGCGGGTGAGTTCTGCAATAGCTTCATCAAATGCAGAAGCTGAGGATGCGACGGGGCCGTAGGGGCAGTAAAGGTAACGGCCGGTTTTGCCGCCCTCTAATGTAGCCATGTAGCTCCAGCCGGTGCCTGAACCGGTGAAGACCTTGTGGCCGTTTGATTCTTGAAACTTTGCCCAAATGGAAGACTGCAGAATATTACTCATGTGCTTTAGTCTATCGGTTATAAACAACGCCCGCCGGGTATAAAACTCGGCGGGCGTTAGTGTTTTAGGGAACGGAGCAGGTACCGTTTGAGGTCAGCTCGGCGGCTGATTCGATGGTCGTTACTTCACCGCTTACGCTTTGGAAGACCTGCTGAGGTGCCTCAGACTTCGGTGCCATAGCCACTGTTGCCTCAGGCGTCTTACCCTCTGCAGAGTCTGCAATTACCTGCTGAACACGCGAGTGAATCTCATCGTAATCCGGGTAGGTAGGGAAGATATCTTCAAAGTAGGGGGGAGCGATAGCGAACTGAATCAGATCGTGCTGACGCGACTTAATAGCAACGTCACCAAGTTCACTCAACCCAGATTCGGGGATGTTGGTTTCTACGATCTGCTCGCCAGCTGCTGTAATGTCAGCGAATTTGGTCAGCACGTTGGCAGGCTCTAACTGCTTGAGCATTGCTGCCTGCACACATCGCTGACGTGCCTCGCGGTCATAATCCGATGCACCCTCACGGGAACGCGCGTACCACAGGGCATGGAAGCCATCGAGGTGCTGCACGCCCGGTTCAATGTAACCATCAATCGGGTTCTTCTCACCGGTGATGAGGTCAGTACCGCCGCCGATCGGTACGCGTCCACCCACATCGATAGTGATGCCGCCCAAAGCATCAATGAGGGACGCGAAACCCTCCATATCGATCAACATGTAGTTATCGATCTGCAAACCGATGGAGCCGGACACCGCGTCCATGGTCGCCTCAGCGCCGGGGTCGTTGGAATCAGGGTACAAGTCAGTGTGGTTGGCGGTGACATCGGTGTAGAGCGCGTTAAGAATGCATTCGTCACCGCAGTTATAACCCTCGGGGTAAATCTGCCACAGCGGCGAATCTTCCGAAAACTGGGCATTTTGCAGGTTACGCGGAACCGAAATAGTGACCGCCTGTCCGGTGGACGCGTCGATTGACACGACCGTCATAGAGTCGGGGCGTCGCCCGACGCGGTCAGCACCCGCATCGCCACCCATGAGCAAAATGTTGTAGCGTCCCTCATGCTGAGTCAAAGTACCCGAACCAGCGAAGACCTTGCCCAGCGCGCCGCGTCCAACCGAAGCGATATAGGCGGTGTATGCCAACCCGCCACTGGTAATAGCGGTGAGCGCCACCAGCCCCAAAACAACAGGAACCCTAGCGCGAGACGGCAGTGACCGCACTTGAATAATCTTGAGGGTGTTGAGAAATAGAAAAATCCACAGCGCCGCCAGCGCAATAAGCACAGCAATAAAAACCAACAACAAAAATCGGTTGGTAAAGAGCGAAAGCACCGCGGTACGGGCTGTAAAACTGCCAACAATAATCAACGCAATACAGGCCCACACTATAAGAGTCACAGCGAGCGCTCGCCGTCCCAGCTTCTTATCGCCAGCGATCAGCTGAACCGATCCGGGAACTAACAGGGTGAGCAGCACAAAAACCCAGGCGCGACGCACCTTAATAGAATCAGAGGCAACTTCGGGATGGTGAAGGGGATCCGTATAACGCGCTTGGGTGAGTTTATCGCCCTTTACGCGTGTTGCGCTGATTGTTCTTTTGGGTGTGTCCATAACTCTAACGTCCTTATTCTGGGCGTTTAAATGCTTCAGTGGCCAGGTGTTTTATCTACCTGACCACTGTAGCGAAGAAAACTGGGAATCTTCCTAAATCTGCATGCTAGGGAGCATAAGGTCCAACATAGTCTTCATCTGCGGTAGGAAGAAGATTCTCATTGTTGGGGGTAGTTGCTTTACCTGATGCTGATGCGATGGTGGTGCGCTGTGAGGACTCGTTTTCGTAGTCTTCACGGCGTTCTTCAACGCGTGAGCGCAGAACAGAGCCCTTGTCCATTGCGGTCTGACGCAGTGAGGATGCGAATTCTTGAAGATCCGCGCGTACCTGAGCTGCGAAGTCGTCGTTGCCGCTACCGAGCATACGCAGTGCCAGCAGGCCTGCGTTGCGTGCGCCGTCGATAGAGACGGTTGCTACGGGGACGCCGGCAGGCATCTGAACGATAGAGAGTAGGGAGTCCATACCGTCCAAGCTCTTGAGCTTGACGGGTACGCCGATCACGGGCAGGGGAGTGAGGGACGCGAGCATACCGGGAAGGTGTGCGGCGCCGCCAGCACCTGCGATGATTACGCGGATGCCGCGTTCGTGCGCTTTATGGCCGTACTCGACCATGTCTTCGGGCATGCGGTGTGCGGACACAACGTCTGCTTCGTAGGCGATGCCGAATTCTTCGAGAACTTCGGCGGCGGCCTCCATCACGCGCCAGTCGGAGTCTGATCCCATGACGATGCCAACGATGGGCTGCTGAGAGTTATAGGGTGATCCCATTGTTTTCTCCTTGCGGGTGTGTGCAACAAGCTGTGTAGCGCAGGTTGCAACGTAAAGGTGTTAGTTGTCGATGCCGTCGGTAAAGTAGGAGGCTAGCTGTGTCGCCGATGCGCGTAGCTGATCCAGTTCAGCTACCTGGCCCGTCATGTTGATATGGCCGATTTTGCGACCTTGACGCACGCTCTTGCCGTACAGGTGTACTTTGGCGCGGGCGTCCGTTTCTAAAACAGTGGGCAGTACTGCAAAGAGGTCTTCGTTGGCGCCGCCGAGGAAGTTTTTCATGAGAGCTACTTCGCCTTTGAGCGCAGTATCGCCCAGGGGCAGATTGAGTACCGCGCGAAGATGCTGTTCGAACTGGCTGGTGACGGAACCGTCTTGCGTCCAGTGCCCTGAGTTGTGCGGGCGCATGGCGAGTTCGTTGACCAAAAAACCGTGTTCTGAGCCGGGAACTTCAAAGAGTTCCGCTGCCATAACGCCGGTAACACCGAGTTCGGATGCGAGCTTGACGGCGGCGTCCTGCGCGCGCTGGGCAACAGCGTCGTCAATGCCGGGTGCCGGTGCGATGACCTCATCGCACACCGAGTTCACCTGAATGGATTCAGCAACGGGCCAGGGGCGTACTTCGCCCGAGTCGCGTCGTGCTACCAGGGCGGAAAGTTCGCGTGAGAAGGCAACCTTCTCTTCAACCAAAAGTGATGAGAAATCTGTGCGTTCTGCCAGTCCATCAAACCACTGCTGAGGTTTTTCACCGCGAGCTTCTGCGGCGTCATTAAGAACCATCACGCCCTTGCCGTCGTAGCCGCCGCGCGGAGTTTTCAGAACAACAGGCCACCCTGATGAATCGCCGAAAGCCACCAGCTCATCAACGGTAGTTACCTCAGCCCAGCGCGGGTTGGGTAGACCAAGGCGGTCTACTGCTTTACGCATTTCGATTTTGTCTTGGGCGTGTAGCAGGGCATCGGGGCGAGGCTGTACATTGACGCCTTCGCTCATCAGGGTCTGCAAGTACTCGCCAGGCACATGCTCGTGATCAAAGGTGAGTACGTCTACATCGCGTGCAAATTCGCGGAGCGCCTCTAAATCTTTGTAGTCACCCACAGGTGTCTCTTTTGCAGCTGCTACAGCAGAAACTTCGGGGGATTCTGCAAGGACGCGCAGATCAAATCCGAGTTCAGTGGCTGCAGGAGCCATCATGCGAGCTAGCTGCCCGCCGCCAACAACGCCAATTTTTGGTCCGGTTACAGGATATGAAGTCACGTTTCTAGGGTAACCGTTATAACGCATTTCGTGAAACCTACCTCACAGGAAAGTGGTTGAGGTGATGCAACTTTTAAAGAGAGGGGTAAGGCAGGGCTTTTTCGTCGCTGAAAATCTTGTCTCGACGGCCGGTGCTCTCAAAGTCAATTTCTGGGTCTAGCACTACGGTTGCGTAGCCTGCGATTTGTGCTGCGAAGAACTGGGTGAGAGTTGAGGGATGCGTGAGGTCACCGGATATTTCAACGGCTTGGATCGCTGACGGGAGAGCCTGGGGGAGTTTTTCTGCGAGATTATTTGCGGCGTGAAGGATCTCTGCGTGCGAGAGAGACTCAAAAGCAGGTGTGGTTGTCTCTGGCTGGTTGAACCCCATATAAACATCGGCAAAACTGCACACCTCGGCGGCATAATCAACAGGATCGAGGGATGCAGGTACCTCGCCCATGTATCGCATCCCTAAAGCTGAACGCTCAATGAGTACCGCGTATTCGGCATCAGCACCATCAAGATCTTCTGGCGAAAAAGCAAAAGCCGCACGGGCGTCCTCCGCGTGCTGAACAATAGTTGCACCCACTTGCAAACCGGCTACCGCTATTGCAAGGGTGCGCCAGTGAAGCTGAGGCGGGAGCATCACAGAGTCTTCGACTTCTACATCGAGTTCTTCAACCAGAAAATTGGCTGTTTTTGCAACCCAGTTGTCGAAGACGCGTCCGGAGAGCTCAACGCGCTCACCGGGAGCAGAGTACCAAATCAGAGAAGGTGACTGACGTTTTTTGAGGGTTTCTAAGAACCGTGAAACTGATAGTGAAGACATGGTCTCACTGTACGACCGCGCTACTACCTTTGAAAAGTTTCAGGGGGTGACTAGGTGGTTCTTGTTTGGTTAACTAAACTGAGTGAAAACTCTAATAGCTTATACCATAAAAAATAACAAATCCTAGAAATATGCGTTGTCTAAAATCGGTTAATTTGAGAACCCAGCTTGACGAACAGGGGTAAACACACGTTCAATTAGTTTCTAGGGTTTTTACGCGACACAGTTGTGCCTACAAGTAAATAGGAGCTGTTGGGAGCTCTTCTTTACGTTCACCGTGTGCATCACCGTGCGTGTTCAATAAGAGCCACACTACTCACCGTCATTGGATACGAAGGGGCGAAACATGGGTTCGTTTACTCAGTACAGGAGTGAAGCGGAAAGTTTCTCCGTAGCAACCCAGCGTTACACTATGCAATCTGCACAGTATCTAGAACAACAAGCAACCTCACTACTGACCGCAGCCGATGCGCGCGATAAAGCGAAGGACGCTAAAAAGGCTCACAATAGCCAGCAGGCAAAAAATATCGACCTGTTCTCAAATGACCCCGACGCTCTCTCCCTGTGGGAAGCGGCAGCTGGTCTGTACAGCACCGACGGCGACGATGGGGAACTTGCCTGGCAAGCCGACGCGCTCTGTGCGCAAACTGACCCCGAGGCATTCTTTCCTGAAAAAGGTGGCTCAACACGAGACGCTAAACGCGTGTGTAGCGAGTGTCCCGTGCGCGATGCGTGCCTAGAATATGCAATGGAGAACGACGAACGTTTCGGCATTTGGGGTGGACTCTCCGAACGCGAGCGCCGCCGTCTTCGTAAGCAAGCTATCTAGGAAAGCGTACTTTAGTTTCATGGCACAACAACGTCTTTGCTCCCGTCAGACCTGCACTCGTGAAGCGGTGCTTACGCTGACCTACGCTTATGCAGATTCAACTGCTGTGATCGGCCCGCTTTCTGTGCATCGCGAACCTCACGCTTATGATCTATGCGAGTTTCATGCTGACCGTCTGACTGCACCTCAGGGTTGGCAGGTAGTACGGGTTGATTCTTCAGCATCGCCTTCATCACAAGAATCATCAGATAATTTTCCGCCACTTCGAGGCGTTTAGAACTAGTATTAAGTAACCCCAGATTACTAAGCGCGCATCGCGGTGCGCGCTTTTCTTTAGATTTACCTAGAACAGGTACTCACGGTTTTTACTGTGAGCTATTCGTGTAAAGGATTCAACGTGGCTTTTTCCCCCAAAGAGAGCATGGCGTCTCGCCGTCAGGCATTGGGTCTGTCGGCGCTCGGTTTAACCTCGGCGTTTGGGCTAGTAGCGTGTGGTTCGTCAGCAGACAACGCATCATCCTCTGCCTCTGCAACTCCGTCGGAGAAACCGAAGTACGCGGGTAAGGTCAGCGTTGTTCCTGAGAACGAAGCAACCGAGCATAATCCCACGCATCCGGCGACTGTAACCGGTGAAGAGGGAACCACCCTCAAATCGGTAAAGCTGGTGAATGACACTACTGGTGCCGAGCTCAAGGGCACATTGAGCGACGATAAAACTACGTGGACGTCCAGCGAAGACCTTGAATTCGATACTCAGTACACTCTGATGTACACCGCCATCGATTCCCAAAAGGTTGAGGGCAAGGGCGAGAGCACCTTTGGCACTGTAACTGCCGCTAACCAGGCAGACGCGTGGATTCCTAACGTTCAAGAGGGCGGCGTCTATGGCGTTGGCCAGATTCTTGAGTTCCACTTCTCAGAGCCTGTGGTCAATAAGGATGCGATTGAGAAGCTCATTAGCGTCACCGGCAAGGGTGTTGGCGAAGGTAAGATTCGCTGGTACTCAGATACCGTTGCACGCTGGCGTACCGAAGACTACCTTCCTGCGCGTACTGCCATTACCGCTAAAGCCAATATTCTGGGTGTTGACTTGGGCAACGGCATGATTGGTAACTCTAACCTCGTGGTGAACTTCTCCACGAGCGATAAGCGTTACGCACTTGCTGATAACAACACCAAGACCATGCAGATGTTCGTCAACGATAAGCTTGTGAACACTGTGCCTATTACTTTGGGTAACGAAGACTGGCCGTCCGTGGTGGGCAAGCTCGTGGTGATTGAGCAAGAGGCTACCTACAAGTTTGATCCGACGACGCTTGGACTGAAGAAGGGCGACCCTCACTGGTACGAGCCCTTTACCGCTCACAACACTTCTCGTCTGACTAATTCGGGTGTGTTCGTGCACCAGGCTCTGCCTTCAGCTTACGCATATGTGGGTGTCGGCAATGTTTCGCACGGTTGCTTGGGTATGATGCCCGCTGATGCCCAGTACTTCTTCGATACCTTCGATGTGGGCGACATCGTTGAAACCGTTAACACCGGCTACCCTATGGCTGATCCGGACAACGGCTACGGCGACTGGAATATCCCCTTCGCGTCCTACTCGGATGAGAACTATAAAGGTGACTGGTAAACCAAGCGCATAACATTTGTAGGTCTCCCGTGCACTAGCGCGGGAGACTTTTTAGATATCAGCGTAATCAGCAAGGAGAATCACTGCAGTGGCCCCTAACAATGAAGGACGCGAGTGGGAGAACCTCGCACCGGCAATTAATGATCATCAGGCCGATACTCCCTCTGGTGCTGGCGCCGATAAGGAGCAAGCAGCCGAGAGCGCGCGGGCTACCGATAAGCTTCTGCGCGCTCGTCGTGCTGAGACGGTTTCGGAGTCTGGTAAGACCGTTGACCGCCCGGCGGCATTGACGCACGACGTGGATGCTGCTGCTGAGCAGCCCCCGGTAGCCGAGGAAAATGATGGCTTAGCGACCGGTGAGGCTTCTACAGCTGACGAGGTGTCAGAAGGTCCCATTCAACATCGCGGGCAAGAATCTGACGTAGCGGCGGTGGCAGCTTCTACCGCTGCTCCCAAAACTCCTGCCAGCATCGCCGATCAGCAGACCGAAGCCGCTGAGCGTGCCAATGCTCGCGAGATTGCGGTGAACGACCGTCCGCGTTTCTTGCGTTTGCGACAGATCATTATCGCACTTGCTGTGCCGCTGGTGACGCTCGCTTTGTCAGTGCGCCTGATTGCAACCACGGGTTTCTTGTGGCTTGCCTACCATCGGCCGGGATTCCCCGCTGATTCTTACGGTTTTGACACTGCAGAGAGGATGCGTCTGGGATCTTACGGGCTCGAATACATTCTCAATTTTGCGCCCAGTACCTACCTCTCTGACCTCACCAACGCTCAGGGACACAAGTGGTTCTTGGCTAAAGAAGTTGCGCACATGACAGACGTCAAGCACGTGATGATTGTAGCGATGATTCTTGCAACCGTGTGGACGGCACTGGCTCTTTTCAGCTCACACAGCCTCAAAGAACGTGCCCCCGGTGCTATCCGCAAGAGCATCTTCGCGGGCTCATGGATAACCCTGGTACTCATGATTGCCCTTGGTGTTCTCGGTGCGCTGGGCTGGGAAAGCTTCTTTACCCGCTTTCACGAGCTCTTCTTCCCGCAGGGCAACTGGATGTTCCGCGCATCCGATACACTGATTCGTCTTTACCCGCCGCAGTTTTGGGTGGACGCGGGTATTGCGGTAGCGGCGCTGGCTCTGCTCTTCACGATTTTGGTCATGGTGCTGTCATGGCCCACGAAGTTCCGTCGTGAACGTGCCCGCAAGAATGCAGCGGATCGTTTAGCGCTCAAGCAGAAGCTCTCGCAGGACTAGGCAGGAGCACTTACTACACCGTGCTCACGCGGTTGATAACTGCCTCAGCATCACAAAAGCGTCGCGCTCCCCTGGAATATAAGGAGAGCGCGACGCTTTTATAATGTCACTCTTTTTCTACCGGGCTAGCTAACGCAACGGTTAAATCCACGCGTCAAACCACATACGCCAGCGCCAGTGCTCGTAGGGAATCACCTGAGCCGTCCAAATGGGCAGGAAGAAAATACTGAGCAGGAGGGCAACAATCAGATAAATGCCAACAACCCACAAACCGATCTTTCGGCGTCGTACGCTGTCGCTACGGCGGCCAAGAATAAGACCCAAAAGACCAGCCAACATGAGCACCATGTAGGGCTCGAATGAAAGAGCGTAGAAGAAGAACATGGTGCGGTGCGGGTACAAGAACCACGGGAAATAGCCCACCGCGAAAACAATCCATAGCGCGGTAAAACGCCAGTCGCGTCGAATCACCATGATGGCAAGAGCAAAGACCGCCGCGATAATAAACGACCACCAAATCAACGGGTTACCGATATTGAGAACAGCCGATGAACAGCTATCAACGGTGCACCCGTCAATGCCGTTTTTGGGGGATTCGTAGTAGTAAGAAGTGGGACGCGCAAGAATGAGCCACTTCCAGGCCGGCGACATGTAGGTGTGTTCAGAACTCAACCCCGTGTGGAAGGTATATGCGCTGACATGGTATTCCCATAAGGAGCGCAGGGGAGCGGGCAACCACTGGACGCCCTCACCTGGGTGCTCTTGCGCCCAGTTGCGGTGGTAGGCGGTGGAAGATGCTAACCAGCCGCTCCACGTCAGGACGTACCAGAAAATGCCGCAGATGATCATGTACACGAAGGCGAGAATACCGTCTTTAACGATGCCTGCCAGTAGCCAGTTTTTCACGCCCGCAATGCGTCGGGCGTTCATGTCCCATAGAACGGTGAGAATACCAAAGATGGCGATGAAGAACAGCGCATTCCACTTCACGCCTGCTGCCAGCGCGGCAGTAATACCCGCCGCAAAACGCCAGTACCGGAACTCAAGTATAGGGCCGAACTTCATGAAACTGTCAGCGGGAATACCGCCGTTTTCACGGGCATTTGCCGCAATCTTGGATGCGAGTTTTCGCCGCGCATGCGTCCTATCAGCCAGAAGTAACACGAAGGTGGCTAGCAACCAGAACATGAGGAAGATATCGAGCAGAGCAAAGCGCGATTGCACAAAGTGATGCCCGTCGATGGCAATGAGGAAAGCAGCTACGGTGGCTACTGAAACCGACCTAAAAAGCTGCCACGCTGCAATAGCAACCAGGGCAACCGAGAGCGTACCAATGAGTGCGGCACTAAAACGCCAGCCCACCGGGTTGTTATCCCCAAAAAGCATCATGCCAAAGGCAATCATCCACTTACCAACCGGTGGGTGAACCACGTACTCAGCAGAGCTCAAAATCCCTGTTGGGTGCCCCGCCACAAAGCTGTCGTTAGCGCCTTCGCTCCACCCGCGTTCGTAACCAAAGTGCAACAGCGAGTAAGCGTCTTTGGCGTAGTAGGTTTCATCAAAAACAACAGCATTGGGGTAGCCCAAATGCCAAAAGCGCATGACGCCGGCGAGTACGACAACCAAGAACGGTGCCAGCCAGCCGTTAGCGGGTAGTGCGATATCGGCAACTGCAAGACGCGCTCGCAGGGTTTTTTCGGTGAAAGCATCGCGTGCAGATACTACGCGTGGCACCTGAGAATTGGGGGATTGCGTGGAAGTAGACATCACCGCCTATGGTATCAAGCCGCCTAATTTTTCAGCGGTATCTGGCATGATGCGGGTCTTTTCTTCTTGGGGTGGCAACCGACTAGAATCGAACGGGTACAAGGTTTTAGACGATAAGGGGCGAAACAGTGAGCGAGACACTCGAAGAGTTTGACCAGCTCGATGACGGATACAGCACCGAAACCGCAGACGGCGGGGTGCTGGTGCTTGGCGGTACTCCTATCGGCAATTTGGGCGATGCTACTGATCGTCTCAAACACTATCTGGCAACTGCTGACCTAATCGCTGTTGAAGACACCCGCAAATTGCGCACGCTTGCCTCGGGTTTGGGCGTCAAAACGATCGGTCGAACTATCGTCAACCACGATCACAATGAATCTGAGCGTAGCGCGCAGATCGTGGAGGCTGTTGAGTCTGGTAAGACTGTTTTGTTGCTGTCGGATGCGGGTATGCCGACAGTTTCTGATCCGGGCTATGCTGCTGCGCAGGCTGTGGCGGACGCTGATCTACCGGTAACTGTTGCCCCTGGTCCTTCTGCGGTGCTCAGCGCCTTGGCAGTGTCTGGCCTACCTACTGGACGCTTTACTTTTGAGGGGTTTTTAGCGCGTAAGGGTTCAGATCGCGCCCGACGTTTGGCGTCGTTGGCGAATGAAGAACGCACTATGGTGTTCTATGAGTCGCCGCATCGCCTTGAAGCAACCTTGCGCGATTTTGCCTCGACTTTTGGCGAGGAACGCTGTGCCGTGGTTTGCCGTGAACTTACTAAACTGCACGAAGAAATTATTCGGGGAACGCTGGCTGAATTGGTGCAGTGGGCTGAAAATAATGAGCGTATTCGCGGTGAGATTGCAGTTGTCGTTGAAGGCGCGCCCGAACCAGAAGCGCAGTCGGCAGATAGTTTGACCGACCGCGTCCTCGCTCTGGTCGAAGACGGTATGCGCCTCAAAGCTGCCGCTGCACAAGTTGCCGCAGAAACAGGTGTGAGTAAGCGCGAGCTCTACGAAGCAACACTGGCGGCCCGAAACTAGACAGACGCTTGGGTAAGTATTTACTTGCCACTGAGCCGTTAGAGATAACTACCGAAGACCCGGTATGAAGGATTGATATGTGCACTTCAAAGAACCCGTGCATGAGCGAGAATGATGTGACTCAACTTGCCGAGCAGTTCAGCTTTACTCTGCCCACACAGCAGGAAATCAACGCGAGCATCTTCAGCACGAAAGCAACTGTCGAGGAGGGCGAAACTCCGCCTGCCTATGAAGCTGAGCGTTACAGCGTCGAAGGCGAAGAAAGCGGGGAAGGCACGCGACGTCGTTCAACCGAGGGCGACGGCGGCCGCAAACGCAACCTCGTGTTCCCACCAGCACCGGCTCCCTTGCCGCATCCCATCATGGATAATCACACCCACATGGACTTGCTGGACGGCGAGGTCGAGGTTTCCGTTCACGACGCGCTTGATACCGGTGCCGCACTGGGTATTGAGTCAGTGGTGCAGGTTGGATGCGATATCCCTTCAAGCCTCTATGCCGTGAAGGTCGCCTCCGTAGAGCCACGCGTCCTAGCAGCCGTTGCACTACACCCCAACGAGGCTCCGAAACTCGCTGAAACCGGTGAACTCGATCGCGCATTGGCAGCCATCGAAAAAATGGCGTCACACGAGCGCGTGCGTGCCATCGGTGAGACCGGCTTAGACTACTTCCGCACTGGCGAAGACGGTAAAGACGCACAGCAGTACAGCTTCCGCGAGCACATCCGCATCGCCAAAAAGCACGGTAAAGCACTACAAATCCATGACCGTGACGCCCACGATGACGTTGTGCGCATCCTCAACGAAGAAGGCGCACCAGAGAAAGTAGTTTTCCACTGCTACTCCGGTGATGCCGAGCTTGCCGAAATCTGCAATACCAACGGCTGGTACATGAGCTTTGCAGGTACCGTCACCTTCAAAAACTCTCACGGTATTCAAGAATCCCTGAAAATCGCGCGTCCTGAGCTCGTCCTCGCCGAAACCGACGCACCTTTTTTGACCCCGCACCCCTTCCGCGGCCGCCCTAACGCGTCCTACATGGTCAACTACACCGTGCGTTTTATGGCGCAACACCGCGAACAAGACCTTCAAGGACTCTGCCGCACCATCTACGAGAACACGCAGCGCGTCTACGGCAGCTGGGCAGACTAAAAGCAAAAGAAAAACAAGCATGTCTAAATTCAACGTTGCGTCCTTACTCAAGCGCAAGGACGCCCCCGCCCCGGTCATCGACCAAGACCGCAACACTATCTTGTTCGTGTGCACCGGAAATATCGCACGCAGCGCATCAGCAGAACTCATTGCCCGCCACCGCGATATCAACGACGGTTGGCGCTTCGACAGTGCAGGCGTAGGCGCCGTCGTCGGCTCCGGCGTAGCCCCCGATATTGACCGTGAACTCGTGCACCGCGGCATCAACATTCGCGGTTACCGTGCCAAGCAGATGACGTGTGCGCTCGCAGAAAATGCGGCGCTCATTGTAGCGATGGATAGTACCCATCGCCAGTGGCTCATCCGTGAGTTCCCGCAGTTTCACCGCAAAGTAGTCCTGCTTAAACAGATTCAGCGGGCGTACGCAGGTGGCGGTGAAGGCAACGATGCGCTGGGTTATCTCACCACTCTCAACCTGCTCGAAATCCCTGAAGATTCCATCGCGGACCCCTTCAGGCTCGGCCCGCAAGCCGCGAAGAAAGCGGTGGAAGAAGTCGAGGCAGGACTAGACATCTTGTTGCCCTGGCTCGGTACACGTAACGCGCCGCAAGCATAAGCTACCAGTACAGCATCCTCAATAACCCCTACTTTTAGCTAGAATAGAGCCCGTGATAGAACAGCAACTTCTTGGCCCACAGGAGATCCGCGAACTGGCGGATGTACTGGGCATACGTCCGACCAAAACCCTCGGTCAGAACTTCGTAATCGACCCCAACACGATTCGTCGCATTATTGCAACGGCTAATATCGACAGTGACGAAACTGTGCTTGAAGTTGGGCCGGGCTTGGGTTCATTGACGCTGGGTATTTTGGATGCCGCCCGCGACATGGTTGCTGTTGAAATTGACCCGCCACTGGCGCAACAATTACCTGCGACAATCGCTAAGTTCCGTCCAGGTTCAGAGGCTCGCATTGATGTGGTGCTGAACGATGCGATGCGCGTGATGGAGTTGCCCAAGACCCCCACCGCTTTGGTCGCAAACCTGCCCTATAACGTGGCTGTGCCGGTGCTCATTCACTTGCTGAGGCAGTTCCCGTCCATCGACCACGCTTTGGTTATGGTGCAGGATGAAGTTGCCGACCGTCTTGCTGCAAAGCCCGGTTCTAAGATTTACGGTGTTCCCAGCGTCAAAGCTAACTGGTTCTGCGAGGTGTCGAAGGCGGGTGTTATCGGCACCAATGTTTTCTGGCCTGCGCCAAAGATTAAGTCTGGGCTGGTGGCCTTTAAGCGTCGCCCTGAGTTGCTGTCTGATGTGCCGCGCGAAGATGTTTTTGCCATTATTGATGCCGCGTTCGCTCAGCGCCGTAAGACGTTGCGCGCAGCACTCGGTGGCTGGGCGGGTAGCTCTGCCCGCGCCGGTGAGATTCTTGAGGCTTCGGGCATTGACCCCACGCTCCGCGGTGAGAAGCTGGATATTCACGATTTTGTGAAAATCGCTGAGGCCGCCCATGATTTCCCTTCGCAATCTGAGACTGAATCTCGCTAAGGAGAGCTAGACGAAATGAGTTCTGACAGTACCAGCGTTGAGGCGTTAGCCCCCGGAAAAGTAAATCTATTTTTCGCGGTGGGTGGCGTGAGAGGAGATGGCTACCACCCGGTGGCTAGCCTGTATTCTGCAGTGTCGATGTATGAGCGGGTGGTGCTGACCCCAACACAGCGTCGCGGCATCACTGTATCGGCATCTATTGCTGAGGGCTCTTTGCTGGATCAGATGGCGCAAGCAGGCGAGTTTGATTTATCCGTTGTGCCGTTGAATAACAAGAATCTTGCCTCCAAGGCAGCTGAGCTTATTTTGCTGGAGCAGAATCTGACGGTGCTTGATGTCAGCCTCGATATTCACCTGGTGAAGGCTGTGCCTGTTGCCGGTGGCATGGGCGGTGGTTCTGCGGACGCCGCGGCTACCTTGCGCGCAATGAACGAGTACCTGGTACGTGCAGGGCTCGTGGATGCGCCGGTGGCTGAGCCTCGCATCCTTGAAATTGCGGCTACCTTAGGTGCCGACGTGCCCTTCGCATACGCTGGCGGACTGGCCATTGGCATGGGCGTAGGTGATGAACTCACGCACATCGAGTCTGAGGGTAGCGAAGATAGCGCCTTGAATCTTGTGATGGTCGCATCGACCACCGGGCTTTCAACGCCAGCTGTTTTCGCTGAACTTGATGCAGGACGCGAGCAGAATAAGTACCCTGCACCGGGGGAGCTGAACGTACCTGAGGAACTACTGGAGGCACTCACCTCAACAGGCGCGCCGATTGCTCGTTTGCACGAAATTTCGCGGTATTTGCGCAATGATTTGCAACAACCAGCATTAACTTTGCAACCTGAATTAGCAAAGACGCTGGGATTTCAAGACGCACAAATCGTGGCGTCCTTCGTGTCAGGCTCCGGCCCAACCATCGCCCTGCTCATGGAAAGCGAGGCGGACGCCGAAGCACTCGCTAAATCTTTGCGCCGACGCGGACGCTACGCGGTAGCGGTGAAAACACCGGCGGAGGGTTAGCGGGTTCAAATCCGCTGATTTAGTTAATTTATTTCATTAACCACATTGAGCAATTCGCGAGACCAGGAGTCCCAATTCATGCGTTGAGAATAGTCTTTTAGACAATGAGCTGAGAACTCTTGTAACGAAGATTGAGAGAGTGAACTCATTAGGTGCGATAAATGATTATTCGGCGATCTAAGATTCTCAATGAGAAAGCCCGTCACTCCGTCTTGAACAAGCGTAGGTACTCCACCAACGTTTGTGGCGATAACGGGGAGCCCGTGGGCGATAGCGTCTGTAATAACCACCCCGCCTGCGCTGGCTTGCGTTGGTTCTACAAGAACATCGTGAGAAAAATACTGTATGGAAAGCTCTTGGCGGCTGAGGCGTCCAAGAAAATTTACCCACTCGGGTAATCCGCTCGCAGGTTTTTGCCCCACAACAGTCAGGGTAATTTTTCTTTTAGTGCGGGCTTCTGCAACGGCGGTCAGCACCGTGTCTCCGCCCTTACGCTTCCAATCCGAAGCAATAAATAAAACTCTTAGCTCTTCGTGTTCTTCTCTAACAGGAGGCTGGCTAACAGGGAGAGTCCCAGGCCCAAAAGGGGCAACCGTGATTTTCCCTGAAGCAAGGCCGAGGTCTCTCATGAGTACATCAGCCGACCAATCGCTAGCCACCACATAATGGTCGCTCTTACGCGACGAAAGGTAATCTACAGCTTTTCCCTGATAGAAAGATAACCTTGAGAGTTGCCCATTGCGGTAGTAAGAGCGGCTCATCGCTTCAAACGATGAATCCGTGACCTGTATTAGCGGTCTATCTTTAGGGATAAGTAAACTCTGAGAAGAAGCCGCAAGCGAGATCAACGCATCGCAATCACTAAGCTTCTTTTGTACAAGTTGCGCCGTAAGACGACTTTGTTGAGTGGCTGTAGTTAGCGCGTGAGAAGGTAGGTAAGTTTTGTGAAGAATACTTCCGCTGGCTTTAGTAAGACCTCGGTCAATAAAAGCATCGGAGGTTTTAGGAACCTGAACCGCAGAAACTTTGGTGTGAGCCGATAATGCTTGTACCGAATGATGCGCAACCCCGGACCACGCATATTCATCCGTAAAATCCCAGGGCGAGAAAATTCCTAATCTTGGTAAAGACATGATTAATCTTTAGTCCACAACCTCCGACAGCTCCATCCAGCGCGTTTCTAGCTCTTCTACCTCATCATCAAGTTGTTGAAGTTTGGTGCTGAATTCTGCCAGCCCGGTGTAGTCAGACTGGTCGTGCTGCGCCATCTGCTCGTGCAACTTCTCTTTTTGATCGGAGAGTTTGGTGAGCTTGCGGTCAATCTGGTTCATTTCTTTTTGAGCCGCACGAATTTCAGCACCGGATGCCTTGGGCGCGTTACCCTGAGCAGCTCCTTGCTTTTCCAGCGGCGACGATGAGGTGACGGTGCCTGCACCGCGTCCTGCCGCACCTGCTGAAGAAAGCTGCAGATATTGCTCTACACCGCCGGGCAGATGGCGGAAGGTGCCATCGATGATGGCGTACTGTTGATCCGTTACACGTTCCATGAGATAACGGTCGTGCGAGACCACGAGCAAAGTGCCAGGCCACGTATCCAGCAAATCTTCCATTGCCGCGAGCATATCGGTATCAAGGTCGTTAGAAGGCTCGTCGAGGATGAGTACGTTGGGTTCATCTAACAGAATCAGAAGGAGCTGAAGACGGCGCTTCTGACCGCCGGAAAGATCCCTCACCGGGGTAGAAAGCTGCGCCGATGTAAAGCCCAGGCGCTCCAAGAGCTGTCCGGGGGTCATTTCTTTACCGTCGGTAACGTAAGAAGTTTTCTTACGCCCAATCACATCTGAGACGCGGTCGTTCTCAACGTCTTTGAGCTCGTCAAGCTGCTGGGTCAAAGTCGCCACTACAACAGTTTTGCCGTGCTTGACGCGTCCTGAAGAAGGCTGCGTAGCACCTGTCACGAGACCGAGCAGAGTGGATTTACCGGCACCATTAACGCCCATAATGCCGGTACGCTCGCCAGGGGCGATGCGCCAGGTGACCTTCTTGAGCACGTCACGCTTGCCATTGGGTTGCGTTGGGTCATCGTATGAAACATCAACGTTTTCAATATCGACAACGTCTTTGCCCAGACGCGAGACAGCCATCTGAGACAGCTCAACCTTGTTGCGAACCGGCGGAACATCGGCGATCAAAGCGTTTGCCGCGTCAATGCGGAACTTAGGCTTTGAAGTTCGTGCGGGAGCGCCACGGCGCAACCACGCAAGCTCCTTACGCATGAGGTTCTGACGCTTTGCTTCTGTGGCGGCAGCCTGGCGGTCGCGTTCTACTCGCTGCAAGATGTAGGCGGCGTAACCACCTTCAAAAGGTTCAACAATGCCGTCGTGAACTTCCCAGGTGTCAGTGCAGACTTCGTCTAGGAACCAACGGTCGTGAGTTACGGTGAGCAAGCCACCAGCATTCTTGTTCCAACGGTTTTTGAGGTGCTGAGCAAGCCAAGTAATTGCTTCAACATCGAGGTGGTTAGTGGGCTCGTCGAGCATGAGCACATCCCAGTCACCCGCTAGCAAAGCGGCAAGAGCAACGCGTCGTCGCTGACCACCGGAGAGCGATGCAACGGACGCGTTCCAGTCGAGGTCTGATACTAGACCGGAGATAACGTCGCGAATCTGCGGGTTAGATGCCCACTCGTATTCCGGGGTATCTCCCACAATGGCGGTGCCTACCGTGTGCTCATTATCAAGAACGTCTGACTGATCAAGATAGCCGATGCGGGTGCCGCCGCGAACTGTGACCTTGCCGGAATCAGGGGTCAAGCGTCCGCCCAAAAGCTTGAGTAGCGTTGATTTACCATCGCCGTTGCGACCGACAATGCCGATGCGGTTGCCTTCATTGAGGCCAACGGTGATGCCTGAGAATACAGTGCGGGTAGGGAATTCGAGGTGCAGCGCTTCGCCGCCTAGTAGATGTGCCACCCTCTAAGGGTACTAGGTATGTCTATGGCATAAACATCCTGTGAGATAAGTTTCCTCCGTGACTTTGAGAGTCAAGCTTTGGGGAACACCGTATGTTTTGGTAGTATTTTCATCTGTTGGTTGAGTAACCGCTTACTTTTCCAGCTAATCCGCCATGGTGTAATCGGCAACACAGCGGCCTTTGGAGCCGTTATTCTAGGTTCGAGTCCTAGTGGCGGAGCAAGACTTTCACGTTTACCTTCCGATAACGTGCAAGTGCTCCCAACTGATTTATAGGAGTTCCTTGACTGTGACTACCGCAGCAAACGTTCCATCTGCTGTTATCGTTCTGGCTGCTGGGGCTGGAACTCGCATGAAATCCGCAACTCCCAAGGTAATGCACCCCATTGGTGGCCGTTCCATGGTTGAGCACGCGGTAGCTGTTGCTCGTGAACTTGATCCCAAAAATTTGGCTGTTGTTGTGCGTCACCAGCGTGATAAGGTGGCTGAGCATGTTTCAGCTTTTGACTCAGCTGCAACCATCGTTGATCAGGATGATATTCCCGGTACCGGACGCGCTGTTGAAGTGGGTCTGTTGGGTCTGGACGCTGAGGGTAGCGAAGTAGAGGGCACCGTCGTTGTAACCTATGGCGATGTTCCCTTGCTCAAGACCGAGACTTTGCGCAAGCTGATTGCTTTTCATGAAGAAGGCAAAAACGCTGTTACCGTTTTGACCACCAACTTGGATCAGCCCGGTTCATACGGCCGCATCGTGCGTAACGAAGCTGGTGAAGTCACCGCTATCGTTGAGGCAAAGGACGCTACTCCAGAGCAGCTGGCGATTACCGAAATTAACTCTGGCATTTACGCATTTGATGCAAAGGTTTTGCGCGACTCACTGACTCGTGTCACTACCGACAATGCACAGGGCGAAAAGTACATCACCGACGTTCTGGCAATCGCTCGTCAAGATGGCTTCCGCACTCTTGCACTCGACATCGATGATCGCTGGGAAGTTGAAGGCGCAAACGATCGTGTTCAGCTGGCTCAGCTGGGGCGTAAGCTCAACGAGCGTCTGACTGAGATGCATATGCGTAACGGCGTGACCATCGTTGACCCCGAAAGCACCTGGATTGACGTTACCGTCACCATCGAAAACGATGTCACCATTCTTCCTGGTACTCATCTGCAGGGAACCACTCACATCGCAACTGGTTCGGTAGTCGGCCCCGACACCACCCTCAAGAACGTCAAGGTGGGGGAGAACGTCAAGATTTCCCGTACCGAGGGTTCTGACTCAGAAATCGCAGCCGATGCAACTGTTGGCCCCTTTGCTTACCTGCGTCCCGGCACCAAGCTCGGTGTTAAGGGCAAGATCGGTACCTTCGTAGAGACTAAGAATACTGAAATCGGCAACGGTTCTAAGCTTCCTCACCTCTCATACGCAGGCGATGTCACTATCGGCGAAAACTCTAACATCGGTGCGGCATCTGTATTCGTTAACTACGATGGCGTCAATAAGCACCGCTCAATCGTTGGCAACAACGTTCGTATGGGATCAGACAACATGTACGTTGCTCCCGTAAACGTTGGTGACGGAGCTTACTCTGGCGCTGGTACAGTAATTCGTAAGGACGTCCCCGCTGGTGCCCTGGCGATTAATGAAGCTCCTCAGCGCAATATCGAGCGCTGGGTAATTGAAAAGCGTGCTGGAACCGAGGCAGCAGAGGCAGCACTTGCTGCTGAAGCGAAGGGTTCAGCGTCCTCAGCTAAGGAAAGCGACAACCAGTAATGACTGAGATTACGAATCCGGGCGAAAAGAAGATGGCGTTGGTCTCTGGCCGCGCGCATCCTGAACTTGCAGAACAGATCGCTGCAGAACTCGGTAACGAGGTTCTGCCCAGCTCTGCTTACACTTTTGCTAACGGCGAGACCTACGTTCGTTTTGAAGAGTCCGTTCGCGGTAAAGACGCCTTCGTGATTCAGTCTCACCCGGCACCGATTAACGATGCCATGATGGAACAGCTGATTATGATTGACTCGCTCAAGCGTGCATCAGCTCGTTCAATCACCGTGGTTTCACCGTTCTACCCTTATGCACGTCAGGACAAGAAGCACAAGGGCCGTGAGCCTATCTCAGCTCGCCTCATGTCTGATTTGTACAAGACTGCTGGCGCTGACCGTTTAATGAGCGTTGACCTGCACACCGCGCAGATTCAGGGTTTCTTTGACGGTCCCGTTGATCACCTGATGGCTATTCCGCTTCTTGCAGACCACATCAAGAGCCGCGTGGACGACGTTAATAACGTCACCGTGGTTTCACCCGATACCGGTCGCGTGCGTGTGGCGGAGCAGTGGGCTGAACTGCTGGGGGGTGCACCTCTTGCGTTCGTTCACAAGACTCGTGACGTTAACGTACCCAACCAGGCTGTTTCAAAGACCGTTGTAGGCGACGTTGAAGGACGCGTCTGTGTGCTTATCGACGACATGATCGATACCGGCGGAACCATCGCTGGCGCTGTCAAGGTTCTCAAGGACCGTGGTGCTAAGGACGTTATTATCGCGGCAACTCACGCTGTGTTCTCATCACCTGCAGCAGAGCGCCTGGGCAGCTGCGGCGCAAGCGAAGTAGTTGTTACCAACACCCTGCCGCTTCGTGAAGACCAGATGTTCGATAACCTGACCGTCCTGTCAATTGCGCCCCTGATTGCCCGCGCAATCAAGGAAGTCTTCGACGAAGGCTCAGTGACCAGCCTGTTCAACGGGCGTTCGAACTAGCTATTTACCTGTAAGGCCCTCGAGCATTTCAATTGCTCGGGGGCCTTATTAATAGTCCAAGAGAATTTGTTATGTGACTAGGCCGATAAATAGATATGTTATTGGAAAGTAACTTATCTTTTACCTGAGCAGGTGATATCGCATCGGCAGGACACCAATAGAAAATAATACTGAAAGTTTCTCAACCTTGAGTAAACTTACACTTAGCGCACCTTAGTACGACGCTATGTATTTCCCCCGCCCAAAAGAGTAATTCCGTATGTTGAAGTTTTCCGCCATCCGTACCGAGCTTGGCCAGATAAGTTATTCCTGCAAACAACGAGCCTCGGTGAGCGCCGTAGCAGATCAAATAAAGGCTTCACGCGGTTTTATTACTGAGACGAGGATGCCAACTTTTGCTTCCACCCGCGGCTCTGTCTGGGGTATTGCTATGGTCAAAAATGAGTTGGACGTTTTGCCCTACGTTGTTGAACACCTTCTGGCGCAAGGAGTGGACTATTTACTTATTGCAGATAATCTCTCTGATGATGGCACTTTTGAATATCTAGTAGATCTTGCTAATCGTGACTCAAGAATTATTGTGTTGCGTGATAGCACGGTAGCTTATCTTCAATCGGAAAAAATGACGCACCTTGCTTTCCTTGCGTGGAGTAGGGGAGCAAGATGGGTAGTTCCGTTTGATGCAGATGAGTTTTGGTATGCGCAAGATGGCACTTTGAAAGATTTTTTCCTTCACTGCCCTGACTTTGTTGTGTATGCGCATCTTCATCACACTGTCCCGACGCAGGATTCTCCATTTGACCTAATAAATACTGAATTAATGATGGATAGTGCTAATTCATTCCCCGGAAAGATTGCTTTTCGTGCGCATCCTTTGGCTGTAGTAGTACGAGGTAACCATGATGTTGCGCGCCTTGGCAGTCGTAGCACTGGACTAGATATCGTTCATCTGATTTACCGAGGTAAAGACCAAATCCGTCGTAAGTTTGCACAGGGATTTGAAGGTGCCGAGCAGACTGGGCGTGACACAAGTATTATTACCCCTCATTGGGCAGCTGGAGCGGGACTTACCTATCAGGACATTGCGGACGTATGGAAAAAAATTGTGGCGGGAAAACCTGAGCCAAGAATCCATTTCAAAGCCGAGGGACCGATGAGAACTGGACGTTTTCTCCGCGCTAAAACTTGGCAAGGCGTAGTTGATATGATGCAGGGAGATCGGTGATTAACGTGCCCGTCAGACGTTTGGATTCTTTGACTCAAATCAGAGCATTTGCTGCCCTATTTGTCTTTGTATATCACATCAACCACAATACCCAATGGCTTCCCCACAAGGAGCTATTTTCAGTAGGGTATGTGGGTGTCTCTCTCTTTTTTGTGCTATCAGGTTTTGTGCTGACCTGGTCTTATGAACCTTCAATGAAACCGAAGACATATTATATTCGCCGAGGAGCTAGAATCTATCCTCTTCATTTGTTTTTTCTATTTCTAGCTCTGCTATTGCCTGTAATTTCGTATAGCAGAAATATTCTCAGCTTATTTCCCAATATCTTGCTAATTCAAAGTTGGATTCCTGATTGGGGATATGTATTTTCGTATAATTCTGTAAGCTGGTCTCTCAGTTGCGAAGTGTTCTTTTATGCTTTGACACCATTTATTTTGAAGTATCTGTATAGCTCTACTGGTAAGAGGAATCCCTTAGTTTCTCTTCTTACAGTTAGTCTTTGTATCGTTTTTGCTTCAACGATGTTATCGGTGCAGTCTAACTATGTAGACGTCCTTACATACGCTCATCCTATTGCACGTTTACCTGAATTTATATTGGGAGTTGCGACCGCATACATAGTTCGGCAACTGATGGAGAACTCTGGTGCTGGAGACATCACCAGGTTTAAATCTTTAGCCCTCATTATGGGCGCTGGTTTAGTATCCCTGCTGATAGTGTATATTCTGTCTAATTTACAACTTAACCAGACTATGACTAGTTATATTTGCACACCGTCATTTGCTTTACTGATTGCCATGTGTGCCTTTAACGATGTTAAACGATCGCAGGGAAATAAATTTTCTAAAAAGCCAATTTTTCATAAAATTCTGGTTAAAGCAGGAGAAATAAGCTTTGCGTTTTATCTAGCTCATGAATTAGTTATTGTTAACTTAGAATGGGTAGCGTCCTTATCGCAATGGCAACTATCAGGAATGGTGCTAGCATGCTTGGCTCTGATTCTATCCGCATTGATTGCTGCTATGGCTCACGTTCTCATCGAAAAGCCTGCCCATAGAGCTATAGTTCTTCATACTGGAAAGTAGGCATAATACTGTGTCTTTGATTTACCAGCGAATGCGCTTGTTGTTTCCGGGTAAAAAATTTTACATCCTAATTATTAACGTTTTGGCGCTCTTTTGTGTGGCACTGCTCGATATGGTCGGCATTGCCGTCATTATGCCTATTATCCAGCTAGCAACAGATGAAGAACTTACGGGATATTTGCAACGTATTTCTCAGCTGCTTGGCAACCCTGCGCGCGAAACGCTTATTCTTTATATGAGCGTATTCCTTGTACTGAGCTTTGTGTTTAAGGGGATCTTTTCTCTCGCCGTTAAGTGGTGGAGTACTGGCTTCACCTCCCATCAGCAAGCAGCTACTTCTGTTGCCCTGTTGCGAAGGACGATGCACGAACCCTACCTCGTATACCGGACTCGTACTACTGCTGAGGTTTTGCGAACAATTAACGATGCCACTGGGCAAGCGTATACCGCTTACGCGGGAGGGGTTCTGGCAGCTTGTGGTGAGCTATTCAGCATCATTACCCTGCTCGGTTTATTACTTGCTGTTATGCCCACAACTGCTTTATTAGCCTTTACTTACTTTGGAATAGTAGCGTTTCTGCTTCAACACTTCCTGCGTAAAAAGAACACCGTGCAAGGTGTAAAAACCATGGAAGCCTCTGTGGCAGCTATGAACACAGCACTCGAATCAATCGTTGGTTTCCGTGAAAACCGGATGCATGGTGTCACCGACCGTTATGTGTACAAGTACCAGACGAAGCGCCTAATAGCGGTTGATGCATCTCGCAAATCTGCTTTCTATCAAGATGTTCCTAAATATCTATTGGAGATTATTTTTATTGTAGGTATCGCTCTAATTTTAGGCTATCTTGTTGCTAAAGATGGCGTCTCATCGGCGCCCTATTTGCTTCTCTTCGCCGGTGCATGCGTGCGCGTTTTGCCAAGTTTTACCCGCCTTGTAGCGTCACTTGGTAATGTTCGTATCGGTTCTAAAGCTATGGAGATCGTAGAAGAGGAACTGCATCGGATGAACGGGAATGAACCGTTAGAGTTGCTATCCGGTGAGCCTACTATTGGGTCTTTTGCTCTTGTGAATCAACAATCGCAACCTGTAACACTCGATGTTAAAAATCTTTACTTTAGATATCCTGATAGCGATAAAGAGGTGCTATCAAATATTAATCTTCGAGTTCCTCATGGCTCTTCACTTGCGTTTGTCGGAAGCTCTGGTTCTGGCAAAACAACCCTTGTCGATCTCATTCTGGGGCTTTTTACACCTACTGCTGGTGAGATTTTCTGTAACGGGAAACCTATCAGTGCAGATTTATCTGGATGGTTCTCACACGTAGGCTACGTACCTCAAAACGTATTTTTGGGGGATTCGACTATTAAAGAAGCTATTGCTTTTGGTCTTAAAGACGAGGAAATCGATGAGAAACGCGTTTGGGAATGCGTTCGTATGGCAGAACTTGAAGACGTTGTGAACTCCATGGAACATGGACTCGACCAGATGATTGGCGAGCATGGAACAAGGCTTTCAGGTGGCCAACGTCAGCGTCTTGGAATCGCTCGCGCTATCTATCGTCGTCCTTCTTTGCTTGTGCTCGATGAGGCCACCTCTGCGTTAGATAATGATACCGAGCATAAAATTACGCAGGCTATCAACAAGCTCTCTCAGGAAATCACAGTCATTGTGGTTGCTCACCGTCTTTCAACGGTACGGAACGTAGACCAGCTAGTTTTTCTCTCACAGGGCAGAATCCAAAATATCGGTACGTTTGAGCAGGTTTATCAAGCAAACTCAGAATTTGCTCATCTTGTTGAGCTTGGCAAGCTCGGATAAATCGGAACACCCTCTGTTCGACGGACTCACAGGTCCTGGTTGCTTATACCAAGATCTGACCAGCTACCAGGAACTTCGGCTTTTAGAGGGCGTAACGTACCTGTTGGGCGCCAAGCGAGCGCATCGGGGACGTCTTCTCCGCTTATCAACTTATTCCATACATCCTCTAGCTCTTGATCACTATATTGCCCCAAGGCACGCCAGTGGTAGCCTTTTTCTGCTGCAATATCTGTTAAGCTCAGGCTCTGCGCTCCTTCACTTAGCTTTCGCTTAAACTGTTCAAATGAGCGCCAAGGGCGATGCAAAATTGCTATCTCACCGTTAGCTGGGAGACCAGGTCTCAGCACCGAATGATTGCCCATCTCAATTACTGCACCTTCGAAAGCTCGGAAACAAATTTTGCCTTCCGCGTGAGGCTGACTATCAAGAGCCCAACTACCCTGTTCTAGCGGGAACTGGTTATAAATGGGCGCATACAAAACTGAGCTGGTGTTCTTGCGGAGTAGTGTATCTAACGGTTGTCTCACTCCATACCAGAATTCGTCGGCGTCAAAAGGAATGACCCATTCAGCACCAACGTTGACTACTTGATCCGCTAACCATGTCATTTTCTCAGACTGGTAGTAGGCCTTTTCACGGTCCCTACCAAGATAAATCGGATATTTTTCACTCAGCCGTTCTAAAACCTCGTAGGTGTCGTCGGTGGAATCGTTGTCTACAATCAGTGCAGCATCTATGCCCTGGTGAAATAGATGGGTCACTGTCTGTTCAATAATATCCGCCTCATTTTTGACCATTGCGATTGCCCATATCTTATGGCCATTTGGCAAAAAGGGAATAGTAAAAGTCGAAGATAAAGAAGAATAGATGTTCTTGAATTCTTGGCTAGAACGAATATTCTGGGCTTGTTTTGCGCGTTGAGCATTGAGAGACTCAAGATAACGACGATGTTTGAGGTCACGTGCTTTTTGTAAAATATTAATCATCTTGCTCGATCCATGCAGAACCAATTGAAGTAATCTGAACCCAATCCGGCATATGTTGAATAGGGGATTGCGGCTGGTAAAGACTCGTAGAACTTGCTGAGTGGAAAGCAGGTGCGACAGTAAGGGGCTTGTTAACGCAGTGCGCGATGTATCCGCCCCAGTAGCTAAACGTTGAATTAGTCAGTATTAGTGCTGGGGCAGCCGCCATCATTGCCAAGTCGTCGTACATCGTTGACCCATACTTAGTAAAAGAAGTAGGAGCAATGTCTTTGAGGAAATCCAAATTTTCTGAACACCATTTGAGGTCATCAGACACGATAAATATTGAGCTGGGAGTATAAAGAGAAAGCGCTTTCTCTAAAGCGGTATGAACATACCTAACCGTCGGTATGCCGTATTCCGATTTAATCTCAGGTACCGAATAATAATCTCCGCGTCTGATATTTATTACAAGACTATTTTTGCCTAGATACTTTTGAGCGTTGGTGACTCTCTCGAAGAATCGAGGCGAAGACAGCAGATACTCAGAAATGAATCTGCGATGCAATTCAGCTGGAAAATGTTCCTCTAAATTTTGGTGGAAGGCAATGGAACGTTGACTTCTAAATTTAACGTGGTCCTTAGATGCAGTGAGCTCTTTCAGCTTGGGGAATTCTTCGATCCACGGTTCCATGCTCGTTTCAAACACCAGGAAGTATTTTTCCCCGTGCTGTTGCATAACGTAGGCTTTAAGCCATTCATATAACCAGTTTCCACCTCTGGCTAGGGGCGGTGAGAACATATAGTGTTCGGGTCCCGTGCGAACTTTCGAAAGAAGTTTTGCTAGATACTTACGTCCTGTGGCTTTAAGCTGAGTGTACTTTTGGGCCTGCCACGATTTTTTGGGTACGTGTTTTAAACGTTTAGCTTCAGCAGCTGAATCCGTCATGAACGGTTGTCCTCGCAATCACACTCAAACATTGTATATTCAATAAAAACCATAAATAATACTTGGAGGCTTATTCAAAAGTAGGAACACACCCACACCCCACCAACTAGACAACGGCCCCACCAGCGGCAAAAATAAGAGGATTAAATCACTACAAATAACCTCAAACCATACCGGAAGAACCGTTGCTCC
>NZ_JAAXPV010000007.1 GCF_012396615.1 Rothia terrae | reverse complement strand
ACATTAAGACCTGGCGGGTTCTGCACATGGGTTTCAGACGGCCGTTGAGCTCGTATCAGCGGGTGTTCTCGGTAGTTCGCGGGTTGGTGTTTTTGGCGGCTGGTGGGACTTTTGAATAAGCCTCAATCCCCGCACCACCGAAAACACCCGCGAATAAGAACGCAGCAACCGCCGAAAACCAGAACGCAGAACCCTCCACGTTTTCACCTGCACAATCACCCGCTCAACCACTGACCACAACCGAATAATCTGACGATTATTCTCTCTCACCGCAGCCCTCATCCTCACCCCCGGTTTCCGTTGAGCCGAAGCCAGTAGCCCGAGCCCGATATAGCCTTCATCCGCCAATGTTGTCTCGTTCAGAAATCTCTCGAGCCGGTGAAACCGAAAAGCATGCACATCATAACGGGCCCCTGGCACCGGATCGGTGATAGCCAGCAGTTTTCCATTCAGGGTACAGATGAGCTGATGGTTGAAACCAGCACGCTGGTGTTTACCTGAAAACAATGTTCTCCCTTGTGAAGACCAGTTCCACACCGGAATCAAAGTGCCGTCTATGACCAGTGAGCCGGGGATATTCTGGAGAGATTCGAGCGCGGGGGCTTTCAGCTCTTGTAGCTTCAATAGTGCGCCTTCGATGTGGTGGATGGTTCTTCGAAATCGTGGATTGAGAAACCTCGAATGCTTCGGTTAGGACCTCTTCAGTGAGGTTATGGCGGAGGTACATGAGGGTGATTTTGAGGGCTTGGTTGAGGGTGAGGGCTCGTGGTTTGGTTGCTGGTTTGTTTCAGAGGGGTTTTTGTTCAGGGCTGTGATGAGTGTGGCGGATTGGTTGCTGTTCGGCCCGGTTGTACGATGGTTTTGCAGCGGTCTTTTCCGGTTTGGGTTGAGTATATTACTGGTGTTTTATCCTTATTTTTTGTCGCTGGTGGGGTCGTTGTTTAGTTGGTGGGTTTTACCCCTTATGAATAAGCCTCTATGCCTTTATTCGTGCAGAGATTGAAAAATTCTTCGACGCGCGCGGGCAATAACCCTACGAGTAGGACGCTTACGAACAACCCGCGCCCTATCACTCAACCTTAAACAAAAAACCGGCGATACCCCTTAAAGGACATCGCCGGTTTTTATCTATAAAACTTATGCGTTGCGCTTGTTCTTTGCGCGCTCGCGCAGAACCTCGATGACAATCGGAATCAGCGAGACAAACACGATGATCAGCGCGATAGCCTCAACGTTGTTCTTGATGATGTCGATGCCGCCCAAGAAGACACCGCCGAGGGTCATTAGGAAAACCCACAGCACTGCGCCGGTGATGTTCCAGGTTGCAAACTTTGAGTAGCGGTAGTTAGCGATGCCCGCAGCCAGTGGCACGAAGGTGCGCACAACCGGCACAAAACGCGCCAGGACCAGAGCCTTGCCGCCGTACTTATTGAAGAAAATGTTCGCTTTATCAAGGTTTGCGTAGCTCAAAATCTTCGCGTCTTCCTTGAACAGGCGGCGGCCAAAGGTGCGGCCCAGCCAGTAACCTACCTGGTCGCCCAAAATAGCTGCGAGGCTGAACACCAGAAGCATCACAAACACGTTGAGGTTCAGTTGCTGGTGCAACAGGCCGGTGGTGAACAGCAGAGAGTCACCGGGCAAGAAAGGAAAGAGAACACCGGATTCGATGAACACCATCAGCGCCACCAGGCCCAAAACCCAGGGGCCAGCATTGATGAGAATTTCTTCGATGTTCATGCCCAGCAGGGCCACAGGCAAGTGAGCATGCAGGTCTACCGCATGCGCCATCAAGATGTTCATATCTTCGTATCCAGTTCGTTCGGGCAACGCTTGAGCCACCGTCGGTGTGCGATGCACAGCGGTGCACCTTCACAAATGATAAAGCGAAACCCTATGTTTTTGCTTAATACGGGCTAGTGGCTTCCTTCACGTGCCCTGACAGGTAAGTTAACCGTGAGGGGTAGCGCTAGGACGCTTTCGGTAGACTCCGCAGCAATGTCACGGCAGTGACCACACCCGTTGCGCACAGGAGCACCGCCACCGCCGAAGAGAAACCCACCCCCGACGAGAATGCCTGCTGCGCACTGTTTACTAGCGCAGTAGCGGTATCACCCGAATAGCGGGACGCGACATCCAGCGCACCGCCCAGCGTCTCACCCGCAACATTCGCGTCCTCACCAGAAACGCCCGGCGGCACAACAATCTGAGCACGGAAAACAGCAGTTAGCACCGTGCCCAGCAGAGCGGCGCCCAGAACACTACCCAGCTCATACGCGGTTTCAGACACCGCGGATGCCGCGCCCGCCTTGCTGATATCAACGCCGCCAATAATCGCGTCGTTCGCGAGGGTTTGCGCGGCGCCGTTGCCCACGCCGAGCATCATAAAGCCAGCCATAAACAGGGCAAAGGACGCGCCGGTAAAGCCACCGAACGAAATCAGCGCGTAGCCCAAAACGTTGAGTGCTAGAGCCAGAGCAACCGCTAACCCGGGGCGAATGAACTTAGCCACGCGCACCACCAGCAACCCAGAAAGAATGGTGCAAATAACCGCAGGAAGCATCGATAGTCCGGCGGCAATCGGCGAGAAACCTACCACCAGCTGCACGTACTGGGAGTAGAAAATCATGAAGCCGGTAAAACTCGTCATCGTGATGAGGTTACTCAGCAGACCACCGGTAAAGACGCGGCTGTGAAAGAGCGTCATATCAAGCATGGGGTGCTCAAGGTGGTTCTGCCTGCGCACAAACAAAACCCCGGTGACCAGGCCGGCCACCAGCGCCACGTAAATACTGAGGTGCCCCAGCCCCTCAGTAGCGCCAATCTTCAGCGCATAAATAATGCCGAACATCGCCGTCATAATCAGCAGGATGCTAGGAACGTCAATGCGACCGCCCGTGCGGTTATACGATTCGGGCACGAGCATCGGCAGGCAAATAAGCGCCGGCGCAAGAATGAGCGTGGCAATCAAAAAGATAGAGCCCCACCAAAAATGCTCCAACAAAAACCCGCCCATAATCGGGCCGATGACAGCACCGGCAGAAAAGCCTGACGCCCAGATGGCCAACGCCACGCGTCGCTGATTGGGGTTGAGAAAGATATTGCGAATAAGCGCCAGCGTTGAGGGCATGAGCATAGCACCAAAAAAGCCCAGCGTACCGCGAGCGGCAATCAACCAGCTAGCACTCGGCGCGAATCCCGCCAGAGCAGAGACCACACCAAAACCCGTGCAACCAATCAAGAGCAGTCGACGGCGTCCGATCTTATCGCCCAGCGAACCCATGGGAACCAGTAGAGCCGCCAGCACCAGCGGGTACAGATCAACCATCCACAAAAGCTGAGTGCCGGTGGGGCGCATGACGCGAGAGATCTCGGGCAGCGCGAAACTCAACACGGTGTTGTCAACAGAAATCAATAGGACAGGCAGCATCAACACAGCAAGAGCAAGCCACTGCATTTTGCCAGCGTTCAGCGGAATGGAATTGGTTACGGGCATACCATCCAGTCTAGTTAACGGGGGCAAATCGTGGGTTGAGACGATGAGCACGCTCAGGGAATAAGCTTTTGTAGTCTGTCACCCCTCACGTACCTAGCGCGCAGATATGCCATGCTAGAGACATGACTTCAGCACCCGGCACCGAGCCCGCCAGCCACCTGCACGCATCCGCCCTTGAGCTGTTGCACAAACTCACCGGCAATCCCGGCGCGCACTTTCATCCTGGACAGTTCGAGGCTATCGAGGCACTCGTGGCGCACCGCCGCCGCGCACTCGTTATTCAACGCACGGGCTGGGGCAAGTCGGCGGTGTACTTTCTCTCAGCCCTTCTGATGCGCCAGGCAGGTAGCGGCGTGACGCTGATTGTCTCGCCCCTACTCGCTCTCATGCGTGATCAGGTGGACGCTGCCGCCCGCGCCGGTGTGCGCGCCGCAATGGTGAATTCATCCAACGTGACAGAGTGGGATTCGATTGCCGCTCAAATCGCAGCGAACGAGCTGGACGTTCTACTCATCGGCCCCGAGCGCCTGAACAACCCTGCCTTCCGCGAGAACTGGCTGCCGCGCATCCTCCCTAACCTGGGCATGCTCGTAATCGATGAGGCGCACTGTATCTCTGACTGGGGGCACGACTTCCGCCCCGACTACCGGCGTATTCGCACGCTGATTGCTCAACTGCCCGCAGGCGTTCCCATTCTTGCGACCACCGCAACCGCGAACGAGCGCGTGGTGCAGGACGTCGCCGAACAGTTAGGCGCCAACTCAGGGACGCCTGCCGGTGAGCCTTCGCCGGGGCAAGGCATGCAACCGACTCAGCCTGAGCAATCGGGGGAGTCTCACCTCGCCTCCGACGTTTTCATTCTGCGCGGCCCGCTCACCCGTGATTCTCTACGACTGGGCGTGCTGAACTTACCTGATTCTACCCAGCGTCTAGGCTGGTTACTCACGCACCTGGGCTCTTTCAACGGCTCTGGCATTATCTACTCGCTCACCGTCTCTGCCGCCGAAGACACCGCCGCAGCCCTTCGCGATGCCGGGTACAACGTCGCCGCCTACACCGGACGCACCGATGCCGACGAGCGTCAAGAACTCGAAGCCGCACTGAAAGAAAACCGCGTGAAAGCCCTCGTTGCTACCAGCGCGCTCGGCATGGGCTTTGATAAACCAGACCTCGGATTCGTGGTACACCTGGGCGCGCCGTCCTCGGCCGTGGCTTACTACCAGCAAGTAGGACGCGCCGGACGCGGTGCAATCAACGCGGACGTCCTTCTGCTACCCGGCACCGAAGATCAAGAAATCTGGGAGTACTTTGCAACCGCGTCCATGCCCACCCAAGAGAACACCCACGCCCTGCTAAATGCTTTGCGCGAGGCAACAGAGCAGGGTCAACCTCTGAGCGTGCCCGCCCTTGAAACCCGTGTAGACGTCAAACGAAACTCCATCGAGCTTCTGCTGAAAGTGCTCGCCGTTGAAGGTGCTACCGAACGCGTTGACAAGGGCTGGATTGCCACCGGCAACCCGTGGACCTACGATGCGCAACGCTACAGCCGCGTAGCGCAAACCCGACGCAACGAGCAGAACGCCATGCTGGACTACGAACGCACCACCACCTGCCGTATGCAGTTTCTCGCCTTCGAACTCGATGACCGCACCGCGCAACCCTGCGGCCAGTGCGACACCTGCGCCGCTCCCTGGTTCGCCACCAACATCAACGACAACGCTGCGCAGGCCGCACGCGGGGCACTGGCATCCGTAGGCGTGGAGATTGAACCGCGCGGCATGTGGCCCACCGGTCTCGACCGCCTAGGCGTGAGCGAAAACGGCAAACCTCTCAAAGGTAAAATTCCAGCTGATCTGCGACCTGAGACAGGACGCGCGCTCGCCCGCCTCACCGACCTCGGCTGGGGTAACCGCCTGCGCGAGCTCTTCACAAACGCCGAAAACACCCCTGAGATTGATGCGCCCATCAGCCCCGACATGGGCAAAGCCTGCGTGCAGGTACTTGCCGATTGGCAGTGGCAGCAGCGTCCTCAAGCGGTGGTTTATATCCCCTCACCAGTGCGTCCGCAGCTTACACAATCCCTAGCCCACGGCCTTGCTGTCACCGGAAAACTGGTCGACCTCGGCCCCCTCACACAGGTACAGGACGCCGCACACTTTGGCGGCAACAGCGTCTTTCGATGCGCCGCCACAGTGCACGCCTGGGACGCCCCCGACGAGATGAAGAACTACCTGCAAGAACAGCAACCGACAGTTCTTCTTGTAACCGACCTCGTCGACTCACGATGGAGCATCACCGTCGCAACTCGCCTGCTCAAACAAGCCGGAGCGGCGCACGTTCTACCGTTCGCGCTCGCAAGCACACACTAGGGGAGAGCTATGAGCCAACTTCAACCCTCAACCCCCGGTGCTACGCGCACTCATGACCTTCCTGCTTCCCCTCAGCATCGGGCCTGGATGGGCTATGCCCTTGACCAGGCGAAACTCGCTCTGGCAAGCGACGATGTGCCTATTGGGGCTGTCGTTGTTGACGCTGATGGCACCGTCATAGGACGCGGGCATAACGAGCGCGAGGCGACGAAAGACCCCACCTCGCACGCTGAGGTTCTGGCAATTCGCGAGGCAGCGGATCGCCTGGGTACCTGGCGTCTTGACGGATGCACGCTGGTGGTCACGCTGGAACCCTGCCTGATGTGCGCCGGTGCCATTTTGCTGGCTCGAATACCAGTGGTTGTCATGGGCGCGTGGGAAGAAAAAACAGGGGCTGCCGGTAGCGTTTACGATGTCTTGCGCGATGGAGGCGTGAACCACTGGGTAGAGGTTTATGCAGGAGTGCGCGAGGAGGAATGCGCTCACTTGCTCACCTCATTCTTCGCTGACAAGCGCGAACGCTAGACCGCACTTCCGGCTATGTAACCGGACGGTAACCTAATGTGTATACTTGAACACTCACCCGTAAATTTTTTGAAAAAATAAGCAGATTATTTCAAAAACTAGAGTGTATATTAGATGTTCTGTCTAGTTAGTTCATTGTTCTCATCTCAAAGGTGGCGCCCCATGACTGATCACTCGCCGCGCTTATCAGCAGAGCCCTACGCATACCAAAGCCCCTACGCACAGGCGTCCACCCGTCGCCCCGGACGGACCAATAAAACCCAGCTCAAACTCTTTGAAGCTGCCCTGCTCATCATGAGCGAAAAAGGCTCAATCGCTACCACTGTTGACGAAGTTGCCGAGCGCGCAGGGGTGTCAAAGGGCACCGTCTACTACAACTTTGGATCCAAAAAGACGATGGTTGACCAACTCTTGCAGTATGGAGCCAAGCTCTTGATTTCAGAGATTGATAAAGGATGTACACAGCGAGATCCGCGCGAGGCAATTCGCTTGGCGTGCTATTCAGCCTTTAAATATCTAGAAGTGCACCCGGGCTTCGCTCGTCTGTGGCTTTCAGAAGTCTGGAAGAATCCCGAAACCTGGTCGCCCACCATGCGAGAGGTGCGCCAGGAACTCATCGGTGCTATCAAGGGCATTATCGACGGTATTCCGCTGCACTATAAGGTTGATACCAATCAAAGTACGGAGGCTGTAGCCGTCGCGCTCTTTGGTGCGGTATTTATGCTGACAATGGACCGCGAAGTCCATGCCTCAGACCGCGATGCTGAGGATGCCACTCGAACTGCAATGCTTGTTATCGACGGTTATATTTCTTCTTAGCTCATGTATGCCTGATGCTATCTGCCGTAGTATTTGAGTATTGTCGCGCTTTTGGGTAAGCTCGTAGACGCTGGTGACGTGTCCGAGCGGCCGAAGGTGCAACACTCGAAATGTTGTGTACGGTAACCCCGTACCGAGGGTTCAAATCCCTCCGTCACCGCTCATATAAAGCCCGGTTTGAATTTTTAAACCGGGCTTTTGTTATGCCTGAATGTTTGTGCGGGGTACTGGAGCGGGGGTTCTTTATGGGCATCCGACGTTACGGAAGGTCTTATAAAATCACCTTCCTGGCTGTGGTCGTACCGTTGGTTAAGTTTTGATATAGATGTATTTGACTGACTGGTAACTGAAGGAATGCTGATAGTTATAGGCGGTTTATGGGTTTATCAACTGGTTAAATATCGGTTAATTTAAAATAAATATCTGTAGGCGGCGCGCCGAAGCATAAAAAATATTTTGTTTCTTTGGAAAGATAAATTTCCTAGTCGGTAGAGAAAAAGGCCTCCGGAATATCTAGTTAAAAACCCGGGTCTGACTTCGGGTTTAACTGGTCTCTTTGAAATATATTCACATCTTCCTAGGCTAAACGAGTGAAAAAGCATTTACGAGCCAAGTCTGCGCGTGGAGCTTTCTCATAAAAATCTAAGCGGGGGGGGGTAGTAACTTTGTTATACTGATTTCTAAATATTTAATTTCGAAAACTAAAGAGTGCAAAATGTCAGAGAATTCCTCTCACGTATCTCGTCGCAGCCTTGCTAAGGGGATGGCTTGGGCTGCGCCTGTAGTTCTTTCTGCGGCTTCTGTTCCTGCTTATGCGGCGTCCAAAAGAGGGACGGCAACTACTACAGCTGGTCAGTACTTTCGAACTGTTGCCCGAAAAGCTATGAGAGGTACCTGTAACGTAACTACTAACCCAACGCGCGGTTACATTGACTCCCTACCTTATAAATCACCTGCAGGTAACTCTGACTCCAATAGATCAACCACTTCGTCGAACGGCTACTGGGTAGAAGGGTCTGCTGGAACTGTTACTAACGTCAGCATTACCTCTGTCATTACCTTCAACCACAGTATTCAAATTGAACCTACAGGGTCATACGGTGCAAATGTTATCCCTGCTGGGTGGACAGTTACTCAGACCAGTCCGACAACCCTTACCCTCAAATACACTGCCCCTGTATGGCAGGTCTCCACCTCGGTGAATGGTACGGGTGATGCTACGGGTGTATTTATTCAGTTTAAAGTTACCGATAGGTGTGTTGCGGCCGGTGGTCTAACCGTTACGGGCCAGACCACTATGACGTACACAGATGCTAATGGTACAAAGACAATGACTAAAAATACTGGTCCTACCTCTTTCTAGGAGTAACAATGAGCCAAACACCTATGCCTTCTGCCTCAAATCCTTCATCTATTGCGGAGCCAACTGCAACGCCGGAAGACACTGCTGTTCCAACACAGGGTTCATCTGCAAGCCCGTCCCAAACTCCATCACCTTCTAGCAGCCCCAGCAGCTCTGCTTCTGAAGTTCAAACACCTTCACCTGAAGCTAATGAAAGCGGGCAATACACGCCAGAGTACAAGGTGCGTGAAGGAGGCGAGCTCACCCTCGTGCGCGTGGATAAATAATAAGCCTTCAACCCGATCCACTTTTGTGAGTTTTCTGGTTGGAGATGTCGCGCGCGGTGGTAGCGTTTAACTCATGCGTATTAAAGTTTTGGACCACCCGCTGGTCGACCATAAAATCACTGTTCTTCGTGATAAGAACACTCCGTCACCTATTTTCCGTCAGCTCGTTGATGAGCTAGTGACTCTGCTTGCGTATGAGGCAACCCGCGAGATTCGTGTTGAAGAACGCGAGGTTGAAACTCCCATCACCAAAACCGTTGGTACCTACATTTCTTCACCGCGTCCGCTCGTAGTGCCTATTCTGCGCGCAGGTTTGGGCATGCTTGAAGGCATGACCCGTTTGATTCCCACCGCTGAGGTTGGATTCTTGGGCATGGCACGTAACGAAGAAACTTTGGATATCGTGACCTACGCTGAGCGTCTACCCGAAGATTTGACGGGACGCCAGGTGTACCTTCTTGATCCCATGCTGGCGACCGGTGGCACGTTGATCGAGGCCATTAAGTTCTTGCGCAAGCGTGGAGCTGAACATATTACGTGCGTGTGTATCTTGGGTGCTCCCGAAGGTATTGAAGCGCTCAAGGCTGGCGTGGAAGGTCTTGAGAATGTTGATCTTTTCTTGGCTGCTCAGGATGAGCGCCTGAACGAGAAGTCTTACATTGTTCCCGGCTTGGGCGATGCTGGTGACCGCCTGTACGGTGTAGCCGAGTAAGGCTCTTACTGAGAACACTGAATACCGCTCTCATCACCGCATCAATATGTTGCGGAGAGGGCGGTATTTTTCTGCCCGATTTACCAACCGTGAAATGTTGATTATGGACTGCAAGATAGAATTTTAGAACTTTCTTGTAAATCAACCTTGACATTTGAAGGGTAAATGTTCAGTTTCTTTGATGTTCCATTTTTCTGAAAATTTTTACCGCTCGACCTAGCAGATGGGCGGATGCGAGATGTCAAACATGCATATCTATACATTTTTTATACAGTGAAATATTTTGTAACACAGGTAAATTTCGAGAAAAAGATTATATTTTTTGAAAAATCACAAATATTACTTGATTTATTTACTTATTCAGAGTTCCATAAAAGGACTACCCCGGTAAAAATCGCGCGTCCTTATACACGCCGTGGATTTTTACCCGTCGCAAGAACATCACACACACGCTTGTTGCGGGGCAACACAGGCCAGAGAGCAGGTTAGAAAATGTCAGGTGCACCTGGATACGTTCACATTTCCCAGCGAAACCGACCTCAGGCGATTAAACAGTCAGCTGCAGCGCCTCACCATGCTCCTGCCTCAAAGCAGTATCCTGCCAACCTGCGTCCCATGACTGCCCGCGTTGCGCCGGAACCCGTCGCGCGCCAGGTGCCCGATTCTGAGGCTCGCGGCTTCGTGATTTACGTAGGTTTGAGCGAAGAAGCCGCTGCGAGTAGCGGTACCTCGCTGGTGCGCATTGTTCAGGATCTTCGCGCATACGCCCACAATCTTGCTCCCGAAGCCGAGTCTTACGCAGCTGTTGCGCTGGCACCTGCGGGGGCAGAGGGCACCGACCTTGAAGTTGTGCGCAATGCTTTGGGCGATCCCACCGCAATGCATCACCAGCCCGAACCCGCTGCGCAGAGCGCTCACACCGGCGGCAACGTCTTCTCATCAGATTCCAAGCCCACTCACACCACCGGCGTCCTGATTGATCTTTCCCGCCGCGAAGTGTTCTTGGACGGTGAGATTCTGAATCTTACTTTCAAAGAATTTGAGCTTCTCAACTACCTCGTTGAAAACGGCGCCCGTACTGTAGGGCGCGACGAGCTACTAAATAGCCTGTGGCACGATGCTGAAGAAGTACCTAACGAGCGCACCATTGACGTTCATATTCGACGCCTGCGTTCTAAGCTGGGACGCCTTTCAAACACCGTGCGCACCGTGCGCGGCCAGGGTTACCGCTTCTACGAGCATCCCGAGGTTGTTATCTGGGCAGCCCCGGAATACTCCATCTAAATCTTTGCTATCAGCGCAAGGCTCCATTTCCCGCAAGGGGAGTGGAGCCTTCTGCTTTGAGCGCTCGTTGACTAACTCGGTACTCTAGAGAACATGGGTACTCAAGAGTTTTCGATTGAATCATCAACAGTTGGTAGCGGTGCGCAGAAGGTCGCTTTTCTGCACGGTCTGATGGGACGCGGCAAGAACTTTACGCGGATCGCGCGAGGGCTTGGCGATGACTACCAGGTGCTCCTGATGGATATGCCTAACCACGGTGCATCGGACTGGACGGATTCTTTCGACTACGCTGACATGGCAGATCTTGTGGCGCGAGATCTTGAGAACGGCTTTGCCGCTGACGGGCCTGTGGACGTTATTGGACACTCTATGGGCGGCAAAATCGCGATGCTTCTGGCGCTCAGACATCCGCACCTGGTGAATAAGTTAGTGATTATGGATATCGCTCCTAATGACTCAAAGGGTAGTTTCACCGTTTTGTTGGATTCGCTGCTGAGCCTTGATTTGGCAACTCTCAAGTCTCGCAGTGCAGCGAGCGACGAAATTGCGGACCGTGTGCCCGATGCGGGTGTCCGCGGTTTTTTGCTGCAGAATCTTGCGCGCGGTAAGGACGGCTTTTACTGGGAGCCTAACCTTCCCATGCTGCGCAAGAATTTGGATGCGATAATGGGCTGGGAACCTGTGGATGCGCAGCCCTTTGAAAACCCTGTGCTGTGGGTGGCTGGTGCGAACTCCAATTACATTCAGCCAGAAGATACCCCCGTGATGCGTCAGCTGTTTCCGCGCGTGCGCAAAATTAGTGTTAAGGGTGCCGGGCACTGGGTGCACGCTGATAAGCCAGAAGAAGTGACCTACATTCTCAATTCTTTTCTTCAGCAAGAAAGCTAGGGGCGTGAGACTCTGAGGTGTCGGCTGCCGCTGGTTCTGTAGAGATTCCTACCTCTCTGGCTGAGTAGGCTTTTGTGCCGCCAGTACCTGATAGGTAATCGAAATAATGAGGCAAAAAGGCTCTCAGCTCCCGAAAGTAAGTGTGCGTACCTATAAACTACGTGGTTGATACGTTAACTCTCACTTTGAGGTATACATGAGCACACAACAGCCCCAGATTCCCCAGGAGCCTCGACCTACGAACAAGCCTTCGCTGGTTCGAGCACCCGGTGGAGCACGGCAGATGATCAAAAAAGTCATCTACCCTCACGACACCCACCCGGCTCTAGTGCCCGGTATCTCTATCGACGATCAGCGCGTCAAATACGGCGTTGACAAGCCCATTCTCTTCACCGTTGGTGCACTGATTATCGCCTTCGTGATCTGGGGCGTCATCAACCCCAACCAAGTCTTCGCGGTATCAACTACCGCGCTCAACTGGGTCATGACCAACCTCGGCTGGCTCTTCACTATCGTTGCAGCCGGCATGATGCTGTTCCTGCTCGCCCTCGCCTTTAGCCGCTACGGCAAAATCCCGCTGGGCATGGACGGCGAAAAACCCGAATTCTCCACCGGCTCATGGGCAGCGATGCTCTTCGGCGCAGGCATCGGCATCGGCATCATCTTCTTCGGCCCCTTCGAACCGCTGACCTACTACCTCAGCCCGCGTCCTGGCGCCTACGAAGCCGCATCGCCCGAAGCAATCACCGGCGCAATGGCACAGGCAGCAATGCACTGGGGTATTAGCGCCTGGGCTATCTACGCTATCGTCGGCCTAGCAGTAGCGTACGTTTCTTACCGTCGCGGACGCGTGCCCCTGATGAGCTCCATCCTCGCACCGCTGTTCAAAAACCACAGCAACGACTCCGTGGGTTCGCGCATCATTGACGCCCTGGCAATTATCACCACCCTCTTCGGCACCGCAGCGGCACTCGGTATCGGTGCACTTCAGATTGGACGCGGCGTCGAGCTCGTCTCTGGCTGGAGCCCCGAAGGCAACACACTGGCATTGATCATCATTACCCTGCTGACCATTGGCACCATCATCTCGGCGGTCTCAGGTGTTTCAAAGGGCATCCGTCTGCTCTCAAACATCAACATGGCAATGGCAATCGGTCTGGCGATCTTCTTCTTTATTGCAGGCCCCACCGCCTTCTTGCTGAATATCATTCCGGCAACCATCATCGAATACGTTTCGTCAATGCCCGATATGCTCAGCGCCAACATGGCAGAGTCAGACGAGATGAAAACCTTCCTCTCATCATGGACCACCTTCTACTGGGCATGGTGGGTGAGCTGGGCGCCCTTCGTCGGTGTCTTCACCGCAAAGATCTCACGCGGTCGCACCATCCGACAGTTCGTCTTTGGTGTGCTGTTCATTCCGTCAACCATCATCATTTTGGCGTTCACTATTCTCGGCGGCACCACCATCTGGATGCAGCGCGAACACCAGTCCATCGCGACCGACGGAACCATCGCGTCCATGCCTAAACCGCAAGAAATCTTCTTTGTGGTGCTGGATCAGCTCCCCGGTGCGCAGTTCATTGCGCCTCTCGTGCTGATTATGTTGGCTATCTTCTTTATCACCACCTCTGACTCAGCGTCACTGGTTAACTCGCAACTATCCCAGCGCGGTAACCCCAACCCCAATAAGCTGATTACCACCTTCTGGGCAATCTGCATGGCGGGTATTGCCGTTGTTATTCTGCTGGCAGGTAGCGACAACGCCTTGCAGGGTCTGCAGAACCTCGTGACGGTGACGGCGCTTCCGTTCGCCGCGATTTTGATCATCATGTGCGTGGCTCTGCTCAAAGAACTGCGTAATGACCCGTTCACCATTCGACATGACTTCGCAAAGACCGCGGTCGAAAACGCGGTGGTGCACGGTGTGAGTGAGCACGGCGATAACTTCAAGATCGCTATCGAACCCACCGAGCCCACCAGCGAGTACGCAACCGGCGCGGACTTCGACTCCACCTCAGGTGAACACACCGAGTGGTACACCCGTACAGACGAAGAAGGCAATCCCGTGAACTTCGACTACTCACAGGGTGTCTACCTCAACGACGACGGCCAGCCCGTCACCAAAGAAAATGAGGTGCTCACCGCTGAGCAGCTAGAAGAACACCGTAACCGCTATAAGGGCTAAGAAACCTTAGAACCCGGTTGAACGAAAAGCCTTGGGCGGTTCAGAAGATACTTTCTGAACCGCCCAAGGCTTTTTGATAGCTAATAGATGTATTAAGTTCTCAGAAAGATTATTTGCCCACAGCTCACGGTTGTGGTGGAGTTGATAGCAGAAAACTTCTGTAACGAAAGGACGTTGAAACATGAGCATTGCCGCTGATACCAACGAAAAATTTGCCCAGTACGCGCACGGTGAGAACCTGGTCTCCACCGACTGGGTTGCACAGAACCTCAACACTGACGGCGTCGTCATCCTTGAATCTGACGAAGACGTTTTACTGTACGAAACCGGGCACGTTCCCGGCGCCGTCAAGATTGACTGGCACACCGAACTCAACGACCGCGTCACCCGCGATTACCTTGATGGCGAGGGTTTCGCATCCTTGATGAAAGCTAAGGGCATCTCTCGCGATTCAACCGTGGTGATTTACGGCGATAAGTCCAACTGGTGGGCTGCCTACGCGCTGTGGGTTTTCAAGCTCTTTGGTCACGAGGACGTTCGCCTGATGGACGGCGGCCGCGCTAAGTGGATTGAAGAAGGACGCGAAACCACCACCGAGAAGCCTGCAGTTGAGGCAACTGACTACCCTGTGGCTGAGCGTAGGGACGCGGCTATCCGCGCTTTCTTGCCCGAGGTGAAGGCGAACATCGGCGTCACTCCGCTGATCGACGTCCGCAGCCCCGATGAGTACACCGGCCGTCGTACTCACATGGAAGGTTACCCCGAGGAGGGTGCTCTGCGTGGCGGTCATATTCCTACCGCTCGCTCCGTGCCCTGGGCAAAGGCAGCAAATGAAGACGGCACTTTCAAGGGCTTCGACGAGCTCAAGGCACTGTACATCGACGAGCTGGGTCTGGCAGGCGCAAATGACATCATCGCCTACTGTCGTATCGGGGAGCGTTCATCGCACACCTGGTTCGTCCTCAAGTACCTGCTGGGCATTGATTCCGTACGCAACTACGACGGCTCATGGACCGAATGGGGCAACGCTGTTGCAGCTCCCATCGTCAAGGGCGAAGAGCCGGGTGAGTGGAAGTAATGAGCCAGAACCAGGATCTTCCCGCAAAACTTCAGGACATCGCGAACGAGTTCGCTGAAGTTCCCGACTCCGACCGCTTGCAGTTGCTTCTTGAATTCAGTCAGTCGCTCCCTGAGCTACCGGAGCGCTATGCCGAGCACCCCGAGCTACTAGAACCCGTACCCGAGTGCCAGTCACCGATCTTCTTGGTGACCGAAGTTGAGGACGGCATCGTCAACCTCTTCTTCTCAGCACCACAAGAAGCACCGACCACCCGCGGATTCGCATCCATTCTGCACGAGGGCCTCAACGGTGAAAGCGTTGAAACCGTGCTCTCAACACCGTCAGACGTCGCCATGCGCCTGTCAATGACAGACCAGGTCAGCCCGCTACGCCTCAACGGTATGAGCGGTATGCTGGCGCGCATCCAGCGTCAGGTCAAAGAAGCAACCGCGTAATACCTTTCGCGCATAGATGCCCATATTTCGGCGTCCCTGAGCGGGGGCTCCGTGATATGGGTGTCTTATTTTAAGGACGCTGGCGATTGGACCGGCGCGATAGGATAGGGACATGTCTGAAACTTTCGCATTAACACCGCGTCACGACGCGAAAAAGCTGATCATCATGCGCCATGCAGAAGCTGATTGGGGCTTGGACGATTTCAACCGTCCACTCACCAAACACGGCCATGCGCAGGCGCCGCAGGTGGGACGCTGGCTCGCAGACAATGGGCATATTCCTGAGATGATTATTTCCTCGGCGGCTCTGCGCACCCGTCAGACCACCACCTGGGTTTCTGAAGGGCTGGGGGAGAAGGCACCCACCGCGTCCTTGAGCAAGGAGCTGTACAACGCGCCGGCATCACGCATCATTTCAGCGATTAATGGCGCACCTGAGTCAGTGCGTTCGCTCATGATCGTGGCTCATCTGCCCGGTGTGCAGGACGCGTCGCTGCAGCTTGCGCGCCCCGACTCTGACTACGAGGCGCTGATGGACGCGTCGTACGGTTTCGCCCCGGCATCCGTAGCCGTGTTTGATGTACTGGACGACTGGGCGGCGCTTGATACCGCCGACGCCTTGTTGAAGGCGTTCAAAGCGTTCTAGTTTTCCCCGCGAACTCTACCCACGAGAGGGGAGCGATGTGCCGTTTTTGAGCGCAAAAACGGCACATCGCTCCCCTCTCGCGACTAATAGAGGTGGTTTAAGCAAAAAAGGAGCCCCGCGTTTTCTTTCGAAAGCGCGGGGCTCCTTATCTTGCGGAGACGGGGGGATTTGAACCCCCGGTCGAGTTTAATCCCGACCCTTCATTAGCAGTGAAGTCCATTCGGCCGCTCTGGCACGTCTCCTCGCTGTATCGGTCTAAGCGTTCGTCAACTTATTGCTCAATCGCAACACAGCGCTATCAACGATACCGCATCGGTGGGGTGAGGTCAAAGCGTGGTCGGTAGATATATCGGTGTGGCGCTGTACGAATACATAGAACTAACGAAAAATTGGGATCTTCTACTCGCCGGCTACTCTCTGTTACCTCTGTAGCGTCCTCAACCGGTGCTGAATATCAGCTGTTGCGGTGTAGAGCGTGCGGTAGCTTGCGTAGAGGTCATCGTAAACGGGTAGATCCTGCGGCTCAATCACCTTAGCAACAGGGTTCCACTGATCCAGCGACTCAACATCGCCCAGTGCCTGCGCCACCATAAACGCATCGCCGTAGGACGCTCCCACCGACTCACGGCGAAGCTCCTGCGCGCGCCCGGTCACATCAGAAACAATCTGCGGCCACAGATCAGACGTCACGCCGCCACCGGCAGCCGAAATGCTCTCAATAGAAGCACCGGCGTCCTCCATGATCTGAATGTTGTGGCGTACCGCAAACGCGGTTGCCTCGAGTAACGAGCGGTACATGTGGCCGCGGCCGTGGTGCAAACTGAGGCCAATCATCACACCGCGCGCATCGGGATCCTGCAGGGGAGTACGCTCGCCGGCGAAATAGGGTAGCGTTAGCAAACCTTCGGAACCAGCAGGCACACCCTGCGCTGCCTCGACCAGCTTGGCGTAGTCGCGTTCGCCTGAAATCTCGCGGAACCAGTTGGTCAACGCACCAGAAGTCGCCAAGCCACCGGCCATGTTAAAGGTGCCTTCGCGTGTGCCCGTGGTACCCCACATCGATGCGTGACGCACACGCTGTGGCGAATTAGCCACCAAAAACAGGGTGGTGCCATACATCAAGAACAGCTGATTATTTTTGATAGCACCTACCGATTCCTGCTCAGCCCAGGCGTCCACGGTGCCAAAAATAACGGGGATGCCCGACGCCAGTTCCGGCACCTCTGCAACCTCAACGGTTTCACCGCATATCTCATGGCTCCACCCCAGACGGGGAAGCTCTGTGCCCGGCGCAATCTTCTGCACCATGTCAGCATTCCATTCACGGGTTTCGGGGCTGTACAGCGGGGTGCACTGGCTCGCCGAGTGGCGGTCGAGAACATACTCACCGGTGATGTGCTTGATAATCCAGGACGCGGGCATGTAGAACCGCGCGCCGGATGCGAAAACCTGCGGGTAGCGTTTAGCGAACCAGCGAAGCTTGGGACCACCTGCCTGGGTGGTGAGCTGCGAGTCGTAGCGTTCGAGCAAGAAATCTTGCCCAAACGCGTCCGCGAGTTCGTCAATCTCTTCTCGTGCGCGCTGATCTACGCCGTAGAGAGCTGCGGGGGCGACGGGCTCATCATTGGTATCGGTGACGGCAATGCACGGTCCCATACCCGAGATGCCGATTCCTTTCACGCGCACATCGTTGCGGTTCAAAAGCGCGGGGTAGAGCGTTTTGAACTCGTCCCACCAGATGCGCATATCCATCTCAACAAGGCCGTGATCACCACGGGTTACTGAATGTTCTTGTACCTGCGAGTCGATGACGGTGCCGTCCGGCGCCACGAGCACTGCCTTAGTGCTTGAGGTGCCAACGTCCAGGCCGAAGTATGCAAAAGTTTCCATACTTCCATTGTGCCTTGGGACACCTACGGTGTCTGGTAGATATCCGGCGCCCTTAAGAGGTGACCACAAAACTCTCAAAGTACACTCTTTTTACGGCGGTTTTTGACGGTTTCGTGGTCACTATGAGAAAACGCGGTCACTATAAACCAAAAGCCTCACTTCTCTTTCGAAAAGCGAGGCTTTATTTTGGCGGATGGTAAGGGATTTGAACCCTTGAGACGGGGTTGCCGCCTACTGGTTTTCAAGACCAGCTCCTTCGGCCGCTCGGACAACCATCCAAGTGTTGTGCTCAAAGCACTTGAAATAGTATTACACACCTGCGCTGGGTATTGCAAAGCAAAACTGTTGAGCGTGGTGAATGACACGTCATTGTCGGCTTCTCCTGGGGTGGGTAGGGTTGAAATATCAACAATCGAAGGGAGAAGGCCGTGAGAGCAGTTGTAGAAAAAGAGCATGGGGATGCTGGCGTCCTAGAAATTACTGAGCAGCAGCGTCCTGTGCTTCAGGCGGGGCAGGTACTTATTAAGGTTGTTGCGGCGGGTCTCAATCGCGCGGACGTGCTGCAACGTCAGGGGCATTACCCGCCACCTGCCGGTGAAAGCAGTGTCTATGGCCTTGAAGTGTCGGGTGTTGTTGAAGAAATCGGCGAGGGCGTTCACGCTATTAGCCCAGGCCAAGAGGTAATGGCGCTTCTCGCATCGGGCGGCTACGCAGAGTATGTGGCAGTGGATGCGCGTCAGACTCTGCCAGTGCCTCACGGGGTTTCGCTGGTTGAGGCTGCCGGTATTCCCGAGGTGGCTGCCACCGTATATTCCAACCTCTGTATGGTCGCAGGGGTGGGGGAGGGCCCAGCTGACAACCAGGGTAAATCTATTCTGATTCACGGTGGTAGCGGCGGCATCGGTGCGCACGCTATTGAACTGTGTGTGGCCTTGGGGCTACGCGTGTTCGCCACCGCGTCCACCGCGCAAAAGTGCGATTTTATTCGCTCGATGGGCGCACACCCGATTAACTATCGCGATGAAGATTTCGTTGAGGTTATCGAGCGCGAGACCGACGGCGCGGGCGTGAACTACATTTTGGACGTCGTGGGTGGCTCATACCTTGATGCCAACACTCGTGCGCTGGCAGTTGAGGGGGCTATGGTCACTATTGCGGTGCAAGGTGGCGCAAAGGATGAGCTGAATATGGCGCGCATGATGCAAAAGCGTCTGAGCCTGCACGGTCGCACCTTGCGAGCGCAGAGTGCACACGCTAAAGCGGAGGTGATGCAGGGGGTGCAGCGCGTGGTTGTTCCATTGATTTCTAGCGGTGCGGTGTCTGTTCATGTGGATCGCGTATTTGATTTGGATGATGTGGCTTCGGCGCATGAGTATTTTGATTCTGGGCAGCATACCGGCAAGGTTCTGCTAAAAATGTCGGAAGGCATTTCTTCCTAGACCCGACTTGATGCGCGCAAGCCTTCTGGCGCTGTACTTGCAAGGGATAAGGGCGTCCTGTGTTCTTGAGTAATGTTGCAGGATACCTTGGATAACTTTTTCCCGAGGTTCCGTTTCTCATCCGCGGCATACTTCTGGAACGGCGTTACCGGCGCCGATAAATACCAGAAGTACCTGGCGTACCATCGATCTACCGGATGCTCATCTGCACCCATGAGCGAGCGGGAGTTCTGGCGCGACTACACAGACCGCCAAGACAAGAACCCGAAAGGACGCTGCTGCTAGCTAGGCGCAGATTTTCCCTCGCCTACTGAGGCTTCGCGAGAGGGACTGGACGCTGATTTTCCGAGCGAGCGAGGAAATAAAAATCAGCGATCAGAAAGCTACATAATGGCTCTGCCACCGACCTACTTATAAGGTCAGACTGAAGAGGCGTGAGAGGGGAGCGATGGACCGTTTTTACCCGAAAAACGGTCCATCGCTCCCTCTTATGGTTATGTAGGCTCTCGCATCATCAACGGATTGAGGAGACACACAGAACCTTGACAGCCTGTCACTAAAAAATTTAGGGTAACCTAAGTAAACTAGGAGAGGGAAAGGGGTGTACATCGCATGGGAATCAAAGACTACCTTCAAAAACGACGCGATGAAGCCGAGCTCGGGCACGGTATCTGGCGTCGCAACCACGATAGGTTTGTGCGCGGCCTTGACCGTTTTCACCAGATTCTAGAGCGCATGCCCTCTGCTGACATGATCGATGTGATGGTGCCTGCGGCTAACTCACTTGCCGACCTTCTGCCGCGCGTCCGCGCCATTGCAGAGGAAGCGCAACAGCTGGCTCCCAGCGACGGCACGGATATTCCCTACTCCACTCAAGGCACCTACTCGGATCTCAACCGCGCACTTTCAAAAGCCGGCAACTCGGTAGCCCTGTGCGCTGAAGCTCTCGCCATGCTGCGCTGCTCCGGCGAATGTGCCGCCGCCTGCACCGGTAAAATTTCAGTAGAACGACGCGTCGCCACCGTCGAAGAACACATTGTCCGAGCCGAAGAGCTCATTGTGCAGGCGCGCGAAGAAGCGGCACAAAAAGCATTCTAAGCTACTTGCCGTTGCGTGATGCGTTGGCTTCCCCTCTCTTTATCCAGAGGTTTTGACTCCGGCGAATAAACGTTAATATATGTGAAGTGTTCCGCTACTTGTTATCAATAAAGTAACTTGGCTTATCTATAAAAGGGCGGTGCTTTGAAAATGCTCGCCTACAAATAGTTGTGGGGCAAAGTGTGCTTTTATAAAAACAATGCTCTGACTAGTCCAAACACATAAAATATTCAAAGATGTGAGCTAGATATACTCAGCGGTTTCATGCAATTGTGTTAGCTTGAAAATTACTGTGCATTTTTATCTAGCTGTTTTACGCATAAAATGCGGACGCAAATGGGGAGCGTCACAGCACAAATCGGGGGAGAATTCTTGAATCGTTACGGGCATATCGATGCCATGCGCGCTTTTGCCGTTCTGCTGGTGGTGTTCTCACACGCAGGACTCACCTTTGTACCCGGTGGATCCGGCGTCACCATCTTCTTTGTGATTTCCGGCTTCATCATCACCTACTTGCTGTTGCGCGAACGCGAAAAAACAGGCGGATTCGACGTGGGCGGGTTCTACATGCGACGCCTCATCAAAATCGCGCCGCCACTGTTCCTGATTATCGTGATACCCACGCTCATTTACATGGCGCTGGGTCACAGCGTCAATATCGTCGACTTCTTGGGGCAGATTTTCTTCTTCCTCAACTGGCGTTATCTTGACTCAGACATCAACGTGCTACCCGGTAGCCACGTGACATGGAGCCTCTCCATTGAAGAACAGTTCTACCTGATCTTCGCTATCATCTGGCTGTTTGCCGTCAAGAGCAAGCACTATCTCAAGGTTGTTTCAGCGCTGGCAGGCATCGTAGTGGTGTACTCGTTCATCGCCCGCATCGTGCTGTACTTCGGCGGTGCTACTAACGACCGCATCTACTTCGGCACCGATACCCGCGTTGAAGCAATCGGCATTGGCACCCTGGTCGCAATCTGGTACTTCACCCACCGTACCTCCCCGCGCATCACTGGCAACCAGTACAGCGCGCGTCATAGCCACGATGCAGGTAAAAATGTAGTTGCAGCTAGCGATCAACGCACCGTACCCACCCTGGGTAAAACCTACATTCCTGTCACTGCCTTGGTGCTTTACCTGTTCTCGCTGGTAGTTCGCGATGAAACTTTCCGCGAAACTATCCGCTACTCCATTCAGGCAATTGCTGCGGCAATGGTTATTCTCTGGGGCTTGACCGAAGTGCGTTCACCGCTGGGACAGAAGTTCCACGACTTCTTGCAGTGGCGCTTCTTGCAGGTGCTGGGTCTTGCATCCTACAGCATCTACCTCTTGCACGACGTGCTGAATAAGGCACTCGAACCCCTCTTTGAGCACCTGCCGCGCCTAGTATCCCTGCCGATTCTGGTGGTGCTGGGTATCGCCGGTGGCGTTGCAATCTGGAAGTTCATTGAGCTACCCGCACAGCGCTTTAAAGACCGCCACTTTGCATCAGCTAACGCTAAGTCAGAGAGGGCTAAGTTAGAGCGTCGCGAAGCTCCCTAAACAGCGTCAACACAGTAAAAGCCCGCCTGTTCTTGCACAAGAGCAGGCGGGCTTTTTTTGCGTTGGGCCGGCTAAGAAATCAGACCTTCTTCGCGAGCCCGTGCAATAGCGGACGTCCGGTTATCAACGCCCAGCTTAGAGTAAATATGCACCAGATGCGTTTTGACGGTTGCCTCTGAAATAAACAGTTGCTGAGCGAGTTTCTTGTTGGTAGCTCCCGTGGCAAGAAGGCTCAATAACTCTTGTTCGCGTGCGCTGAGTGTTACTTGCGAGCGCTGCATGCGCGTGATGAGTGCAGCTGCGATATCCGGCGCTAGCGTGTTCTTTCCGGCGGCGGTATCAAGGACGGCGGTGTGCACCTGCTCCGGTGGCGCGTCCTTGAGAAGGTAGCCGAGAGCTCCTGCCTCAATGGCGGCAACAATATCTGACTGGGTATCGAAGGTGGTGAGAATCAGGACGGGTGGGCCGCCTGCGGCTTTGAACCGTGCGGTAGCGGTGATTCCGTTCATGGGTTTCATTTGAATGTCCATCACGACTACATCAAGCGCGGTGCCTTGTTGCGTGAGACTGCGCGCTATATCGAGCGCTTCAGATCCGTCTGATGCCTCGGCTACGACGGTGATGTCGTCAAACCCGCTGAGTACCGCGCGCAGACCGGCGCGCACAATGGGGTGGTCATCGACCAGCAAAATATTGAGCGGTTGCATAAAGCCTACTTTACGTGGGTTAGAGGTATAGCACCGCACATCGTGATGCTACCTGTGCGGAGTGAAGGTGGAATGCGCTGGACCAACTGGCTCGGGGTTGGCATTTGAGGGAAGTCGGGCCAGCACATTTCGTCTGAACTTAACTCCTATCCACGAGCGGAATGTACGCGCTCAGCACCGTGCCGTTACCTGGCGCTGACTCTACGCTGAGGGTACCGCCAACGGCGTCCACGCGTGCTCGAAGAGAAGTGAGCCCGTAACCGGTGTGACCGCCGGGGGAGGCAGAGCGTGTCGCATCGGGTATAAAACCAACGCCGTCGTCGAAAATATCGAGGGTGACAGCATCCTGCCACAGCCCTACGGTCACTGCGGCGGTGCGGGCGGATGCATGTGCCGCCACGTTGGCGAGCGCCCCCTGAGCCACACGCAGTAGGGCTTCTTGTATCTGGTCGGGCAGATGCTCAGCCCGCGAGTGCTCACCGTCTGTTCCGTCGATGCGGAGCAAACAGGTCAGTGGTGTGCCCTTGGCGGTTTCTTGCGCTTGGGTGTCTGCGCACAAGCGTCGTAGGGCCGGCACCAGCGCGCTGTCGAGGGCTGGCGATGAGAGATCGTGAATAAAGCGCCTAGCTTCTGCCAGGTTCTCGCTGGCACTGGTTTCAATGAGTTCAAGTGAACGCGCGGTTTCATCGACCTTGCCGTGTGCAAGGGCCTGAGCTGATGCGCGGGACATGAGCACGATGGATGAGAGCCCCTGCGCTAGCGTGTCGTGGATTTCGCGGGCTAGGCGCTCGCGTTCTTCGGTGCGTCCGGCTTCGTGTTCTTTTTGAATGAGCTCTGCCTGCACCGCGCGCAGTTGCTCAGCCACGCGGGCGTGGTGCTGGGCGTCCTTATGGAGGGCGCTGTAAGCAAAGCTGATGATGACCGAAAGCAGCGCACCCATGACCGGGCCGATCACCATGCCGGGATTGAGTTCGGTTGCCAGCGCGGAGTTTGGGCGGTAGAGCGGAAACAGAATAGAAAACGCGGTCAACAGCGCCACAGCGAGTAGGGCTGGGAAAACCGGGAGCAGGTAGAGCACCAGGAACATGATGGGAAAAACCAGCCAGGTGAAACCCGCGCTCATGTACATTAGCACCGCCCACAGAATCACTACCACGCACAGCCAGAGCGGCGCGAACACTCGAGGGTTTTTAGCCGGTACTCCGCGCGATACCTTGCGGGCGTAACGGTTTTCAAGCACCGTGCCAAGCATATAAATCACGCCGAGAGTCAACGCGCCGTGCACCGCTCCCACCTTAGCGAAGGTGCTCAGCGAATCTTCACGCACGGCAATGACCATGCCGGTGCACAGCAAAAGAGCGAACATCACGTGCAAAGAAACGCGAAGGGTCTGCAGCACAGACTGCCCCGTAGTAGAAGGGCTAATCTGCGCGGCGGACGCGTCCTGCGCCCTAAAATTTTTCGCCATGACTCTCCTTCACGGACCTTACCTGATGGCTTTCATCCTATGCTCTTAGCCCGGTCTACCAGAAGTCGTCAGCTACTACCATCTTCTCCTATCAACCAAACGGTTGATTCCCTTTTCAACCTTTCCCGCGATGTATCAACCACCCCTTTCCCGAAGAATTGAACATGTAAGAAAAAGGAAACTTCGAAAGGTCTCGTCATCATGTTTTTGGGCATCAGAGACATTCTTTTTGCAAAGGGACGCTTTGCGCTGATTGGTTCGGTCGTTGGTCTGATTACCCTTTTGCTGGTCATGCTCACCGGACTCACCGGTGGACTGGGCAGCCAGAACACCAAAGCGATTGAAGACTTGCACGCTACCCGCATGGTCTTTGGCACCTCGGGAACATCAGAACCTGAAGTCTCCTACACTAACTCCACGATTACCGATGCGCAGGCACAGCAGTGGGCGGACGCTCCCGGCGTGAACAGCTCAACCCCCGTGGGCTTCACCCAGGGCAACCTCGAAGCTAACTCCGCAACAGGCATCGCCGTGATGGGAATTCCCACTGACTCATCGCTGGTGGCAGATAACATCGGTAGCGATACCGGCGACAGCCTAAAAGTTGAAGAAGGCAAGCTGATCATCAGCCACGCCATCGCCGACAAAACCGGCGCTAAAGTAGGCGACACCGTAACCGTCAGCGGCCAACAACTGACTGTTCAAGCGATTTCTCACGACACCTTCTACTCCCACACCCCCGTGGCATGGACGTCCACCGGCACCTGGCAGCAACTGGCCCACGTAGCCCCCAACGTAGTGGGAACCGCCCTTGCTGTTACCGGCGATGCTGACTATGACGCACTCGCATCCGCCACCCATGCCGTCACCGCAACCCCCAAAGAATCCTTTACTGGGTTAGCAGCCTACTCATCCGAGAACAAGTCACTGGTCACCATGCAGGGCTTTCTCTACGGCATCTCAGCCCTCGTCACCGTCTCATTCCTGACCGTGTGGACTATCCAGCGCACCCGCGACATCGCGGTCATGCGAGCACTGGGCGCATCCGGCAAATACCTGGTGAAGGACGCGATTTTTCAGGCAGCCGTTGTTCTGGCAGTCGGCGCCGCACTCGGCGCGCTGGTGGGCTGGGTGCTAGGAGCTTTAGCGGCAGGAGCAGTGCCCTTTCAGCTCGAAGCGCTCACCATCGCCGGCCCCGCCTTTGGCATCTGGGTGCTGGGCATCGCCGGAGCTTTCGTTGCCGTCCGCCGAGTCTCAAAGATAGACCCCATGATCGCGTTGGGCGGCAACTAATAAGAGGCGAGTATGGCACGCTCCGACGTCAGCTGGCATCGGGGCTGGCGTGAATCACGGGCGAGCGCCCCACGCGAGCTCGTGAGAGGGACTGCTGACGTCGAGTGTGCCTGCGAGCCTCGAACCTTCACGCTTACCCCGCCCCCACAGTTTTTAGTTTTTAGGAAAAGAGACCATGAACATTTCAGCATCAGAGCGTATTACTACCGGCGCTATGGATACTTTTGAAAACCAGTTCACCAGCGTGCTTGAGCTACGCGATGTCACCTTGGAGTACCCGGACGGTGTTGACGCATCAGGCAACCCCACTACTGTGCGCGCCTTGGACGGCGTGAACTTCACCGCTGAGCAGGGTACCTTGACCGCACTTATTGGTCAGTCGGGTTCTGGTAAGTCGTCCATGCTGTCGATGGCTTCAGCCCTTATTACCCCAACCTCGGGGCAGGTATTAGTGGGTGGACGCGACATCACGGGCTTCAGCGACAAGCAACTGGCTGCCCTGCGCCGCGATGAAATCGGCATCATCTTTCAGCAACCCAATCTGATTGCGTCCCTCACCGCCGTCGAACAACTGGTGCTCGCGAAACATATTCGTGGAAAGCGCGGTAAAGAGCTGAAAGCAGCGCGCGTGCACGCTAAGGAACTGCTCGAGCTTGTAGGGCTTGAGGGCGCTGCTAACCGCCGCGTGCACCAGCTGTCCGGCGGTCAGCGTCAGCGCGTGAATATTGCCCGCGCGCTCATGGGCAATCCCCGCGTCCTGCTGGCTGACGAGCCGACCAGTGCGCTGGATCATGACCGTTCGGTGGCTATTGTTGAGCTGTTGCAGCGTGTGACGCGCGAGTTCAACCTGGCCTCCATTATGGTCACACACGATGTCGAGTTCGCAGACGCCGCCGACCGTGTAGCGGTGATGGCTGATGGCCGCCTTACCTTGACCAAGTGACCACGATAATTTCCTTGTGACCACAAAACTCTCAAAAACCACCCCAAAATGCCGTGTTTTTGAGAGTTTTCTGGTCACCTGTAGCAAGATCGTGTGCGGCGGAAAGTTTTTAGTGGGCATGTGACCTAGCGTCTACGTATGTTTACGCGCACCCACTATGCTTAAAGGTGCTTCAAACACTAACTAACGATTCAGGTGCATTATGGTTACTTTTCACCGCAACGAACGGGCGGCTTCCCTCCCTGCCCGACTCTCACGCTCATGGATGCTGATTACCGCAGCAGCTGATGAAGAACGCCTGGCAGCAGCCCTCGAATCAGAAGCCGATTCCATTTTGATTGACCTCGAGGACGGCACCCCCGCCGACCAGAAGACCGAGGCACGCGAGCGCGTCATGCACTGGTTGAACAACGGTGTTGAGGCGTGGGTTCGCATTAACAAGTTCGGCACTGAAGAGTGGCATAAAGACGTTGAAGAGTTGCCCAAGGCTAAGGGCCTGCGCGGTGTGATGCTGGCTGAGGTTGAGGACGCTGCGATGGTGACTCGCACCGCGATGATGCTTCCTCCCGGCACCCCGATTATTGCGCTTATTGAATCGGCTATCGGCATTGTGAACGCTGTTGATATTGCGCGTGCACCCGGTGTTTTCCGCTTGGCTTTTGGCATTGGTGACTTCCGTAAAGACACCGGTATGGCGGCGGACGCGCTGTCGTTGGCGTACGTGCGCTCGCAGCTGGTGCTCGCATCCCGCGTGGGCGAGTTGCCCGGCCCGATTGACGGCCCTTCGGTGGGTAAGCACGGCGTTGATTTGATGAAGGACTGCTCTATTACATCCGCTGCCGGTATGACGGGTAAGCTCACTCTTGATCCCGCGCAGGTAGACACCATCAACATCTCGCTGGCACCGAGCGAGGATGAAATCCAGTGGGCACGTGATCTTCTGCAGAAGCAGGACGGCGACGCTATGCCCAAGGACGGCTCGTACCTGCCGCGTCTGGCTCGCGCTAAGAAGGTGTCTCAGCTGGCTAAGACTTACGGTCTGTGGCGTAGCTAAAACTGTAGATTCAAGGACGCGCCCGCCTACTTTCACTGCGAAAGTGGGCGGGCGCGTCCTTTGGTTTTAAAGCTTAGTCGCGGGTGTGCGTGTCTTTGCCGTAGCCGATGAGGTAGGCAATAATCCAGGACGTGCCGAGTGAGATCACGAGCATCGCGAAGATTGAGGCGGAGTCGTTGAAAATCCAGCGGTAGAAAAACCACAGTGCCGTCATAGGGATGAAGACGATGACGAACAGTGCAAGAAAGCGCGGGGTGATGGTGGAGCCGCTACCGCGTCCTATTCCGAAGTAATCTTTGAGCATAGTTCTAAGTGTAGTGGCGGTAAAAGTGCTTGTGCGCAGAAATAATGCTCGAGTATAAGAAAACCCCGGTTTCGTGCGTGAAACCGGGCGTTTAGTGGAGCCCCCAGTCGGATTTGAACCGACGACCTTTTCTTTACGAGGGAAATGCTCTACCCCTGAGCTATGGAGGCGGACGCTTGTGCGAACGGTGTCACTTTATCAGATTCACGGGTGCTGATGCCAGTTAGCGCCCGCGAGCTGAATGCTTAGGTGGCTGCTGGTGTGCCCGCGCACCGAGACACGGCATCTAGTTCTGGTCATTTAAACCCCATTCGCGGTCTTTGTGAGTGTGCCAGTATGGGTGTACACGGACTATTTGTTGTAGTTATCTATAAGAGATGTAAAGGAACCTTCCCATGCGTTCTTCGACAATCACCCGCCGTAGCTTTTTCACTGCTGGTGCGGCGCTGAGTGCCGTTATTTTGGCGGCGTGCGGCGCGCAGAATAATGATAATCAGGCATCCGGGCAGGGCAGCTCAGAGTCTTCGACGCCGCGTCCTACCGGCGAGGGCGTGTACACCCGCGATTCTGACGGCTTTCACCTGAACTCAAAGTCGCAGACACCCACCGTCACCCTGTACAGCGATTTCCAGTGCCCTTACTGCGCTAAGGCTGACCCCACCTACATGCAGGTGGCGAACGAGCTTGATGGTGTTATGAACGTGACCGTCAAGAACTTCCCGCTGCCGATGCACGCTAATGCGGTACCGGCTGCTCAGGCTGTTGAGGCCGCTGAAATTCAGGGTAAGCATGTTGAGATGGGCGAAAAGATTTTCCAGACCCAGCAGGATTGGGAAGAAAAGTCGCAGGCCGATGCCGTCAAGGTTTATGAGGGCTATGCCGAAGAACTGGGGTTGGATCTTGAGAAGTTCCGCACCGATGCTAATAGCGATGCGGTCAAGCAGATCATCGAAAGGGATTTCCAGGCAGGACGCAACGCCGGCGTGAGTGGCACCCCGCAGTGGGTTGTGGGCGGCAAGGTTGTTGAAGGCGTGGAATCTTCAACGTCTAAAGACGATATGATTTCGGCTTTCAAGAAGGCAGCCGGTATCTAAAATAGCTGGCCTGCTACCGGCGGTGGATGCGTGCTCTTTCCCTAGTGAGGGGAGGGTGCCGCGTCCACCTGTGTTTAAGCGGCTTGGATGAGCAGCACAATGCTTGCTAAGAAAACTACAGCACCTAAGCCCAGCACCGCGGCAGTGTTGGGTGGATAATGCTCCTGCAAAATGCCGCGTGATTGCCTTTCATAGCGGGCCGTCGCCGTTGAAAAGAGCACCGCCACTAGCGCAAAGAGTAGCAAAGTGACCGCAGGCGAAAAATGCCCGAACCTCAGTTGCACGAGAATCAACACAAACAGCGAGAGACAGGTGCGCGTCCACGATAGTGAAGTGCGTTCGGGCTGCAGTCTCTTATCTGAAAGAGAATCCAAACGCGATGGCCGAGAAAAGAAACGAGCCATGACGTTTAAAGGACGTCCAAACTAATGGCAACGGCGGCAACAGCAAAGATAACGAAAATCAGCAGAGGAGCCGCCAAAGGAGCGGGAAGCGGACGCGAGTTGCGGATAGCGCGTTCCACCCGTACCCAGCGCACGATCGCTAAAAGAGCAAGAGCGGCAGCCGCTGCAGGCATCAGAACGGAGACAGCCCGCCAGATGGATGCGTCTGCTCCCGAGGAGTCCGCAAAAGCATAGGCTGCCAGCCCGCCCGCTAAAAAGGCGAGTGCGGTGCGAATCCATGCTAAGAAGGTGCGTTCGTTGGCCAGCGTGAAGCGAGGGTCCGGTTCGGTGCCGTGCGGAAAGAACACGCGCGTGAGTCGATTACGGTGATTTTTACTCATGACTAGCGCATTCCTTTTCTTCCGGGCCGGGTTTTCTCGTCATATCGTGCTGATTTTTTCGCTCTGAAGAGTAGAGTAAAGAGTAATACTAAGCGTAGATAGTATCGGGGCGGGGTGATGCCGCATCCTAACTATCTGCATCAACAATCTTATATCCCATCGTTGGATCACCTGCCTGCCCCAGAAAGGACCACCCATGCGCATTGCGTTAGCCCAGATTTCTAGTACTCGAGATGTCGCCCAGAACATTGAACTTCTCCGTGAGAATGTTGCTACTGCGGCTCAGCACGACGCTGATCTTGTGGTCTTTCCCGAAGCTAGCATGCTGAGCTTTGAAGGTCCGCTGCCCGATGAAACCGCCGCCCACCAGGGTGAATGGGAAAAAGCTGTCAAGGACGCAGCGCAGCAGCACGGTATCGCTATCGCGGCAGGCGGCTTCAAGACCGCGGGGGAGCGCGTCTACAACCAGCTTCTGCTGGCATACCCTGACGGTAGCGAGAAGATTTACAACAAGATGCACCTCTTTGACGCTTACGGTTTTGAGGAATCAGAAAACGTTGCACCCGGTGATGAACTGGTACTTGCCGAGGTCGCCGGCACCAAGCTGGGTCTTACTGTTTGCTATGACGTGCGCTTTCCTAAGCTCTACGCCGAGTACTCGCGTGCGGGTGCCCAGGTCATGCTGGTCATCGCGTCGTGGGGCGAGGGTAGCGGCAAGGTTGATCAGTGGCGCGCACTCACCACTGCCCGCGCACTGGATTCCAACAGCTACGTGGTAGCGGTTGGTCAGGCTCACCCGCTGACTGTGGGTTCTGACCCCGATGAGTCACCCGCCCCGCTGGGTATCGGCCGCAGCCGCGTCATTGATCCCTTTGGACGCGAGTTGGTGGAGCTCGGCGAATCTCCCGACCTTCGCCTAGTAGAGCTGGATCTAGAGCTGGTTGAAGAAGCCCACCAGAAGCTCCCGGTGCTAGAGAACGCAAAACTCGGTTACTAAAGATTTACTCAAGAGAGGAAAAGAAATCATGAATCGTATTGCTATTATTGGCGGTCACGGCAAAGTTGCTTTGCTGGCTGAGCCCCTGCTCGTTGAGGCCGGCCACGAGGTGCACGCGATTATCCGCAACCCGGAACACCGCGCAGAGGTTGAGAAAACCGGCGCGAACGCGATTGTCGCAGATATTCAGCAGCTCAGCACTGATGACATCAGCGAGTTGTTAACCGAACGCAACATCGACACTGTGGTGTGGAGTGCAGGCGCAGGTGGCGGCGACCCCGAACGCACCTACGCAGTGGATCGCGATGCCGCTATTCGTTCTATGGACGCGGCGCAGGCATCCGGTGCGCAGCGCTACATCATGGTGTCCTACAACGGCGCAGGCCAGAACCACGGCGTTCCCGAAGATAATTCTTTCTACGCCTACGCACAGTCCAAGGCAGATGCCGATGATCACCTGCGCGCAAGCTCGCTAGATTTCACTATTCTGGGCCCCGGCCATCTGACGGAGGACGCTGTAGGCGGCGTCACCATCGGCCACGATTTGAGCGAAGAGCAGATGAAGACTCCGCGTGCGACCGTTGCTGCAGCTATCGTAGCGTCCGTTAATGACGCAACCACAGCGGGTAAAGCAATCGCGTTTGGTAGCGGTGATACCGAGGTGACCGAGGCATTCGGCACCGCCCCCGATACCACCAGCTTGCAGTAAAACTACTGACCACAAGCATCACGCGCGGTACACTTGCCCTAGACGCAGGAAGTACCGCGCGTTCTTTATATGCAAGGAGTAAGAATGGGATTTTTCGATATGTTCAACGGCGAAAAAGTAGAACCCGGCCCTCGCGAGGCTCAGCTGAATGCGACCATTTCAGGACGCGTGCAGGGCGTTGGCTTCCGCTGGTGGACCGCCGGTGAGGCCAAGACTTTGGGGCTCGTAGGGTACGCTAAGAATCTTGATAACGGTGATGTTGAGGTCGTAGCGCAGGGCTCTCGCGAGTCATGCGAAAAACTGCAGACCATCTTCGAGTCGGGTAACACAGCCGGTCACGTTGAGAACGTGGATGCTGAAATCACCCAGCCCACCGGATCATACAAAGGATTTGGCACCTACTAAGAAAGGACCGCGCACTCAATGGGACACAGCCACGCAGGGCACTCACATTCTGGGCATGACCACTCGCACAATACCAATAACCTGCCGCGTTTAGCACTCGCATGCGCTGTTGCGGTGGCGGTACTGGTGGCTCAGTGCATCGGTGCACTAGTCACAGGCTCGCTAGCCTTGCTTGTTGATACCGTGCACGTTTTCACGGACTCGTTGGGTCTAGTGATCGCGCTGGTCGCCGCCGTGCTGGCGCGGCGTCCGGCTAACCCGCGTCGTACCTGGGGCTGGAAGCGCATAGAGGTACTCTCTGCCATCTTCCAGTCAGCTGCCCTGCTAGCGGTTGGCGTTTTCGTGCTGATTGAAGCCGTACAGCGTCTCTTTACAACCCCTGAAATTCCCGGTCGCGAGCTTCTTACCTTCGGCGTTATAGGCCTGGTGGGTAACGTGCTGATGCTGGTGATTCTGCTCGGCGGCGACCGCACCAACTTCAACATGCGCGCGGCCTTTCTTGAGGTTGCTAACGATGCGCTGGGTTCCGTGGCGGTCATTATCGGCGCACTGGTGCTACGCTACACCGGCTGGAGCTTTATCGACACCGTACTGGCGCTATTCATCGGCGCGCTCATTATTCCGCGCACCATCACGCTCTTTCGCGAAACCGCCAGCGTCCTCATGGAAAATACGCCTGCCTGTATTGACGTGAACGCGCTCAAAAAGCACATTGAAGATAAAAACGAGCACGTGATTGAAGTGCACGATCTTCACGTCAGCCAGATTTCATCGGACCTGCCCGTTCTCACCGCGCACGTGATTCTTGACGACACCTGCTTTCACGACGGCCACTCTGTAGAGATTCTCAAAGACCTACACCACTGCGTTGCCGAGCACTTTGAAATCAGCATCAAACACTCCACCTTCCAGCTGGAGCCCGTGAGCATGTACCGCGGCGAGCACTACCACAACCTGCCCTAACTTCTTCTTGAGCCGAAAGGACGCCCGTGAGCGAATTTTCCAAAACCGTACAGCTCTCCGTATCCGGGGCAAGCGCTCGCATTCTTCCCGACGGATTTAGCGACCGCGGCTATGTGCTTGAAATCGGGGGAGCGGAGCAGTCGCACGTTGATTTGAGCGACCCCTCCTATATCTTCTATGAGTACCTCAGGCGTATTGGCAACGTGATTGATGTGCTGGCACCTGCAGGCGAGACAATTACAGCTGCCCATTTGGGCGCCGGTGCCTTTACACTGGTGCGCTATATTCAGGCAACTCGCCCCGGCTCTGCCCAAATTGCGGTAGATATTGAACGCGAGTTGCCTTCACTGGTCATGGAGTACCTGCCGCTACCTTCCGGTACTAACTGCCAGGTAATTATTGACGATGCGCGTGCCGCCACCGGCGAGCTACCTGCCCGCCTCGGAACTGAAGCGGTGAATGCCATCATTCTCGATATCTTCTCGGGATGGAGCGCACCCGAGCACCTAGCCGAACAGTCCTACTACAGTGAAATCAAAGACGTGCTGGCACCCGGCGGTGCTTTGATCGTCAACGTCGGTGATGATGCCGGACTGACGTTCTTTACTGCGCAAGCGCAATCACTGCTCAATGTGTACGAACACGTCTGGTGCCTGGCTCCCACCGATATGCTCACCGGTAAGAACGCCGGAAACCTCGTGCTCGTTGCCACCGACCAGCCGCTCACCGACGAGACTCGTGCACATTTGCTGGGCGCAGGACCGCATCCCGCGGCAGTGCTCGACACCCACGAGGTGCAAGACTTAATCGAAGATTTACGCGCTTAAGCTCGCTTGCGACAGAGTGCTAAACGTAGAATCAAAGCATGAAGCGCTTCTCGTACTCTTTGACCGCATTGACCCTGCTTGCCCTGGTGACCGCCTGCGGCGGAACCGAAGAAACCGCTCCTGCGCCCGAGGCACCGGCGTCCAGTGCAGCGGCGAGCGCGGCATCATCGTCCAGCAACTCCGCTAGTCCCAGCGCATCTGCGACCCCATCAACGACCGCTAGCGCAACTACCAGCGCAAGCGCAACGCCAACTCCCACGCCCAGCCACACCGTGAAAAAACCCACGGTGACCGAAACTAATATTCCCACCACCCCTGCGCCCACTAAACCGGGCAACACGCGCCCGACCAATGCACCCAACGGGACAACTGCAAGCGGTGAAAAGGCAGCGGGAATTCCCGCAGGAGCCAGCGAACTTACTCCGCGAGAACTGGGTGAAAATAAGCAAGTTGCCACAGCCCTGAGCCCTACCGGCAATATCGGTTGCGAAATCTTTTCTAAGTCTGCCCAGTGTTCAGTAATGTCACTCAGCGGGCAGGCCCTCAAAAATGCTCAAACTAATGGTGACACTGACGGTCTTCGAGGGTGGTCCTACGGGGTGGATACCCAGGGCAACGTTTTTGATACGAAGCGAGCAGAGGCTCCGCTATCAGTGATTGACGGTGAATACAAAGGCCAAACAATCCCCTATGGCACCACTGTCTACTACGGACAATTCACCCTCAAAAGTGAAGAGGATGGCATGACGCTGACCGATACCGAAAGCGGGCACGGCGCGCACTATAGCCGCGCAGGTATTCAGACTTTCTAGAAGGTGATGACCGTAAATCTGCGACGGCGTGGGCTTACTAAGGCAGGACGCTGGCGATGTAGATACCTACACCGCCAGCGTCCTTTCTTGCAATACAACGGCTCAGCGACTACCGGATGCGTTCTTCTTCTACCTGCTCATCGAGTTCGATATGGGCATGATCTGCAAGAGAATCGTGTTCTTCAATCTCGGTTTCTTGCGGGTGCTGAATAATAATCGGAATTGCACCGGTAGCGGGCATGGATTCGAGCATCATCTCGTTATCATCGAACTCAGCCTCAGCGGACTTGGTGCGGTGCGTGAGTGTAACGCCCACGGACGCTGCCACGAGGATTGCGATGGCTGCCCAGCGGATTGCGCCGGTTGACTGGTGCAACAGAAGCATTCCACCCAGAGCCGCGAAAACAGGTTCGAGCGAAAGCAGAATACTGAAGACGTTACGCGGCATACGGCGCAGCGCGTCAAGCTCAAGTACTGAAGGTACGAGCGACGACATTAGGCCTGTAATGACCGCCCCAGCAGATGGATGTCGGTGAAAGCAACCGTCGCACCCTTTGCGCCCAACGGCAAAGTGACGAGCAAAGCCACCACCAGACCAACTGACAGCCCTTCGGCGTCGTGAAAGACGCGTCCAACTTTCTCGCTGGCAAGAATGTAGCAAGCCCAGAAAAAGCCCGCCAGTAAGGCGAGAAAAATGCCGTAAACGTTAATGCCTTCAGAGCGGCTATCGAGGCCGAGCAAGGCCATACCCACAACGGCAAGAGAGATCCAGACAGCGTCGATAGCGCGACGCGACAAAACAATCGCGAGAACGAGCGGGCCCACAAACTCAAAAGCCACCGCCAAACCCAGCGGGAGCTTAGCCAAGGAACTGTAAAACACGCCATTCATCATGCCCAGGGCTAGACCGAGGACGATAGATGACATCCACTGCTCGCGCGTCCACTTCCAAAATTTAGGGCGAACCGCACACACCGTCACTAGCGCTGCTACTCCGATGCGCAGGCCACTGGTGCCCCCACGGGCCGAGTGCAGGGAACAGGTGCACAGCGAAGGCTGCACCAAACTGCACGGAGATACATACGATCAAAATTAAGACGACGCCAGTGCCAAGATCGCTCTTGGATGCGTGCGCTGAAGTGGGCGACATATAGCTCCTTTTCGCGGGGGGGGGGCAAGCGGCGACAAGTTTTTATATCGAATAGGGGTAGAGAAAACAACTGGTCTATACAAACTAGTTAAGGGGACGAGCCTAAGCAGCTGCCTGAAATGATAGTTTCCCCACGTCAGAGGTGGAGTTTGTGAAAATGTGAGTATACTCGCCCTGCCTGTTTAGGTGGCTCACACAGCCTCGTTTTTTGAGCGTTCTGTTTTTTGAAAAAATTTGTATTTACAGTGACGCCTATAGCGCTTTCACCGTCTTATATGTAAATAGCTTCAATGTGCTGTTGGCGTACATTGAACGCGTCCTCTGTAGCTTACGAGCAAGAAAGTGGTTCACTGGTAAGTATGTTTAACAACTTTTTTGATGCAAAAAATGCTTTCGACGAAAATGGTCAGCCCAAGCCGGCTGTCACCAAGGTCCTAGACAATGTGTTGCGTCTTCAGCGTCCGCTCGTCATCGGTATAGTGAAGAAGCTTCACGAAAAGTACCCTAACGAAACTCCCGCACAGATCGCGGAGCGTCTAGAGAAGACCTACCTGCGCGATATCACCGTGGGTGGTGGCGCTGTGGGTGCATCAGCATTTGTTCCCGGTATCGGTACCGCAACTTCTGTTGTTCTCTCATTCCTTGCAGTGGGTGGCTACCTTGAGCGCACCGCAATCTACGCTCAGGCAATGGCAGAGCTACACGGCGTGCACGTTGACGACCCTGTAAAGGGGCGCATGATGGTTATGGCTCTCATGCTGGGCGAAGACGGCTCAAACCTCATGAGCTCACTGATGGCGCAGAGCACCAAGTCCAGCGGCATCACTAACAAGTGGGGCATGATGATGGGCAAGGGTAGCAAGGACGACGGTAAGCTGTTCAGCGTTGAACGCACCATCCGCAACATGTTCATCAAGCGCTCCTTGACCAAGCAGTCCGGTGCTTTGCTCGGACGCGCGCTGCCCTTCGGCATCGGTGCAGTGGTTGGCGGCGGCGCTAACCTCGCCTTGGGCAAGAAGGTTGTTGAAGAAGTTGAGAAGGCATTCGGTACTCCTCCGGCAGTATTCCCCGAGGCTGTCTCAAACCGTGCACCCAAGTTTGTAGATAACGCAAACGTCAGATAAGCCCGCAGGCGAAGTAACTGCGTAAGCTATTACGGCTAGTTTTCTAGCGTTGAGAAAAATCCCGTTGCTCCCTTACTGAGGGGCGCAACGGGATTTTTGTGTGCTCTGGGTGGTTTTCTCATTGCTGTAGGGTGTTATTTTCTGAAGCGGCTGGATGCTTTCATAAAGGCTTTTGCCGCAAAACGAGCACCGGCAGCGTGGGCACCTGTGGCGGTTTGAGGGTCAAAGCTCTCACTGGTTTCAAGGTGTGAGGAATCAATAGGTGCTGGCTCCGCTGAAGGTGCGGTATCGCCGGTGGCTGGGATGGCGTGGGTTGCCGTGTCCTGCCCATTTTTTGTAATTTCATCTTTCGCTGGGAATTCAGCAGGAAAATCACCTAGATTTTCATGCGCCTGTTTGATGATCTGCTGGGCGAATTCCTTGCGAGCTTTAGTAGTGGACGCGACGGCGCCACCGGCCCGCGCGATTTGTTCGCCGGCTTTCACCAGCACCGTGGTTTTAGGGTTGCGGGCGGCAAACACCCCAACCGCGCCAAAGACGTTCACCGAAGGGGCGCCTTTGCGCTCTTGAACATCGATAGTGGTGAGTAACTCGTTGATATCTGTACCGAGTATTTGTTGAGCGGCGTCCGTGCTGTCTGTAACGGACATGCCGTGTAGAAGAGCCAGGCCGTGAACGTAGGCTTTGACACTTTGCGCTGAGCCAACATGAGCAGCGGTATCGACTCCTTGACGCGCTGCAGCATCTGCCTGCGAAATTTTCTGACCGGCGTTGCCCAGGTGCGCCGCCGCGCGGGTTGCCATCGCAATTTTAGGGTTGCTGGTGAGGCGTCCTAAGGCACCCGGCGTCAACTCTTGCGCACTGGCACTGGCACCGCCGACCAGTACGAAGTCACGGATAAAGAGTTCACCGAGGCGCTGCGCAACTTGCGCGGGAGTTTCGGCGGGGTAGGACGCACGGAGCTTGCGGATGCGACGCTGCGCGAGGGACTCTCGTGACTGATCGGGAGGTGTCTGGCTCATGGTTTTAGTGTACCTAGTGCCTAAAGCGCAGTTGAACCCCTGTCTTGAGCCAAAACAGGGGTTCACTGCGCTTTAGGCAGGACGCTAGTTACTTTGCGTAACGCTCAGTCGCGTAACCGAGCAGCTGCGGTGCTAGACCGATGTAGGTGTGCGGGGTGAGCTCGCTCAGTCGCTTCTCAGCATCCTGTGAGAGACCCAGCTCAGCAACAAATTCCTTCAGACGAGCAGCGTCCACACGGTGGCCGCGGGTGAGTTCTTTCAGGCGCTCGTAGGGGTTTTCCATACCCTCAACGCCAGCGATTGCCTCGGCGCGCATGACCATCTGAATAGCCTCAGCAAGAACTTCCCAGTTCTGATCCAGGTCTTCAGCGATAACATCAGCCGCGATATCAAGACGCTCAAGACCCTTGATAACGTTTGAAATCGCCAGCACGGAGTGACCAAACGCTACACCGATGTTGCGCTGCGAGGACGAGTCGGTAAGGTCGCGCTGCCAACGTGACTGAATCAGGGTTGCACCCAAGGTGTTCAGCAGTGAGTTGGAGATCTCGAGGTTAGCCTCAGCGTTCTCAAAACGGATGGGGTTGACCTTGTGCGGCATGGTGGATGAGCCGGTTGCGCCAGCCACAGGAATCTGACGGAAGAAGCGGATGGAGATGTAGCTCCAAACATCGGTGCAGAGGTTGTGCAATACCTGGTTGAAGTGCGCGATGGATGAGTAGAGCTCTGCCTGCCAGTCGTGGTTTTCAATCTGGGTGGTCAGCGGGTTCCAATCCAAGCCCAAACCGGTCACAAATTCTTCTGAAACCTTCTGCCAGTCAGCGCCGGGCACTGAAACCATGTGAGCGGAGTAAGTACCGGTTGCACCGTTAATCTTGCCCAAGAACTCGGTGTTTTCAATGTGCTTAATCTGACGGTTCAAACGGTACGCGAAGACGGCCAGCTCCTTGCCCAGAGTTGAGGGGGTAGCAGGCTGACCGTGGGTGCGAGAAAGCATGGGAACCTCGCGTGCTTCTTCGGCAAGCTTCATAATCTGCTCAACCAAAGCGCGGGCCGCAGGCAACCAGACGTTGGTGACAGCGTCCTTAATACCCAGCGCGTAAGAGAGGTTGTTGATGTCTTCTGAGGTGCAGCCAAAGTGAACCAGGGGCTTGAGGTGAGCCAAACCCAGGCCTTCAAGGCGGTTACCAATGTAGTATTCAACAGCCTTCACATCGTGAACGGTAACGGCCTCAATCTCAGCCAGTTCTTTGATGGAATCTTCGTTGAAATCAGTGACGATGGCGCGCAAGCCAGCCTGCTGCTCATCGGTCAACGGCTTGAGACCGGGCAGAACCTCGTTGTTGCACAGGTAGATGAACCATTCAATTTCAACGTGGACGCGGTCGCGGTTGAGCGCTGCCTCTGAGAGGTAGTCGACGAGGGGAGCAGTTGCTGACTTGTAGCGGCCGTCGAGAGCACCAAGTGCAATGTCGGCGGAGGCCAAAGAAATGCGGCCTGAGGGCAAAGTGTTGTTATCGCTGTGAGACATAGTTTCTATTGTGACATGAAGCGTTGTGCAAGCTCACCCCCGAGCCTGTGGATAGCGAAAATCTGACATAAAAACCTGTGGATAAGGACGAAAAGAGGGGGCTTATCCACAGATTTAGCTGTTTCTCTTGGCTACGCGAATGCTTGGTTTTACGGTAAAGACATCGTTCGTTGTTGTATCTATATTTCGACCGAAAGAACCACACCATGTCTTTGCTTCACCTCGCCTTGCAGCACGCGTCCGCATCGGGAATGGGCTCATCTGCGGCATCCGGCGCGGCTGAGAAAGTTCGTGCCTTGGCGCAGGATGTGCGTGATTACGCCGAATCTATCTGCGCCGATCTTCGCATCCAGTGCCTTGCCTTGCACCGGGCTGAAACGTCTATAGCGCACAGTACCCAGCCACAATGGCAGTCTCGCACGGCCGACCTTTACCTCAAAGCCGTGCAAAATCACTGGGCCGCAAACGCAGGATTTCAGCGTCGTCTTGAAAATATACAGGCTGAGGTGACCGCCACGGGCGCCGCAGTTGCTCAGCGGCTTGAAGAGCTGGCGGCCATGATTGCAGCTGTAGGGCAGACGGTAGATGCAACCATTGACGCTGTTGCCTCTAACAACCTCATCGAAGAAGTCGCCGACGTCTTTTTAGATGCCAGCGTCACCGCCGCACAAGGGGCACTAGATGACTTGATGGCGAGCCCGCTTATTCTCGCCGCCGAACGTATGGTGCGCTAGCGCACCGTGTAATGACAGATTTGTGAAGAAAGAACCACCGTGACGCTCACTAGCATCCGTATCGTGACAGAAGATTTAGAACAGTGCTCCCGTTCCTTGTGTCAGGCCTGTTCTGAGTACGATAACGTCGTTTTTTCTTTGGTCAGTATCGCCGCCCGTTTTGCCCCGCTTGCTGCGGCAGATTCTTCAGGATGCGGCGCGCAGACTCTTGTGGATCTCGGGGAGATTGGTGCGGCAATCGGTGCCGATGGGGCTGCGGTAACTGCTACTGCCCGTAGCGTGCAGTTTGCCAGTGATAATTATCAGCGTGCCGAAGAAGCCGCTAATCACCTGCTCAATAGCCTGTTCGGTCATCACCTTTCAACGGAAGAAACCACGTACGTACTTGACCGCACGTTGCTGAGCGAGCAAGAGTACATTAAGCGCCATATTGGGCAGTACACGTATGTGGGGGCCTATGCCCTCTATGCGACGTCAGGACATTTGTCTGAAGCTGGGCACCCTGAGATTGCGGGAATTGGCTATACAACAGCCGTGGCAATGTTTGGGTTCGGTTATTACCTAGATACCAAACTCAACGGCGGCGCCTTCGCTAATCGACGCCTGAAGAATAATCTCGAAACAATCTTTGGTCACGAAGTTGATGACCTTACTCAAACGACCGATGAGATTCTGCGTAAAGCTGGCTCCTATGGCACACTCGATCACGCTCAAGCGGTAGACCCCAGCGTCCTTGGTAAAGAATACGAAACCGATCTCAACGACCCTGCCGTATTAGCCCGTAATTTGCAGCTCACCAGTAACGCCGCAGAGAAGTTTGATACCTTCCAAGCAGAACACGGCGCTATAGAAATGTACTCGAGCATCGGTCTTCAAAAAGTTGTCGATAGCGCCACCGGAGAAATCAAAGTCGTGGTGTACTTACCGGGCACTGACTTCGGTTCAGCACCTGTGAAAGGTGAGGTATTAGGAACCGAACAAACTATTCAACACACCCAAATGGACACCGGAACCACCTACGAGGACGCTTTTGCCAGCACCCAACTCATTGAGCAGGCACTGCGTCAGGCAGGGATTGATCCGGGAACATCGCTCATGATGGTGGGGCATAGCCAGGGTGCGATGGCTGCTTTCAACGCCGCATCCAGTCCTTTTCTCAGCCAAAAATATAAGGTGCAACAGGTCTACGGTTTTGGCGGCCCAACCGGCAGCATGCATAGGGCACCCGGTACAACCTACACAGAAATTCGTCAGGTCGATGACTCCGTTCCTATTCTGCAGGGCAACAGCGCCGAACATGAAAATGGCACTGATGACCGCATGATCTACGTTGACTCGATAGAAGAAACCACCTTTAACCCCGTGGAAGCTCACGACATGAGTCAGTACATCGCGGCGGTTGAAAACCCCGATAGTTCGCTGGTTGCCGGACGGATGCAGGATGCGCGACCTTTTCTTACCGGCGCGGCAGCGTCGTCAGCGTCCTCACTGACCGCCGGTAGCACGATGCCGGTGCACTCCACGCCAGAAAGCGTTCGTAACCGTCGAGTAGAGGTGGGTCTATCGGTTGCAGACCAATCCGTTCAGTACGGTGCTGATTCAGCGGTGAATTTTCATGCCGATGAAATAAAAGCAGATGCCAAAGAGAAAATGGAAGGTACCTCGTCAGCATACGCAAACCCTCACCAGGAACCTGCCGTCTCTCTGGACTCAGGCATTGAAAAGCTCAAAGATTTTCAAGGAAAGGTTGATAAAACAAGCGGTATCGTAGGAGAAGTTTCTACTGGGTTTGACCTTATCACTGAAGATAACGACGGGCTTGAGGACGCCGCGCCTGAAACTCAGCAGGTGCTCAAGGCATACAACGTTCAAGAAACCCTGCGGTTTACCGGCGATAAAGTATCTGAAGAGATTGCCGATAGCCTGCCTAAGCCACGAGTGGATGCGGGGGCACCTATCGCTATGAATTGCGATGTTCCGGCCGACTCGTGGTGGGCAGCGTGGAATACTCCGACGCGACCCCCAACTCCCGCACCAGCGTCATAAATGTTGCGCACAACACTCTTGAAAGACTTACAATCAAAGTTATGACTCAGAATCCACATTCACCTGCCCCTCAGCCGCGCCCTGTCTTCAGCCAGCTTCCGGCATATTCTGCTGGCAAGCCCGCCGCTAAGGTAGAGGGCCTCGAACAGTACAAACTTTCTTCCAACGAAAACCCGTTCGGACCTGTAGCTTCTGTTGCCGAGGTTCTCTCTAGCTTTGACCAGGTGCACCGTTACCCCGACCCTCTCTCTACCGAGCTTCGCACCAAGCTTTCAGAGCAGTTAGGTGTAGATGCCGAAGATATCGTGACAGGTGCCGGTAGCTTGGGCGCCCTTCAGCAGATGATGGCAACCTTTGCTGGTGGCAACCCCGACGGCACTCAGGACGAGGTCATTTACGCGTGGCGCTCCTTTGAGGCATACCCCATTGTGGTAGGTCTGGCGGGCGCTAAGAGCGTGCAGATTCCTAACCTGGCAGATGGTTCACACGACTTGGATGCGATGGCAGCGGCTATTACCGACCGCACCCGCGTCATTCTGCTGTGCACCCCCAACAATCCCACCGGCCCCGCTCTCACCGAAGACCAGGTGCGCAAATTCTTGGTGAAGGTGCCCAAGAACGTCGTTGTTGTTATTGACGAGGCATACTTTGAATTCTGCGCTGTCTCACCCCTTGATGCGAACGAGCAGCCCCCCGTTAACGGCCTGGATGTTTACCCTGACTACAACAACGTGGTTATTCTGCGCACCTTCTCTAAGGCACAGGGGCTGGCAGGCCTGCGCGTTGGCTACTCAATCTCGCATCCCGAGCTCACTCAGCACCTGCGCGTAGGCGCTACCCCCTTTGCTGTTAGCCGCCTTGCAGAGCGAGCAGCAATTGCGTCCATCGATCACAGTGACGAGGTTATGAACCGCGTTGAGCATCTGGTGGAAGAGCGAGAAAAAATGGTGAAACGTTTGAAGGAACTAGGCTATGACGTTCCTAAAACGCGAGCGAACTTTGTGTGGCTACCGCTGGGGGAGCGCACCCCTGAATTCAGTGCACTCGCCGATGCGAATGCCCTGAGCGTTCGTGCTTTCGGCACCGAGGGCGTGCGCGTGAGCGTTGGCGAAGACGAAGCTAACGCGCGATTGCTTCAAGTCTGCGAAGAATTTATCTCAGCAAACTAGAAGCTAGCTGTAGCACTTTCGCCCCGGCAAGGAGCCCATTCTATGATGTGGGTAACCTCGCCGGGGCGGATATCGCTATTTTTGAAAAGATAGGCTAATTTTTTTAAAAGAGAAACATCTGCAAAAGCGCCAGTACTCCCGCGAACGCACCTGTCGTAGCGCGTCACCGCGTCTTTTGCGCCTATAAAATTTATATCTATACGGAGGGTTTATGCCCGAGCAACAAACAACCGTTGAGGTGCCATCTAACCCGTGGGGAATCCCCGCTCGGTTACAGCTTCTCAACGAAGAAGCACAGCTTCAGCACGATGATAAGTTCAGCCCTTACGTAGAAGATATAGATCGTGAAACTCTGCAACAGGTGTACCGCACCATGATGCTCACCCGCCGTTTTGACGATGAAGCAACAGCACTTCAGCGTCAGGGACAGCTTGCCCTGTGGGCACCGTGCAAGGGTCAGGAAGCTGCGCAGGTGGGTTCTGCATTTGCTACTCGCCCCGAAGACTTTATTTTTCCTTCATACCGCGAACACGGTGTTGCCATTAGCCGCGGTATCGATCCCGGCGAACTGCTGGCGCTGTTCCGCGGTGTTAATACCTGCGGCTGGAAGCCCCAAGACCATAACTTTCAGGCTTACACGCTGGTGCTCGCGGCGCAGGTTCCGCATGCAACCGGCTATGCCATGGGCTTGAACTTCGACGCTGATTTCGGTAATGAACGCGACCCGAACAGCGATGAAAAACCCGCCGTGCTGGCGTACTTCGGCGATGGCTCATCCACCGAAGGCGAAGTTCACGAGTCAATGGTGTTTGCCGCATCCTATAACGCACCGGTGCTCTTCTTTGTTCAGAACAACCAATGGGCTATCTCTGTGCCGTTCTCTACACAGTCTCGCGTGCCTATCGCTACCCGCGCAGCCGGCTACGGTTTTGAAGGCCTGCGAGTGGACGGCAACGACATCTTGGCCGTTGTAGCAGCAACTCGCTACGCCCTAGAGAAAATTCGTGCGGGCGAAGGCCCCGTGCTGATTGAAGCAGAAACCTACCGTCTAGGTGCTCACACCACCGCGGATGATCCCACCAAGTACCGCACCAACGAGGAACTTGAGAGCCGCACTCTTCACGAGCCCATCGGACGCCTGGAAAAGTATCTGCGTGCGCAAGGCACACCGGATTCTTTCTTCGAAGAACTCATGGCAGAGGTCAAAGAATACGGCGCATCCGTTCGCAACAGTGCTCTTAACCTGCAGAACCCCCGTTTTGAAGATTTCTTTGAGCGCGTATACGCGTCGGCGCATCCGCTGGTTCAAGAAGAAGCGCAGTGGTTCCAGGAATACCAAGAAGGCTTTGAGGAGCAGAACTAATGACAACTGAAATGAATGAAGCTCCCGCCGTTGAAACCCTGACGATGGCTAAAGCTATCAATCGCGCGCTTCGCGATGCCATGAGCGAGAGCAACAAGGTTGTGCTGATGGGTGAGGACATCGGCAAGCTCGGCGGCGTCTTTCGCGTGACCGAGGGGCTGAGCGCTGAATTTGGTGAAAAGCGCGTGATGGACTCACCTTTAGGTGAGGCCGGTATTATCGGCACCTCCATCGGTCTTGCGATGAAGGGTTACCGTCCTGTACCTGAAATTCAGTTCGACGGTTTTGTTTTTCCCGCCTTCAACCAGATCACCTCGCAGCTGTCTAAAATGCACGGACGCACGGGTAAGAATTTTGAAGTGCCCGTGACCATTCGTATTCCCTTTGGCGGCGTGATTGGCTCTGTTGAGCACCACTCCGAGTCACCCGAGGCTCTCTTTGCCCATACTCCGGGTTTGCGCGTTGTAACCGCGTCCTCACCGCACGACGCCTACTGGGGCTTGCGTAAAAGCATTGAGTCACCCGACCCCGTCATCTTCTTCGAACCCAAGCGTCGCTACTGGATGAAGGGCGCCGTCAACTTTGGGCACACCAACTTTGATCCCTTTACCGCTGAAGTGGTGCGCGCGGGTAAAGACCTCACCATCGCCACCTACGGAGCACTGGTGCCGGTAGCTTTGGCCGCTGCGCAGGCTGCTCAAGAAGGTGGCTACAGCGTAGAAGTTATCGACCTTCGATCTATCTCACCGCTAGATGTTGAGACCGTGGCTGAATCCGTGAACAAGACAGGACGCCTGGTCATCGCCCACGAGGCACCCACCTTCGGCGGCATGGGCGGCGAACTCTCTGCCAGCATCACCGAGCGTTGCTTCTACTCCCTCGAAGCTCCGGTGCTCCGCGTGGGTGGCTTCCATATGCCGTACCCCGTTGCCAAGGTCGAAGAAGAATATGTGCCGGGCATTGACCGTATTCTCGAAGCCATCGAACGTTCATTCACCTACTAAAGAGGTAAGAGAAAAGATGTCACAAATTTTTGAGCTACCCGATGTCGGTGAAGGCCTCACCGAAGCCGATATTCTCTCCTGGAAAGTTGCTGAGGGTGACAGCGTTGAGGTCAACGATGTCATTGTAGAAATCGAAACCGCAAAGTCAGTGGTCGAGCTACCTTCCCCGTATTCAGGCACCGTAGAATCACTGCTGGTGGCAGAGGGCGAAACCGTAGAAACCGGCACCCCCATCATCGCGATTTCCGGTGGCGATGAGAGCGGCGATGACCACAAGCAGCGGACGCGCGTTCCATCTGAGGCAGCAGAAGACGAAGCTGAACCTGATGATGAGCCCGCACCGCAAGCACTCGTTGGCTCAGGGCCTAAAGCTGACTCCGTCAAGCGTCGCGCGCGCAAGCGTCCCGCGCCTGCGCCGCGTCCTGCACCGCAAGAACCTGAACGCGCCCCTCAGCCTGCGCAACCGGGCGAGAAGAAGGGCCTGCTCAAGGGCAGTCTGCCCAACTGGCAAGAACTGCAGGGCCGTGCCACCAAGTTAGTTGAAGAAGGACGCGAAGCTATCCGTCGGATGCCCGCCAACGGTCGCAACGAGGTAGCGGGGGAGCCTACCGGTTCGATTCCGCACCGCCCCACTCTCGCAAAACCTCCTGTGCGCAAAGCGGCGCAGGATTTGGGCGTTGATCTTGCCGACGTAAAACCGACTGGCGATAACGGGCAGGTCACCAAGCAAGACCTGATGAACTACGTGGCTCATATTGCTGAGACCACCGCGCACAGCGAAGACGGCGATTTCTGGAACGCTGAGAGCATCGGCGATGACCGCATCGAGCGTATCAAGGTAAAGGGCGTGCGTAAGGCGACTGCCCGCGCTATGTCGCAGTCAGCGTTTACCGCACCGCACGTCTCAATCTTTGTTGATGTTGATGCCACCCGCACCATGGAGTTCGTCAAGCGTCTCAAGAAGTCACCCAAGTACGAAGGCGTGAAAGTCACTCCGCTACTGATTCTTGCAAAGGCAGTCATCTACGCGGCTGCCCGAAACCCGCAGGTTAACGCTACGTGGACTGACTCAGAGATTCTGATTAAGCACTACATGAACCTGGGTATCGCGGCTGCAACACCGCGCGGCTTGCTGGTGCCTAACATCAAGAACGCTCAGGATCTTACATTGCGCGAGCTTGCGGTAGCGCTCAACGATCTGACTGCCACTGCACGCGAAGGCAAGACTCAACCCTCCGATATGTCTGGCGGCACATTCACCATTACCAACATCGGTGTGCTGGGTATCGATACCGGTACCCCGATCTTGAACCCCGGTGAGGTCGGCATTCTGGCGTTCGGCACCATCAAACAGAAGCCCTGGGTTGTTGATGGTGAAGTTATCCCACGCTGGGTGACCACTCTGGGTGGTTCGTTCGACCACCGTGCTGTAGACGGCGATCTGTCGGCGCGCTTCATGGCGGATGTCGCGGCGATTCTCGAAGAGCCCGCTTTACTGTTGGATATGTAACGACCCTTCCACAACGTGTTGCCGATGCGTCCCTATCTGCCTCTTGAACAAGAGCGCAGGTAAGGGCGCCTTTTATTTTTCTAGAATTCTCTTTCTCCACGAAAAGGAGAGCCTTTCAGCGGGGCATAAGCGCACTGCACTTGTCTTTCCGGCTCCGGCTCCTCCCCGGTGAGAGCAAAAGGTGAGTAGAAACTTGACGGGTAGCTATGCGGCGCGCGAAAAAGAGTCTGAGGCTTTCTATGCGGCATCGTGACAGCATTTAGATATAAAAAATGAAGGCTCTCATCATGAGAGCCTTCATTTGAAGATAAAGGTGCAATCCGCAATGTGCACGAAACTTCCCCAAGCTCGTAGCACTCTTTGGCGAAATTTCGCACAAAGGTTGCGGTTGCAAATATCTTACGTTCAAGAGCTACGGTTCTAGATCCGTCCCCCAACATCACTAGAACAACACAAAGAGTCCCCCGACTCGTGTTCCCTTGAACTCTTACTATTGTGCCTTAGTTGAAAATAAAAGTATGTCCCCATACCTGTTTACACGGGGTTAAATACCACCCTTTAGAGGTTGAATAATGGCTTTGACTAGGGTTTTCTTTGTGGGTCACTCTGAAAAAGTTTTTCTTAGAAACGATCGATATTTCCCGTATTCCGGTCAATTTCAATAGCAATCGGGTTCTCTTCATCGACACCACCATCATAGACAACCATAACGGCAATAGGATCGGACTGCGGGAAGGCTCGAATCGTCACTGTTCCGCCTGTTGCCACGGAGAGAACTTCTAGGGCACTTTCGGTGAGCGGCTGAATAATGTACTCCGGTAGCTTGCTGCCTAACTCGTCCAAAATATCGACGCGTGTGCCGCGGCTTCGAGCTTCCCACGTAGCTTTAAGAATGTCTTTATTGACAATGTGGCGTCCACGAATGGTGTCGCGCAACTGCGCCTCGGTCAGCCTGAACTGGTTGGTCTCTTCGGCAGTCACGGGAGCTGGGTCATAAGCTATGCGCTTGAGCATATCGACGGTGAGGGCGCGTACCTCTTCAACGCGCTGGGATGCGACGTTGCCCAGGCCCTCTTCTTCTTCGTGGCCGTGCTGCGCGGTTTTTATTAGCTGTGCAGATTCTTCTGCCTGTTGAAAGGCGGAGTCTGAAAGACCGTTCATGGTGTGCGCGGTAGCAAGCACGATGGCGGGAACCAGGAACAGCGTTAGAAAGTCCGTGAGAGGACGCGAGAATGGCTGATACCAGTGCGAAATCTGCAAAAGCATGAAGAGGAAGACCATCCACCCCGCGATGGAGCGTTTGCGGAAGATAAGAGCCAGACAGATCGCCTGGATAGGCAGGGCCACCATGAGAGCGCTACCGCGCGGGAGAGAGTGGGGCAGTACTTCCAGCGTGGTCTCGAGGTTGTACATGGACAGCAGCGCGATGACGGGAACGTAGATCTCAGGTAGGCGCAGTTTACTGGGTTCTGCAAAGGCGAGGAGAAAAGCTAGCGAGAAACTGGTGAATGACCAGAACGAAAAAGCACCAATGTGGGTAATGAAAGGGTGCGAAAACGACCAAATAACGGTGGTGATGAGTACCGTGAGAACGTAAGCGGTAATCGCTGATTTGAAGTATTTGCTATGAACAAAGTCAAAATTTACGTTCACGGTTATTCTTCTCCCGGCCATTGCACGGTAACTTTGGTTCCTCTGCCCGGAGCCGATTCAATGCGTACTTCGCCGCCTGCTTCTTTCATAGAGTGCATCATTGAGACGCGAACGCCCATGCGGCGAATGTCGATGTCTTTCATTTGAAATCCTGCACCGCGGTCGGTGACGGTGCAGATAATAAATGACCGCGGTTCTGCGGAGCGACTTTCGCGGAAAGGACGGCGGTACTCGGTGAGCAGGTTGATGTGCGTGGTGCGGGTGCCTGAGTGGCGGGCACTGTTTGAGACCGCCTCGGTGACGGCGTGAACGAAGGCTCGTGCTGCCGGTGAGGGAAGCACAGATTCGGCGTCTGCCGGCGGGTATGCTTGGCGTACTTCAATATCATTGAAGCGTAAACGGCTATTCCAGGGTGAAACACCTTCTGCTACCTGCTCAGTCAGACCTTGAAAGGTCAGCGGTAGCTCAAACTGTGTTTTCGCGCTTTCCTCATCGAGCACGCCAAGTGCGCGCTCGGCAAGGCGCTTGGTACGTTCCGCTAGCGGACCTTGCTGACGGGACGCGTCCAACAAAGTTGCCATCACGTTATCGTGCACGAGCTTATCGAACTCTTGAAGCTGGTTCGAAAGATCGCGCGTGCGATACATACGAAGCTGAGCGCCGAGAGTCTCGTTGTAGAGGGTGTCAGCGTCGTGCGCGGAGTCGATAATGAGCCCGATAAAGCCCGCCAAAAGCACGCAGGAACCAATGAGATAGCCGAGGTAGAGACTCATGAGATCGCCCTGCAACGGTGTATCTGTGAGAAGGTGAGCCACTACCAAAGAAGCGGTATACAGCCCCGCGAAACCTACAATGTGCAATACCAGCCCCACAGCGCTGTACAGCGTCAGGGGAGTAAGCATGCCGTACAGCGCCAGCGCCCAAATCCATGAATACGGAGATTCCCCGGGCGAAAGTGCTAGTGGCCACAAAAGATAGGCGGCGGTAGTCAAGATGGACGCCGGTCGCATCAAACTGGGCGAAAAGCTTTTACGCAACCCGTAAAACATCAAAAGGGTTGCATGAACCACCATTACAAGCCCCACCACGTTGAACCACGCGGCATAACCACCCGATGTTGCCGCCATCTGTACGACAATAACCAGGGCTAAAACCGCATACAGAACTTCAATGCGACAAAAAAGCTCAAAGGTAATCGGACCAATAAAATTCTTACGATTACCTCGCTGAGAATTCAGAGATCGCGCTAAGTCCTTAGTGACATCTGTATGAGTAGTCAATTCTTCTCTCGTGGGGGAACGGCGCTATCCGGCTACCTCAATAATTAGAGGTAGCGCTCAGCGCTTTTGACGTCTTCCATGGTGTCTACGAGACCGTCTTCGATAGCACGGATGCGCAGATCAATCTTGGTGGGCGCGGGGCGTCCAACGCGTGCATATTTTTCGCGGATGCGGTCGATGTTGGTCTTTACCGCGGACTGCTTGATGCCCATGCGGCGGGCAACCTGTACCTGTGCAAAGCCTGATGCGTAAAGACGCAGAGTTTCCTGCTCACGAGGAGAAAGGTTCGCCTTGGAGAACTCGGGGTCTGAATCGATAGCAGCTGCTAGTTCTTTGGTGACAACAGCCTTGCCGTCGGCAATGTTTCGAGCCTCGTGAAGAGCGTGCTCAAGCGGTTCTGACTTGCGGACAAGGCCGAGTGCGCCCTGCTTGAGAGCCTCGCGAATGAGTGCGGGGTTTTCACCGATGCTGAAAATAAGAACCTTAATGCCGGCTTGCTGAAGCAGTTCAACGTTTTCACCGGGGCGTGAGCGATCCTGAAGGGAAAGGTCGAGCAGGACGACATCGCACTCGCGCTTGACTTTTCCGAGGTCTGCCACAGCGGGGTCACGGGGGTTGCGTCCGAGGGCAATCAGCAAATCAAGGACGGTGGGTGCGGCGGCAACGAGCTCAACGTCGTCTCGCTGAAGAGCTACAGCGCGAAGTCCTTCGCGAACTACTTCGTGATCATCAACAATTGCGACTTTAGTGGCTGTCATATCTCTTTCCCCTTGGTGTTATGCGTACCGTTCATACGCGGTGTTAGCGAATTGGTGGGGCGATGAAAACACCATCTATGGAGGTACCGATGCACTGTTATGTGCCCCCAAATCGGTCGCAAATAATGTTCTCACTGCCTACAGGGCATCTATATTCTATCGTTATAGCCCACAAAGTAGACCAAAAAGTTTACACAAAAAGCATAATTTTTGGGCTGTTTGAATAGATTTTTATCATATTTGGTTTTGAAATAAGCGTGTTGAGTAATAAGGACCTTTTAGTGATAAACAGAATTTTCTTTAGAAAGTTTTTGCCCGTAGCTTTTGCCCATAAGTGAGCCCAATAACACGCCGCCGAGTGCTGCGAAAATGATAGCTAAAAGACCTAAAACGTTGTTGCTCACCGACGCATCTGCCAACCGCATCCACGAGAAAAAGGGCTCGGACGGCAGCAAATTTTTCCAGAGGAAGCTGACCATAGTAGAGAGCGCACTGGCAAGAATGAACCAGAGAAAGACCGCTAATCCCTGTTTGGGAGCAACAAAGCGGGCAAGCCTGGCCGCTGTATAGCCACCGAGGCCGAAAGCGCAGGCCCAGAGCGCAAGAAGCACACCGAAATTAATCCAGTGCGTGGGGGCGGAAGCCGCGTCCTGCGTAAGGGCGCGTTCTATGGCAACAGGTACAGAAATGGCATGATCTAACCTCGCACCACGGATGATGAGCTGATACATCCAGAGAAGACCCTGCAGCGCTGTAGCGGACGCGAGGAAACCCAGAAAACCGGGCCACAACTGCATCCTGGCAAACCGTGAAGGCACCCTGGGCGCCTGCGACTGGAAGGCCGGTGTACGTGCCTCAACGGGGGCCTCACGTTCTTCAGAAGCCTTTCTGCCCCGTTTTTTCTCCCGTCGAGAGGCAACCGGTTGCTCTTCGTGGGCAGCTTGAACTGATGCTGGAGCTGCCGGACGCGGTGCACGCATCGGACGCTCGGCGCTGATGGATGCTAAGTGCTCAGTAGAAGATTCCTGCTGAGAAGAAAATTCGGTAGATTCCTGCGGCTGATAACTGAGGACCGTCGTGGCCTCGTCATCATCTGCCAAGATATCGTCCCAAATATCTGCATCGCTTGATGAACGCGGTGAACGGGGCATAGGCATCCTATTCTTCTTCTTGCGCTAGTGCCTCAGCGCTGAACTGGTGAGGGGCGGCGGGGCGGTCATCGGCGGTAACAGTTTTAATGACGCGGGCGGGGTTGCCAACTGCTACCGAGTGCGCCGGAATATCCTTGGTGACCACAGAACCGGCACCAATCACACAGTTATCACCGACGGTGACGCCCGGGCAGAAAATCACTCCGCCACCTGCCCACACATTATTGCCAATGGTAATGGGCTGGCCGCCCTCCCACAGCGCCTGACGGTCCTCAGGGTTGAGCGGGTGAGTGGGCGTTAAAAACTGAACGTTAGGCCCTGCCATAAAGAAATCACCGATGCGCACCTCAGCGACGTCCAAAATCATGGCGCCGTAGTTGAAGAAACAGTGATCGCCAATAAAGGTGTTGACGCCGTAATCAAAGTTGAGCGGCGGGCGGAACGTCACATCCTCGCCCACTGCGCCAAGCAAACCGGTGAGAGTTTTCTTCATACCTTCTTTATCGCGCTCGCGGTACTGTTGGGTGTACACCTGAATCAGATCTTCACCGCGGCGGGTCATCGCAGAACAGTACTTATCGGGGCGGTATGCCTTGCCGGAAACCATTTTGTTAAAGGTTACCGAAGGCTTGTTGCGGTCAACATTCTCTACCATTTGTACCTACTTTCCCCACACCAGCAGCGCGATAACAATCAAAAAACCAAAAGCAGCAACCGCGAGACCAGCGATCATAAAACGCTTAATAATCTCCCGCATCAGCTCGCTAAACTCTTCGGGTGTGATGTCCCGCGATTTCTTTTTAGCCATAAGACTTAGTATGTCAGCAATAAGTCCCGCACAACACCTCTCGAGACGCCTGCCTGCGGGAAGAAAGCAAAGCACACATGCCTCTCACGCTCGCTGAGACTATGGCACAATCAAAGACATGCATTCAGCGCAAGACAATACTTCACCTCAGTACCCCCTCTCGACGCGTCCCTGGATTCAGAATTACAACCCGGGCGTAGAACGCGATATTCAACTGCCCGAGACCTCACTCAGCCACCTCATGGAACACGCTGTGCGAAGCGCCCCCGACCGCATCGCCCTCGATTTCTTTGGCGCAACCACCACTTACGGTCAGCTCGGCGACCAGATTCGCCGCGTGGCAGAAGGCCTTCGCCAAGCCGGAGTTCAAGCCGGCGACCGCGTCGCTATCGTCCTTCCCAACTGCCCGCAACACGTTGTCGCTTTTTACGCAGCTTTTAGGCTCGGCGCAGTGGTCGTTGAGCACAACCCGCTGTATACAGCGGCAGAGCTCCGCCATATGTTCGAAGACCACGGCGCTAAAGTCGCTATCGTCTGGGACAAAGCGCTCGCTAACGTGCTTGATTTACCCTTCGACGTGCGTCCTTCTACTGTGGTTTCTGTCAACCTCATCGAAGCCATGCCGTTGGTGATGCGCACGGCGCTGAAGATGCCCGTCAAGAGCATGAAAGAGTCACGCGAAAAACTTGAAGGACGCGTGGCATCCCGCGGTGCCATTAGCTGGAAGAGCCTGCTGAAAAATCAGCCTATCGATGCCGGCCACCACCGCCCGACGGCTCATGATATTGCGATTTTGCAGTACACCTCAGGCACTACTGGAAAGCCCAAGGGTGTTATGCTCACTCACCGCAACTTGGAGTCTAACGCTCGAATGGGTAAGGCGTGGATTCAGCCCAAGGGCAACGACATTATTTACGGTGTTCTGCCGCTCTTTCACGCGTACGGTTTGACGCTGGGGCTGACTATTTCTGTGCTTATTCAAGCCAAGCTGGTGCTCTTTCCCACCGTGGATATCGATTTGATTCTCAAGGCGATGAAGAAGAACACCCCCACCATTTTGCCTGCAGTGCCTCCGGTCTACCGTCGACTCCTTGATACCGCTAAGGAGCGCGGCCAGCTACACCTGCTCAAAGGCGTGGACTACGCCGTATCGGGTGCAATGAACCTTCCGCCGGAACTCGTTGCTGAATGGGAAGAGCAAAGCGGTGGCTACCTGGTTGAAGGCTACGGGCTGACCGAGTGCGGCCCCTTGGTGAGCTGCAACCCGCTGAGTACCAACCGTAAGGCGGGCTCCATCGGCCTACCGTTCCCCTCAACCGACTTGCGCATCGTTAACCCCGAGACGCTGGAGGACATTGAGCTTGGCGAAGAAGGTGAGTTGCTCGTCAAAGGTCCTCAGCGTTTCAAGGGTTACTGGAAGCTAGAGGAAGAAACGCACAGCACCCTCATCGACGGTGGCTGGTTGCGTACCGGCGATATCGTCACTATGGACGAGGGCGGATTCCTTTACGTTGTTGACCGCATTAAAGAAGTCATTATTACAGGCGGTTTCAACGTTTCGCCCACCGAGGTTGAGACAGCGCTGAAACAGCACGACTCTGTGTCCGATGCTGCCGTTGTTGGTTTAGCGAATCCTCGCGGCGGCGAGGACGTCGTTGCAGCTATCATTCCGACTCCCGGCCACGCGCTTGATGAGCAGGCTTTGAAGGATCACATGTACAGCAAGGTCACTCGTTATAAAGTGCCCCGCCGCTACATCGCTGTTGATGATCTACCCCGCACCATGCTGGGCAAGACGCAGCGTCGTCAGGTGCGTGAAATGTTACAAGAGAAGAGCAAATAAGTTCTCTGCGTCTAGCTAAAAGTTGCGTGTGGATGCTGGGCTGCAGCCCGGTATCCGCACGCAACTTGTGTATAAGTGGGGTTCACAGCTCAGTATCAACCGCTATCAGTTTGTATTGGCGTCATCCGTTAGTGTTACAAAGTGTTACGAGGTGACGCCATGTTGCTGAAAAAGAGTTTAAGTTTTCCTCAAAAATCGTGAAAGCCCAGTGCTCATGTTGTAATTGAAGAACGCACAAAAATACTGCGTCAGCCACGAAAAAAATCAGTGTCATCTGCATGAAAACGTGGTCGCATTTTCACACTTCTTACAACAGAAAGATTCATAGCCGTGAAGAAATTTGTTGCCACTTTGGCTCTCGTACCGCTCGCATTCGGTCTGACAGCCTGCGGCTCATCAGATTCAGCAGAAACCGTTAAGATCGGCGTTGTCGGTTCTGACGAGGTTAACGACAAGCTCGTTGAGGTCGCTAAGAACGAGGGCATTAACATCGAGCTCGTTGAGTTCTCCGACTACAACCAGCCCAACCCCGCTCTCAAAGACGGCGAAGTAGACCTGAACTGGTTCCAGCACATCGCATATCTGTCAAACTACAACGTAGAAGCTGATGACAACCTGCAGATTGTTGGCCCCACCGTTATCTACCCGATGGCACTGTTCTCCAAGCAGCATGACTCCGTAGAGTCAATTCCTCAGGGCGGCGAAATCGCAATACCTAACGACACTGTGAACGAAGCTCGCGCACTGCAGCTGCTGAAGGCAAACGGCCTCATCGAATTCAAGACTGAAAAAGACACCCCCACCGTTGACGACGTCGATACCGACAAGTCAAAGGTGAAGGTTACCCCGGTTGACGCAACCCAGACCGTGATCTCCATGGAGTCAGTAGACGGCTCAGTCATCAACAATGACTTCATCAAGGACGCTGGTCTGAACCCCAACGACGCTTTGGCTCAGGACGACCCCGCTAACGCATCCGCTCGCCCCTACGTCAACCTCTTCGTCTCACGCTCCGGTGATGAAGACAACGAAACCTACAAGAAGATCGTTGAGCTTTACCACACCCAGGAAGTTCAGGACGTTGTCAAGGACGTCACCGGTGGCACCGCAGTTGAGGTAAACACCGACGTTTCAGAGTTGCGCGATACCCAAAAGCAGCTCGAAGAATCAAAGAAGAACTCCTAATTCTTTCAACTACGCAATGATGCGGTAGCCGGAAAACACAGCCTTCATACCAGTTTCTGACATGGCGAAAGACTGACCGGATACCGCATTTTGCTGTCATTGGCTTACGCGCTGAGATACAGGTAAGCTAGCGCGGGTACGCCCGCTATGAGACCCCAACACATGTGAAGGTAATAAATGAGCCAAGTACCTCAGACCGCTTCTCGCGGCGCAACCGAAATGGTTGAGCTCAAAAACGTCACTAAAGAATTTAAGGTCGGAAAAAACCTGGTCACGGCCGTCAACGACGTATCGATGACCATCAATCGCGGTGAAATTTTTGCGATTATCGGCTACTCGGGCGCAGGCAAGTCAACCCTTGTACGTCTTATCAACGGTTTGGAAGAAACTACCAGCGGCAACCTGATTGTTGATGGTTTTGAAGTCTCCGGCAAGCGCGAATCTCAGTTGCGCGAGGCTCGCACTAACATCGGTATGATCTTTCAGCAGTTCAACCTGATGAACTCTCGCACAGTAGCTGCCAACGTCGAATTTCCGCTGAAGGTAGCTGGCTGGGATAAGGCGAAGCGCAAGGCACGCGTCGCTGAGATGCTGCAGTTCGTTGGTCTTGCTGATAAAGCTAAGAATTACCCTGATCAGCTTTCCGGCGGTCAGAAGCAACGCGTTGGTATTGCACGCGCGCTGGCAACTTCACCCACCCTTTTGCTGGCTGATGAGTCAACCTCAGCGCTTGACCCCGAAACCACTCAAGAGGTCCTTGAGCTTCTCAAGCGCGTCAACAACGAACTCGGCATCACTATCGTGGTCATTACGCACGAGATGGACGTTGTCTCATCGATTGCCGACCGCGTTGCCGTTATGGAGAAGGGCCGTGTAGTCGAACTCGGTAACGTCTACGACGTCTTCTCAGCCCCGCAAACCGCAACAGCTCAGCGCTTTGTTGCTACCACGGTCAAGACCTCACCTACCGGTGAAGAAGCAAATGATCTCAAGCAGCGTCATAAGGGCTACCTCATCAACGTTGAAATCACCGAGGGCAACGATCGACTCGGTCAGGTGCTCTCTCGACTCAACGAGCGACGCGTCCGCTTCAACATCGTCCAAGGCGGCCTTGAAACTCTGCAAGGTAAAACATATGGCACCCTCACCCTTGAACTCATCGGCGACATCATCAACATCGATGCTGTTGTCGCTGAACTCCAAACCGTAACCCGAGTACAGGTGGTTCGTTAATGTCACTCTCAGACGTCAACTGGGATACCTTCATTCCCAATAAGCTGATTCCGGCGTTGCAAGAAACCCTGTTCATGGTTTCAATGACCATGCTCATCGCGGGTCTGATCGGCTTGGTGCTCGGCGCTTTGCTGTACACCACACGTCAGGGCAATATTCTTGCTAACCGTCCCATCAACATTGTTCTGAACTTCTTGGTGAACGTTGTTCGCCCCATTCCGTTCATCATTTTGCTGGCGGCTCTGGGACCGGCAACCTCTGCTGTGGTCGGCACCCGTTTGGGCACTAACGCCGCGATTTTTGCGATGTGTGTTGGTGCTGTCTTTGCCATTGCTCGCATCGTTGAGCAGAACATGGTGTCGATTGACCCGGGTGTTGTAGAAGCTGCCCGCGCAATGGGCGCGTCTAAGTCACGCATCCTCTTCAACGTCATGATCCCCGAGGCTCTTGGCCCACTGATTCTGGGTTACACCTTCTTGGTGATTGGCGTTGTCGATATGTCTGCAATGGCGGGCTACATCGGCGGTGGCGGCTTGGGTAAGCTCGCGCTTGTCGATGGCTACCAGCGCTTCAACGACATGATTACCTGGACTGTTGTGGCAGTCATTATTGTGCTGGTGCAGCTGGTTCAGCTCATCGGTAACCTGCTGGCACGCAAGGTCATGCGCCGATAAAAAACACCTCTTACACAAAGTGACCACGTAACCATCAAAATACTGCCGAAAAGCAGCGGATTTTGACGGTTACGTGGTCACTTTGTTATTAACGAGGTCTTAGCTAGCGTCGTTTGCCGGTAATCCAGTCTGAATCGTAGAAATCATCGCCGCTTCTTTTTCGCAAATCCTTTTCAAGCATCTGCTCGGCGTAGTCGGTAGGACGCATGATGCGCTCATCATCGTCGTGTTTTGAATACGCGGCAAGAGCAATCAGGCCATACATGAGCGCCGCCACCAACAGACCGAAGAAGCCGAATTCGGCGAAGAAAATGCTCCACGCACGCTGGTGTAGCTCATCCAGGTGAGTTACAAACTGGGGAACCACCGCAAAGCTTGCCACCATACACAGCACTGAGATGATGACGATTGTGTGGGGTAGCCAGAACCAGCGCGCCTTCTTGTTCCTGGTAGGCGGTGGAGAACCTGGCACACGTAACCACGCGAACAAGCGTCGTCGAACAGCAACCAGCCCAAAGAGACCTAGCCCCGCTACAACGACGCTTGCCCCCGCCAACAACGGTAGCTGAGAGGCAGCGAGCGCGAGGGTGAGCAGTATTCCAACCAGAACCAGGGTGAAACTGAGCCCCGTTGCCATGCGGACGCGGGCACGCACCAGGTTCTCATCGTGTACTACAAAGTTGGGGTGCGGTTCTGGCTCTTGCCAGAAAGGTCTGAAGAACTCGCGGTCTTCGTCGCTCAAATCTTCATAGCGCAACCCGTACTTAGTTGCCGGGCGTGGGTTGGCGTTGGCATCTTTATCAGAGCTCATGTTTCACCTCCTTGTGAAAAATAAAAGCGTAGCCTGGTGCTACTTGTTAGCTTCGGACTTTTCCAACCATTCATCAATCTGAGCCTGGAAGTCGGGGTCGTTGAACGAACTGAAGATACCGTTACCTTGCGCACCGGTCTCGCCGTGCCCCACGTAAATCATGGTCTGAGTTCCAGCACCCTGCGCAGCGCGTGCACCGGCTTTGGAATCTTCAACGGTGAGCGCGTACTGAGGATCTCCGCCCAGGCGTCGCACCGCTTCAAGGTACATATCGGGGGAGGGCTTGGGGTTTTTTACGTCATCTGCCGAAACCCAGGTGGTGAGGTACTGATCGAAACCGAAGGTCTGCATCTTATGGGTCAGGAGTTCACCCGATGAGTTAGAAGCAACTGCCACCGGAATGATGCGCGATAGCTTAGCAATAGTTTCGAGTGAACCTTCGACAGGGTCAATATCGCGCTTGAGCATTTCTGATTCGACCTCAAACACGTGGTCAATCACGCTCTTTTCATGAGCTTTTTTCTCTTCGGCGCTGGCACCTTCGGGCTGAGAAAATTCAGCGAGGGTTTTGGCGAAGTCAATCGCTGCTGAGCCGACGAGAGCGTCCTCAGTTTCTGCGTCAAAGGTGACGTTATAGTGAGCGCACAACTCATCTTGTACTTCTTGCCATGTGGATTCTGAGTCAAGGAGAACACCGTCGCAATCAAAGACTGCGCAGGTGGGGTACCAGTCAGAGGGAGTAGAAAGCTCAAACATAGTCTCTATTGTTTCATGTTTACGCGAGGAGAATAGAGGTATAGGTTACGCTCTGCGCTGTATGCGGTGGATATAACTTAAATGCGATAATGCTTGTATGCCTCAATTCCACGAGAAAACTCACGTATTTATTCGTCACGGTCAAACCAACTGGAATCTCGAACATCGTTTTCAGGGACAGTCTGATATTCCTTTGAATGCTACGGGACGGGAGCAGGCTGCTGAGGCTGCCGCTCACTTGAGTGATTTTGCGCTGATGCGGGCACAGAGCGAGCCTGATTTTGCGTGGGATGCTGTTCTCACCTCGCCGTTATCGCGGGCAGCTGAGACCGGGCAGATTATTGCTGAGTCTCTTGAGCTTCCTGTCATCGGTACTCATGATGGTTTGATGGAGCGCTTCTTTGGCGAGGCTGAAGGGCAGGTGGTAACGCCCGAGAACTGGCAACACATGGATGAAAATTTTGCTGACATTGAGCCGATGGACGCCTTCGTGCAACGAAACCTTGAGGCTCTGCGTCAGGTTCTTGAGCAACATGGCGACAAGAACCTGATTATCGTCACCCACGGCATGTGGATTGCCAAAACAATGAGTTCGCTGGTGGGTGAGGTCTTCGAGGTTCCCGCGAACGCCAGCGTCACTGAGCTCACCGCAGAATCTAAAAAACAGCTATTGAACGGTCAATAAGCCACACGCGTAGAAGGAAAGAACACATGGTACGAGCTGAAGAACTGACCAAAGATTTAGGCGGCGGCGCCCTGCTAGTGATTCGCCACGGTCAGACAGACTGGAACAAAGCGAAGAAGATGCAGGGCTCCAGCGATATCCCGCTGAATGATCGAGGACGCGAACAAGCCCATGAAACCGGCAAAAAGCTGGTTGAAGAGGGTTTTGAATTCGATGTGCTGGTTTCTTCACCGCTGTCTCGTGCATACGAAACCGCGCAGGTTATTGGCAGCTACTTCGGGCTAGAAGTTGACCGCACTTACCCCGGTCTTGAAGAGCGTTCCTACGGCGAGGCGGAGGGGCTTGATATTCCCGCTGAGCAACGCGCGCATCCAGAAAAGTTCTACAGCGGCGTTGAGCCAGAACGCGATGTCTTTACCCGCGGCGTTCGCACCCTGCGCCAAATCGTGCGTGACTACCCGGGAAAACGCGTCATTGCTGTATCGCACGGCAGCCTAATTCGTCGTACTCTCTCAGCAGCCCGCGGAGCAGAAGTACCTTCGCCCATCGAAAACGCGATTCCTCATGATATGCCGCTGGACGGTCTGTTCGCGTGGGACGTCGATAACGAACCGATGCTGAAGGTCTAGTGGCAGCGTCGTTACCTCGACCTCAAAAAATGCTTCATCTAGCGTTATCGCTCTATGCGATAGCGCTAGTTTTTGTCGTGTTCTGGCCAGCTCACGTCGATGACAATGCCGCTGGCGGTGCGCTGGTTGATTTTATCGATCGAGGACGCGCCGAAGGATTTTTACCGGGATGGGTGGACTATTCGAGTATCGAATGGCTCTCCAACGTGGTGATGTTCGTTCCGTTTGGTTTCTTGTTGTTTTTTGTGTTGCCCGCGCGGTTGCGTTTTATAGCCGCCGTGTGTGGTTTTTGTGCTTCTGTATTTATCGAGTCAGTACAGTTTTTTATGCCGGAGCGAACAAGTTCCTGGTGGGATATCATGGCCAATACTTTGGGTGCGCTCGTAGGAGCTTTATTGGCGTGGGTGCTCAATAGCTTAAGAACTCGAGTGAAAAAACAACATAATCCGCGAAAAACGCAACCAAGAAAAGGTTAAATCAGCGCGCTTCGCATTGACTGAACAACAAAAACCCACATAAAATCAAATGTATAAGGACCGCTCTAAAGGTCAAACTCCACACAAAAGGTAGTTTCATGTTCGCTGAAGAACGCCGTGCTGAAATAGCGAAGCTCGTAGCTTCCGCTCGACGCGTTAACGGTGCTGATTTGGCACGACGATACGAAGTCACGATGGAAACCGTGCGTCGTGACTTGGCCGCTTTAGAGTCTGAGGGCAAGTTACGTCGTGTGCACGGTGGTGCTGTAACTGTTGAACAGTCCACCTCGGTTGAATCTTCAATAGCTCTACGCCAGAGCATGAACACACCCGAGAAGCAGCGTATCGCTCATAAGGCATACGAGCTGTTGCGAGACTCAGATGTTGGCGCTGTTGTCTTGGACGCCGGTACCACTATCGAGATTCTTGCCGACCGTATCGCGAGTGAAAATTTCAGTTTAAAGTCAGGTGCTGATCGCCTGATTATTACCCACGCTCTGCACATTGCTGTCAAGCTTGCAGAGGCGGACGGCGTCGTCCTTGACCTCGTGGGCGGGCAACTACGCAAGATGACGTGGGCAGCAGTGGGCGCGCGCGCTGCTGAGCATTTTTCAACGATTCGACCCGACATCGCTTTCATCGGCGTGAACGGTCTCGATCCCGAATTTGGTCTTAGCACCCCGGGATTGAACGAGGCAATCGTGAAAACAGCAATCGTAAAATCAGCGCGCCGAGTTGTTCTTCTGTGCGATTCTGCCAAGTTCGCTCAAGAGTCACTCGTTCGTTTTGCAGGTCTTGAGGATATCGATACCCTCATCACCGATAAAGCCCCGGAGGGCGAGCTTGCTGCTGCCCTCGAAGAATCAAATGTAGAGGTGCTCATCGCATGATTGTTACACTAACCGCGAATCCGAGCATGGACCGCACTGTAGAGATTCCCGGCGTTCTCACCCGCGATGCAGTTATCCGTGCTGAGCGTGCTGTTGAAGACCCGGGTGGCAAGGGCGTCAATATTTCTCGTGCGCTTCAGAACTCAGGGTTTGAAACCACCGCCGTTTTGCCCGGTGATGATACCGACGCTGTGTTGGTGCGCCTGGCTGAAGACAATGTTGCGTGCGAGAACTTGCCAACTGGCGAGCCCATTCGCTCCAACATCACCATTGTTGAGCCCGATGGCACCACCACCAAGATCAATGCGCCGGGTACTCCGCTGAATGATGTTGCCCAGCAGCAGCTCACTCGTCTTCTGATCCAGGAGACTCAGGACGCATCGTGGCTGGTTCTAGCTGGCTCCTTGCCTCCCGGTATCCCGAGCGATTACTACTCCGTTGTTGGTCGCGCTATCCGCGAGGCACTGGGGGAGAAGGCACCCTCTATTGCTGTTGATACCTCTGGCGCTGCGTTGCGCGATGCGGTCAACGGTCAGGACGGTATGCCCAACCTCATCAAGCCCAACGCTGAGGAGCTTGCGGAGCTCGTTGGCCGTCCCGAGGCAGCCGATGAGCTAGAAGGCAACCCTGAACTTACTGCCCGCACTGCGCGCGAACTTGTGGAGCGCGGCATCGATGTTGTCTTGGCGACCTTGGGCGGCAAGGGCGCAGTTCTGGTGACTAAAGACGGTGCTTGGCACGCTCAGCACGCTCCCGTAAAGGTGCGTTCCACTGTGGGCGCGGGCGATTCATCGTTGGCAGGTTACCTGATTGCAAGCGAGCAGGGTAAAGCTCCCGTGGATTGCCTGATTCAGGCAGTTGCACACGGCTCAGCTGCTGCATCTTTGCCCGGCACTCAGGTGCCCACCCTTGCCCAGACAACTCCCGAGGCCGTCACGGTACGCGAGCTGTCGCTGTAAAACTTCAATCTTTCGCGCGTCTTTGTGCGCGCACCACCCCTATGAGAGACATCTTCTAAGGAGGAGCACATGTCTGCACTTATCACTGCGGATCTTGTCACGCTCGACAAGAACCTCGGTGAATCACGTTTTAACGTGATTGAACACCTGGTGACATCCGTTGTGAATGCTGGTCGCGCGCACAGTTTTGAAACACTGTACTCGGACGCAAAAGCACGTGAATCAAAGACCGATACCGGTATTCCCGGTGGTATTGCGATTCCTCACTGCCGTAGCGAGGCAGTTACCGAACCGACACTGGCGATGGCCCGTCCTAACCCCGGCGTTGATTTTGGTGCTAAGGACGGCGCAGCCGACCTTATTTTCTTCATTGCTGCTCCTGCAGATGGCGATCAGGCTCACCTGAAAATTCTGTCGAAGATGGCTCGCTCACTGATGAAGAAGTCTTTCACTAAGGCTTTACGCGAAGCTCAGACTGAGCAGGAAGTCGTAGATTTGGTGAATGATGCCCTCGGCGTTAACGCTGATGGTTCTGAGCGCACCGCTGAGCAGGCAGCTGCCCAGCAGTCACCCTCAACTACCTCGGCTGGCGCTGCTACTGCCGGTGCCGCATCTGTGGCTGCGGGTTCTGTTGCAGCAGGTGCTAACGCAGATACTCACACTGCCGATAACACCGCGGGCGTAGCATCCACCGAGGCGAACGCAACCCCCGTAGCTTCTGGCGCACGTCGTAAGGTTGTAGCTATCACCGCATGCCCCACCGGCATCGCGCACACCTACATGGCAGCAGACGGCCTGACATATGCCGCTGAAGACATGGGCGTTGACTTCAAGGTAGAGCCGCAGGGTTCTTCCGGTGGTGACAAGCTCACTCAGACTGACATTGACGCTGCTGACGCCGTTGTCTTCGCTGTTGACGTTCCCGTTCGTGGACGCGAGCGTTTTGCGGGCAAGCCCTACGTTGAGGTACCCGTCAAGCGCGGTATCGATGAACCCGAGCAGCTCATTAAGAACGCTCTGGCAGAAGCCGATAACCCCTCAGGTCGTCGTGTATCGGGCGCGGGTGCTGCCTCAGAAACCGCTGATTCCGCTGATGAAAACGGTTCATGGGGCAAGCGCATCTACAAGGCGCTGATGTCCGGTGTCTCTTACATGATTCCCTTCGTTGCTGCGGCGGGTATCATCTTGGCAATCGGCTTCATGCTCGAGGCCATCACCATGCCTAACTTGGGCGAAGTAGACCCCAAGGCAATCCTTGACCTCAACGGTGAATCAGGCCGTAGTCTGTTCAACCTGCAGGGTGTTCCGCTGAGCCTCTACCTGGGTGCAGCTTTGCACACCATCGGTTCAACCGGTCTTGGCCTCATGATTCCGGCACTCGCTGCTTACATCGCATACGGTTTGGCACAGCGTCCCGGTATTGCACCCGGTTTCATCGCCGGTTCTATCGCTGTTACCGTTGGTGGCGGCTTCATTGGCGGTATCGTCGCCGGTCTTCTTGCTGGTCTTTGCGCTTACTGGTTGCAGCAGCTCAAGCTACCGCGCTGGCTCGGCTCTATGATGCCCGTTGTTATTATTCCGCTGATTGCAACCCTGTTCTCAGCAGGTCTGATGCTTCTGATTCTCGGTGGCCCCATCGCGTGGATTACCACTTCACTGAACAACTGGTTGACCTCCATGAGCGGCACCAGCGCAGTTCTTCTGGGTATCATCCTCGGCCTCATGATGGGCTTCGACCTGGGTGGCCCCGTCAACAAGGCAGCCTACCTCTTTGCAACCGCTGGTCTTGCAGCTAACACCGATGCATCACGCGAAATCATGGCAGCCGTTATTATCGCCGGCATGACCCCTCCGCTGGGTATGGCACTTGCTACCACCCTGCGCGGTAAGCTCTTCACCCAACCCGAACGCGAAAACGGCAAGGCAGCATGGTTGCTCGGCGCATCCTTCATCTCTGAAGGCGCGATTCCCTTCATGACTGCAGACCCCGCTCGCGTCATCCCCGCATCCATGGCAGGCTCAGCTGTAGCTGGCGCAATCTCCATGGCATCGGGCGTTGCATCACCTGCCCCGCACGGTGGTATCTGGATTATCGGTCTTGCAACCAACATTCCTATGTTCCTTGTATCGGTCATCGCCGGTACTGTTGTCACCGCTCTTGTGTACATCGCACTCAAGAGTGCACGCTCCAAGAACAAAGTAGACGCCTAAATCTCTTGTAGAATTTAGGCAACGACAATCTGTCAAAGGATAAGCACATGACTACTTATAAAGGCGTAGGCGTCTACGCAGGCCGCGTTATTGGCCCCGTTCTTCAGATGCCCGAGCCCATCGGCGAACCGGCAGCTAACCTCAAGCTCAACCCGAACGAAACCGGTGAGCAGGCTGCAGAACGCATCAAGGCAGCAGCTGAGGCTGTAAAGGCTGATCTGCTGGATCGTGCTGAACACGCTTCTCGCGACGGTAAAGCTGTTTTGAAGTCAACTTCTCAGATGGCAACCGACCGCGCACTGCTCAAGGGCGCTATCAAGCTCGTTGAGAACCAGGGTGTAGCTCCCGAGCGCGCTATTTGGGAAGCAGCGACTTCATTCGCAGACCAGATGCAGGCACTGGGCGGCTACATGGCTGAGCGCGTGACCGATATCTACGACGTTCGCGCACGCATCGTTGCAGAGCTGACCGGCCAGCCCACCCCCGGTATTCCTACCTCAGATGAGCCTTTCGTTCTGGCAGCGATTGATCTTGCTCCGGCAGATACCGCAACCTTGAACCCCGAGCAGGTTATCGCTTTGATTACCTCAGACGGTGGTCCTCAGGCTCACACCGCAATTCTTGCTCGCGGCCTTGGTCTGCCTGCAATCGTTGCGGCAAAGGGTGTTACTGAAATTGAAAACGGCACCATTGTTTACGTTGACTCCAACGAGGGCGTTGTTAACACTGAGCCCACCGACGAAGACCGCGAAGCTGCTGAAAAGTACGCTAACCGCAAGCCCCTGGCTGACTTCGACGGCGAAGGCGTTCTGGCAGATGGCACCCACGTGCCGCTGTACGCAAACGTTGGCGACGGCAAGTCCGCTGAAAAGGCTGCCGGCCTTAAGGCTGAAGGTGTTGGTCTGCTCCGCACCGAGTTCGGCTTCTTGGGCTACGACGCTGAGCCTTCAGTGGAAACCCAGGCTGAAACCTACAAGTCAGTCTTTGACGCTTTTCCCGGTAAGCACATTGTCGTTCGTACCCTGGACGCTGGTGCTGACAAGCCCCTGCCGTTCTTGAACACTAAGGAAGAAGAGAACCCCGCACTCGGTGTTCGTGGCTTCCGTACCGACTGGACCGTTCCCGGTGTTCTGACCCGCCAGCTTGAGGCAATCAAGAAGGCATCAGAGGGTTCAGACGCTGACATCTGGGTTATGGCTCCGATGATTTCAACCACCTCCGAGGCTCGCAACTTTGCGAACATGCTCAAGGAAGTTGGCTTGGAAACCCGCGGTGTTATGGTTGAGACCCCGGCTGCAGCTGTCAACGCTGAAGCTATCTTGGGCGAAGTTGACTTCGTGTCAATCGGTACCAACGACCTCACCCAGTACACCATGGCAGCAGACCGACTGCTCGGCGATCTCGCTCACCTGAACAACCCCTGGCAGCCCGCTGTTCTCAAGATGATCAAGCTGACTGTTGAGGGTGCACGCCGCGCATCCACCGCAACCGGTACCAAGAAGTACGTTTCGGTTTGTGGTGAAGCTGCAGCTGATCCGGCTCTGGCAGTTGTTCTGGTTGGTCTTGGTGTAGATACCCTCTCGATGAACGCTGGCGCTATCGCAGCGGTTTCAGCGGTTCTCAAGAGCGTTACCAAGGAAAAGGCGCAGCAGATTGCGGTTGAGGCTCTGTCACAGATCTCATCAGCTGAGGCTAAGGCAGCAGCTCGCGACATGCTCCCTGTTCTGGATGAACTCGGTCTGTAAACACTAAAAACACTTTGTAATGTGAGTCAAAAAGGCGTGGTTTCGTACCCAAAATGTGCGAAACCTGCTTTAGACTCGATAGTGGAAGAACATATTCCACAACATTCCCATAAAGGAGAATCATCATGGCAGAACGTATTGCCACCATCGCAAGCCGCGTTGGCCTGCACGCACGCCCCGCAGCTATCTTCGCAGAAGCAGCAGGCGACCTGCCCGTTGAGGTAACCATCGCAGCTGAAGGCGAGCCCGCAGACGAGGCTATGGACGCAGCGTCAATCCTCTCACTAATGTCGCTCGGTGCAAAGCACGGCGACAAGGTTGTTCTGCGCGCTGAAGGTGAAGGTGCTGAAGAAGCACTTGACTCCCTCGTCAAGATCCTCGAAACCGACCACGACGCTGAGTAATTCTTAGCTCTATCGGTTAGTATCGCCCCGGCTCCCGCAAGGATGTGAGAGCCGGGGCGATATTTTTATGCCCAAGCTTGGCCGCACTACAGCGGTGCTGCGTACGGTATCTAGCGAACCCGCCAATCCGCATCCACAGGACGCCAAAAGTAAGGGGTATGAACGATAACGTGTAGCTCACGCGCGTGAAAGCTGTAAACCTGCCGGTATCATCGCTAAACTTGTGGGAGAGCAAATGTACCGCGCATTGAGAGTGCGCCTGAAAGATAGAGTTGAGGCTCCTTGCGAGAATTTACCGCACGCTTTGCAACCGCAGAAGAAATCGCGGAGTGGGATTCCCACGTCACCGCGAACCCTAATGGCGGCAACCTGCTGCAGTCGGCGTCCTTCGCAGCAGTAAAAGCTAAGCACGGCTGGAAGCCGCTGTACCTTGTCTACGAGGGCACTACTGTACGTGAAGGTGAACAGGCGCCTTTCACCAGCTACAACCTGGTGCTTGAAAAAGCTGTTCCCGGTGTCGGCAAAATCTGGTACATGATTAAGGGCCCCGACGTATACAGCGTTGAGGAAATCCCCGAGATTTTGGATGCGAACAAGAAGTTCATTGAAGAGAACAAGCTTGGCGTATTTGCAGTAAAGATCGAGCCGGATATCGTGGCTTCTGAGTCAACGAACGCGTTCTTGGCACGCACCGGCTTGGTGAAGTCATTCAACATTCAGCCCAATGATTCCACCGCGATTCTTGATACCAACAAGAGTGAAGACGACGTTTTGAAGTCGTTGAGCTCACGCGGCCGCAATGCTGTGCGCCGTTCACTGCGCGAAGGTTGCGAAGTAACCCGCGTCGAGCTGACCGAAGAGAACATGCGCAAGATGTACGCTCTCATGGACACCGTCGGCCAGGGTACTGCTAATGTGAACCTGCGTTCATTCGACTACTACCGTGATTTCTGGACCACCTTCGAAAAGGCTGGTCAGGGACGCCTGTACTTCACCTACGAAGACGGTGAGCCTTCAGTGGGCGCCTACGTTATTAACTACGGCAATAAGGGCACCTACAAGGATGGCGGTTCAAAGCCGCGTCGTAAGCAGTACGGCGATTCGCACCAGGTTCAGTGGACCGCTCTGACCGACCTTATGAAGGAACACGGAATCGTAGAATATGATTTCTGCGGTACTCCGCCGAGCGATCAGCTGAAGAACAAGGAGCACAACTACTACGGTTTGGGCCTGTTCAAGACATCATTCACTAAGAACGTTGTAGATTTTGTGGGTGTCTACGATCAGGTTATTTCACCCGCTAAGTACAAACTGTGGACCAACTTCGCTGAGAAGGTTATGCGCCAGCTGTGGGTTCGTAAGACTGGTCAGCCTTTCTACTAAGCAAAGATCTAAGCGCTTGCTGTGCAGGTGTATCAAAGTATCTTAGAAATAGGCTTCGGCGGTTGCGTCTTCATCTTTTATATTGATAAAAGATAAGTACGGCAACCGTCGGAGTCATTTTTCAACCGTGTGAGGCGTTGCGTCAGCAGAAGGAGGCCGGCAACATCGTGAGTCCTGCAGAAAAGACTGAACTGCAGCAAAAAGCGTACCCTTCTGCTTTTGAGCAGAGTACGAGCGCTTCTACCTCTGCATTCGGTGCTTTTGGGTCTACCGATGTTTTGCCACGTCAGCTGGTAACTGAGCCCGCCCCAGCGGCTGTAGAGCCTTCGCCTGCTGTAACGAGCGAGGACGCGACTGATGCGTTTGCTCCTGCAGATAGCGATTCGGTCTCGGCGGCGGATGCGTTTGGGCAAGGACTGCCCGCGATCTCAATGTCGCAGGTCAAAGATCCTTCACTGCGAGAGTACCTGCTCACGCAAACGGAGACTGAAAAGCCTGCAGAAGACACCACGCAGGCTTTCGGTACGGCGCCTGAGCTACCTGTTAGTCCCACCGCACCAGCTGATCCTGTCTCCAGCCCCTTCGAACCCGCAGCGAGCCCGGTCAACGAAATAGCACCGCTGACATCCGCAATTCCGCTGGCAACCACTACGCTACCGGTTGCCTCATCGCAGGGCATCCAGCAAGCGTCCTACCCCTCTGTCGCTCCCGCGACCATCAGCATCCCCACGGTCACTCCCGCGCACAAGCCGGTGTCCCGTGTTAAATCTTCGCTGAAGTCCTTTGTTCAGGCAGATAAGTCGCTAACCCGCCCCATTCGTGGGTTGGAGCGTATTTCGCAGCGTCAATTTGCGCTGTCTTCGCGTCGTCACCGCGAACGCTATGTTCGTGAGAAAGAAGAAGCCCGCGAAGTACTGAACTTTACTCTGCGCCTGTCAGAGATCATGTTCCATTATGGCGCAGACGCCATGGACGTTGACTCCGCCATTGTTGCAGTTTGTGCCGCCTACGGTTTGGACGATGTCGAAGTGGATATCACTAACCAGTCAGTGATTATCAACTACGTCTCAGACATCGATGACGTCTTTAGCTCCGAGGGCGTCAACGCTCGATCCTCTGCGTCCATCGAACGCTTTAGCCACACCGTGGTGCGCGTGGTGCGTTCGTGGTCTGAGAACTACGCGGCGCTTGCCGATATTTACAAGCTTATTCATTCGATTACCGAAGAAGGTCTGACGCGTGAGCAGGCCGATAAACAGCTGCAAAAGATTAACAACGCGAAAAAGCTGTACCCGCCGCTGGTTGTTCTGTTAGGCAACGCGGTTGCCGCGGGTGCGTTGACCATCGGTATTGGTGGTAGCTGGCGAGCCGGTGTTGTGTCGCTGATTCTCTTCTTGTGCGTCTATTTTCTTGATCAGTTCTTGAGCAAGCTACAGATGCCGAGCTTCTTCCATATGGCCGCTAGCGCCGCCTTTATTACCTTTGCGGCTATATCTTTAGGTGATGAGAATTCGTTCTTGACGAGGGTTGGCCTGCCGGTTTCGGCGCCGCATATTGTGGCTGCCGGTTTGATTATGCTGGTGCCCACCTTCAAATTGGTGTCGTCGGTGCAGGACGCTATCAACGGGTTCCCGCTGACGGCTGCAGGTAGGTTGGTTTCTACCGGTATGTCCTTCTTAGGGCTTGTGGTTGGTCTAGCAACGGGCGTGACGGCGTTGGGGTTTGTGGGCGCACAGCCTCTGGATGTTTCGCAAAGTGCTTTTGAATTTCCTGCCCCGCTGATCAACATTACCTTCATGATGATTGGTACGTTGGCAATAGGTATTACCACGCAGGCACGTAAGAGTACTTTGATGTGGATTATGGCTGTTACATTGGCTGGCCTGCTAACGTACCACGGTTTCACCGCCGTCTTCGGTACGGGTAGCGGACGCGGTAATACTGCTGTTGCTGCCTTTGTGGTCGGTCTTTTGAGTATGTATCTCGCGCATCGCTTTCATGCCCCGCAGGCTATATTTTCAATTCCGTCACTGACCTTCCTGTTGCCCGGTCTTTCAATCTTCCGCGGTTTGTATTCGTTTACCGTGGAATCCAATTCGGCGCTGGGCGTTCCCGGAATTATCGCGGCAATGGCAATTATCCTGTCGATGGCATCGGGTGTTGTGCTGGGCGGCTACATCACCCAGTACCTCGTTCAAACCTTTAAACCTGCCCGAACCAACGAAGAAAACACCCAGGTTCTTGATCGATGAGCTCACACCCGTCGGCTCATCCCTTTGAGAACTCACCTCAGAACACCGGCCCCGTGTCTGCGTTCGGTCAAGAGGTTTCTCTGCCGCTGGCTCAGGGGATTTCCGCAACGGCTGATGAGGTAGCAGAAGCGGCCGCGGAATTTGAGACTCCGGTAGCTCTTCACGAGTTTTCAACACCGTCCGTCACCACTGAGGGCGAGTTGCCGCAGGCTTCCTACCCCTCGGCTGTGCCTGCGCCCGTCCCGGCCCGTAAACCTCGAACACAGTTTGCGCAGTGGATGAGGGGTGACCAAACACCGACAGCGCCGATTCGAGGGCTGGCGCGTGTTGCTCAAAAACAGTTTTCGGTGCGCGCGCAGATTCGTCGCGAAGGCTTTGTCCAAGAAAAAGAACAGGCTCGCGACGTTTTGAACTTTACGGTTCGCCTTGCCGAGACCATGTTTCATTACGGTGCCGATGCGATGGACGTTGACGCTGCCATCGTGGGTGTTTGCGCGGCCTACGGGCTCGAGAACGTCGAAGCAAACGTGACGAACCAGTCGATTATTCTCAACTATGTGTCTGACGTGGATCGCGGTAGCTACTCGCCGTTTACTCAGACCACCGATGATCTTAGGTTTAGCCACACTGCGGTGCGCGTGATGCGCTCGATGTCTGAAAACTACGCCGCGCTGTCTCAGGTCTACAAACTGATTCACAGCATCACCGAGCAGGGATTGCCGCGTGAGAAAGCGCAGAAGCGTTTACAAGAAATTAATGACACTCCCAAGTTGAACTCGCCGTTTAAGGTATTGCTGTTCAACCTGCTAATGGCTGCGAGTTTTACCTTTGGTGTGGGTGGTAGCTGGCGCGGTGCACTGGTTGCCGTGTTCGTATTTCTTGTTTTACATACGACGGGGCAGTGGGCCGCTAAATTCGGGTTGCCTGGATTTTTCCGTATGATTATCAACGCCGGTGTGATGACGGGTCTAGCACTGTATATCAGTGACTATTCATTGTTCTTTGGTGATGTAGGCTTTGTGGTTTCTGCCCCGCACGTCATCGGTGGTGGGCTGATGATGTTTATGCCGACCTTCTTTTTGGTGTCATCGGTTCAGGACGCGATTAACGGTTTTCCGCTGACCTCTGCCGGTAAAATGGTTTCAACCGCGATGACCTTTTTGGGACTGATTATCGGCATTGCCACTGCTACCGAGGTGATGGGGTATTTGGGTGCCACCGAGATTGACGTGCAGGCTGTAGTGTTTAATCCACCGCCTCTATGGATGAGTATTGCCGGCATGATTATTGGTAGCGTCATGTGTGCCTCTGTGGTGCATGGGACGCTTGCCAACATGGGCTGGGTCGTTGTGATTTCGGGCTTGGGGCAGGCTGTTTATTATGGTTACAGCACGTTTACAGGAGCTGAGATGAGCCGAGTCAATACGGTTCTTGCGGCGTTGACGGTGGGTGCTGTAAGTGCTTATCTTGCCAACAGGTTACATTCCCCGAGAGCTATATTTGCGGTTCCCGGCATTATGTTTCTGCTCCCCGGCCTGACCTTCTTCAAGGGCTTCTATGCCTTTAGCGTCTCATCTGATCCCACTGCCGGTGTTGCGGGAATTGTCTCTGCTTTATCGACGATTGTTGCTCTAGCCGGCGGTGTTGTGTTGGGCGGCTACCTGATGCAGTACCTCATTCAATGGCGAGCCGCTAGAGACAGTGCGCGCGCTGTGCGGCTGGCTACCTTCGACCGCTAACAATGCGGGGAGGCAAGAGGGCGGACGCTCGGTGGCAGCGTCCGCCCTCTTGTACGCCGTCTATGTGCTGCTCTCTAACTCAGCTGCCAGTTCACCGGCTGAGCGCCCTGTTGCACGAGTAGCTCGTTGGTGCGTGAGAACGGCTTTGAGCCGAAGAATCCGCGGGATGCGCTGAGCGGCGAAGGATGCGCCGACTCAACCACCGGATAGTTGCTGATGAGCTGGCGGCAGTTGCGGGCGTCGCGTCCCCACAAAATACCGACGAGGGGAGTGCCGCGTTCAGCGAGGGCTGAGATCGCGCAGGTGGTGATGGTTTCCCAGCCTTTATTGCGGTGCGAGCCGGCGTTGCCTGCTTCGACGGAGAGCACCCTGTTGAGCAGCATGATGCCCTGGTCGCTCCACGCGCTGAGGTCGCCATGCTCAGCAACATCGATGCCCAGGTCAGACTGAAGTTCTTTGTAAATGTTCTGCAGTGAACGCGGTACGGGACGAACATGACGTTCGACCGAGAACGACAGCCCAACAGCGTGACCCGGGGTGGGGTAGGGGTCCTGTCCGATGATGAGGACTTTAACGTCTTTCATGGGGCGCTCAAAGGCTCTGAAAATGTTGGACGCTGGTGGGAGCGTTTGGCGTCCGGCGGCATGTTCTGCGCGGAGAAAGTTGCCCATTGCCCGAATGTTCTCTTCGACGGGGGCGAGTGCCTGCGCCCAGTCTTCTGCCATGATGTCGTTAAGCGGTTGTGCTGGCATGGAAAAAACTTTTACCCTTCGTACTACAGTAAGTATGCACACGATCATACCTAGATGAGGTTGCCATGAGCGAAGACGCTACCCCTAACGAGCCGAAAAATCCGCTCGCCGAACAAGAGCAGAAGATTATTTCTATTGAGAAACGACGCTGGAAGTATCAGGGCGCTAAGGAGCAGGCTGTCCGTAGCGAACTGGGCATGAGCGCAGTTGCGTACTACCAGCAGCTTAACCGGCTAATTGATAATCCGCGCGTTATCGAACAAGAACCCGCCCTTACGCGCCGATTGCGCGAGCACCGCGACTCCGAGGTATAGCAACGGGGCGAAGGCGCAAGACACTCTCTGCGCGCTATGAGAATGTGGATTTAAACCCGAGGTCAACCGTGTAGCCTAGAAACATCCATTAGTCGATTTGAGGAGAAAACGCGTGAATAAGTACCCGCACGATGAGTTTGACGATGTCGATGAAGACTCAAAACGACGCGGCGTTTATCGCGCAATAAACCCAAACGCTGCTCGGGACAAGCGCTCAATTTTAGCGCTGATTGGCGCGGGTTTGGCCGCGCTGATTCTGGGCGGCTTCATGTACGTATTCTCACCGCAAAACGCCTCACCCGAGGCAGCTACCCAAGCAACCGCGTCCTCAACTCCCAGCGTCTCTGAAACTGCATCTGCCGAACCTATAGGCGAACCCTATGTTGTAGAGATTTACAACTCCGGTGGCGTGACCGGGGCGGCGTCGGACGCCATGAACCTGCTGATGAACTCGGAGCAGAATGTTGAGATTACCCAGGTAGGTAACTGGCACGGTGTGCCCGTCAACGTTTCCACCATCTACTACACTGCTGGCAACGAGCAGAAAGCTACGGCCGTCGCTGAAATTCTCGGGGTGGACTATACCGAAGAATCCACAGAGCAAGATAGCCCCGTTGTCGCCGTGCTCGGCCCTGAATACGTGCTTTCATCACTGCGTACCGACGAGGCAACAGACCCCTCAGCAACCGCATCTGCAACAGATTATCAGTAGTACGCTCTCTTCTGTATTCAGCGCTACTTTTCGCCGTAATAACCTGCAAACACGCATCCGTACTGAGCTGCGCGCACCTCTAAATGCGCTGTAGGCGATTAACCGGTACCAAAAACCGTAAGACGTTTGCGCTCGCTGTGCCATAGTGCCAAGATTGTAATTAGCACTTGATGCCGCCAACTGCTAAACATAGTGCTAGTTTTGTGGTTCTGGTGGCTCACTCAAGTAAAACTTTTCGTTTATCGGTGAGGTGCACGCATCCGGCTAAAAGAGACGCCGGACGCTCGATGCACCGTCCGTCGCGGGCACCGGTAATACGAACACCGACAATACGTCCAGGAGGGCGAAACACCAATGGCAAAGTTGATTGCTTTTGATGAAGAAGCACGCCGCGGTCTTGAAAAGGGTCTGAACACCCTTGCAGACGCAGTCAAGGTAACCCTTGGCCCGCGCGGTCGTAACGTTGTATTGGAAAAGGCTTGGGGCGCACCCACCATCACCAACGACGGCGTTTCAATCGCTAAGGAAATCGAGCTCGAGGATCCTTACGAAAAGATCGGCGCAGAGCTGGTTAAGGAAGTCGCTAAGAAGACTGACGACATCGCAGGTGACGGTACCACCACTGCAACCGTTCTGGCACAGGCACTCGTACGCGAAGGCCTGCGCAACGTTGCAGCAGGTGCTGATCCGCTGAGCCTCAAGCGCGGTATCGAAAAGGCTGTTGAAGCTGTTACCGCTGAGCTTCTCAACTCCGCTAAGGAAGTTGAAACCGAAGAAGAAATCGCTGCTACCGCATCAATCTCAGCAGGCGATAAGGAAATCGGTAAGCTCATTGCTCAGGCAATGGAGAAGGTCGGCAAAGAAGGCGTTATCACCGTTGAGGAATCAAACACCTTCGGTCTTGACCTTGAACTAACCGAGGGTATGCGCTTTGATAAGGGCTTCCTCTCAGGTTACTTCGTGACCGACCCCGATCGTCAGGAAGCTGTTCTTGAAGATCCCTACATCCTGATCGTTAACTCAAAGATCTCAAACGTGAAGGATCTTGTACCCGTCCTCGAGAAGGTCATGCAGTCAGGTAAGCCCCTGCTGATCGTTGCTGAGGACGTTGAGGGCGAAGCTCTTGCACTGCTGGTTCTGAACAAGATGCGCGGTTCCATCAAGTCTGTAGCTGTGAAGGCTCCCGGCTTCGGCGACCGTCGTAAGGCTCAGATGGCTGATATCGCTATTCTGACCGGCGGCCAGGTTATTACCGAAGAAGTTGGCCTTTCACTGGATCAGGCAACCATCGACCTGCTGGGTTCAGCACGCAAGGTTGTTGTAACCAAGGATGAGACCACCATTATCGAGGGTGCAGGCGATGCAGCATCCATCGAGGGTCGCGTAGCTCAGATCCGTGGCGAAATCGCTAACTCAGATTCAGACTACGACCGCGAAAAGCTGCAGGAGCGTCTGGCTAAGCTGGCTGGCGGCGTTGCAGTTCTTAAGGCTGGCGCAGCTACCGAGGTTGAGCTCAAGGAACGTATGCACCGCATTGAGGACGCTGTCCGCAACGCGAAGGCTGCTGTTGAAGAGGGTATCGTCCCCGGCGGTGGTGTTGCTTTGATTCAGGCTGGCGTAACCGCATTTGAGAAGCTTCAGCTTGAAGGCGACGAGGCTACCGGCGCGAACATCGTCAAGGTTGCTATCGACGCACCCCTCAAGCAGATCGCTACCAACGCAGGTCTCGAGCCCGGCGTTGTTGTTGATAAGGTACGTGGCCTGCCCGTTGGTACCGGTCTCAACGCAGCAACCGGCGAATACGAAGATCTCATGGCAGCTGGCATTAACGACCCCGTGAAGGTAACCCGTTCAGCTTTGCAGAACGCGGCATCCATCGCTGGTCTATTCTTGACCACCGAAGCTGTTGTTGCCGATAAGCCCGAGCCCGCAGGTGCAGCACCTGCAATGGATCCCGGCATGGGCGGCATGATGTAATCACGTGAAATAGCGGTGAGAGGCTAAAACTTTTCACCTCATTCACGCGATATGCGAAGGACGCGGCGTCCCTCTTGGTGAGGGGCGCCGCGTCCTTTTTTGTACCGGTTACGCAGAATAAAAGAATTCGTATGATGTAAACCATAAACTAAAAGAAAGTCGGCAGGCTTTTGACCTTATTTAAGCCTACAAACAGTCTTATGCTCTGTAAATATAAAAATAAACTCGCTAGGTTTATAACTCAATATTTATTCGGCTCTTCGATGAGGAGCCAATCTATTTTCGCGATTTAGGGGAAGACGTGAAAAAGACTATCGCTCTATCTATGGGCACTCTCGCTTTGCTGGCATCTGGGTTTGTACCTGCTCACGCTGCAGAAGCAGATACACCGGCACCTGCCGCTCAGGTTGCTGTTGCTGAGGACACCGCAACTAAGATGGATGCTGAAGCAGCTCGCCATTGGTTGGGCAAGCGTGTGGGAAGCGCCATTGAGCTTGATTCTAAGGCAAGAGCGCAGAAGTACGAACGCGGTTACGTGGTGAACTATACCGATGGCAATACTTCGTACCAGAGCGCCATGAGCCCGCAAGTTTATGATTTCTGGACGGGTGCTAACAGCCCCGCTATCTCTTTTGAGGCTCAGGTTGCGCGCTACGGTTATCCCACCGGAACCGAGACTGCTAACCATTACTGGCGTCATATGAGCCAGGGGCCTCTCACTCGTTTTTACCGCGAGTCGGGCGATGACATGTACGGTTCGACTCTCGCCTACACTCCTTCTGCAGGTAAGGTCATGGACCGCTCATGGTGGCAGTACGCAGATGACGCTATCGACTGGGATGAGTCTGTTGTGCTGGGTGATTCCGCTGTTATTCCTAGCTGGAACACCGGTTATGTTGCGCAGGGTCTGCAGGCTGCCGGTTACTCTGCCAACGAATACACTGCAGCTGGTGCGGGTATCTCAGCTACCGGTGCAGATGGTTTGTCCATCAAGAACATGGTGGTTGATAACGCAGTGGCTCTGGGTATCGGTACTCCTTGGATCGTGGATATTCAGGCGTCGGCGGCTGATGCTGATGTTGACCCTGCAACGCTGGAATCCGATTTGCGTGAGACCATTGCGACCTTGCAGAAGGTTTACCCGAATGCGCGCATCGTGGTCAGCGATGTTCCTTCCACTAGCGACGACGCGAAGCTCAACGAATTGAGCCAGCGACTTGAGGCTGTCGCGGGTAACTCCGGTGCTCGTTTTGTGTCTACTCGGGGCTGGGTGAGCACGTACGGTCTTCAGGCTCAGGTAAACCCCGATGGCACCTTGTCAGCCTCGGCGCAGGATCAGCTTGTTACTCCGCTCAAGTGGGCGCTACGCAACGCTGTTAAGTAAATAGATCTCAAAAATCCCCTCACTTCGGTGAGGGGATTTTTGTTTCCCTAGAAATAAAAAGTGCGGGGGAAATTTCTATTTATTTTCGTGGGTACATCGAATGTTTAGAAAGTATTTTCACTTCTTTATCGCCAAATTTTGGAACAAAATCCAGAAGCAGGAAAATGAACCGTTTGGTATAAATTCGGGTTTAAGCTGGCAGTAAGAACAGTTGTTCTCACACACCATTCACATTCATAGGGAGTGCTATCGTGCTTCAATTCTTTGAAGTTAACAAGGTTCCCAATAAGGGAATCCCTCTTTCTGTACAGCGTAAGCAGTGGCTCGGTCAGTTTCTTAAAGCCTTTTTCGTTGTGTTCTTCGTGTACATGTCCATGTACCTTATCCGTAACAATTTCAAGGCCGCTCAGCCTCTGCTCAAAGAAGAGTATGGTCTTAGCACCCTAGAGCTGGGTTATATCGGTCTTGCTTTTTCTATTACCTATGGTCTGGGCAAGACTCTGGTCGGATACTTCGTCGACGGTAAGAATTCCAAAAAGCTGGTCTCAGCACTGCTGATTCTCGCCTCGCTCATGGTTCTTACCATGGGGCTTTTGCTCAGCGCGTTCGGCTCAGCTATCGGTATTTTTATCGTGCTGTGGGGATTGAACGGCCTGTTCCAGGCTGCGGGTGGTCCGGCGTCCTACTCGACTATTTCTCGGTGGGCGCCGCGTACTAAGCGCGGACGCTTCTTAGGCTTCTGGAATGCCTCGCACAACGTGGGTGGCGCAATCGCCGGTGGTCTTGCACTGTGGGGCGCTAACATCTTCTTCAACGGTCACGTTGTTGGTATGTTCATTTTCCCCGCGCTGATTGGTTTGGCTATCGGTATTGCAGGTCTATTCATCGGCAAGGACGACCCCGAGGAGCTGGGCTGGAACCGCAGCGAAGAAATCTGGGGTGAGGCTATCGAGGCCGAGAATACCGAAGCTGAGTCGCTGACTAAGTGGCAGATTTTCACCACCTACGTTCTCAAAAACCCGTGGATCTGGTTGCTGTGTGTCTCAAATATCTTTGTGTACATTGTGCGCATCGGCATTGATAACTGGGCTCCGCTCTATGTCACTGAGGCACTGCACTTTGATAAGGGCGATGCCGTTAACACGATTTTCTACTTTGAAATCGGTGCGCTGGTTGCCAGCTTGCTGTGGGGTTACGTCTCTGACCTTCTCAAGGGACGACGCGCGGTGGTTGCGGTCGGCTGTATGCTGCTTATTTTCTTCGCGGTGGGTATGTACAAGAACGCAACCAACGTGATGACCGTGAACATTGCGCTCTTCTGCCTGGGCGCACTGATCTTTGGCCCGCAGCTACTGATCGGTGTCTCGCTGGTTGGCTTTGTGCCCAAGCGTGCGGTGAGTGTTGCAAACGGTATGACCGGTACTTTCGGTTACCTTTTTGGTGACTCCATGGCGAAGGTTGGGCTGGCTGCAATTGCGGACCCCGAACGCGACGGTCTTACCGTTTTCGGTCACCTTTTGCACGGCTGGGGCGCAGTATTCACCGTTTTCTACGCAGCTTTGGTGCTGGGCATTATCTGCTTGCTCATTGTTGCTTACGGCGAAGAACGACGCATCCGCCGACTGCAGGCAGCAGAAGAACGTAACGAATTGATTGCTTAAGCCGCTGTCTGCTTACCGAGGGTAAAACCACCGGTGACTAGAAGAACCTTCTATAGGTTCTTGACCATCTAGTCGCCGGTGGTTTTCGTTACGGGGTATACCCTGGGTCATCGCGCACAGAAAAATTTAGCCTGCCTAGGAGCCGCTGTGAATTACTCATCCGCCGCATCAGCATCCAGGCCTCAAGCATGGCTGTGGACTCTCGTTGCTTTCTCGCTGACCTCGCAAACCGCCTTGAATATGGCACGTCCGCAGATGAGCTATAAGCTCATTGAGCTGGGTGCTAGCGAGGCCTTGATCGGTGCATTGACGGCTCTATACGCGCTGGTTCCTGTCTTTCTGGCGATTTGGTTTGGACGCTACACCGAGCGGGTCAAAAATCTGCGGCATACCGTGATGGCGGGCGGTTTGCTCATCGGTATTGGTGCGGTGCTGATGGCGCTGGTGCCATCCGTTTTTGGTGTTGCGTGTGCGAGCGTCCTGCTGGGCTTTGGTCATCTTATCTTTGTGATTTCATAGCAGGCATCGGTAACCCGTTACTCTACGGATGCGACGCTTGATAAAGGTTTTGGCTGGCAGACAGCCGGCATTGCTGCCGGGCAGTTGCTGGGCCCCTTACTGGGTGGCTTATTGCTGGGTGACAGTACAGGTGGTGATCGTATGCACCTGATTAATCTTGCTTTGTGGCTGGGTGCTGTGTTCGCGATAGTGTCGGTGCCGCTCATGCTCTGGCCTGTGCGTTTGAAAGAAATGCCAGCACTGACCTCGGAAATTCCGATAACGGCGCAGGTCGAAGAGGTACCGCAGGAGTCCACAGCGGAGGTTCTGGGCGAAAAGCCTCTTGCCGGTGCCTCGGATAGCAATCCTGGCAAGGCGACCACTCTCAAAATTATGCGTCGGCACGGCGTTGTCTCAAATATGTTTGCCTCGTTGGGCATGCTGTCGGTAACCGATATCTTGATCTCCTTCATGCCGCTGGTGGGTGAGGCGGCCGGAGTTTCGCCCGCGTGGATCGGCCTCCTGCTAGCTATTCGTTCTGCTGCCACAATCGTTTCTCGTTTTTCACTGTCGTCCTTGAGCCGTCGATGGAATCGAAGTCAGCTAGTGATTACCTCTTTGCTCGTGAGCGCCGTGCTCATCGCGCTGATTCCACCCACCATCAACAATGTGACTATTTCGGTGATTGTGATGCTCATCGGTGGTTTCTTTGTAGGAATTGCCCAACCGCTGACGATGACCATGATTGTCAAAGAGGTTCCTGTTTCTTGGCGCTCGCCGGCCCTTGCCGTGCGTCTGCTGGGTAACCGTCTTGGGCAGGTCACTATCCCGCTGATTGCCGGTGCCGTGGCATCGCCATTGGGGCCAGCTGGCGCTATCTGGTTTACCTGCGTGCTCATCGGTGTCTCGGGCATAGAAAAGACCATCAACTATGCGCGTACGGGACCGACTGCGATGGACCGGTAGAATGGTGCCCTATGCAGTGTGACTATTTTGATGCCGGTGTGTGCCGCTCGTGCACCCAAATTCGTGTGCCCTACGCTACGCAACTTGAGTCTAAGGATGCGGATGCGAAAGCACTGCTTCACAAGCACGCTCAGTTGCGCTGGCTCTCGCCGGTAGCCAGTAAAGAATCAGCTTTCCGTAACAAGGCAAAAATTGTTGTTTCTGGCACGCATCAGAACCCTGTCTTGGGCATTCTTAATCGGGAGGGCAACGGTGTTGATCTGAGCGAATGTCCGCTGTATACCTTCGATATTCTGGCGCTGATGCCGGTTCTTCGCGAGCTGATTCAGCGGGCATCCTTAACGCCCTATAGCGTGCCCGCACGAAAAGGCGAGCTGAAAAATATTCTGGTAACAGCCAGCCCCAGCGGTGAGCTGATGCTCCGTTTTGTGTTGCGCTCTAAAAAACTTCTGGTGCCTATTCGTCGCGAAATCTCGTGGTTGCAACAACGGAATCCGGCAATTAGCGTAGTTTCTATCAACCTTTTGCGCGAGCATAAAGCGGTGGTTGAGGGTGGGGAAGAAATTATTCTGACCGAGCAGCAAACCCTGCCGATGCAGGTTAACGGCATGGATTTGCACCTGCGCCCGCAAAGCTTCTTTCAGACAAATACCGCTATTGCCGAGGCGCTTTATGCTCAAGGTGCGCAGTGGGTAGCGGATGCCGCACCGCACACGCTGTGGGATCTCTATTGCGGGGTTGGCGGTTTTGCCCTGCATAGCGCGCAGGCTTTACCTGACGCGTCCATTACCGGTATTGAAATTAGTGAAGAAGCCATTGCTTCTGCGCAACGCACTGTGGATGAAAAAGGGCTTGATAACCTGACTTTCATTGCGCAGGACGCCACGACTTTTGCCGTTGATGCTCAAGAGTTACCCGAGTGCGTTGTTGTCAATCCGCCGCGACGCGGTATTGGTGAGCAGTTAGCGCAGTGGCTGGAGCACTCGGGAATTCAAACGGTTGTTTACTCCAGCTGTAATGCGCGCTCGCTGGTGAAAGATCTTGAGAAGATGCCCTCGCTGAAGCCTGTGGAGGGGCGTGTTTTTGATATGTTCCCGCATACGAATCACTATGAAGTGGCGGTATTGTTGCAACGCGCGTAAATTGGTAAGTGTAATTACTAATTGTTGCAAGGAGAAAAATGAAACCGGTTCTCGCGGTGGTTACCAACACCGAAAAATACGAAAAGTTTGATACTCCCACCGGCCTGTGGTTTAGCGAACTGACGCATTTCTATGATGAAGTGAATGCTGAAATTCCCGTAGTGATCGCCAGCCCGCAGGGTGGAAACACTCCTTTCGACCCGGTGAGCCTGGGCAAAATGTTTGTGGACGGAAAAACCGAAAAACACTTCAAAGATCCTGCCTTCCGCAAGGCGTTGCGCGAAACAGCTAAGCTCTCAGACCTCAACCCCGATGACTTCAGCGCTATTTACTTCACCGGTGGTCACGGCACCATGTTTGATTTTGTGGGCAATCCCGAGCTCGATGCTTTCACTGCGAAAATTTACAGTAACGGCGGACTCGTCTCGGCCGTGTGCCACGGTGTTGGTGCGTTGAGCACGGTCAGCATCAATGGCCGCGCTCTTATTGCAGGTAAGACCATCACAGGTTTCTCGAACACTGAAGAGAAGCTGGCTATGCGTACCAAGCATGTGCCGTTCCTGCTTGAAGATCGCCTCAAAGAAGTGGGTGCCAACTACACCAAGGCGGCGCTTCCTTACACCTCGTTCACTCAGGTTGACGGACGCGTCATCACCGGCCAAAACCCGCAGTCGGCACGCGCGGTGGGGCAGATTGTTCGCGAGGCACTGCTGAACAAACCCGCGTCCTAAAGGCGTAGCTCAAATAAAAAATGCCCCGCCCAATATTGCTACCGAGGATGCAAACCGCATGCGTAAGAGCAATATCGGGCGGGGCTATTCTGCGGGGAAGGTCTTTAGCCTTCTAAAGCGTTGTAGTGATCATCGTCAACGGGCTCAAGCCATTCACCTTCGCCAGCGGTAATGGCAACGTGGTTGAACCACGAATCCTTGGTTGCGCCGTGCCAGTGCTTGACACCGTCCTTGGTCACAACGACGTCACCTGCGGTGAGTTTACGAGCTGCCTGGCCGTCCTCCTGATACCAGCCTTCACCTTCGGTCACCAGCAGAATCTGGTAGCCACCCACATGTTTGTGCCAGTTATTGCGGCAATCAGGTTCAAAGCTGACGTTTGCGACCATGACGTCCACGTCGTCTTCATTCACTAGCCCTTTGAGGAAGCTCTGACCGATAAAGTACTGGCCAAAAGCCTCATTGGGCTCACCGAAACCGAAAAGACTGTTCTTAACTTCTTGTTCGTTTTTGCTTGCCATGGTTACTCCTTTGTCGTAGAGGCCGGTACTTTCACCCTACTCTTTTCGGGCAGAACTACACGAGTATCGGGGTAATACGCGGTCGTACTTACATCTCTATAATCTCAAGGTTGCTCGTATCGTAGAGTACCTTTGCGTGGTTGGTTTTGATGAGCTGTTTTTCGACATCATTGCCGGAGGCGCGGTCGATGGTTCGCTTGTAAATTTTGGAGTTGCGGTAGACCGTGCCGTTTTCTTTGCTGAAGAACTCGTCTTCGACTTTGATGCGGTATTTGAAGTCTTGGTGCTCGGTGGAACGCAATTCACCGTAGAGGTATTCGTCATCGGTGTAGGTGATGAGCTGGTAGGTCTTATCGGTGGTGTTGCGGAACCTGTAATCGAGGTAGTTGTAAACAATCGAGGTGTCGGTGCCGAAAGAGACTTTGCGACCAAAATCAGGGAACATATCAACACCGTCATGGTGGTGGTGTTCCACGATTCCAAAGGGGGTGTGTAGCACCATCCAGTGGATAAGGTTTGAGAACTGGCACATGCCGCCGCCAATACCGGACTGGGCGTCCTCTTCGCGTCCAACCATCAGCCCTTCTTTATAGCCTTTCTTCGGTGTGCATTCACCAACGAGCTTCCAGAGTGAAGAGACTTCGCCGGGCTTGATAAGCACGCCGTTGACGAGCGGAGTGCAGATTTTGAGGTTTTGCGCCTTGTTTTCTTGAAGGTCCATGCGCGTATTGCCGAGCTGGCGGCGAATCAGAGAATTGTGCTTGTAGATCACCACCGACAGTTTTTCATTGCTTTTAGCGGTTGCAAAATGTTCTTTGCTGAGGCGGTCTTTGATCTGTCGAGTGAGGATGCTTTTGCGGCGGGAGATTTGGTAGGTGAGCGGAGAGATCTCGCAGAAGAGCTTGCGGGGCATGACGGTACTTTCTAAAAGTGTGGTTCGAAAAATAAGTGAATGTATACCGTCATGGTATGTGCCTCACTTCACTAAATGAGGTTATGTGGGGCTGTGTAAAAAACGTGTCTAGCGTAAGCCGTTCCAATTCGCAGTATAGGAACATTTTGATAAGGTGCAGCTTAAGGCTAATTTCATTAAACCTAATCACTTAATTAGGTAAACCTAAGTTTGAGTGTGTTAGTGTTTTCTCTGGTCACCGGTACAAAACCACAGTCTCTAGGAGAAAGCATGGCTCTACCTCAGATTTCCGGCTATCGATATACGCCCGCAAACCTCACCAACACCGTTGAGTGGACGCTGGATCCTGCCCGCGCCGTGTTGCTTGTGCACGATATGCAGCAGTACTTCATCAACGCATTCGATCGCTCCGATTCTTCTGCTCAAATCAACGTTGCTATTAATTCCATCGCAGCGCTTATTGCCGCCGCACGCGAGCAAGATATTCCCGTAGTTTTTTCAGCTCAACCACCGCGTCAAACGGCAGAAAAACGCGCGCTACTGACAGATTTTTGGGGTACCGGTCTGCAAAGCGATGAAGCCGCTGCCATCATTGAAGAGCTACAGGCACAAGAATCGGAGCTCTTGACCAAGTGGCGTTACTCAGCCTTCGCGCACACCGATCTTCGTGAGCAGATGAAGAGCTGGGGTCGCGACCAGCTTTTGATTACCGGTGTGTACGCTCATATCGGTTGCATGACGACCGCTCTTGACGCGTTCATGCACGAGACCCAGCCCTTCTTTATTCACGATGCGCTCGCTGATTTCAGCCTTGAAAAGCATCAGATGGCCTGCGACTATGTTGCCTCACGATGCGGTCTTGTGTGCTCTACCCAGCAAGCACTGGATCAGCTCGGTAGCGGAACTCGCGTAAGGGGCGCCGCATGAAATATGTTCTTGTGACGGGCGCTGCCGGGGGAGTGGGACGCGCCACCACCGAGGCTCTCCGTTTAGCTGGCTACGGGGTAGTCGCAACAGATGTGCTGAGCGCTCAGCAGTGGAGAGAGAACTTTGGTGAAGAGTCGAATACTCCCTACTTCCCAGCCGATATGAGCCGGGCAGACAGCATCCTCGCTCTTAGATCTTCGGTTCAATCACTAGGAGTAGAATTGCAGGGGCTTGCGCTGTGCGCCGGCATCGCTCACAGCCAGCCGCTACTAGAAACCTCGCTCGAAAGCTGGCAGCAGTTGCACGCGGTGAACTCCACCGGAGTCTTTCTCGTGATCCGCGAATTTGCGCAGCTCATGATTGAACAGAACCCGAAAGATAGCACTAACGCACGCGGTATTGTCACGGTGAGTTCTAACGCCTCACACACGCCCAGAGCGGAATTCGGTGCATACGGTGCCTCTAAAGCATCTGCATCGAGTGTAAGTTTAAGTTTTGGTTTGCAACTGGCACAGTACGGTATTCGAGTGAACACCGTGTGCCCGGGAACCACACGCACACCAATGATTACCGACGCCTGGCGCGGTGAAGACTTATCTCACCAGCCGGTTGAAGGTAACAGCAAGAATTTCAGGCTCGGTATTCCGCTCGGACGCATCGCTGAGCCTGAGGACATTGCAGCTGTCATCGAGTTTCTCGTAGATTCACGCTCCCGTCACGTGACAATGCAGGAGCTAACAGTCGATGGTGGTGCAACGTTTTAGATGAGTACACTAACAACGAATGCGCTTCGAGAAAGAAAGTTTTCGCCCGTGAGTATTGAGCAACCGTTTGCTGATTTTGTGATGAGTGTGGGCCACCAGAGCATCACCAGCGCCGGTGCGCTAACTGCTGTTACTGAAGAAACAGCGCTTGAAACCGCGCGCGCACAGAAATCTATTGTGATGGGGCTGGTGCCGTTTGATCCGTCTCGTCCTGCAACCCTGTGGGTTCCGCAAAGTTACACGGTCGAAGAGCGAAAGGACGCTGACACTGCTACCGACGGCTCGCATAACTTCCCAGCTCCCAGCCGCGTCGAGGGCATTGATAACCCGCGCTATCGTCAGGCTGTAGGGGATGCGGTTGCGCGCATGAACAACGGCGAGTTCGACAAGGTCGTGCTGGCACGCACCCTCACCGCCCACTACGACCAGCCGCTTAAAATTGCTGATGTTTACGATAACCTGACCCTGCAACAGCCTCGCGCCTACACGTTCTCCGTAAAATTGCCGGATTCCGATGAGTACCTCATGGGAGCTTCTCCCGAACTCGTGTTTAAGACAGAAGCCGGCGGACGCTTCAACACGCATCCTTTGGCCGGTTCGGCTCAGCGTTCTGCGCACCCCGGCGACCTTGAAGATATGCAAATTGGTGAGCAGCTGATGCGCTCCGCTAAAGACCGCGCCGAACACGCCACCGTCATTGATGATATCCGCTCGCGTCTTGCCCCTTTAACAGAGGAACTTGATGCTCCCGCTGTTCCCGAGCTCATGACCACCCCGCAGCTCTGGCACCTGGGAACCAAAATTACCGGCGTCCTCAAAGGGCATCTGAGCTCGCTAGATGGTGCCCGGGCTATCCACCCCACGCCAGCGATTTGCGGTACTCCGCGCGATATTGCGCTAGAGAGCATCCGCGAGTACGAGGACTTTGACCGCGGCTATTTTGGTGGCTTAGTGGGCTACATGGATGCGGACGGCAATGGCTCGTGGGCGCTGGTGCTACGTTGCGCCCGAGTGAGACCGCACCGTGCAACTCTTTTCGCGGGTGCAGGTATTGTGCGCGCATCGCAACCTGAGAGCGAGCACGCTGAAACCGCTACCAAGCTGGGTACTTTCGGCAAGGTGCTGGGAATCAGTACCCGCTAAGTCTTAGGGCGCTAGAAGATCGCGCACCATTTTGGGTGTTGTTACCCGATGCATAGCAACAGATACAGGGGCGGACGCTGCAACGCAGATGTAGTGTTCGCCCTTCGTGTACCAGTGCACGTCAAAGCTATATTTACGGTCGGTCGAGGGGTCTGCGAAGGACGCGTGTGCGCGGCTAAAGGGCGCACTGTCATCGCTCATTGTTACCACGACGCTTCGCGGGTCTACCGAGAGACCGTGACCGGTTGCTTTGAGCACCGCCTCTTTAGCATTCCACAAAAGCATACGCACCAGCTGCGCTGACTGGGAGTCAAGGGTAGCAAGGAACTCTCTTTCGCTGGGAGCCAGGGCGATGCGATCAAAGCCGTTGTGAAGAGATCCGCGAGATTTCTCAACGTCAATGCCGAGTAGCAACTGGTGGTCGCGGGTGAAACCTCCAATGACTAAGCCCTGTGTGCGGCTCATGTTGAGGTTGACGCCCTCAATGGTGGGCTTACCGTGCTGAGCGCCGCTGTCGCATAAAGAACACGAACGATCCACCGGGATTGCTGCCGCACCAGTGGGGAGCACTCCGAGGGTGGTGGCCGCAATCGTACGCATCAGGGCGTGTTGCGCCGCGTAGGTCATGGCATCGTCAGGGTGAGTAAATTCAGCGGCTCGGCGTTGTTCCTCGAAGCCTACGTAGGCAAGCCAACTCACGCCGTACCCGGAACGTAGCATCTCAGGATCAAGCAGAAAAAGCTCCACCGCGGTAGCGGGCTGCTGCGTCATATTACTCATGAACGCAATTCTACTGAAGTTTTATGAATGCGGTTCTTGCACTGAAATACAGGTCAGAGCTACTTATTCGCTAAGGTTAGTTGCATGGGAACTAAAGAACCAATTATTGCCGCCGCTGACGGCTCTGCGCTGGGTAACCCCGGCCCTGCAGGCTGGGCGTGGTATATCGATGATGATACGTGGGCTGCCGGTGGCTGGAAGCACGGCACCAACAACATGGGCGAGCTCAAAGCAGTGCTCGATCTTTTCGAAGCAACGGCGCATGTTCCCGAGAGAAAACTTGAGGTGCTGTGCGATAGCCAGTACACCATCAACTCTTTGACCAAGTGGATGCCCGGTTGGAAGAAGAAAGGATGGAAGAAATCCGACGGTAAGCCTGTGCAGAACCAGGATTTGATGAAGGCGTTGGACGCTGCTTTGTCAGGGCGAAATTACGAGTTCAAGTGGGTGAAAGGCCACGCGGGCCACGCACTGAACGAAGCCGCTGATGAGCGTGCACGTGCGGCGGCAACAGCCTACCGCGATGGAAAAAAGCCTAACTCAGGCCCCGGTTTTACCGATGATGCTGACAGCATCGAATCAGACGAACACACTGTGGTGGATTTGTTCCCGTCACCGCAAAACCGTATGAGCGAAGCCGAAGCAGAGGCACGGCGCGCGCATCCTACAAACTATCGTTCCGGCGATGCCTTAGAAGAACAGGACCGTGCCGAGGAAGAAGCGCACAGCGCGCGCATTGCCCAGATTGGACCTGACCGCCTGGCCGCTCACCAAGAAGAGCTTCTCTTGCGCGCCGAGAATTACGCGGATGCGCACAAGCTGGAATCTTTTCTAGCTCCCGAATTTTCGTGGGTGACACCTCGCGGCGTCATTGTGTCTCGTCAAGAAGTCATTGAGCACCGCGAGAGAGCTTTCCATGTGGAAGGCACTCCCGAGATTATCGAGACCGATATGCTCAATGAGTCGACGGCGCTAGTGGTGTCACGAGTCTTTACTAAACGCGGTCAAGTGGTGCGCACCAGCTGGTGGGTTCGCGAGAACTACCGCAATGAAATTGGCGCTTGGCTCCTGCGTTTTCGTCAAGAGAGCGCAACGTAGATAAGTTTCTAGGCGTAACAGGTGCAGGCGCTGAGCTTCCTTGCTGGTGCCGAGAGCCGGTCTTCGCGCTGGTCGCTGCACAAAGGACGCTTGGTACAAGCCTACAGACCTACACCTGTGTACCGCCGTGCGCCGATCTAGCCTAAGAACATCGCTGCGTTAGCGGACTCGGTGTCGTCGTAGTTCATACCTGCCTTGGAAAGGGCATCGTTAATCTGCGCGATAGCCTCTTCAACCTGACGTTGAGTAGCACGCCAGTTACTCAAAACGCCCTGAAAATTCACGGACGCAGAGCCGGTCCACGAGTTCTGCAAATCCTGCAGAGAACTCGTCATACCGTTGACCTCGGCAATAATCGAATCGACGTGGGCGCGTGCCTGAGCGCTCTTTGAAGCAATGAGGTCTGAGTCAACAACAAACTGTGCCATGGTGGTTCCTTTTCAAAAGAGTTGGGATTGATGCAGAGGTTAACACGCTGTTTAGGCTGAGAAATCCTACGCTGAAAAGTTGCGAGCTAACCTCCTGACACTACGGTATGTCTTGGGCACTCCGGAAAACTACTTAAAGAAAAAATCTGTGGATAAGTAGCCCTCAAACTACGATATCCACAGATTTTTCTGTCCTCAGTTGGCGTGTGTCCACATTCCTAACGTCTCTTTAACGCTCCGTGAGCGCTTCTGCCGACGCCGGAATCTTCAACACAAAGGTCGCGCCACCACCGGGAGTTTCTTCAATATCGATGGTTCCATCGTGCTGCGCAATAATAGCCGCCACAATCGCCAGCCCCAGACCGGTGCCGCCGGTCTCTCGCGTCCTTGACGTATCTGCGCGGTAGAAACGCTGGAAGACGCGCTCGCGGTCTTCGCCGTGGATACCGGGGCCGTGGTCGCGTACTTTGAGCACCGACAGCAGCCCGTTGGGGCCTCGGTCAGTTCCCACAGCGATTTCGAGGGGAGAGCCCTCGGGCGTGTAGCGGATAGCGTTGGTCATCAGGTTAGCTACCACCTGACGCAAGCGCGATTCATCGCCCATGACAGGGGCAGTGGTGCCGTCGCTGTCGGGATCCTGCAAGCCCACCACAATAACTTCGCGATCGGGTGCGATGGCAAAGGCGTCGGCAGCAGCGTCCTGAGCGAGCTTGAGCAAATCAACGTTTGTATTTTCGTTGACGCGACGCTCATCGATGCGGGCAAGCGTCAGCAAATCTTCAACCAGCTGGCCCATGCGCTTAGATTCTGCCTCGATGCGCGCCATCGCCTTGCCAACGTCCTCCGGAGTTTGTAGGGCACCGTGACGGTAGAGCTCTGAATACCCGCGAATTGAAACCAGAGGTGTGCGCAACTCGTGCGATGCATCGCCCACAAAGCGGCGCATCTTTTCTTCAGAGCGCTTGCGGGTATCGAAGGCCTCTTCAATGTGCGCCAGCATCTGGTTGAGTGAGTTTGAGAGGTGCCCCAGCTCGGTGTAGGGATTGTAATTGACGATGCGCTGAGAGAGGTCGCCCGAGGCGATTTTGGCTGCTGTTTGTTCGACGCGGGCGAGCGGCTCGAAGGCTCTGGTAACGAGTACCCAGCTCATGGCGATAGCCGCGAACAGCGTCGCCATACCGAAGGCGATTGTCAGCATACCCACCAGCGCCACCGTTGAATTAGTTTGCGTTAGCGGGGTTGCGATGATGACGGAGTACTGGTCAGAATCCGTTGAAAAGGGCATGATGCGCCACTGTGTGTGCCCCGATACCGACGGCACGGTAAAGCCCGTTGCTGATAGCTTTTCTACGCGATCTCGCGGCCACGTGCCCGTCAGAGGGGTGGACTCACTTTCATCGGCGGTGGAGAACTGGTGCACCACGTTGCCCTCAGAATCTAACAGGAAAGCGGTGTAAGCCAGCCGCGGCGTCGAATTAATCTCACTGCCGGAAGGCAGAAGATTGCTGGTAATCACGCCGGCATTGGACTGAATTTCTTCATCCAACTGGCTAGTGAGGTGGCTACGCATCGCTGAAATAGCAACGAGCGCTGTCACCGCAATAGCAAGAGCAATAAGGAGCGAGCTTAAAACAACCAACTGGGTTCGCAATGACAGCGAACCCAGTCGGGAGCGAAGAATACGTTGACGCATCATCTACTAAAAATTACTTCTTAGACGTGCGGAGCAGGTAGCCCACACCGCGCTTGGTGTGAATGAGCGAGGGGAGCTCCGGATTGTTATCAATCTTGCGGCGCAGGTACGAGATGTAGGATTCCACGATTGAGGCGTCGCCGTTGAAATCGTATTCCCAAACATGGTCAAGAATCTGAGCCTTGGACAGCACACGGTTGGGATTGAGCATGAGGTAACGCAAGAGCTTGAACTCGGTGGGCGAAAGGTCAATTTCGCGGTCGCCACGGAACACCTCGTGCGCGTCGTCATCGAGAATAAGATCGTCAACGCGCAGGCGTGAATCTTCTTCTTCGTGAGCTGCGGTGCGGCGTAGAACAGCGCGGATGCGCGCTACAACCTCATCCAAGCTAAAGGGCTTGGTCACGTAATCGTCGCCGCCAACGGTCAGTCCGGTGACCTTATCTTCGGTGTCGTCTTTAGCTGTTAGGAAGAGCACCGGGAACAGGCGCCCTGATGCGCGGAGCTTGCGGGTGACGGTAAAGCCGTCCATATCGGGCAACATGACATCGAGTACAGCGAGATCGGGAGATTCAGTCTGTGCTTTGTCGAGTGCTTCGCGCCCGTTCGATGCGGTCACTACTTCAAAGCCTGCAAAACGCAGGGAGGTAGCGAGCAGTTCAAGAATGTTGGGCTCGTCGTCTACTACTAGTAGTTTTGCTTCAGTCTGCTTTTTCACGGTTTAATAATCTCCCTTTTAGCTGAAAGTTTGCTGTGACAATCTCTACCGTCTGCTGATTTTCTCCCTTGACTCAATGGCAGGACGCGGTGTTATGGCTACAGCGCGCGACGCTGAAGGACGAGGAACACCATGGCAATCATCAGTGCGATGAATGCGAGGGGGAAGAGAAGCAGCGGAATCTGCGTCAAAATGTTTGGGGTGGATGCTCCGGTCCACTTCATCCAGAGCATGAGAACTCCACTGATGGTGCTGATAATGGCAAGAATTGCGCCGGTTACACCGAGCGCACGAATGGTGCCGGCGTAGGGCAGTACGTCTTTTGTAGTCATGTACTTACCGTATCAAGGCCTTCTCGATACCGGATTCCTACAGGTAAAATCGGGAATCTTTCTTCGACATATATGACTTATCTAAAAGGCCGAGTTAAACGTTTGAGCGATTTTCACGCTTTAATAGGAGTATGTCAGAATTTGCTCCCGAGGCTATCGATACTTCGACGCCTGAGAACGCCGTATCGACCTTCGACTCTACAGAGAGCACCGATGAGCATCCTTCGCTGGGTGTGCCGGTGCGTCGTCGCCGTACCGAAAAGGTCGATGAGGTTATTGCTGCAGCTAAAGATCTTGCGCTGACTGGGATTCTTGAAATTACAAATTCTGAGTCAGTTGGTCCTGTTCATCACGTGCGCGGTGAAGAAGAGCGATTGAGCACTCATCTATTTGAGTGTGCTCTGCCCGGTTACCGCGGGTGGTTCTGGTTTGCTACCCTTGCCCGCGCACCCCGTTCCAAGCACGTTACTGTTTGCGAAGTTGGTTTGTTGCCCGGTGACGACGCTTTACTGGCCCCTGAGTGGGTTCCATGGTCCGACCGAGTTCGCCCTGAAGACACCGAGAGCGATGACGATTACGACACTACCGATATCGTAGATGCCGAGGACGTTGATGAAGATGCGCCGGTAAACCAGCTAGAAACCAAGAGCTCAGAACAAGAAGCCCGTGAATCAGAGGCCGAATAGCACAAATAGCTAGAGATAAAGCGCTCGCCCGTAAAGGGGGAGCGCTTTACTTTATCCTCTGCTAGTGAGCTATCAGCGCATTTGTTAAATATTGCGTGACTTTAAGTGAACAAAAAAGCATAGTAAAACTTTAGATACAACAGCAGATGGATGGTGAGCGCAACGAGTCAGGTACAGAGTATGCAAGGCCCGCAACCGGTGGTAGATAAATCTACGACCTTTAGATCCTTGTGGATTATGAACTACCGCATTTGGTTTGTCGGTGCGTTAGTTTCAAATATCGGCACATGGATGCAACGCATTGCTCAGGACTGGTTAGTGTTCAATGAGCTGAGCGACCAGGATTCTACCCAGATGGGTATTGTCATGGCGTTGCAGTTCGCTCCTCAGCTTCTGATTGCCCCTTATGCGGGTGTGGTTGCTGATCGTTATGACCGCCGTAAGGTGCTGTTGTGGACGCAAAGCGGCATGGGTCTTTTGAGCTTGGGGCTGGGGTTGCTGACCATTTCGGGGCTAGCTCAACTGTGGCATGTTTACTTCTTTGCGTTAGCCTTGGGCGTGGTAACTGCTCTTGATTCGCCGGTGCGTCAGACCTTTGTATCAGAGCTGGTATCTGATCAAGATCTGCCCAACGCGGTGGCGCTCAACTCGATGTCTTTCAACTCAGCCCGCATGATAGGCCCAGCGATTGCTGGTGTGATGGTGGCTGCTGTTGGCTCCGGCCCGGTCTTTCTGATTAACACCGTGACCTTCGTAGCCATGATCACCGCCATTCTCATCATCTGCACCGATCAGCTCAGACACTTTGAACGCGCGTCCAAAGCTAAAAGCCGCCTGCGAGATGGTCTGAGCTACCTCAAAACCCGGCCGGACATCCTCGCCGTTATGGTAGCGGTTTTCTTGGTGGGTACCTTCGGGCTTAACTCAGCTATGAACATTGCCGCTATGGCAACCACCGAGTTTGGGCACGGTGCCGGTGAATTCGGTTTTCTCAACTCAATTCTTGCTATCGGCTCGGTGACGGGCACACTCTTAGCTGCACGACGCGAAGTGCCGCGTTTGCGGTACATCTTCGGTGCTTGCGCTGGTTTTGGTCTCGCATGCTTCTTCGCTTCTATCTCACCCAACATGTGGGTCTTTGCCATTGCGCTTGTTCCCATGGGACTCATGGCCCTCACGCTCATCACCAGCGCCAACGCCTACGTGCAGGTCACCACCGAGCCACTGATGCGCGGTCGCATCATGAGCCTCTACATGGCTGTTTTCATGGGCGGCACACCCATCGGCGCACCGTTGGTGGGTATGGTTAACGACGTCTTTGGTGCTCGCTGGGGATTAGGCGTTGCCGTCATCGCAAGTTTGCTAGCAGCTGCTATCGGCATTGGGTGGTATATGCGCTCGCAGCAACTCCACCTTGTCTTTGACCGTTCTGCTCACACTAAATTTGTTCTTCGTAAGCACGAAGAAGATACGGCTGACAATGACACTGAACCACCCGCTGTGACAGCGGCTATCGACATCCAAGAGCCCCGCTAAACATCCCTTGTGTACGCAGGTGCCCGCGTCCTTGACAGTGTTGCCAGGACGCGGGCACCGATGCAGTGACAATAAAGAACCGGGTAGGAGCTACGATGATTGAAACTACAGGTTCTCCACCACATAGTCGATGCAACGCAGAAGCGCTGAAACATCGTCAGGTTCAATTGCGGTAAAGGTGGCGATGCGCAACTGATTACGACCGAGTTTACGGTACGGCTCGGTATCAACAACACCGTTAGCGCGCAAAGTTTGAGCGATGAAAGCTGCATCGATACTCTCATCAAAGTCGATGGTGGTAATGACGTTAGAACGCTCGCCCGCTTTTTCAACGAATGGCTGAGCATATGAGGACGCCTCTGCCCACTCATAGACGCGTGCCGCCGAGTCTGCGGTGCATTCAGCGGCGAAGGTAAGCCCGCCGTTGGCGTTCAACCATTTCACCTGCTCATTGAGCATGATGAGGGTAGTAAGGGCAGGCGTGTTGTAGGTCTGGTTTTTCAGCGAGTTATCAACCGCCGTAGCCAGCGACAGAGAATCTGGAATCCAGCGTCCTGACTCTGCAATTTTCTGTACGCGCTCGAGTGCTTTCGGCGAGAACAGTGCAAACCAGAGCCCACCGTCGGAGGCAAAATTCTTTTGAGGCGAGAAATAGTAGACATCGCACTGGGAAATATCTACGTCCAAACCGCCCGCCGCACTTGTGGCATCGACCACTACCAGCGCATTCTCGTCAATGCCGACAGGACGCTGCACCGGAGCAAAGACGCCGGTTGATGTTTCATTGTGCGGCCACGCGTACACATCAACACCCTCCTCGGCTACAGGAGACGGGCGTGTTCCGGGCTCCGAAGAAATAATAGATGAGCGCTCTAGATGAGGAGCCTTATCAGTGGCCGATGCGAATTTAGAACCGAACTCACCGAACACCAGGTGCTGGGCTTTAGATTCCACAAGACCAAAAGCCACCGCGTCCCAAAAAGCTGTAGCGCCACCATTGCCGAGAATTACCTCGTAGCCATCAGGAGCTTGGTAGAAAGTTTTGATGCCTTCGCGAATCTCAGCCACCAAGTTTTTAACGGGCGCCTGACGGTGAGACGTGCCTAAAAGTTTTTTGCCTGCCGCTACTACAGCTTCAACTTGCTCAGCACGAACCTTCGAAGGCCCTGCCCCAAATCGACCATCGGCAGGAATCAAATCAGCGGGAATGGTGAGAAAATCAGTCACAATACACTCCATTTATGGTTGTGAGCCCAGCGTAAAGGGTGAGGGAACGGGCTCGAATACTCTCTATTGTGCCTGTGAAAGCGACGAAGGCAGAACAAACCGGCAAATTTTCGAATGGTGAGATAAAAGAGTGAAACGCAAACACACAATCTCGTACGCTCACAAAGTAAGCTGACCATGAAAATAAAAATCAGCATTAGAATAAATATCTAAAGAAACCCCACGTGCCGGTGCACGTATCTGGATAAGAGAGCACAGACATGACAGATCTTATTGATACTACTGAAATGTACTTGCGCACGATTCTTGAACTTGAAGAAGAAGAAATTGTGCCTATGCGCGCTCGCATTGCTGAGCGCCTGGACCATTCTGGACCCACTGTTTCGCAGACTGTTGCGCGCATGGAGCGTCACGGGTTGGTTGAGGTCGCTAAAGATCGTTCTTTGCAGTTGACCAAGGACGGTCGTCACAAGGCTGTTGAAGTGATGCGTAAGCACCGCCTAGCTGAGCGCCTACTGTCGGACGTTATCGGGCTTGAATTTGAATATATTCACGACGAAGCCTGCAGGTGGGAGCATGTAATGAGCGAGCGAGTAGAGCGTCGCCTGCTCGAGCTACTCGATAACCCCAAGTATTCGCCGTACGGTAACGCGATCCCCGGTCTTGAAGATCTAGGGGACAGTAGCGAACGCAATGATACGCGGACCGTGTCAATGACTATTGCCGCTAAAGACTCAGATGAGGATGATCGCTTTACTATTTCTCGTCTCTCAGAGTTTGTACAGACCGATATGGACTTGCTGGGTAAGCTAGCGGCGGCTGGAATCGTCTACGGTGCTGAAGTATCAATTCTTCCGACGCCTCGCGGAGTGCGAGTTACGGCTGAAGGGCAGCAGTCCGGGCTGGAGCTTATCGAAGAGATTGCTGATTCGATTGTGGTCAAGCGTCACTAGGGCGCTACGTATTTTTATAAAGTTTTATCTGGGCAACCCGTCTGCGGTAGGCAGGCGGGTTGTTGTTTTAAAGAAAACCGGCGTTGAATGCTTTATCCAAAGGGCGGCGAATCGGAGTGCGAGACCGTATATGCTCCGTTACCTAATCGTGACTTTATGAGGTATAGACACCTTAAAGGGGACGATAGGACTGTTTTAAGTAGTCTCTGGGCGACGAATCTCATGAGTGTGATTAAGCTTGCTTAAAATAGGTATGAAGGGTGCTTATTTATGATGCTTTTTGTAAAGATGCTAGTCAGAAGCTCTTTTCGCTAGTTGCTTTTCAAGGTAAAAATGTATCACATCACTTAAAATCCTCATCGCCCGCCGGTGGATTTATCTAGAATTTATATTTTCGTGACCAAAACGTGACAATTCCTAAAAACGTGTGTAATGTCTTCTTCTGTGCCAATCACTGGTCGGATCGGCACCCCTGAGAACAGCACGCCTAGTTCTGCCACTGTTCGCAGCAATCAGGGTCTCATTCATAAAACACTGCTTGGCAGAAGCGGGGGAACCAAATTTTGGGCTTCACATCAAAGCCCTTGGGGTTAAGTTGCACTACGCAACCGAGTGACTTCCTACTCGAACCCGACAGCTCACCTCGTTAGGCACTGGAGGAAAACTAAAATGGCTTCAAAGACTGTACGCAACGCGTCAATCGCGGCAATCGCAACCGCAGCAGTTGCAGGCTCAGCACTCCCCGCTAACGCATACGCAGAGGCAGCACCCGCTGCGGTAAACACCACTTACTCAGCACCTTCACTATCAAGCTTTGACTCAGCTACCACCGAGTTCAGCTACTCATACGACAACGGTTCACAGCAGCTTGCTTCAACTTCATCTGTAAAGCCTCAGTCACAGGAAATCAAGAACGTTGAAGGTTCACGTGCAGCTGTGGTTGCAGCGGCGTATGACGGTATCGGTGGCGCATATGTTTGGGGCGGTGACTCCTACAAGGCTTGGGATTGCTCAGGCTTCGTTGCTAACGTTCTTGCTCGTAGCGGTGTTAACGTAGATTCTTACACATACACTATGAAAGACCAGCTCACCCCCACCTCAAACCCCCAGCCCGGTGACATCGTATTCACCAACGGTTACGCCCACGTAGGTATCTACGTTGGTAACGGTCAGATGATCTCAGCTCTCAACCCCGGTCAGGGCACCCAGCTGACTTCAGTTGACGGCGGCGGCTTCATGCCCGTTGACGGTTACTACACCGCAGGTCTCTAAGACTTAATTTTTGAGAGTACAGCGATAATAAGTTGAGCTTGCATAGCGTTCTGGTCTTTATAAGCGTTATCTGAGCTTCTCACCTAAAACTTGATTTCTTGACGGTGATGCGTCTTGAAATTGCTGATCGATAATTTATCGATGGATGCGGCCCCAGTACGACCAGCACGGGCCGCATTTTTTATGCCCTTTTGTCTCAACAGCGAACATGCAAAGCATCCGAGGTTCGGGGTGGGTAGAATCAGTTGTATGCCTACACAGTTTGAATCTCCCACATCCAGCTCTGACGAAGAATTCAAGTACATGGCAATCGGCATGATTGCCGGTGCCATCCCCGGAATCATTATCGGATTGCTCGTTGCTATTCCGCTTGGTCACGCTGCCATGTGGGTATCCATTGTCGGTGGTCTTGGCGTGGTGATTGGTCTTATTGCCTCACGCATAGCTTTCAAGAAAAAGACCAAGGACCATCGCTCACAAGTATAGACTTTGTAGTTCTCGACGCATGTTATCGCGCGCTTGCTCCTCAAAGAGCCGGCGCGCTTTTTCTGTATAAAAAAGCTGCTCACGCTGGGTCGCATCCGCAAGAAACTGTTTGCGACCACGCCTAAAATCTTCATCGCTGAAATGAGAAAACTCTTGGCGGACGCCCGCGCTATAGCGGTCGTACCTCGGAGTCTTTGCGCCGAGGATTGCCATATCGGCATCAAAAAATGCGTGGACCTCGTGAGATGAAAAGGCCTGAGCGATTTCAGGCGGCAACTGGTCAACAGTATGAGCGGCGGTTGCCTCTATGAGCCCTGCAACCGCGTCCATCTGTTGCTGGGAAATCGCGTCCTGATGGATAAGAGGCGCACCCACATCTCGGGCAAAACGAGCTGACGCTTCTTCATCTTTACCGGGTTGCGCGTCGTACACGATATCGTGAAGCCACGTCGCCAGAACTAGCTCTGCGGTAAGGGGTGTAAGTTTCTCTAGAACAGTCAGCATTTCAAGCAGGTGCGCGCTGTTATGGTAGGCACGATGAGGCTGTTCCCACTGCTCTAGAAGATGCTCTCCTAAATCAGTGAAGTAAGGAAAATACTCGTTCCACTGACGGAGCAGAGTGTTTCGAATCTTCTCCGGGCGCTCCTTCAACGGTACTCGTAGCCCGGATGCGATAAGAGCGCGGGTTAGCTCACCACCGGTTACCGGGGTCGCTCCACCGGAGACCAGCCGGTTGTAAAGGTCATCGGGTACATCGTAGTGGTCGCGATCGAAAGCCCTGAGCGAGATTGAGTGATTCCGCGCGAAAGCGTGCAACTCAGCGTAACTGGTGTCTGACACCATGTGCGAGAACAGGCGTCCGTGAGCCGGCCACGCCGGGGGATCAATCAAAATAGCCATACTTTATAGTTTTTCACACCTGGTTTGGGTGAAAAAATGAAAACACATATACTGGTGAGAGTCTTGAAAAAGATAAGCACTCGTAGCTCAGCTACGCGTCAATTTTCCGAGCGTGCGAGGAGATAAAAATTGAGGTGTAGAAGCGAGCGCAAGCGAGTAATCCCCTGAGGCTATGACGGGGGAGTAAAAATAAAATATAAGCCCTCGTAGCTCAGGGGATAGAGCACCGCTCTCCTAAAGCGGGTGTCGATGGTTCGAATCCATTCGAGGGCACTAATAAACCCACCTGCTTTTGTCAGTAGGTGGGTTTTTGTTGCCCTCCCTCTAACGCCGAGATCCTGATTTATCGACGAAATCCTGATTTAAAACAGGATCTCGTCGATAAATCAGGATCTCGGCGGATATGTATAGGACGCAGGTAGGGCAACCACCTAGCGTCGCTGTTCGGGTAGCTCGCCGCGGGAGAACGCATCTACTTTGCCGCGTACCAGTCGCACTGCAAGGTAGAGCAACTGGGCGAGCATCGCGAAAAAGAGAACCCAGCGCAAGGTAACGAGCAAGGATGCGAGTGCTACAGCACCGCTGTTGGGGTTGGTGACAGCTGCGTTGAGCACAAAACCGCCGATGATGTATACCAGGGCAAATAGCACGGGAATGATGAGGTACAGGTTGCGTGCCTTAGCGCGTAGGTGTGCCGCGAAGATGAAGCATACCCATGTTCCAGCGAAGAGTACCGGGAAGACAAGGGCTGATACGCGGTGGTATGCCTTGTACTGCTCGAGGTAATCGGGGCCAATGTTGTTGGCAAAGGCAGCAACGTGGTCGCGTCCAAAAGTGAACATGAGCTCGGGGACGGTGTTGCCCGCAAAGTTAGAGAACTGCGGGAGCAACCAAAAATAGTTGTAAGCGCCTAAAAGCACCGCGACGGCAAGCGCCACGTACAGGTACATATTGGATGAGGATTTGGTGGGCTCTGCATATAGCTGGCCGCTGGGGTAGCGAGAGGCGCGTGCAGCCGGGGGAGTAGGATGCGAATCAACCGGGGCGTGCGTTTTGTCTTTGCCGTACAGACGTTCTTTTTGACCTTTAGAGAGACCCATGCTTTCTATTATCGTCAATTTCACCGTGAGTGCACGCTGAGAGTGAAGTCTAACGTTCGAACACATCTTCGGTTTACACTGGAATAACGATGGATCACTTGTTTGACGATGACTTTATGCCCGCCCGTTCACAGAACTCGCGCCAGCCCGCTGGCGATTCGGTGCCTGTAGAAGAGCCGCCGTACGACCCTTTCTACGATGCTACCGCGCCGGACGCTGCGTATGAGCAGGAGCCGACGCCCAATCTTGAGGTGCCGGCTGATATTGTTGCGCTAGATGATGCGTTCTCTGACTTTATGCCGCCCAGCTACCAGGTAGGGCGTCACGAGGAGTTTGCTGAGCCGTCCGTCGCCCCGTCTGCTGCGCGTTTAACGGAAGGGCTGAACGAGCAGCAGAAAGAGGCCGTCATTCATGCTGGTTCGCCCCTGCTTATTGTTGCGGGTGCGGGCTCGGGCAAAACCCGCGTCCTGACCCACCGTATTGCCTATCTTCTGGCAACTGGACGCGCGCATCAGGGGCAGATTCTTGCGATCACCTTTACGAATAAGGCGGCTGCTGAGATGCGTGAACGTATTCAGCAACTGGTGGGGCCGCGCGCTCAGCATATGTGGATTTCTACCTTCCACTCTTTCTGTGTGCGAGTGTTGCGTCGTGAAGCTAAAACTCTGGGTCTTAAAACAACATTCTCGATTTATGACTCCGCTGATTCACTGCGCCTGATCACCTTGATCGCTAAGCAACATAACTTGGATTCTAAGAAGTTCGCACCGCGTTCTATTGCCAACAAGATCTCCGGGTTGAAGAATGAGCTGGTTTCTGCTGATCAGTACGCCATGCAGGTCAGCGAATCTAACCCGTGGGAATCGGCGATTTCAAAGGTGTACACGGATTACACTGCTCGTTTGCGCGCAGCTAATTCTTTGGACTTCGACGATTTGATTGCGCAGACCGTGCACCTCTTGCGAGCATTCCCGCAGGTCGCTGAATACTACCGCCGCCGCTTCCGCCATATTCTGGTGGACGAGTACCAGGACACCAACCACGCACAGTACGCGCTGGTTCGCGAACTGGTGGGCGCGCATCGCCGCAACGATGAGCAAGGCCCGTACCCTGGCGTCGTTGAACCTGCAGAACTCACCGTTGTGGGTGACTCTGACCAGTCCATTTATGCCTTCCGCGGTGCAGATATTCGCAATATCACCGACTTCGAGAGCGACTACAAGAACGCTCGCACCATTTTGCTGGAACAGAACTACCGGTCAACACAGAATATTTTGAGCGCAGCCAACGCGGTGATTGAGCGCAACAAGGATCGTCGACCCAAAAAACTGTGGACGGCGTCCGGCGACGGCGCAAAAATTACCGGTTACGTAGCTGATTCTGAGTACCTTGAAGCCCGCTATATTGCTCAAGAAATCGACCGTCTGCGCGATGAACACGAGACACTGCCCGGCGATATCGCGGTCTTTTACCGCACTAACGCGCAGTCACGAACACTTGAAGAAGCTCTTATGAAGGTGGGCCTGCCCTACCGCGTCGTGGGCGGCACACGCTTCTACGAACGTAAGGAAATCAAGGACGCTCTGAGCTACCTGCGCGTACTTGTGAACCCTGACGACGATATCAACGTGCGCCGCATCCTCAACGAACCTAAACGCGGTATTGGTGCTAAATCTGAGGGTGTTGTTGCTGATTATGCATCCCGTGAGCGCACCTCATTTATGACTGCGGCGCGAGCAGCTACCGATATTCCCGGGCTGGGCGCTGCAGGAGCTAAAAAAATCGTCGGTTTTGTTCAGCTCATCGACGATCTCGCGCAGATTGCTGAAACCGAGGATGCCGCCACCTGCCTTGAAGCAGTACTGGAGCAGACCGGCTACCTGCAAGCACTGCGGGAATCCAACGATATTCAGGACGAATCACGCGTGGAAAACCTCTCCGAGTTGGTCGAAGCGGTACGTGAGTTCCAGACCGATAACCCAGAAGCAGGTCTTGAAGACTTCCTCGAACACGTTGCGCTGGTCGCCGACGCTGACCAGATCCCTAACAAACCCAAGGTAGGGGAGGACGGCGAAGGCCCCACCGCTGCGCAGATTGCGGCGGAAGTTGCTGAGGCGCGCTCGCAGGGTGTGATTACTTTGATGACCTTGCATACCGCGAAGGGACTAGAGTTCCCCGTGGTCTTCTTGACCGGTCTTGAACACGGGCTCTTCCCGCATCAGCGCGCACTGACCGATGATAGCGAGATGAGCGAAGAGCGCCGCCTGGCCTACGTGGGGCTGACGCGCGCGATGGAACGCCTCTACATTACGCGCGCCGAGATGCGGTCTATGTGGGGCAAGAGCCAGTACAACCCGCCCTCACCATTTATCGAAGAGATTCCCGAAGAACTCATTGAATGGAAGCGGCGCGGTGGTGCCCAGTCAGGAGGCTGGAGCTCAACCGGTTTCTCTGGCGGTTACGGTAACTCCGTCTACACCGATCGCTTTAGCGGGGGAGTGAAGTCATCGTACGCGTCCTACGGCACCGAAGAACGCGGTGACCGTTTTGGTCGCAGCAGCACTGCCGACGTCTCTGGCTTTAAAGCCGCAACAAAGAACGTCTCCCGTGTTCAGCAGAACAAAGAGATTCCTGCGCTGTCAGTGGGTGACAAAGTCAAGCATGCGAAATTCGGCGAAGGCACCATTATTGCTGTGGAAGGTAGCGGCGATAAGACGGTTGCTAAAGCACGATTTGGCACCGACGAGAAGCGTCTGATGCTTCGCTACGCGCCGCTTACTAAAATCTAGCTATTTCTGTGAAGCGAAGAAATAAATTAACTCTTCACATATAATCGTTAGTCATTAGCAAGGGCGCTGATAGTAAAGCCCATGACATACATAGGTGAAATTTATGCATGAAGACGCAGTAGCATCGCCGGCTGACGAATTTTCTGAGGCGATGGACGCGGCTACAGATACCACAGTCCAAATCAGCGAGATTACAGATCTCACCTTGTTTCGCATTGAGATCGACCCCGATTCTGAGGGCGCTCAGCGAATGACGAAGGTGCTGGGCACTGAATTCCCTCGCTACAGTGGCGAAGTCAATGGTGATGCTTTGGCGCAGGAAATTCTGTACGGTACCCGCCAGGTGGTTGCTACTTTGAATGTAGAACCTCACGTATTTTTGGTGGTCAGCCGTGTAGATCCGATTAAGCTGGGGCGAGCTCTTGATACCGCTCTTGGTAACCACGATGGTTTTGTGGTGGACGTTTCCGCTAACCGTGCGGTCATTAACCTCAGTGGTTCTGGCGCGCCCAAGGTGCTGGATGCGAATGCAACTTTCGAGGACGCATCGCCCAAGTATTTTGAGCCCGGCATGGCTTTTCGCGTGCGCGTAGGTGATTCTGCGCTGATGCTGTGGAAGCTGAGCAAGCAGGAGTACCTGATGGTGCCCCGTAAATCTGATACCGCGCCTTTCGTCATTAATATGCTCGACGCGATTGAGGACTACCGTTCTTAGTTTACAAAGAAAATAATTCCAGAACCCGGCACAACTGAGTTTAAGACTGATCATTCTCAGATGCGCCGGGTTTTTCTTTATCTACTTTCCCGGAAAATCAGGGGTACAGGGGCGACCGCACATCGGCTTTACTCGCGTCCTGCCCACACATTGCAAGCGCATATTTACTTTGTGGCACTATATTTCATCTTTTTCGCCAGCGAGTTAGGGTGTCATCGCTCATATCAGCTAAAGTGGGCTGTGGAGAATCACACTGTGCTTCAGCTCTCGCTCTCGCGAGAGATGCCAGTGTGCTTCAAGGTAAGAAGCTTGGGACGCCCCCGAGCATGAACTTCGAAGAAGAAGGACAAAACCTGTGGACCTGTTTGAATACCAGGCACGCGATCTCTTCGAGAAGCACGGCGTACCCGTGCTTCAGGGCATCGTGGCCACTACTCCCGAAGAAGCGAAGGCAGCTGCTGAGAAGATTGGCGGCGTCACCGTCGTCAAGGCTCAGGTCAAGGTTGGCGGACGCGGTAAGGCTGGCGGCGTCAAGGTCGCAAAGACCGCCGATGAGGCTTTTGAATATGCACAGCAGATCCTCGGTATGGACATCAAGGGCCACACCGTAAAGCGCGTCATGATCGCCCAGGGCGCTGACATCGCTGAAGAATACTACTTCTCAATCCTGCTCGACCGCTCAAACCGTACCTACCTCGCAATGTGCTCCGTCGAAGGCGGCATGGACATCGAGACCCTCGCAGCTGAGCGTCCTGAAGCACTCGCTAAGGTAGAGGTAAACCCCGCTGAAGGCCTGAACGAGGCTAAGGCTAAGGAAATCGTTGAGGCTGCTGGCTTCCCCGCAGACATCCAGGACGACGTCGCAGCTGTTCTGGTTAAGCTCGGCGAAGTCTACGACAAGGAAGACGCAACCCTCGTTGAGGTCAACCCGCTGGTCAAGACCGGCGACGGCACGATCCTCGCACTCGACGGCAAGGTCTCACTCGACGACAACGCAGAATTCCGCCAGTCAGAGCACGAAGCTCTCGTTGACAAGTCAGCTGAGAACCCGCTCGAAGCTAAGGCTAAGGAAAACGACCTCAACTACGTCAAGCTCGACGGTGAAGTCGGCATCATCGGTAACGGCGCAGGTCTGGTCATGTCCACCCTCGACGTTGTTGCATACGCGGGCGAAAACCACGGCAACGTCAAGCCCGCAAACTTCCTCGACATCGGCGGCGGCGCATCAGCTGAAGTCATGGCAGCAGGCCTCGACATCATCCTCAACGACGAGCAGGTCAAGTCTGTATTCGTCAACGTCTTCGGCGGCATCACCGCATGCGACGCTGTAGCAAACGGTATCATCAAGGCTCTTGAAATCTTGGGCGACAAGGCAACCAAGCCCCTCGTCGTACGCCTCGACGGCAACAACGTTGAAGAAGGCCGCAAGATCCTCAACGAAGCTAACCACCCGCTGGTACACCAGGCAGAGACCATGGACTCAGGTGCCGACAAGGCAGCTGAACTGGCTCACACCGCATAAGACCGCCGTTAGATATTTTTAGAAGGTAAAAACTATGTCTATCTTTTTGAACAAAGACTCAAAGGTCATCGTTCAGGGCATCACCGGCGGCGAAGGCTCAAAGCACACCGCACGCATGCTCGCATACGGCACCAACATTGTTGGTGGCGTGAACGCACGCAAGGCTGGCACCACTGTTACCCACACCAACAAGGACGGCCAAGAAGTAGAGCTGGACGTCTTCGGTTCAGTATCAGAAGCTGTAGAAAAGACCGGTGCGAACGTCTCCATCGTTTTCGTTCCGCCGGCATTCACCAAGGACGCAGTCATCGAAGCTATCGACGCTGAAGTTCCCCTGGTAGTAGTCATCACCGAAGGCATTCCCGTACAGGATTCAGCTGAATTCTGGGCACACGCAAAGTCAAAGGTCGACGCTAACGGCAAGCAGATTACCCGCATCATCGGACCCAACTGCCCCGGTATCATCACCCCCGGCGAAGCCAACGTAGGCATCACCCCCGGCAACATCACCGGCAAGGGCAAGATTGGTCTGGTCTCAAAGTCAGGTACCCTGACCTACCAGATGATGTTCGAACTGCGTGACATCGGATTCACCACCGCAATCGGCATCGGCGGTGACCCCGTCATCGGCACCACCCACATCGACGCTCTCGAAGCATTCGAAGCTGACCCTGAAACTGAAGCCATCGTCATGATCGGTGAAATCGGTGGCGACGCTGAGGAACGCGCAGCAGAGTTCATCAAGGCAAACGTCACCAAGCCCGTTGTCGGCTACGTTGCAGGCTTCACCGCTCCCGAAGGCAAGACCATGGGTCACGCAGGCGCAATCGTCTCAGGCTCATCAGGTACCGCAGCCGCTAAGAAGGAAGCTCTCGAAGCAGCAGGCGTGAAGGTCGGCAAGACCCCGTCAGAAGCAGCTCAGCTCATGCGCGACATCTTCGCAGCTAAGTAAACCAGCTTCTACACAGCGAAAAGGTGGGGCGTCCTCGTCAAGAGGGCGCCCCACCTTTTTGTATTGCTTTACTCTAAAACATTGCTGTGGGTTGTTTGCTGTAATTCTACGGCGCTAATCCTGCTTTAGAATGCGGATGCTGGTTTTTAGGTTCGTGGGTGAGGGCGCGCTAGCGGACGCCGTGCGCCAACTTCCCCTTAAACGCCAACCCCGAGCCAGTTGGCTACGACGCCCGCTAGCTTCGCAGGAAGTCTTTACACACAAAAACGGGGCGTCGCCCTAAAGAAACGCCCCGCCTATATTAGGTAATAGATGACTATATGAAGCTGGTTTCTAACCAACCACGGTTACACCGTTATCTGTTGTGAAGCTACCGGTATAGCGGATGTAGTAGCTTTCGCCGCCGTTCGGCACACAGACGTCATTGTAGTAACTTACGTCGGTTACAAGTTAGAGCCCGGCCAAGTTGTGTTTGTGGGGGAAGTTGTGCCGGTGTTTTGCCCTGTGAAGGTGAAAGTGAAGACATCGTACTGGTTATAAGGTGCCCCAGGCATCGTAATAGTTGTCGGACCTGAAACCGTGTAGTCTCCCTGAACTACGGTCAAACGGGTAATTAGGTTTGCAGGAAACGCTACCTGCATCTGAACATTATTCAGAGTTACTCCGGTAGTGGGAGAATTATTAAGCTCAGTTACGCCAAATCCGGGTGCTTCGCCGTTGAAACTAGCATCAGTGTAAAAAGTAAAATAATCAACATAACCAGAGCCGATATCACACTGCCCATTGTTGAAAGTTTCGTATTCAGAGAACCAAGATGCCGTAAAAGTGTAGTCCTTGGGCCAAGACGCATACGCCGGCACCGCCGCCGTCGCCATTACTGCCGGGGTTGCCCCGGCGACGCCCTTCGCGAGCGAACGGCGTGAAATGTGTGAGCTCATTATTTCCCTAATTTTTCTAGTGCGGGGGAAAGCGCCAGTGAACTACAGTGACCCATATTTTCCTTGCCACTAATTCACATACGCTAATAGTTCGAAAAACCAGGATCTCGTGCACAAAAATCATAAAAACCAAAGAGGCTTATTCAAAAGTCCTCCCAGCCGCATAAAACACCAGACCCCGCACCAGAAGAAAACACCTGCCGATACAAACTCAACGGCCGTCTAAACCTCGAATAAAGAACCCGCCAGGTCTTCACTTGAGCGATAACCCGCTCCACCACAGCCCGTCATCTATTGATAATGCGATTATTATCCTTGACACCCTGAGGCACTTTCACACCAGGCTTACGCCTGGTCGGGGTTGCTAGCCCCAGGCCTATATAGCCCTTATCGGCCAGAGTCGAGGAATCCAGTAGCTGATCTAGCCCGTGAGCTGTGAAAGCATGAGCATCATGCCTTGCCCCGGGTAGCGGGTCAGTGATGACTAGGAGCCTGCCATCGAGGGTGCAGATGACTTGGTGGTTGAAACCGGTTCGTTTATGTTTGCCCGAAAAATTTGTTTTTCCTAGTGAACGCCAGTTCTAGGTGGGTACAAGAGTTGCATCGACAACCAAAGAAGCTGGTACATCCAGGCTCATTTTCAAAGGCTGTTCTAGAGGTTTGAAGACCTTTGCAAGCGCCTTTTCGATAGTGTTGATGGTTCGTGAGATGGTAGGTTGCGAGACGGTGAAGATTTCAGCAAGTAGCTCTTCGGTGAGGTTGTGTCGGTGGTAGAGCAGAGTGGTTTTGAGTGTCTGAGCTGGAGTGAGGGCTGGTGGTCTTCCTCTTGGTTTACCCCAGATGAGTTGGTTGGTCAGGGTTGTCAGTAGTGTGGCAAATTGCGTGGCGGTTAGGCCGGTTGTACGCTGGTGGTGCAACGGTTCTTCTTGGTGCGGTGTTGAGAGTATTTGTGGTTATTTATCCTCAATTTTTTGCCACTGGTGGGGCCGTTGTCTAGTTGGTGGGTGTGGGGTGTGTGCATACTTTTGAATAAGCCTCAATGATCGTCTCCAGGATTTTTCTATAACTATAAATGGTTTTAATCTTAAAATATGAAGATGCACGAGATTTCCTTAATAGGGCTCTCGTGCATCTCAATATAAAAGTCAGTAGACGGCTTAGATGGTGTGCATGGGTGATGGAATCCATAAAGTTCCAAAGCTTAGGTTACTCTGTTCGCCCAGAACGCCAGGTATGGTCTACCAGAATTTCCTGCGCTTTCAGAAGTTGGCCTCACCTTTAAGTAATATTTTTGACTACCCCATGGATAGAATCATTATTGAGAATGTATTCTTGGTAAACAATGGTATTACCCTTTGAGGTTGTCGCTGTGTAGGTAACAACCTGACTCACAATGAGATTTCCAGGGTCTCCAGAGTATGCCACCATATTAGGGTATTGGAGCGCGTATCCTGCAGTTCGGGTAACGATGTCGCTAGAAACAAATGTCTTGCAACCGTTAGCATCAGTTGAATATGAACCGCTGGAGAGTGGATCATTGGTAAAAGTTACAGACCACATATTGCGAGTGGTTGTTCCTCCATCTTCTAGATTGATGGTAGTGGTGCGGGCGCGAGCTGCACTTGTCTGGGTCCAACCCGGTCCCAAACCAGAATCGTCAACATTTACTGTATTTTGTGTAGGATCATCAAAACCTTGATTATTTCCTGCAGTGCGGGTGGAGTTAGCATTTTCAACGCTAAGAGTAACTGAAAGGGAAGTGACGGTTTCATCCGCATCAAGACCATAAACATCCATGCCACCTCTATCCAGAGTGAAGTACTCAGTGGTGCGGTTAGTGTTTGCATCGACAATTTTCTCGCCATACTCAAAGCCCGTGGCAAGCGACGCTCCTGCATCCAAGGCACATATGTCCTTAGAAGCCGCATAGGCAGGAACCGCAGCGGTAGTAACAACAACGGGAGTTGCCCAGACAGCGCCTTTGGCAACCTGGCGACGGGTAAGGGAGGGGGACATAGGTATTCCTATTCTTCGGGGAGGGGGATGAGGGATGCTGAAGGAAGTTACCTGCGAGTGCGGGTAGAATCTGTTAGCTTACTGCGACAGTCTAAATAATAAAAATGATTAAATCTACTTTTGAATGGATTATTGTTCATTAAATTCAAAAATATGAGGCTTATTCGTTTTGATTGAAGCCCTCAAAGTCACCCTCCCAGCTGGGGCTGGCAGAGAAAGCATACTACGGGTTGAGGCTGCTGGCTCCGACTAAAACGGAAGGCCTCAGCGAAGATGAGAGTTGCGGTGAAATAGGATAATCATCGGATTAACAGATTGCATTCGATGGTTCAGCGGAACGTTGCCCAGAATAAAACCTGGCGGGTTTTGCATACAGATTGTCCGGCACCCGTCGATCTTTGAAGAGACGGTGTTTTCTTTCCCAAGCCTACCGAACTACTCCGTTATGGAGTTCAAACGCACTGAGCGTCAGGTGAATAAGTCAAGCCCCGAGGCACATGTATCAGTGCGCTCGGGGCTTGACATTACTGTCCTCGCAACCGTAGAAGCGATATCAACAAGGAAAGTTCTGGCTTATCATTCAGGAATTAGCTCAACTTCGCGATAATCGCCTTGTTGAAAGCCTCAAGATCGCCGGGGTTACGGCTGGTAATGAGATTGCCGTCTTCCACAACTTCTTCATCAACCCATTCGGCACCAGCGTTTTGAAGGTCCAGCTTCACCGAAGTGTAGGAGGTTAGCTTTTTGCCTTCAACCTTCTTGGAATCGATGAGCAACCAGGGTGCATGGCAGATTGCCGCAACGGGCTTCTCTGCCTCAAAGAACTGAACGGTAATGGAGCGAGCCTCAGGGTTGATACGCATTGCATCGGCGTTGAGGGTACCGCCGGCGAGAACAAGCGCATCGAAGTCCTCAACGTTAACGTCTGCCAATGCGAGGTCAGGGGTGAAAGTATCTGCTTTCTCCCAGTCGCCGTTCATGCCCTGGAATTCTTTGCCTTGAGGGGCTGCTAGTGAAACCTGCGCGCCGGCGTCCTTGAGTGCATCACGGGGTGAGGTAAGTTCAATCTGCTCTACGCCCTGGCTAGCGAGAATAAGAACTTTTTTATTGCTGAGGTCAGCCATGGTTACTCCTTGAATCTAGTGATACTAAGAAAACTTACTGTTCTAACTGTAGTGGAGAGATGAATATCTACAAAATTCTTTCGAAGTTACCGAATCGGTCTACCGCGATCAAAAGATGCTACCCCCCCCTATAAGATCACCAGATGAGCCGGGGGAGGGAGGGCGAAAGGTAGCCCATAAAGTTCAATGCGTTACTTAATTTAGAAGGATTATAAATAACTCTTCCAAACCATGAATACATTCTTACTTCAAGGCCGCCGCTAAAAATGGTGCAGAAACACTTTTTGCTGAAGTCGCCACCTGCGATGGGGTGCCAGCGGCAACAACCTGACCCCCGTCATCTCCTGCGCCAGGGCCCATGTCTATCACATAATCTGCCGTTGCAATAATTCGCATATCAAGCTCAACCATCACTACCGTGTTACCGGAATCCACTAAGGTCTGAAGATGAGACATCAAGCGGTCTGCATCAGAGCAATGTAAACCTGTAGTGGGCTCATCCAGTACATAGAGAGTGTCGCCCCGTTGAGCCCTCTGCAATTCAGAGGCAAGTTTGACTCGTTGAGCCTCACCACCAGATAACTCTGTAGCAGGCTGCCCCAAACGCAGATAACCCAATCCAACATCACTCAGCGCAGTCAATGAACGCATAATATCGAACTCTCCCTCAAAAAACTCCAAGGCTTCGTCCACACTCAATTCCAAAACTTCTGACACGTTCTTACCTCGCCACAAAATTTCCAAAGTGCTCGACTGATAACGAGTGCCGTGGCAATCAGGGCATTTTGTATAGACCGATGGCAAGAAGAGTAGCTCTACCATCACTGACCCTTCACCTTCGCAGGTGGGGCAGCGTCCGCCCGCTACATTAAAGGAGAATCTGCCTGGTTTGTATCCCCGGCGTTTGGCCTCAGCGGTATCGGCAAAACGACGGCGTACATGGTCAAAGAGCCCTGTGTAGGTTGCAATATTTGAACGAGGTGTTCGCCCAATAGGTTTCTGATCGATGGCAACCACGCGGCGTATCCCGCTGAAATCACCTTCAACAGTTCCCCTCGTTTCGGGGGTCTGCTCGGCCCTTAGAATTTCATCTCCCTCAACGGGTGATTCATCTACCTGCGCCGTTTTACCTAGGCGATGCCCTACCAGTTGAGGTAGGCACTGGCTGACTAAGCTAGATTTCCCCGAACCTGAAACACCTGTGACCACAGTGAGAATACCTAGAGGAATTTGTACATCTACGTTATGGAGATTATTTCGGCTCACTCCAGAAAGTTTTATCCACTGCTCGGGTTTCCGCGGAGTATGTGGCGCGAGCCCACTGTCTCCAAAGAGGTAACCGCGTGTAAGAGATTCCTGGACGTACGCTAAACCATCAACTTCACCGCTGTAAAGAACTCGACCACCATGTTCTCCAGCTCCTGGCCCTACATCCACAATCCAGTCAGCATGTTTCATTACTTCAATAGAATGCTCCACCACAAACAAACTATTTCCTCGTGCTTTGAGCCCGTCAAGAACGCCTAGAAGAGCACGGGTGTCTTGAGGGTGAAGCCCAGCAGAGGGTTCATCTAATACGTAGACCACACCAAAAAGTTCAGAGGTCAGCTGAGTAGCTAAGCGCAACCGTTGCAGTTCGCCCCCGGAAAGGGTGGGGGTCATCCGATCGAGAGAAAGATAGCCTAAGCCGAGGTCAATAATGGGGCGAAGACGCTCAATGAGGCCAGTGGCCAGCCGAGAGGTAGCGGCGAGTTTTTCAGTAGGCTGAGGGGGAGCCTTAAGAGCTTCCGGTTCTATCTCAGTGGTAAGTCCATTTGCGGGAGTGCCGGGCTCTGTAGCTTCTTCTCCCGTTTTTTGGTGCAAGCCTTGCCCCAGCGCTTCTTCCTCCCTTGCATTTAGGGGTATTTTGCGGGAAGCATCTTCAACAGCTTTTTCAAGAAGACTGGTTAGCTCATGGAGAGGCAGGTGGGAGAAATCAGCTATATCTAACCCTGCAAAGGTGACGGAGAGAGCCTCTGATTTGATGCGTTTACCGTGGCAGGCTGGGCACGGGATGGATGTGAGAAACTGCGCCACCTTGCGCTTCATGGAGGCACTTTTAGTGTTGGCAAAAGTATCCAGTACATAGCGTTTTGCGCCCACATAGGTGCCGCTGTAAGAAGGCTCAGCACCTGCTTTTTTGGCTGCTTGAGCTTCGGCAAGTGTCATTCGCGAGTAGACCGGTACGTGCGGGGTTTCGTCCGTATAAAGAATCCAGTCGCGATCTTTTTTCGGAAGATCTTTCCAAGGGACGTCCACATCGTAGCCAAGTGCCACTAAAACGTCTCGAAGTTGATGCCCGTGCCAGGCGGTAGGCCAAGAAGCTATGGCCCGTTCACGGATGGTCTTGGTGGGATCGGGAACCATGCGATCTTCGGGAACTTCATAGACTCTGCCAATTCCATAGCATTGAGGGCATGCACCCTGCGGTGTGTTGGCAGAGAAATCCTCAGCATAGAGCATGCTCTGATGCTCTGGATATTGACCGGCGCGTGAAAACAACATACGAACCAGACTTGAGATGGTAGTGATGCTACCAACGGTCGATCGTGAGTTTTGTCCACCTCGCTGTTGCTGTAGGGCTACGGCTGGAGGCATCCCGGTAATGGAGTCGACGTCGGGCACTCCTGCCTGATCGATAAGACGGCGGGCATAGGGTGCTACCGACTCTAGATAACGGCGCTGTGATTCTGCATAGAGAGTTCCAAAGGCAAGAGAGGATTTCCCCGATCCCGAGACACCGGTGAAAACGACGAGAGCATCGCGCGGTACAGAAAGATCGACGTTTTGCAGGTTGTTCTGGCGTGCTCCCAGTACTCGAACATCTGGTTGAATGTGAGTTTCGTTGTCTGTGACGCGTTCGTGTAAATAGCTCATAGATAAATCTGACCAATCGCTTCTGTGTAAGGCGCAGGGAGCCTCAAAATCGGTGTGATTTCTTGTCGTTTGCAACTTTACTGCCTATCCCCGTCGATTCGTAACAACGATTTTTTGTTCTCTTTCAATGGGTAGGTGAAGATCTTGTTTTACCCTCCCCTCTGCTAAGCTTACGAAGAAGCTAAAAGCCCCTTGAGATGAATAAAACACTCCCTCTTCTGAGGGACTATTCCTCGTCAAGAGTTTTAGCTTCAACCCTAAGAGCTTCCTCAAAGAAGAAAGCAGTGAGGAAAAATCATGGCAGATAAAAATCGCGCAGTAGTATTCCACGGCGTCAAAGATATGCGCGTGGATACCCTTGACTTCCCCAAGCTAGAAATGCCTAACGGCAAAAAAGCCCCCCATGGCGTTATCGTCAAGCTGATTGCTACCAATATCTGTGGCAGTGACTTGCACATCTACCGTGGCTCCTTCCCTGTACCCGAAGGTATGGTGATGGGCCATGAAATGACCGGTGAAGTTGTAGAAGTCGGTTCAGATGTTGAGTTCCTCAAGCCCGGTGACATCGTTTCTGTACCCTTTAACGTAGCGTGTGGTCGTTGCCGCAACTGCCGCAACGGACGCACCGAGGTTTGCGAAACTACTAACCCTGAGGTTTCCTGTGCAGCCTACGGTTTCAACCTTGGTGGCTTCGCAGGCGGCCAGGCAGAATACATGTTCGTGCCCTACGCTGACTTCCAGCTTCTTCGTTTCCCTGACAGGGATCAGGCAATGGAGAAAATTCTAGACCTTGCAGTGCTTTCCGATATTTTGCCCACTGCTTACCATGGTCTGGTCGAAGCAGGTGTGAAGCCTGGTTCTACTGTCTATATTGCAGGTGCTGGTCCGGTAGGTCGCTGTGGTGCTGCTGCTGCTCGCCTCATGGGCGCATCTTGCATCATCGTGGGTGATTACTATGAGGATCGTTTGGAACTGGTTCGCCAGAATGGTTGCGAGACCATCAACCTTTCCAAGGTTGACTCCATCAATGATGCGATTGAAGCTATCCTTGGCACTCCCTATGTTGACTGCGCAGTTGACTATGTAGGCAACGAAGCACACGGTCTGGGCGAAGAAGCTGAGAAGACCAAATCGTCTTACGCTATCAATCAGGTTCTGGATGCAACCCGCCCCGGTGGAGCAACCGGCATCATCGGTGTTTATGGTGCTAACCCTATTTCTCCTGTTCCTGCTGAGCGTGAGGGTGTTTACTCTCTCAACTTCGGTGATGCTTGGATTAAATCGCCTCGTATTGCCGGTGGTCAGGCACCGGTTATGCATTACAACCGTGAATTGATGATGTCGATTCTGTGGGATCGTATGCCTTATCTTTCAGATATGCTCAACATCAAGGTCATTAGCCTTGATGAGGCACCTCAGGCATACGCGGACTTCGATAAGGGTTCATCATTGAAGTATGTTATTGATCCGCACGGTAGCATTCCTACCGCTAAGTAAATAAATTCTCCGAGAAGAATTAGGGGGAGGGGATTGGTTTGACCGATTCCCTCCCTTTTTTCTGTGAATGAGAAGGGCCTTGAGAGGGCCCGATTAATCTGTGGGGAAATTTTAATACCGCAGGGGAAATATTTTTTCCCGAATCTGTGTTGTACATCCAGTTAGACGATATTTTCTACCGAAAGTAAGAGAAGAATGACGGGTCTTTTTGATTCTGCCCAGGTAGGTGCGATCCACCTCAATAACCGTATTATTATGGCACCCTTGACACGCTCACGCGCGGCTCAAGACGGTATTCCTACCGATATGCACATCGAATATTACAAACAGCGGGCAGACAACGGTTTGATTGTTACCGAGGGTACATTCTTTGAAGACATCAACCGTGCATTTTTGGGGCAGCCCGGCATCGCCACTGCCGAACAACAAGAAGGATGGCGTAAAGTTGCCCAGGCTGTTCATGAACAGGGTAGCGAGATCGTTATGCAGATTATGCATGGAGGCCGTCTCACTCTTCCCTCCATTAACGGATTCGACCAGGGTGAATCTTCTAGCGCAATTGCTCCAGGCGTTACTCTGCATGGTGCAGAAGGGCGAGAAGAGGTACCTACTCCTGTAGCTCTCGATAGCGAGGGCATTGAGCGGGTCGTGAGAAAATTTACTGAAGGCGCTCGACGTGCCATTGACGCAGGTATGGATGGGGTTGAAGTGCACGGAGCCAACGGTTACCTTCTTCATCAGTTCCTTGCCCCCAGTTCCAATCACCGTACAGATGAGTATGGTGGGAGCCCCGAAAATCGTGCTCGTTTAGCTATCGAAGTTATTCGCTCTATTGCAGATGAAATTGGAGCTGACCGGCTGGGCCTGCGTATTTCACCTATGCATAACATCCAAGGTTGCATGGAAGAGGATGAAAATGACGTACGGGCTACTTATAAGGCTTTACTAGACGGCATCGCTGATTTGAATATCGCTTATCTCTCCGTTTTGTATCAGGACGCGGAGAGCGACCTCGTTGCCTTTTTGCGGGAGTCTTTTGGCGGTTTTATGATTCTCAATACAGGTTTTGGTACGGAGACCGAATTGGACGAGGCTCGTCATATCGTGGAGGATGACCTGGCTGATGGGGTAGCGGTTGGGCGCGAGATTATTGCTAATCCGGATCTTTCTTACCGTTGGAAGAATGATCTTCCGTTGAATCCTATAGATTCGGATACCTTCTATACCCCGGGTCCTCATGGTTACATTGATTACCCTATGGCAGGTCAGGAATAACTTGCTGAATGGATAGATAGTCCGTGTACTTTCTCTAATTTTATTGAGGGAGTGGACTTTCTATTTGCTTCCACCTTTTGATATGAATAGCCCCCTGTCTTGTAGCACGGCAGGGGGCTATCTTTTTATTTTCTTTTGTAGGCTACGCCGTTGTAATCATTCTCTGGGCTTGGAGAATCTCCCGGGCTACCTGTGCAGAGGAATGTGGCGTCAGCAGCTTGGACTGGGTACAGCGAACAAATGTAATAAGAGACCCCACCATTTTCTTGAGTCTCTGCTCTTAACCCTGTTGCCCGAGTCAGATCCCTCAGGTTCCGCAGCGTATGCTCGGGTAGGTAGACCGCTGATTTTTACCACCTTTGCGGGTGATGAGTAGACGCCCCTGCGATATGTCGGATTCCCTAATATTTAAGGCTTCGCTGATGCGCAGACCCGTGCTCAGCAACAAATCCACCAGTGTCTGAGCACGCAGGGAGTGCTCGGTTGCTGTATCGAGCAACCGTAGGGCTTCGCGTTGGGTGAGGGCTTGGGTGGCGGTGAAATCTGGGTCAACCGGTGGTCTGCGGATATAGTCAGCGGGGGATTTGTCAATCACCTCATCCAGCAAGAGGAATCGGTAGAAAGCTGAGATGGCAGCTAGGCGCCTGGCCACCGATGCATTCGAATCGGTGTACTTTTCGTGGACTCGGGAGAACACATCCAGGTGGGTGCGCCGCACCTGCAAGAGATCAGCGCGTGCTTCGTCGAGAAAGGCGCAGAATATCTTCAGGTCATTCAGGTAGGCCTGTTGAGTGTTGGCTGAGGCGTAGGAGAGGGCCCAGGAGGTGATGTGCTCACGGTATTTCACGAAATTGGGCAGGGTTGAGTCAGTTTCTATCAACTCTGATGATTCACTGGTGATTATCTCAAGTTCGCTGGGCATTCACGAGACACTTTCTGGGCAAAACACGTTTTCGAGACCCATGCCACCGAAAAACAGTAGCTAGGCCCGCTGAACCCATTTTATGATACATAACATGCATTATGGACCAGAAATTAAACTAAAATAGGTGCCTCAAACTTACTTTGAATTTAAGACACCTGTCGAGGTCCAAGCCACTTATGCAAAGGGCGACCTATCTGCTGTGCACCTTTGGTAATTCGAGTGCGGACATTCACTAAAATTAGATGATTCTTTCGATGTATTCCGCACCTACAGAGGTATCTAACCCCTGAGAATCAGGACCGCCTAAAACTAATACCGGGCCGAAAATCATGGCTTCACGAGGTAAAGTTTCGGATACTTCAGATACTCCAGCTAGGCGGTTGCTTTCTTGGTAAAAAAATGTGCTAGCACGCTCATTCATTACAGCACCTACCTTGTAAGCGCCTTCTGCATCGAAATAAAGAGAAAGGGTTCGTCCCGGTAGCACCGTCATATCAAATGACCTTACCTCTAGTACCTCTTTGATGTTTTCTGCATAATCCCCCGCATCCACAAGACGTGGTGGTTGTGTGTTGTCTTCGGGGATAAGAATTCCCATGATTCTCATCTGAGAAACTCCTTTGAACTAGTCATGGTTATTTTTATAGGGCTTTAGAGGTAAGCGATGTTTCCACCTCGTGGAGAGTCAACGCGCTTATAAAGGAAACTCTCGCGGATATGCCGCACTTGCTCACCGAGCTCAGCATCTGCTTCATCAGTGCAAACATCGAAAGCGACTAAGCCCAGCATGGTTTTTTCGATATCTCGGATGACTCCGCTGTAGACTACAAAACCATTGATGGTAGCTAAAAATGGCATATTTGTAATGTCTTCTCGGTAAGGCTTAGACCACCAGCGAGTTACACCTAAACGCGCCTCTTCATCGGTGAGCTTGGCATGCCAACCCATATATTTACGTTCCCCATCATCTGAATCCACCGTTCGCGCAGGACGGACTCGTACATTCAGGATGTCCTGATCACCATGAACCTGGTGGTACTTTTCAAGATCAACTTTCTCAACCCGTTGAAGAGGCACTACCGCTTCGGGTGCTATTTGTAGTCGACCTTTAAGGTCTAAAGTCACGCTTCCATCAATCCCTGAAAACTTATCGAGGACACCTGAAAGAGCAATGCCTTCAGCTGCTTTGCGATTGAGCTTTTCGTGCTCCTCTAATCCCTGATTACACAGCGTGATGAACTGCGAAAGAGACAGGTAACTGGGGGTTTGCTGGGGAGGGAAAGCGTACCCCTCATCGTCGTAACTAGCCATGATATTCCTTCTGCAAAATTTTTACTATCCAATATCATCATATCACAAATAATGATTAGTAAAAATATTTCCATGTACTTACATAAAGGGCTTCATGGGTTTTCACCTGCCTCTACTTCATTCCTGGTTGGGGTGAAAAAATTCTAAAAATATTTTTCGAATCATTCACCCTAGTCAGGTGTGGTTACTCTTGAAATATGTACAAAACTAGATGAAAAAAAATTATCTTTGCGTTGCATAATATATTTACGTTGTGTATTGTTTAACTTGTTCGAACGACTAAGAAAAACAAAAACGAAAGATAAAATCATGGCTGTCAATGCATCATCTGCACGTAAAATTAACGCTCTTTGCCTCCCTCACGGATACTCTGTGGTACGTCAGAACACCTTGCCGAATTCTGATATTGATTGCGAAAATCTGCTGTCGATTACAGACCAAAAAAATCGTAAAAATTACCTGGGCATCCGTATCACCAAATCTCTGAACCCTTCACGTCGGTGGAACGAAAAACAGATTCAAGATATCCGAGCTCTTTTGTATGCTGCTCGCGTTCGTAAAGTTGAAGCACTAGTAATCTTGTGTCCCAGTTTGAAAGAAGGAACTAATATTCAAATTCTTCCTGCAGTTGATGTGCTCAAGGAATCATTGGATGCTTATGCTCAGACTGAAGAGGCGCAGACTTCATATTGGACTGAAGAACGTGCAGATATTTTGAGTGAACTGAATACTATGCCGCAATCAGAGTTTGAGCCGGTATCCGATGTAAGTCTTTCGCAGGAAAAGTCTGTAGCTTATCGTTCAATCGTGAAAATTGAGGGAGGTGAATTTTATGCTTTTGCCAGCCCGACCTCAAAAGATGTTGTCGCTGTGATGCCTTTAGGACATTCGAAACACCGTCACAATTTGCAGGATTGTGTTTGTGAGCCGTTTGCTGAAGTAAAAGCGGAAGAATGGAATAAGCATGCTCCAGTTCTTCTGCCGAATGGCCACGAGTCTCATCGAATGCTCAGCTTTGATGCTCAGGGAAACATTCTTTAAGAACTTACTACTACCCGAGAATCTTTAGGTCCCTTCCTAATGTGCACTTTTTATGAGGGGACCTGCGCATTAAAAATAATTATTGAAAGAAAACGATAATGGATACTTCAATCTTCAAAAATGAGGATTATTTCTTTGAGGGCTACGTCAAAGGATGGTCTGTATCTTGCTGGTCACGGTGGGAAAACGAAACAATGCTTGAAGGAGATATCTCTGCAGCTATGTGCGCCTTCTTTGGGGATCTTGAGGAGGTTACTATTAACTTCTTCTGTCAAAAGATGGGGGTAAAGAAATCAGCTCGATATGCCTATCGGTTACGAGAGATTTCAAGTGCAGAACCATTCGTTTCAGGTTTGCTTGGTTCAGAAGTTACTAGCGGAAAATCTACGCAGCGTCGCCCTGATATTGCGCTTACGCGTACTAATCTTGATAGTGAGCAAGATGAACTCATCGGAGCCGTTGAGCTTAAGGGAAACGCTCAGATTAATTATGTTAATTGCCCTACGGGCGAGCACCCCCATTACAGTAACCAAGTAATTTGTTACACCAATGGGTGCTGGCTAGACCCGGAAAAAGTGGATAACGATGCGGTGAAATATTTGTGGCTGGCTCCGGAACAAAAGCTAAGCACCGAAAAGATGCGCAGTGTGGGTATCAGAGCAGATGCTGATCATTGGACCCATAACAATGGTGTGAGTGGCAGTCTTGAAGCTTTTTATTGGCAAGAGAACGCGTGGCAGTACAAGTGGAGGAAAGCTGCGGTTCAGGAGTTGTGTGATGTTATAGCAGCTGTTCATTCAGGTCTGGGAGAATTTGCTGAGGCTGTCAGGAAGTGGTGTTCGAGATAAGCACTAGCTGAAGATATCTCCAGTAGCAAGCACTCTTCGCCTACGCCATTGTTGTTTTGGCGGTGAGGCTTATTCAAAAGTATGCACACACCTCACACCCACCAACTAGACAACGGCCCCACCATAGCGGCAACCTTGAGGATAAATAACCACAAATATTCTCAAACCGCACCAAGAAGAACCGTTGCACCACCAGCGTACAACCGGCCTAACCGCCACGCAATTTGCCACACTACTGACAACCCTGACCAACCAACTCATCTGGGGTAAACCAGGAGGAAGACCACCAGCCCTCACTCCAGCTCAGGCACTCAAAACCACTCTGCTCTACCACCGACACAACCTCACCGAAGAGCTACTTGCTGAAATCTTCACCGTCTCGCAACCTACCATCTCACGAACCATCAACACTATCGAAAAGGCGCTTGCAAAGGTCTTCAAACCTCTAGAACAGCCTTTGAAAATGAGCCTGGATGTACCAGGTTCTTTGGTTGTCGATGCAACTCTTGTACCCACCTGGAACTGGCGTTCACTAGGAAAAACAAATTTTTCGGGCAAACATAAACGAACCGGTTTCAACCACCAAGTCATCTGCACCCTCGATGGCAGGCTCCTAGTCATCACTGACCCGCTACCCGGGGCAAGGCATGATGCTCATGCTTTCACAGCTCACGGGCTAGATCAGCTACTGGATTCCTCGACTCTGGCCGATAAGGGCTATATAGGCCTGGGGTTAGCAACCCCGACCAGGCGTAAGCCTGGTGTGAAAGTGCCTCAGGGTGTCAAGGATAATAATCGCATTATCAATAGATGACGGGCTGTGGTGGAGCGGGTTATCGCTCAAGTGAAGACCTGGCGGGTTCTTTATTCGGGGTTTAGGCGGCCGTTGAGTTTGTATCGGCGGGTGTTTTCTTCTGGTGCGGGGTTTGGTGTTTTATGCGGCTGGGAGGACTTTTGAATAAGCCTCGGTGTGATGATTTCCCTCTATTTCTTTCTCCAATTTTCTCGGTAGAGGGAAGCCATCTGATCCCCAAGTAATACTGGAGCAGTAGGATGGAAGGGACCTTCTCTCCTAGGGGTAACAGAGTCTACGGCGTCTGTCGAGACGAGTGACGACTATAGTGTCGTTTTCGCGTGCGTATTCCAAAGCAGCTTGAAGTTGAGAACGTTTAGATTTGGCGCCTGAAGCAATTTCGTGAAAAAGTCTTTTGTACCCGTGCGCGGTTAACTGCTCTCTTTGTGTTTGAAGGTATTCTTTTTGTTCATAGGCCGAAACGCGAATATAACCTACTTTCATGTCATTGGCCCTCATCTCTCGCGTTGGTCTGCTTATTAGGTGGTGGAGTGCGGTTTTAACTTATTGATGTGACGAGTTTTGCGAACCTAATGTTATCTCTCTAGGGTAATATCGCTTAAATAATTTATCGCCCTCTCTTTTTTGCTTTACAGCAAATTTTTCGCCATCTAAAGCTCTCTCAATAATCTCTCTCACTTGTGTTGGATTTTCAGCTTCAACTAAATATTTAGTTAGAGTAGCTGTACTAACTTGATGTTCATCCATGATTCCACCTGCAATCATGATACAAATTGCATACACTACTAGAGCTAGAAGTCCCCCGACTAACCTCTCAACCGCACTATCTGCAAACCCCGCTGAGATAATTGCTAGAACACCACATCCTAATAGTCCTAGTAAAATCGAGAATGATGCTTTCATTCTTATTCCCCAAGGAGGCTTATTCATAAGGGAGGGGCAACCCCACCCCACCAAAAGACAACGAGGCTTATTCAAAAGTAGGAACACACCCACACCCCACCAACTAGACAACGGCCCCACCAGCGGCAAAAATAAGAGGATTAAATCACTACAAATAACCTCAAACCATACCGGAAGAACCGTTGCTCCACCAGCGTACAACAGGGCTCACACCTCAGCAATTCACCACGCTACTGACAGCCCTCACCTCTCATATCACCTGGGCAAAACCAGGCGGAAGACCACCAGCACT
>NZ_JAAXPV010000006.1 GCF_012396615.1 Rothia terrae | reverse complement strand
CTCACATTAAGACCTGGCGGGTTCTGCACATGGGTTTCAGACGGCCGTTGAGCTCGTATCAGCGGGTGTTCTCGGTAGTTCGCGGGTTGGTGTTTTTGGCGGCTGGTGGGACTTTTGAATAAGCCTCGAAAAACACGGCATTTACCGACTGATTTAGCCCTAGCAAATCTTTTACTAAGCCTTACCTTATCTTTAAGTAAGTTATACTTCAATTTCTACCGTTTGGCCCACTGGATTAAAACAAAAAGGCTCCTTCCACTTTCGTGGAAGGAGCCTTTTTAGCTCATGTTCTAGTAGAGAACGAAAAGGGCTTACTTAGCCTTTTCGATAATCTCTACCACGCGCCAGCGCTTTGACGCTGACAGCGGGCGAGTCTCTGCCAAACGAACCAAGTCACCGATACCAGCAGTGTTCTGCTCGTCGTGTGCCTTGATCTTTGAGCTACGGCGCATAACCTTGCCGTACAGTGCGTGCTTAACGCGATCCTCGACCTCAACGACTACAGTCTTGTCCATTTTGTCGGACACTACGTAGCCACGGCGAGTCTTGCGGTAGCCGCGCTCTTCAGTCTTTACTTCACTCACTTGACTTAACCTTCGGTTGAGGGACGAATACCGAGCTCACGCTCACGCAGCACGGTGTAAATGCGTGCAATATCGCGCTTGACGGTACGGATACGACCGGGGTTTTCAAGCTGGCCGGTGGCTGCCTGGAAACGGAGGTTGAATAGTTCCTCCTTCGACTTGCGCAGCTCGTCAGCCAGGTTCTCGTTGGAGAGCTCTGCGAGCTTGTCGATGTTCAGATCCTTTGATCCAACTGCCATTTCTTATTCACCACCTTCGCGACGCACAACGCGTGCCTTCATCGGGAGCTTGTGGATTGCGAGGCGCATAGCTTCGCGTGCCACTTCTTCGGATACACCGGAGAGTTCAAACATGACTCGACCGGGCTTTACATTTGCGACCCACCATTCGGGTGAACCCTTACCGGAACCCATACGGGTTTCAGCAGGCTTCTTGGTCAACGGACGGTCGGGGTAAATGTTGATCCAGACCTTACCGCCACGCTTGATGTGACGGGTCATAGCAATACGTGCAGCCTCAATCTGACGGTTGGTCACGTATGCAGGGCTCAGTGCCTGGATGCCCCACTCACCAAAGGTAACCTCGGTGCCGCCCTTGGCGAGACCGTTACGCTTGGGGTGGTGCTGCTTGCGGTACTTTACTCGACGGGGAATAAGCATTTATGCCTCACCGTTTTCTGCAGTCTTTGCTTCAGTGTTTGCTGAAGCGTTGTCGTTACGACGTTCACGACGAGGACCACGGTTGCCACCACGACGGCGGTCACCATCACGGCCACCACGGCCGCCACGACGGTTACCTGCAGCCTGCTGTGCAGCCAGTTCCTTGTCGGTCAGGTCGCCCTTGTAGATCCATACCTTAACACCGATGCGACCGAAGGTGGTCTTAGCTTCGAAGAAGCCGTAGTCGATGTTTGCACGCAGGGTGTGCAGGGGTACACGACCTTCGCGGTAGAACTCTGAACGTGACATTTCAGCGCCACCGAGGCGGCCTGAGCACTGGATACGAATACCCTTAGCGCCTGCGCGCTGTGCTGACTGAATAGCCTTCTTCATTGCGCGGCGGAATGCCACACGTGAAGCGAGCTGCTCTGCGATGCCCTGTGCAACAAGCTGTGCTGACAGGTCAGGCTGTGCAACTTCGAGGATGTTCAGCTGAATCTGCTTACCGGTGAGCTTTTCCAGCTCGCCGCGAATACGATCAGCTTCTGCACCGCGGCGACCGATAACGATACCGGGGCGTGCAGTGTGGATGTCCACACGTACGCGGTCACGGGTACGCTCGATTTCTACCTTTGCGATACCTGCGCGCTCCATGCCCTTGGACAGGAGTTCGCGAATCTGAACGTCTTCTTTTACGAAGTCAGCGTAACGTTCGCCAGGCTTGTTGGAGTCTGCGAACCACTTTGAAACGTGTCCGGTGGTGATGCCCAGTCGGAAACCGTTCGGGTTAATTTTCTGACCCATTTAGCGGCCCTCCTCCTCTGACGGGGTCGCAACAACCACGGTGATGTGGCTGGTGCGCTTGTTGATGCGGAATGCGCGACCCTGTGCACGAGGCTGAAAACGCTTCATGGTGGGTCCTTCATCCACAAATGCTTCGCTGATGAACAGCTCTTCTTCCTTGAAGGAAACGCCTTCAGCGTTTGCCTTCTGGCGAGCGTTTGCAACAGCTGATGCAACGATCTTGTACACCGGTTCTGAAGCGCCCTGAGGAGCGAACTTCAAAATTGCCAGAGCCTCTTCCGCTTGCTTACCACGGATCAGGTTGACGACTCGGCGTGCCTTCATAGGCGTAACGCGTACATAGCGCGCTGATGCCTTGGCTTCCATGCCTATCTCTCTTTCGTCTTTGCCGAAAGGGTTACGAGACTAAATCGGTATAACCGACTTAGCGACGCTTACCCTTACGGTCGTCCTTCACATGGCCACGGAAAGTACGGGTGGGCGCAAACTCGCCGAGCTTGTGTCCAACCATTGACTCGGTAATGAATACCGGTACGTGCTTACGTCCGTCGTGCACTGCGATGGTATGTCCGAGCATGTCGGGGATAATCATCGAGCGGCGGGACCAAGTCTTAATTACATTCTTGGTACCCTTCTCGTTCTGAGCTGCAACCTTCAAGAAAAGGTGCTGATCAACGAAAGGGCCCTTCTTCAAACTACGAGGCATGTTTCAGGCTCCTTAGCGCTTCTTGCCAGTACGACGGCGACGAACAATGAGCTTGTCGCTTTCCTTGTTGGGACGACGGGTACGACCCTCGGGCTTACCGTTGGGGTTAACCGGGTGACGGCCACCTGAGGTCTTACCTTCACCACCACCGTGGGGGTGGTCAACCGGGTTCATAACGACACCACGAACGGTCGGGCGGATGCCCTTCCAGCGGTTACGTCCTGCTTTACCCCAGTTGATGTTTGACTGCTCTGCGTTGCCAACTGCACCAACAGTTGCGCGGCAGCGAACGTCAACATTGCGGATTTCGCCTGAAGGCAGACGCAGCTGAGCGTACTTGCCTTCCTTAGCCACGAGCTGGATTGATGCGCCAGCTGAGCGGCCCATCTTAGCGCCGCCACCGGGGCGAAGCTCTACAGCGTGGATAACGGTACCAACGGGGATGTTACGCAACGGCAGGTTGTTGCCGGGCTTGATATCTGCGCTGGGACCTGATTCAACAACGTCGCCCTGCTTGAGACGGTTAGGAGCGATGATGTAACGCTTGGTGCCGTCTACGTAGTGCAGAAGTGCGATGCGAGCGGTACGGTTGGGATCGTACTCGATGTGTGCAACGCGTGCGTTTACGCCGTCCTTGTCGTGACGACGGAAGTCGATCAGACGGTACTGACGCTTGTGTCCGCCACCCTTGTGACGGGTAGTGATGCGACCGGTGTTGTTACGGCCGCCCTTTTTAGGAAGCGGGCGAACCAGGGACTTTTCCGGGGTTGAGCGAGTGATTTCTGCGAAATCTGCAACGCTCGAGCCACGGCGACCCGGGGTCGTCGGCTTGTGCTTACGAATACCCATTTAGATATTTTTCCTTCGCTAAAGTGGTCTCCGCGGGCCTTATGCCTGCGGACCGCCGAAGATGTCGATGGTGCCTTCTTTGAGGGTCACAATCGCACGCTTGGTGTTCTTGCGAGCACCCCAGCCGAAACGGGTGCGCTTGCGCTTACCTGCACGGTTGGCGGTGTTTACTGAAGCAACCTTTACATCGAAAATAGTTTCGATAGCCTGCTTGATTTCCAGCTTGTTTGAGCTGGGGTCAACCAGGAAGGTGTACTTACCTTCATCGAGCTGTGAGTAGCTCTTTTCTGACACGACGGGTGCAATAACAACGTCGCGGGGATCTTTGTAAGTCAGGACGCTCATTACTTAGCGGCCTCCTTCTTAGCCTTAGAAGCAACTGCGACGAATACGTCAAATGCATCCTTGGTGAATACAACGTCATCTGAAACCAGAACATCGTAGGTGTTCAGCTGGTCAGCGTAGAGAACGTGTACGTTTTCAAGGTTACGAGCTGACAATGCAACAACGTCTTCCTTGCGATCGATAACAACGAGAGCGTTCTTACGAGCTGAGATTGATGCAAGTGCTGCCTTTGCTGCCTTGGTTGAGGGCTTGGTGCCTTCTACCAGGGTTTCAACAACGTGAACGCGACCGTTACGTGCGCGGTCTGAAAGTGCGCCACGGAGTGCAGCTGCAATCATCTTCTTGGGGGTACGCTGTGCGTAGTTACGCGGAGTAGGACCGTGTACAACGCCACCGCCAGTCATATGCGGTGCGCGGATTGAGCCCTGACGTGCACGGCCGGTACCCTTCTGCTTGAAGGGCTTACGACCTGCGCCGGAAACTTCGCCGCGGTTCTTAGTCTTGTGAGTGCCCTGGCGTGCTGCTGCAAGCTGTGCAACAACTACCTGGTGAAGCAGAGGCACTGATGCCTGTGCATCGAACAGGTCTGCGGGCAAATCTACCTTGAGGGTCTTAACAGCCATTGTAATTAGGCTCCCTTCACAGCAGTGCGAACCAGAACAACGCCGCCCTTAGGACCGGGGATTGCACCCTTGATCAAAAGTACGTTGTTTTCTGCGTCTACACCCTGGATAGTCAGGTTCATGGTAGTGTGACGTGCTGCGCCCATACGGCCAGCCATACGCATACCCTTGAACACACGTGCGGGGTATGATGCGCCACCAATTGAACCGGGCTTACGGTGATTCTTGTGAGCACCGTGTGATGCGCCTACGCCTGCGAAGCCGTGACGCTTCATGACGCCTGCGAAGCCCTTACCCTTGGTCTTGCCAACTACGTCAACCTTCTGACCTGCTTCGAAGAGCTCTACGGTCAGTTCCTGACCGAGGGAGTACTCAGCAGCATCTGAGGTGCGGAGTTCAACGAGGTGACGGCGAGGAGTTACGCCAGCCTTCTCGAAGTGACCAGCCAAAGGCTTGGTTACCTTGCGAGCTTCAATAGCGCCGAAACCGATCTGAACAGCTTCGTAGCCGTCGGTTTCTGCATTGCGCAGCTGGGTTACTACGTTGGAATCGGCCTTGACGACAGTAACCGGCACGAACTTGCCGTTTTCGTCCCAGACCTGGGTCATGCCAAGCTTGGTGCCGAGCAGGCCCTTCACCTGGCGTTCGAATTTGTTAGTCATTTTTGAGACGATCCTCTTACAGCTTGATTTCGATGTTCACGTCTGCCGGAAGGTCAAGACGCATAAGTGCATCAACAGCCTTCGGAGTCGGATCAACCACGTCGATAAGACGCTTGTGAGTACGCATTTCGAAATGCTCGCGGCTGTCCTTGTACTTATGGGGTGAACGGATAACTACGTAAACGTTCTTTTCGGTCGGCAGCGGCACGGGGCCAACTACTGTAGCGCCTGCGCGCGTAACCGTCTCAACGATTTTCCGAGCTGATGAGTCAATAACCTCGTGGTCATATGACTTCAGACGGATGCGGATTTTCTGTCCCGCCATCTGTCGGACTCTCTTTCTGAAGTACTTCCCTGTAACGGAGCGTTTGCTCCTTATTGTGGCGCTTTATAAGGAAAAGAACTAACGAAACTTCGAGAAGTTCTTTTGCGCCGCTTCAATCAGACTGAATCCGAGGTTTCGGGTTCCTCAACCTGTTGAAGCACCGACCCCCGCGCTCGGGCGTGTCGCATAAAACCTGCTAAACATTTTCCGAGCACATTTAGAATCGGGTCATATTTGGGCTTATCTGGCATCCATTCTTGTGAGAATTTTTGCTCGTATACAGCGATAAGCGCTTGAACAACGTTTACTATCTTGCCAGATACCCCATATGAACGCAACACATATATGAACCAAGTGGTTAGAGACACAAAGAAGCTATTCTCAGATTTTCAGAATGACTCCCCTACTCGTCTAGTAAAGATCCTTTCGTAGATACAAAAAATGGGACGTCACCATCACTGGCAACGCCCCATTTCCTACTCGTCTAACATTTATTGCGCTTCTACGCGACGCTCAGCTTCAGCTTGGGTTTCGCCACCCAATCGAACAGCACGCTTTGAGCCCATCAGGTCAATAACAAAACCAATAATTCCACCGATGACAGTGGGAACTACCCAGCCCAGTTGCTGAGCGTGTCCCGGTGACCAGTCAATGGCAGAAGCAATGACGTTTGCTCCAATTCCAAGGCTCTCCAGCGTCATGAGACCCGCCCACACAATGGAGACTATCAAAGCCAGTTTAAAGGTCATGTTCAGACGTCGCCCCGTCAACGGTTCAAACAGCGTCAAGAAAATGAGAGTAATTGCTGAAGGGTACAAGAAACCAATAATTGGCCCAGCAATGGCAATCACGGTTTCAAGACCGGTGGTTGATACTACGAACGCAATAAGAGTAAAAATGATCAACCATGCACGGTAAGACACCTTCGTGAATAATGCAGCAAAAAACTCTGAACATGCACCCAGCAGTCCAACTGCGGTTGTCATGCAAGCAAGCAAGACGATGAGCCCAAAGACAACAGCTCCTGCGCCGCCCATGAGGATGTTAGATGCCTCAGCCAGCAGAGTAGCTCCATCGCTAAAGCTTTGCCCGTTAGGCATACGGTGTCCGATAACGCCCAAGCCTAAGTAGACAGCACCGAGAATAAGACAAGCGATAATTGCTGATTTAAGGACGCTGCTCACCAGCTGGGGTCCACGTGGTACGCCTTTTTCACGAATCGAGCTGACAACTACAATTCCAAAAGCCAGACCAGCCAACGAGTCCATCGTCAGATATCCCTCCACAAAACCTGTTGCATAGGGAAGAGACTGGAAATCCTCAGCGGGCTCAGCGGGCGCACTCGTCATCTTTACAAGCGCCATCACAATGAGCACCAAAAGCAATATGAGCAATGCGGGTGTCAAATATTTACCCAAGCGGTCGACAATACCGGTGGGCTCGAATGCTAACGCCAAAGCAATAGCAAAGAAGACAGCAGAAAAAACGATTCGCGATCCCCAAGAATCCCATCCAAAATTTGGGGTCACAATAGTTGAAAAGCTTACTGTCGCGGTACGAGGTAGAGCGTAAAAGGCACCAATTGAGAGGTAAACAAGGACCGGGAAAATCAGACCAAATACTTTGCCGCCTCGCAAAGTGAGTGAACGAATATCGCTTCCAGTGATAGCAATAGCAATCACCGCTAGAGCAGGCAGTAGGACGCCGGTCGTCAGAAAGCCCAAAATAGCCGGGGGAAAATTATCCGCTGCTTGAGCACCAAGAACTGGCGGGAAAATCAGGTTTCCGGCACCGAAAAACATCGAAAAAAGCATCATCGCAGCAACGATGATAATTCCGTTATTTCCCTTTGCACGAGAAGAATCTGAATGAGACATAAGGTTGATCCTCAGTAAATTGATAATGCCCTACAACCCTAGTCCCTAAAACAAATGAATAGCTTACTTTGAGGGCTCTCATTCAAGAATCCAGGTTTGACATTCCTCACGTTCTTAAAATTCATAGAATGGCACGCACTTTTGACTTTAAACAAAAGTGGAGCCCGTAACTGTTGCTACGGACTCCACCTAGAAAGATCAACCTAAGTTCTTAGGTTCACGTTCTCTAAGATTCGCTCAATTACTTGATGATCTTGGTAACGCGACCTGAACCAACGGTGCGGCCACCCTCACGGATAGCGAAGCCGAGGCCCTCTTCCATTGCGATTTCCTGGATGAGCTCAACGGTCATCTCGGTGTTATCGCCAGGCATAACCATTTCGGTACCCTCGGGAAGAGTGATAACGCCGGTTACGTCAGTGGTACGGAAGTAGAACTGAGGACGGTAGTTTGAGTAGAAGGGGTTGTGACGGCCACCCTCATCCTTTGAAAGGATGTAAACGTTTGCCTCGAACTGAGTGTGGGGGGTGATTGAGCCGGGAGCTACAACAACCTGACCACGCTCAACGTCGTCACGCTTCAGACCACGAAGAAGCAGACCACAGTTCTCGCCTGCCCATGCTTCGTCGAGCTGCTTGTGGAACATCTCGATACCGGTAACGGTGGTCTTCTGGATGGGGCGGATACCAACGATCTCAACCTCAGAGTTGATCTTGAGGGTACCACGCTCTGCACGGCCGGTAACAACGGTACCGCGACCGGTGATGGTGAAAACGTCCTCGATAGGCATGAGGAAGGGCTTGTCGGTTTCACGAACAGGATCCGGAATGTAGTTGTCAACTGCATCCATGAGTTCTTCAACCTTAGCTACCCACTCAGCGTCGCCTTCAAGAGCCTTGAGAGCTGAAACGCGGATAACGGGAGCGTCGTCGCCGTCGAATTCCTGTGATGACAGAAGGTCGCGAACTTCCATTTCAACGAGGTCGAGAAGTTCTTCGTCCTCAACCATATCTGACTTGTTGAGTGCAACAAGCAGGGTGGGAACGCCAACCTGACGAGCAAGAAGAACGTGCTCGCGGGTCTGTGCCATGGGGCCGTCGGTAGCTGCAACCACGAGGATTGCGCCGTCCATCTGAGCCGCACCGGTGATCATGTTCTTGACGTAGTCAGCGTGGCCGGGAGCGTCAACGTGTGCGTAGTGGCGCTTCTCGGTCTGGTACTCGATGTGAGCAATGTTAATGGTAATACCGCGCTGGCGCTCTTCAGGAGCGGAGTCGATCATACCGAAGTCGCGCTGCTCGTTCAGGTCCGGGTACTTGTCAGCCAGAACCTTGGAGATTGCAGCGGTAAGGGTGGTCTTACCGTGGTCAACGTGACCAATGGTACCAACGTTTACGTGAGGCTTGGAGCGCTCGAACTTAGCCTTAGCCAAGGGTGTTCCTCCTAGAACAGTTTTGAATACATGCTGCGGTTTCAACAACCGGCGCAACCCGTATGAAAACGGTCTAGCCATAACAATAGCGGATTACGCCGGCATGTTGAAACTGGATGATGTACTCAAAGTATCATTTTTGTGAAATTTAAGTGTGACTTTACAGCGTTTCGCTCATAAAGTCACGGGCAATGAGATTTTACTCTCCGCCACGAGCCTTCTGAATGATTTCGTCGGCAACAGCCTTCGGAACCTCAGAGTAGCTATCGAAGGTCATGGTGTATACTGCACGACCCTGGGTCTTTGAACGCAGGTCACCGATGTAACCGAACATTTCTGACAGCGGCACGTGTGCGTGAACAATCTTCACACCTGCAGCGTCTTCCATGGACTGAATCTGACCACGGCGTGAGTTCAAGTCACCGATAACGTCACCCATGTATTCCTCAGGGGTACGAACTTCAACAGCCATCAGCGGTTCGAGGAGAACCGGGTTAGCGCGCTTAGCGCCTTCCTTGAAAACCATTGAGCCTGCGATCTTGAACGCCATTTCAGATGAGTCAACATCGTGGTAAGCGCCATCAATCAAGGTTGCCTTTACACCAACAACGGGGTATCCAGCGAGGATACCGAGCTGCATAGCGTCCTGGATACCAGCGTCAACGGAGGGGATGTATTCGCGGGGAACACGACCACCGGTAACGACGTTATCGAACTCGTAAAGCTCTTCTGCATCCAGTGCGATAGGTTCGAATGAAACCTGAACCTTCGCGAACTGACCGGAACCACCGGTCTGCTTCTTGTGGGTGTAGTCGACCTTTTCGACCTTCTTCTTGATGGTCTCACGATAAGCAACCTGAGGCTTACCGATGTTAGCCTCAACCTTGAATTCGCGCTTCATGCGGTCAACGATGATGTCGAGGTGAAGCTCACCCATACCACCGATTTCGGTCTGACCGGTTTCTTCGTTCAGTGAAACGGTGAAGGTGGGGTCTTCCGCAGACAGCTTCTGAATAGCGGTTGACATCTTCTCCTGGTCACCCTTGGTCTTGGGCTCAACAGCCACGAAGATCACGGGAGCAGGGAAGGACATTGACTCAAGAACGATGGGGTTAGCCATATCGCACAGAGTATCACCGGTGGTGGTGTCTTTCAGACCGATAGCAGCGTAGATGTGACCTGCCTGGATCTCATCAACAGGGTTTTCCTTGTTGGAGTGCATCTGGAAGAGCTTACCGATGCGTTCCTTCTTACCCTTGGTTGAGTTCTGAACCTGCTGACCTGATGATGCCTTACCTGAGTAAACGCGGATGTAGGTGAGCTGGCCGTAGAAGGGGTGTGCCGCAACCTTGAAGGCGAGAGCTGAGAACGGCTCATCGCTTGAAGGCTTACGAGTCATCTCCTTCTCTTCGTCCTTGGGGTCGTGACCGATCATCGGGGGCACGTTCAAGGGTGAAGGCAGGTAATCGATAACAGCGTCGAGCATGGGCTGTACGCCGCGGTTCTTGAATGCTGAACCACAGAATACGGGGTATGCTTCGTTGTTAACGGTCAACTGACGGACGCCAGCCTTGAGTTCCTCGATGGAAAGCTCGCCTTCTTCAAGGTACTTTTCCATGAGTTCTTCTGACGCCTCGGCTACGTTTTCAACGAGCTCTGCACGGTACTGCTCAGCGCGTTCCTGAAGTTCTTCAGGGATTTCACGGGTCTCGTATGAAGCACCCATGGTAACGTCGCCCTTAGCATCGCCAGGCCATACAAATGCCTGCATGGTCAGCAAGTCAACAACGCCAACGAAGTCGTTTTCAGCACCGATGGGGAGCTGCATAACGAGGGGCTTAGCGCCGAGACGCTTAACGATGGTGTCTACGGTGAAGTAGAAGTCAGCACCCAGCTTGTCCATCTTGTTGACGAAGCAGATACGGGGAACTTCGTACTTATCAGCCTGACGCCATACGGTCTCTGACTGGGGTTCTACACCCTCTTTACCATCGAATACAGCAACTGCGCCGTCCAAAACGCGCAGTGAACGCTCAACCTCAACAGTGAAGTCAACGTGGCCGGGGGTATCGATGATGTTGATCTGGTTGTTCTTCCAGAAACAGGTGGTAGCAGCAGAAGTAATGGTAATACCACGTTCCTGCTCCTGTGCCATCCAGTCCATGGTTGAAGCACCATCGTGGGTTTCACCAATCTTATGGTTAATACCGGTGTAGAACAAAATACGTTCAGTAGTGGTGGTCTTACCGGCGTCAATGTGCGCCATAATACCAATGTTGCGGACCTTATTAAGGTCGGTAAGCACGTCTTGTGCCACTTGTCTCTCCCTTTGTGAAGATACTTTGAAAGCCTGCCAGATTCATATATCAAATCTGGCAGGCTACTCAAAGAATTACCAGCGGTAGTGTGCGAAGGCCTTGTTAGACTCAGCCATCTTGTGTACGTCTTCGCGACGCTTCACAGCGGCACCGAGACCGTTGGACGCATCCAAGATCTCGTTCATCAGACGTTCAGTCATGGTCTTTTCGCGGCGGACCTTTGAGAAGCCAACGAGCCAGCGAAGTGCAAGCGCAGTTGCGCGACCTGCACGAACCTCAACCGGAACCTGGTAAGTTGCGCCACCAACACGGCGTGAGCGCACTTCCAGTGAAGGCTTGACGTTGTCCATAGCCTTCTTCAAGGTTACTACGGGATCAGAGCCGCTCTTCTGAGCAACACCTTCGAGTGCACCGTAAACAATGCGCTCAGCGGTTGATTTCTTACCGTCAACCAGAACCTTGTTAATGAGCTGAGTTACCAGCGGTGAACCGTAAACCGGATCATTGACGAGAGGACGCTTGGGAGCGGGACCCTTACGAGGCATTACTTCTTCTCCTTCTTAGCGCCGTAGCGTGAACGAGCCTGACCACGGCCCTTAACACCCTGGGTATCCAGAGCGCCACGAACGATCTTGTAGCGAACACCGGGGAGATCCTTAACACGACCACCGCGAACGAGCACGATTGAGTGCTCCTGCAGGTTGTGACCCTCACCGGGGATGTAAGCGGTTACTTCAACGCCACCGTTGAGCTTTACACGAGCAACCTTACGGAGTGCTGAGTTCGGCTTCTTAGGGGTGGTGGTGTACACACGGGTGCACACGCCACGCTTCATGGGGCTGCCCTTCAGAGCGGGCGCCTTAGTCTTTACGACCTTAGGAGTACGGCCCTTGCGGACCAACTGCTGAATTGTAGGCACTATTCGTGTTCCTTGATTGTTCTTAGAATTTACCGATCTTCGTCCGGATAAATCCCTTGTCGATTGCTTGCCTCAGCTTTCCCAGCAAGAGAAAAGTATCTGGGCATGCGTAAAAATGGCATTTAGGCGTCAGATCAAAAATGATCAACGCCAAAGGACTGTATCCATACTGCCATTGATTCGAAGCCAGATAGCAACGTATCTGTTGTAACAACAGATCAGAAAATTCATATTTTCACACTGAGGCTAACTACTTCACATAAAACTATAGCGGCATACGAGCGCTTAAGCTAGCCCGTTAACACCGCGATATCGCTACATATGGCTTAAATTCGATGATTTACGACACTTAGAGTCTGCCAAATTGCACCGATGTAACTTATGCGACTTTTGGCTAACTACTTTAGCCACCAAAAACCAAGGACGCGGCCCTCCCCCGGTGGAAGAGAAACCGCGTCCTTTATTTATCAGCTAGTGATTACTGACCGAAGTTGTAATCATCCAGCGGAATAGCCTGGAACTCAGGAGCAACAGAACCCTCGTTCTCAGCAGCGTAGCTGAAATCAGAGAACATGGTCGGAGTTGCTGAGTACAGTGACTCACGAGCCTCGTCAGTAGGCCCAACTTCAACATCGTTGTAGCGTGCCAGACCGGTACCAGCCGGAATGAGCTTACCGATGATGACGTTCTCCTTAAGACCAACCAGCGGATCAGACTTGCCTTCCATAGCAGCCTGAGTCAGAACGCGGGTGGTCTCCTGGAAGGACGCTGCAGACAACCATGACTCGGTAGCCAGTGATGCCTTGGTAATACCCATCATTTCCGGACGACCAGCCGCAGGACGCTTGCCTTCTGCAAGTGCCTGACGGTTAGCTGACTGGAAGGTCGTGGACTCTACCAGCTCACCGGGCAACAGTGAGGTATCGCCGGATTCAATCACGGTGACGCGACGGAGCATCTGACGGACGATAACCTCAACGTGCTTATCGTGAATACCTACACCCTGTGAACGGTAAACGCCCTGAACCTCATCAACCAAGTGCTTCTGAGCCTCACGAGGACCACGAATACGCAGAACCTCCTTGGGATCAACAGCACCGGAAACCAGCTGGTCACCAACGTTGACGTGATCGCCTTCAGCCACATTCAAACGTGCACGACGCAGAACGGGGTATGCGATAGGCTCATCGCCGTTGTCAGGAGTAACTACGAGCTTGTAGGACTTCTCGGTATCTTCAATCGAGATACGACCTGCAACCTCAGAAATCGGAGCAACGCCCTTAGGGGTACGTGCTTCGAAGAGCTCCTGAATACGGGGCAGACCCTGAGTAATATCGTCTGCTGATGCAACACCACCGGTGTGGAAGGTACGCATGGTCAGCTGGGTACCGGGCTCACCAATTGACTGAGCCGCAATAATACCAACAGCCTCACCGATATCAACCAAGTTGCCGGATGCCATGGAGCGACCGTAGCACAGTGCACAAACACCGACTGCGGACTCACAGGTCAGGACTGAGCGAACCTTGACTGACTCGATACCAGCAGCAAACAGCTTCTCGATAACGGGATCGGAAACGTCCTCACCAGCAGAAACCAGTACGTTACCTTCAGCGTCCTTGATATCAACAGCAAACGCACGACCGTGGATTGAGTTCTCAACCTCATCATGCAGGGTTACTGCACCGGTCTCTTCGTCAACCTGAACCAAAGGCAAGGTCAGACCACGCTTGGTGCCACAGTCGTGCTCGCGAACGATAACGTCCTGTGAAACGTCAACCAGACGACGGGTCAAGTAACCGGAGTTTGCGGTACGAAGCGCGGTATCAGCAAGACCCTTACGCGCACCGTGGGTTGCGATGAAGTACTCCAAGACCGACAAGCCTTCACGGTATGAAGACTTAATCGGGCGAGGCATAATTTCACCCTTCGGGTTTGCCACAAGACCACGGATACCCGCAATCTGGCGAACCTGCATCCAGTTACCACGCGCACCTGAAGTAACCATTCGGTTAATGGTGTTCAAACCTGAGAGGTTATCGCGCATAGCTGCAGCAACCTCGTCAGTTGCCTTGGTCCAAATATCAATCAGTTCGGTACGACGCTCGTCATCGTCAATCAGACCGAGATCGAACTGGCTCTGAATATCAGCTGCCTGCTTCTCGTAGCCTTCCATAATGGCGGGCTTGGTCGGAGGCGCAGCAATATCTGAAACCGCAACGGTAACGCCTGAACGTGATGCCCAGTAGAAACCGGTGTTCTTCAGGTTGTCCAAGGTACGTGCCACGACGTCCATGTGGTACTTCTCAGCCAGATCGTTAATCAGAGCACCAAGGCCCTTCTTATCTGCAACGCCATCGTACCAGGGGTAGTCAGCGGGCAGAGTCTGGTTGAACAGAACCTGACCAACAGAGCAGTCAACGAGCAGGCGGTCACCGGGCTGGTAACCTTCCGGAAGCTCGTAACCTGCCGGAGGCACAAAGTCATCAAGAGCGATCTTGACCTTGGTGTACAGCTCAATCTCGTGCAGATCCATTGCCATGATTGCTTCAGCCAATGAGCTAAACGCACGACCCTCGTTCTTCTCACCATCACGCGGAGTGGTCAGGTGGTACAGACCGATAATCATATCCTGGTCAGGAACCGCAACAGGACGGCCGTCTGAGGGCTTCAAAATGTTGTTTGATGAGAGCATCAAAACACGAGCTTCAGCCTGAGCCTCGGGTGACAGCGGCAGGTGAACTGCCATCTGGTCACCGTCGAAGTCAGCGTTGAACGCTGAACATACGAGCGGGTGCAGCTGAATAGCCTTACCTTCAACGAGCTGAGGCTCGAACGCCTGAATACCCAGGCGGTGAAGGGTAGGTGCACGGTTCAAGAGCACGGGGTGCTCGGTGATGATCTCTTCGAGAACGTCCCACACCTGCGGGCGGAAACGCTCCACCATACGCTTTGCGGACTTAATGTTCTGAGCATGGTTGAGATCAACAAGGCGCTTCATCACGAAGGGCTTGAACAGCTCAAGCGCCATCTGCTTAGGCAGACCACACTGGTGCATCTGCAGCTGAGGACCACCAACAATAACTGAACGACCTGAGTAGTCAACGCGCTTACCCAGAAGGTTCTGACGGAAGCGACCCTGCTTACCCTTAAGCATGTCTGACAGTGACTTCAGCGGACGGTTACCCGGGCCAGTCACAGGACGACCGCGACGGCCATTGTCGAACAGTGAGTCAACAGCTTCCTGCAGCATACGCTTTTCGTTGTTCACGATAATCTCGGGAGCACCAAGATCAAGCAGACGCTTGAGGCGGTTGTTACGGTTGATCACACGACGGTAGAGGTCGTTCAAGTCGGAGGTCGCAAAGCGGCCACCATCAAGCTGAACCATGGGGCGAAGTTCCGGCGGAATAACCGGCACAACGTCCAAGACCATACCCAAAGGTGAGTTATCGGTAGTCAAGAATGAGTTGACAACCTTAAGACGCTTCAGCGCACGGGTCTTCTTCTGACCCTTACCGGTCTGAATGATTTCCTTCAGAGCGTCAGCCTCAGCCTGCATGTCAAAGTTCTCAAGGCGCTTCTTAATGGATTCAGCACCCATTGAGCCCTCGAAGTACATGCCGTACTTATCAACCATTGAGCGGTAGAGCGCCTCATCACCTTCAAGGTCAGCAACCTTGAGGTTCTTGAAACGGTCCCATACCTTGTCAAGGAACTCGATTTCGCGTTCGTGATTCTTGCGAACTGACGCCATCTGACGTTCAGCCTGCGCACGAAGCTTATCGATCTGCGACTTCTTGCCGCCCTCAGCCTCAATGCGAGCGAGTTCCTCTTCGGTCTCGCGAGCAATCAGGTTGATGTCGGAGTTCATCTGATCGGTGAGAACCTTCTTGTCACGATCGTGAGCTGCCTGAAGATTCGGCAGATCCTCGTGACGCGCGTCCTCATCAACGCTGGTAATCATGTACGCAGCGAAGTAGATGATCTTTTCAAGGTCCTTCGGAGCCAGATCAAGCAGGTAACCCAAGCGTGAAGGAACACCCTTGAAGTACCAGATATGAGTTACAGGAGCAGCAAGCTCAATGTGACCCATACGCTCACGACGTACTTTAGCGCGGGTAACCTCAACACCACAGCGTTCGCAGATGATGCCCTTGAAGCGTACACGCTTGTACTTACCGCAGTAGCACTCCCAGTCGCGGGTAGGACCGAAGATACGCTCGTCGAACAAGCCCTCTTTCTCAGGCTTCAGGGTTCGGTAGTTAATGGTCTCAGGCTTCTTAACCTCGCCGTATGACCAGCCGCGGATATCCTCGGCGGTGGCAAGGCCAATACGCATCAAACCAAGTGAAGATTCGTTGGACATTTGGTCCTTATCTCTTTTCCGTAAGTTTTGAAGACTTCTAATTTTTAGGATGCGGGTGCTAAACCGAGAAGGTTTAGACCTCTTCTACTGAGTTCGGCTCTGCGTGTGACAGGTCGATGCCCAGTGCATCCGCTGATCGGTAGCCTTCATCCTCAACATCGCGCATTTCAATGGTCTGACCGTCGGTTGAAAGAACTTCAACGTTCAGGCACAGTGACTGCATTTCCTTGATGAGAACCTTGAAGGACTCGGGGACGCCCGGCTCGGGGATGTTCTCGCCCTTAACGATTGCCTCGTAGACCTTCACGCGACCGTGAACATCGTCAGACTTAATCGTCAGGATTTCCTGCAGGGTGTAAGCGGCGCCGTATGCTTCGAGCGCCCAAACTTCCATCTCACCAAAGCGCTGACCGCCGAACTGAGCCTTACCACCCAGGGGCTGCTGGGTAATCATTGAGTAAGGACCGGTTGAGCGTGCGTGAATCTTGTCGTCCACCAAGTGGTGCAGCTTCAAGATGTACTGGTAACCCACAGAAATCGGCTCCGGGAAAGGCTCACCTGAGCGACCGTCAATCAAACGTGCCTTACCGGTACGGTTGATCAAACGCTCACCGTCGCGGTTGGGGTTGGTGTGATCGAGCAGGTCGAACAGCTCGTCTTCGTACGCACCGTCGAACACGGGGGTTGCAACGGTGGTGGGGCCTGACTCCTTGGGGAAGTTCGGCATGCGGTCGAGCCATGCGGGGTTGCCTTCAATCTTCCAGCCCTGCTTAGCCAACCAACCGGTGTGAACCTCAAGAACCTGACCGATGTTCATACGGCCGGGAACACCCATGGGGTTCAGGATGATGTCAACGGGAGTACCGTCTTCCATGAAGGGCATATCTTCGATGGGAAGAATCTTTGAGATAACACCCTTGTTACCGTGGCGGCCTGCAAGCTTGTCGCCGTCGGTAATCTTACGCTTCTGAGCTACGTACACGCGTACGAGCTGGTTCACGCCTGCGGGCAAATCTTCGTCATCATCGTCACGGTCGAAAATACGAACGCCGATAACGGTACCTGACTCACCGTGAGGAACCTTCAAAGAAGTATCGCGAACTTCGCGTGACTTCTCACCGAAGATTGCACGGAGCAAACGCTCCTCAGGAGTCAATTCAGTTTCACCCTTGGGGGTTACCTTACCGACGAGGATATCGCCTGCTTCAACCTCAGCACCGATGTGGATGATGCCGCGCTCATCAAGAGCTGACAGAACGTCCTCGGATACGTTGGGGATGTCGCGGGTGATTTCTTCTGCACCCAGCTTGGTGTCGCGAGCGTCAATCTCGTGCTCTTCAATGTGGATTGAAGTCAGAACGTCGTCTGAAACCATGCGCTGGGACAGGATGATGCCGTCCTCGAAGTTGAAGCCTTCCCATGACATGTATGCCACGAGCAGGTTCTTACCGAGTGCAAGCTCACCGTTGTCGGTTGAAGGGCCATCTGCAATGAGGCCACGAGCTTCAACGCGGTCACCTTCGCGTACAACAACACGGTTGTTGTAGCAGTTACCGGGGTTGGAGCGTGAGAACTTCATAATCGGGTATGAAGAAGCGGTGCCGTCGTCGTTGCGAACTACAACGAGGTCAGCTGAAACCTCGGAGACAACGCCTGCCTTCTTAGCAAGAACAGAGTCGCCTGAATCCAGTGCTGCGTACTTCTCCATCCCGGTACCAACAAGCGGAGCTTCTGACTGAAGCAACGGCACAGCCTGACGCTGCATGTTAGCACCCATCAGTGCTCGGTTAGCGTCGTCGTGTTCCAGGTAAGGAATCAACGCGGTTGCTACAGACACCATCTGGCGAGGCGAGACGTCCATGTACTGAACCTCTGCGTTCTCAACCAGAACAGCTTCGCCAGAACCATCGCCTGCACGGCACAGAACCTGATCTTCGCTAAAGCGGAAATCATCGTCCAAAGGTGCGTTTGCCTGCGCAATAATAGCGCCCTTTTCGTCATCAGCGGTGAGGTACTTAACCTCGTTGGTGACCTGACCGTCGCGAACGATGCGGTAAGGGGTTTCGATGAAGCCGAAGGGGTTGATGCGACCGTAGGTAGCCAATGAACCAATCAGACCAATGTTCGGGCCTTCAGGGGTTTCAATGGGGCACATACGACCGTAGTGAGACGGGTGAACGTCTCGAACTTCCATGCCTGCCCGGTCACGTGATAGACCACCGGGGCCAAGCGCTGACAAACGACGCTTGTGGGTCAGACCTGCCAGCGGGTTGTTCTGGTCCATGAACTGTGACAGCTGTGAGGTACCGAAGAACTCCTTGATGGATGCAACAACCGGGCGGATGTTGATCAGTGACTGAGGAGTGATTGCCTCGGCGTCCTGGGTGGTCATACGCTCGCGTACAACGCGCTCCATGCGGGACAAACCGGTGCGAATCTGGTTTTCAATCAATTCACCAACAGCTCGGATGCGACGGTTACCGAAGTGGTCGATATCGTCGATATCAACGCGGATGTCGGTCTCTTCGCCATCGCGGATGCCCTTGATGGATGAGCCACCAGCGTGCAGGGTTACCAGGTAACGAATCATCGCTGCGATGTCGTCCTGGGTGAGAACCATTGCGCTGGGATCGTTCAAAGGAGTGTCGATACCGAGCTTGCGGTTCACCTTGTAGCGGCCAACCTTCGCGAGGTCGTAACGCTTGGGGGTGAAGTACATGTTATCGAGCAGAGCCTGAGCAGCATCCACCGTCGGGGGCTCGCCCGGACGCAACTTACGGTAGATATCGAGCAGAGCCTCTTCGCGGGTCTCAACAGAGTCCTTTTCGAGGGTTGCACGGATGGAGTCGAACTCACCGAATTCGCTCAGAATCTTAGCTTCGGTCCAGCCAAGTGCCTTCAGCAAAACAGTCACTGACTGCTTACGCTTACGGTCAAGGCGAACGCCAACCTGATCGCGCTTATCGATTTCAAGTTCGAACCATGCACCGCGTGAAGGGATAATCTTCGCGCTGTAGATGTCCTTATCTGAGGTACGATCGGCTGACTTTTCAAAGTAAGCACCGGGTGAACGTACCAGCTGTGAAACAACGACGCGCTCGGTACCGTTAATGACGAAGGTACCTGACTCGGTCATGAGCGGGAAGTCGCCCATGAACACGGTCTGCTGCTTGATTTCGCCGGTGTTGTTGTTCATGAATTCGGCCTTGACGTACAGCGGAGCCGAGTAGGTCGCGTCGCGATCCTTTGACTCTTCCATGGTGTACTTGGGGTCAGCGAATTCAGGATCGGAGAATGACAGGGACATGGTGCCCTGGAAGTCTTCGATCGGGGAGATTTCTTCGAAGATTTCAGCAAGACCTGAAATCTGAGCAACTGAGTTGTCGCCGGTTTCCTTTGCTGCTTCTACGCGAGCTTCCCAGCGTTCGTTGCCTACAAGACGGTCGAAGCTGTCAGTCTGCAGTGAGAGCAGATTGGGAACCTGAAGGGGTTCGGAAATTTTTGCAAATGAAATGCGGCTGGGTGCACCGCCGCTAGCGGTTTGGTTATTAGAGGTGCTCGAGGCGACCAAGATTGGATCCTTCCACAGACCTGTTAGATTTGCGACACTGTATCCCGCCAGAGGAAAGGTCGTTACGTGGAATTCTTGAAAGTCAATAACCCCGCTAGTGATAACCCTATGAGGGGATTACCGCTGGTTGAGCTTTAGCTGTTTGCAGGTTGACTGTTCAAGAAATCGTGTGACGTCTTTACTCTGTATTCAACATGCCCACCGCTATATGAAGGCACAGAAGGTTAGGGAAAGCGTAAGTATTTACATTACAGCAACACAGAAAAATTGTCTATACCTTCTAGGGTAAGATTTTGCAACTTTCAGATGCTAAATCGGCACAATTATCCTCTAAAAACACAAAACCTACGCAGTTTTGAAACGCGTAGGCTTTGTGTTTAGTTTTTCATGAATAAATTAGCACTCCACGACGTTGACAGCCAGACCGCCCATAGAGGTTTCTTTATAGCGGTTAGACATGTCTTCACCGGTCTGACGCATAGTTTCGATGACCTGATCGAGAGAGACGCGATGCTGACCATCTCCACGCAAGGCAATACGGACAGCGTTGATTGCCTTGGTAGCAGCCATAGCGTTTCGCTCGATACACGGAATCTGAACCAGACCACCCACCGGGTCACAAGTCAGACCAAGGTTGTGTTCCATCGCGATTTCAGCGGCGTTTTCCACCTGCTCCACGGTTCCACCCATCACCTGAGCCAAACCTGCTGCCGCCATGGAGGACGCGGTACCAACCTCGCCCTGGCATCCCACTTCAGCACCAGAAATGGACGCGCGCTTCTTATACAGCGCTCCAACAGCCGAAGCCGCCAGGAAGAAGTCAACGATTGCGTCATCCTGTGCTTTCTGACCGTGGCTACGAACCGAGGGAACGTAGTTCAACGCATAATGCAGAACAGCCGGGATAATGCCCGCAGCACCGTTGGTAGGCGCGGTTACGACACGTCCGCCAAAGGCGTTTTCTTCATTGACGGCAAGAGCGATCAGGTTAACCCAATCGGTTGCCATTTCCATGGACTTACCGCTGTCTTCTTCCATCAAATCACGATGCCACTGACCGGCGCGGCAACGAACCTTGAGGTTACCAGGCAAGTAACCGACGCGAGAGAGCGATGAGCCAATGCACTCACGCATGACCTGGCGAATAGCCAAGATACCTTCTCGCACCTCTTGCTCTGAACGCTCAGATTTCTCGTTTTCCATCTTGAGCTGAGCGATGGTAAGGCCATTTGAGTTAGCCATGTCAACCATTTCTTCAGCCGAACCGAAGGGGTAAGGAGCGTGGTCAAGCCCGCCACCGGACGCTGCCTCTTCATTTTCTTCAATAATGAAGCCGCCACCGATCGAGAAGTAGGTACGCTCAAGGAGCACCTTCTCCCTCGCAAAAGCCGCCACCTTAATACCGTTTGTATGACGCGGCAAGATAGTAAGCGGACGCAGAGTCATGTCTGACTCTTTATAGTTCACTACGGGGCCTTCAACCAGACCCTGGTCACGAGACGGAGCGCCCTTCTCATAGGTTGCGGAACTAAAACCGGCCAGCGGCAAAGTGCCATCAACCTGGTTACGTTCCATCATGCGATCAGCATCAGCGATGCTAATGGTCTCGGGAACAAAACCGCACAGACCCTTGAGTGCTGCGCTCATAGTGCCGTGACCGGCGCCGGTGGCAGCCAAAGAACCATACAAGTCAATGTGTACACGATCTACAGACTCAAAGACGCCTTCGTCAATAAGCTCTGCAACAAAACGGTTGGTTGCACGCATCGGTCCAACGGTGTGGGATGAGGAAGGACCAATACCAATGCTGAATAGATCAAAAACGCTGATGTCGTATTCCAGCGCCTCTGCCTGCTTAAGTTCGGAACTAATGTCCAAGAATATTCGCCTTCTTCTTTGCGGTGCACACAAGCGCACCTACTGTCTATGATGCCTCAGAATGAGGGGTGCTTATTCATTTTTTAATAAGCACCCCTATTATTCTATTTTTCGCGCTTATAAAAAGGAAGCTCAACTACATCGAAGGGAGCCTGCTTGCCGCGAATATCAACATTAATGGTGTTACCAACAGTTGCATAATCGGTTTCTACCAAAGCCATGGCAACGGGGTACCCCAGTGTGGGCGAAGGAATGCCGGAGGTGATCTCGCCAATCGTCTTCTCACCATCAACCAGTGTTGATCCGGCACGAGCAGGACGCTTAGCCTGCGCCTTCAAACCAACCAGCGAGCGCGCGGGTGCAGACTCAGCCATCTTTGCCAACGCCTCGCGTCCTACAAAATCAGCCTTTTTCTTGGTCAGAGCAATTTCAACCAGTCGGCCCAAGCCAGCTTCAAAAGGAGTAATGTCCAGACCGAGCTCGTGACCGTAGAGCGGCATGCCCGCCTCCAGTCGCAAAGAATCGCGGGCTGCCAAACCGGCAGGCTCAACTCCCTCATCTTTGCCAGCTTCAAGAGCGGCATCCCAAATAGTCTGCGCATCCGCGTTCTTCACATAGATTTCAAACCCGTCTTCGCCGGTGTAACCGGTACGAGCCAACAAAATTTCGACTCCGGCAATTGTTACAGGCACAGAGGCGTAGTAACCGAGCTCGCGCACAGCGTCTTCATCGCTGACGCCCATTGCCAGAACAATCTTCTCTGAAAGAGGACCCTGAACAGCAACCAAAGAAGTCTCTTCAGACTCATTGGTGAACTCAACATCAAAATCACCGACGCGCTCGCTCATCGTCTTGAAATCGACCTCAACGTTTGCCGCATTCGGTACAACCATGAATTCATTATCAGCTAGACGGTAAGTAATGAGGTCGTCGATGACGCCGCCCTCTTCATTAACCAAAATCGAATACTTAGCCTTGCCGACCTTCAAAATCGACATATTTGAGACCAGCGCGTAGTCCAAAAATGCGCCTGCGTCTGCACCTTTCACACGGAACTCACCCATGTGCGAGAGATCAAAAACGCCAGCAGACTGACGCACGGCGTGGTGCTCAGCAACATCGTTCTTGTACTTCAGCGGCATATCCCATCCACCGAAATCGGTAAATGATGCGCCCAACTTATCGTGGGCATCGTAAAGAGCTGTTTTTTGAGGAGTCATAATATAAAACCTTCTGTTGACGGTGCTTCGTTGCACCCTTTAAGAAAATGAAAAAGAGAACGCAGAGCGCGGCGAGACGCCGTTGATAAAAGACAGCCCCGCCGCGCTTGCTAGTGTCCGCTGCTCGTAAAACGCAGGGGCTACGAAGCTATGTCTCGGGCGCGAACTTCTTACTTGTACTCGATGTCGAATGCGTCCATCGGAGGGCAATCACACACAAAGTTGCGATCGCCGCCCACGCCATCGATGCGTCCTACAGACGTGAAGTACTTAGCCTGATGCAGCGAAGCAACAGGGTAAGCTGCCTGGCTACGGGTGTAGACACGGTCCCAGGTATCTGAGGTGACGTCTTCAAGAGTGTGGGGTGCATGACGAATGACAGAGTCTTCAACGCTGACCTTGCCATCGATGATTTCCTGAATCTCAGCGTGGATGCTTTCCATAGCCTCAATAAAGCGATCCAGCTCCTCCAAGTTCTCAGACTCGGTAGGCTCAACCATCAGGGTGCCGGGAACAGGGAACGCAAGGGTAGGTGCGTGGAATCCGTAATCCATCAATCGCTTACAGACGTCCTCAGCCGTGACCTTGGACGCCGCAGTCAGCTCACGCAAATCCAAGATGCACTCGTGAGCAACAAGGCCGGTTTCAGTTGAGGTGTAAAGAACCGGGTACTTGTCTGAAAGCTTCTTAGCAATGTAGTTAGCGTTCAAAATTGCGTACTCACTGGATGCGCGCAGACCCTTTGCACCGGTCATTGCGATGTACATCCACGAAATCGGCAGTACACCGGCTGAACCGAACATAGCCTGAGAAATCGGCAGAGGTGCACCCTCGATATTGCCTTCTGCATCGGCAAGGTAACCGTTACCGGGTAGGTACTTCCCAAGGTGAGCACCCACAGCAACAGGACCAACGCCGGGGCCACCACCACCGTGAGGAATAGCGAAAGTCTTATGAAGGTTGAGGTGTGAAACATCGCCGCCGAACTGACCGGGCTGAGCCAGACCCATCTGAGCGTTGAGGTTCGCACCGTCAACGTAAACCTGACCGCCAGCATCATGGACCAACTGGCAAACGTCCTTGACCTGCTCTTCAAACACACCGTGCGTTGACGGGTAGGTAATCATAATGCCCGCAATGGTGTCGCTGTACTTCTCAATCTTTGCCTTGAGATCGTCAACGTCAACAGAGCCGTCGGACGCGGTAGCAACAGAAGCAACCTTAAGACCGGCAAGTGCAGCTGAGGCAGCGTTAGTACCGTGTGCCGACTGCGGAATCAAAACGATATCGCGCTGCGTATCGCCATTATCTTCGTGGTATGCGCGGATAGCGCGAAGACCAGCGTACTCACCCGATGCGCCAGAGTTAGGCTGCAGTGAAATTGCGTCGTAGCCGGTAATTTCGGTGAGCCAACCTGAAAGTTCATCGATGAGAAGCTTCCAGCCCTTTGCCTGATTCTCAGGAACCAGCGGGTGAATAGCCGCGAACTCAGGCCAAGAAATGGGTTCCATCTCAGCAGCTGAGTTGAGCTTCATGGTGCATGAGCCCAGAGGAATCATAGTGCGATCAAGCGCGAGATCCTTGTCAGACAAACGACGCAGGTAACGCATCATAGCGGTTTCTGACTGGTAGAGGTGGAAGACCGGGTGCTGCATGTACTCGTCAGTACGCAAAAGCTCAGCTGCCAGCTCATACCCTTCTGCTGATTCCGGCAGGGTTCCGCCCAGAGCCTTCACAAGACGTGCCAAAAGTTCTTCACCGTGAGACTCGCCCACAGAAATTGAAACGCGGTCAGCATTGATACGGCGGATATTGACGCCGGCCTCAAGCGCTTGAGCAACCAGTTCATCGGCGCGTCCTTTAGCTTCGAGAGCAACAGTGTCAAAGAAGCTATCGTGAACGACCTTCAAGCCTGCTTCTGAAAGGCCAGCAGCGACGCGTGAAGCATTAGTGTGCAGACGCTCAGCAATAGCACGCAGACCGGCAGGGCCGTGGTACACAGCGTACGCACCAGCGACAATTGCAAGAAGCGCCTGAGCAGTACAGATATTTGAGGTCGCCTTCTCACGACGAATATGCTGCTCACGAGTCTGCAATGCCAGACGATACGCGGGCTTACCCGCAGCGTCCTGTGAAACACCCACCAGACGGCCGGGAAGGTTACGCTCCATACCCTTGTGAATAGCAAGGTACGCTGCATGCGGGCCGCCGAAGAAGAACGGCAGACCAAAGCGCTGAGTGTTACCCACAGCAATATCAGCGCCAAGCTCGCCGGGAGACTTCAGCAAGGTAAGCGCCAGCAGGTCAGCATTAATTGCCACCAGCGCATTACGCTCGTGAGCGTCCTTCACCAGCTGAGCGACATCACGAACTTCACCGTCGTGAGCGGGGTACGCGAACACAACACCGTACAAATCGCCCTCAGGCAAACCGTCGGAGAAGTCAGTAATCACAAAATCAATGCCCAACGCATCGGCACGCCCCTTGACGACAGAAAGAGTCTGCGGAAGCACACGTGAATCAATAGCAAAGAAGCCATTCTTCACCTTCTTATTTGCGCGGTGCATCATCACAACGACCTCAGCAACTGCGGTGGATTCATCCAACAAAGACGCGTTAGCGATATCCAGGTCGGTCAGTTCCATCACGGTGTTCTGGAAGTTCAACAGAGCCTCAAGACGACCCTGCGAAATCTCAGGCTGGTAAGGAGTGTACGAGGTGTACCAGCCGGGATTCTCAAGAATGTTGCGGCGCAATACAGGCGGGGTAACAGCATCGTAATAACCCGCACCAATCATCTGCGCGTACACGTCGTTCTGAGCTGCATACTCTGCAAGCTTTGCCTGAGCCTCGTGCTCGCTCAACGCCTCGGGCAGGTTCAAATCGGCATCAAGTCGGATCTGAGAGGGAACTACTGCATCAATCAGCTTATCGAGAGACTCATAACCCAAATCTGAGAGCATCTGCGCAGTCTCATTTTCGTTGGGGCCAAGATGACGGTCGGTGAAGGACATGAAAACTCCTGGTAAAAAGCGACACCGCGATGGCTCGCTCTAGTGTTTTAAGTGCCCTCCCCGCTCTGTCGTAGACCTGAGAGTTTTCACGTTTAAAGGTTTCCACGCAAAACCTATACGAACGCTTGCCCCTTCGGTGGAGGTGTTACGCCCCTCTCCAGAGTTGCCTGAGCTAGCGGTACCTTTGCCTGAGAGTTTCCCGGGGAGGGTTTGCTCCTTCGGCGCCGCGTCCCGGCCCTCACCGGTCGACGGTCTCTCCCGCATAGCAGTAGACAGCAAAATCACTACTAAGTGTGCCACACATAACACAAAAGCACCACCTGAGAGCAGATGCCTCAGATGGTGCTTTTAAGGGGGTATTAACCAGGACGCTAGTTTGAGAGTTAGCGAGCCTTAGGCTTGCTGCCGTTTTTGATGACCAAGGAAATCAGCAACGCCACGCCGGCGGTGATTGCCAGAGCAACCTGCGCCCAGAAATAGTGGCCATTAGCGCCGTAGACAGCACCCATAACCAGCGGAGGGAAGTATCCACCGAGACCACCTGCTGCAGAAACAAGACCGCCAACAGTACCGGTATCTTCTGGCTTAGCAGCGCGTCCAACCCAACCAAACACGGTACCGGTACCGAAACCGATAAAGACCGCCATGATGATGAACAAAGCGTAGTAAACAGCAGGTGATGCGAACTGCTGAGCAATCAGCAGTGAAAGCACAACAACCGCCGCGAACATAATCAAAGTAACAGGACGAGGGCCAAGCTTGTCAGCAGCTACACCACCAAATGGACGAGCAACCACAGCGCAGGTAGCGAACAAAGCCGCAAAGGTACCAGCCTGAACAGGATCAAAGTTGTAGACGTTACTCATGTAAGTCGGAATGTAGTTTGAGAACGCCACAAACGCACCAAAGATAACACCGTAGATAAAGCACAGTTCCCAGGTAGCAATATCCTTCATAGCGTGCTTGATCTTCGGCATAATCGGCTCAGCCTTCTTACCGCGAGTCTTCGGTGAGTCCTTCAAAAAGAACCACACAATCACAGCGTAAACCAGCGCGATAGCAGCGATAATCAGGTGAGTTTCAAAATAACCAAAAGCCTTAACCATGCGAGGGTTGCAGAAAGCTGCAACAGCGGTACCGATCATACCCATGCCGAAAATACCGGTCGCCAAACCCTTACGGTGAGGCTCATACCACGACGCCGAGAAAGGAATACCCACAGCAAAGATAGAACCGCCAATGCCCAAGAAGAAAACAGACACCAAAAGCAAGGGGTAATTACCAGTCTGACCGATCAAAGCGGTAATCAGCACCATGATAGAAGTCAGAACCAGCAAGCAGGTGAACATGATGCGTCCGCCGAACTTATCGGTCAGCGCACCCACAGGAATACGAGCCACAGCACCGACAATCACAGGCATAGCAATCAGGGCAGAAAGCTGACCGGGAGTAAGGTGGAAAGCCTCTTTGTAGTAAGACTTAGCCAACGGACCAATCATGGCCCAACCCCAGAAGCCAATCGTCGAGGCAAGCGTAGCCATAATGACGTTTTTGAGCTGACCCTTAAGCTGCGGGTCTCGCTCCATGGTTGTAGTACTCATTTTTCCTCTACTACGGGTGTGAGTGTGTCAATTAGATAAGAATTATTTCTTCATGCGGTGCAGATGCAGACCGCGACGCTGCTCTTCAGCGCTCTTATCAGAAAGCTTGGCAGCGGTAGCCATCGGTTCCCAGCCGCGACGAGGTGCTCGCGCGCCGCGTCCTTCATTACCGCGTGAACGGTACACAATGTAAGGACGGAAGAGGTAGTGGAACGGCGCGGTGAAAGCGTGTACCAAGCGGGTAAAAGGCCACAATGCAAAGAGCAAGAAAGCTACAACGATGTGCGCTTTGAACTCCATCGGTACGTTGCTCATCAAGCCCACATCAGGCTGGAAGGTAAACAGCGAACGGAACCACGGTGAGATATCGCCGCGGTAATTGTGGCCGTGATGTCCCTGGAAAGCGCTAATGACGGTGGTAGCCACACCAAGAACAATTGCGCCCATCAAGAAGATGTACATGATCTTATCGTTAGTAGTGGTCGCGCGGAACACCGTTGCGTTGGTTCGACGGCGGAAAATCATCACCGCAAGACCAACAATCACGGCAATACCAAACGGCAGACCGGCGATAATCGCGAACAAGTGATACATCTCGTTGGAAATTCCAACGGCGTCAGTCCAGCTCCACGGAATAACCAAACCGATAATATGACCGCCCAGCACACCCACTAGACCGTAGTGAAACAGCGGGGATGCGATGCGCAAAACCTTGGACTCATAAACCTGAGATGAGCGAGTGGTCCAGCCGAACTGATCGTACTTATAGCGCCAAATCGTGCCACCGATCAAAAGAACGATGGAGATGTACGGCAAAATCCCCCACAGTAAGTGGTCGAGGAAGTTCATCGGTTAGCTCCTGGCAGATGTAGGTGGTGTTGAAGGTTGAAGAAGAGGCAATAGCCTGGGGTCCGTTGGTTCAAGCCCCACGGTCTCGCTGGGTGGGTTAGGACGCGCCATCTTCTGAATCTCGGCAGAAGACTGCGGTGATTCTCCCGGTAACGAATCGCAGATGCACTGCACCAGCCCGTAGAACGCTAAAGAATCATCGCGCAACGCAAAACGCAAAAGCTCAAGCGAGGGACGGTATGCCTGAAGGGCTGCGCGGCCAGCACGGGAATCGACCAGGGCGGTGAATTCTAGAACCAGCGGCAGGTAATCGGGCAGCTCACCGTGCAAGTCGGTAACCATGCCCGAATCTCGGTACATCTTTTTGAAGCGAGTTAGAGCTTCACCGCGACGACGGGTATCGCCTTCGGTCCAGTACGACATATGGAAAGAATGACGGCGGGATAGGTCATATTCCTGCACGTACTGCCCCGCGATATCCTCAAGCGGAGCGGAATCGTACCAGCGCTGAACGTCCTCGATAGCATTGACCAGAGCATCATGGTTAACCTCGCGGGCTAACTCTAGAAACTCGGGAATAAATGATCGGATCTCTTCGCTGGGATAGCGCATGAGCACTGATGCGCTTTGATAGAGCACGCGCTCGGCATCGCTTGCCTCACCGTGGTCAGCGTCGAAAGGATCAGTGGACGCGGGTGCTGCGGACCCAGCTGAAGCTGAGTCCGCTTTGCCCAATAGTTTTGAGAAAAAACCAGCCACGAACGCTACGCCTTCTTTGAGCCGCTGGTGTTAGGGAACATCGCGTCGGGGCGGCTGTTGCCGTCCCACATGAAGATGTCGACCTTGCCGTCAGCGCGCGCGGTGTTTGCGTAGGATCCTGCTGAAACGGGTACGGGACGGTCGCCCATGCCGGTAAAGGCATCGTCGTACAGCATGCCGGGGCCGCCGTCGCCATCCAGCGAGCAACCGATTTCTTCGAGGTTGTGTGCTTCTTCCATGTGAGCCGAAGGAATCACGTAACGCTCGGAGTACTTTGAGATTGCCATGAGGCGGTACATCTCGTACATTTCTTCTCCGGTCATGCCCACAGCGTTAGCAATGGACTCATCACCCACGTTGCCCAAGGTGATATCACGCATGTACGAACGCATCGCAGCAAGCTTCTTGAGAACGTCAACAATGATGCCGGTATCGCCGGCAGTGAAGAGCTCAGCCAGGTACTCCACGGGAATACGCAGGGAGTCGATGGCGCCGAAGAGGTTATCCTTGGACTCACCGTCGTGACCCTGTTCCTTGAGTAGATCGATAATCGGTGACAGCGGCGGTACGTACCAAACCATGGGCATGGTGCGGTACTCGGGGTGCAACGGAAGCGCAATCTTCCAGACCTTCGCCAGCTTGTAGACAGGTGACTTCTGAGCCGCATCAATCCATGATGAAGGAATACCGCTCTTCTTCGCCTCGGCAATAACTGTCGGGTCAAAGGGGTCAAGCATCAAATCGAGCTGTGACTGGTAGAGGTCCTTCTCATCGGGTACGGACGCTGCTTCGGTAACCTTGTCAGCGTCGTACAAGAAGATACCGATGTAGCGCATACGACCAACACAGGTTTCAGCACATACGGTAGGAATACCGTGTTCGATACGGGGGTAGCAGAAGGTGCACTTCTCTGCTTTGCCGCTCTTGTGGTTGAAGTAAATCTTCTTGTAGGGGCAGCCGGTGATGCACTGGCGCCAACCGCGGCAACGATCCTGGTCGACGAGCACGATGCCGTCTTCTTCACGCTTGTAGATAGCACCTGAGGGGCAGGACGCCATGCAAGAGGGGTTCAGGCAGTGCTCGCAGATGCGCGGCAAGTAGAACATGAAGGTCTTTTCGAATTCGAACTTGATCTTCTCTTCTGACTCTGTGCGAATCTTCTCAACAATGGGATCCTGGTGACCGGTAGCATAGGTACCGCCCAAATCATCGTCCCAGTTTGCCGACCAGTCGATAGCGGTGTCTTCACCGGTAATCAAAGACTTAGGCTTTGCAACCGGAAAGTCATCGCCCAAAGGAGCGTTGGTCAGGTTCTCGTATTCGTAAGTCCACGGTTCGTAGTAGTCGCTCATTTCGGGCTGAACCGGGGACGCGAAAATGGTGAAGAGCTTCTTGAAGCGGTTACCGCCCTTGAGCTCCAGGCGACCACGTTTATTTAGCTCCCAGCCACCCTTCCAGCGCTCCTGGTCCTCGTAGCGCTTGGGGTAGCCAAGACCGGGACGGGTCTCAACATTGTTGAACCACACGTACTCGGTACCGGTACGGTTGGTCCACGCCTGCTTACAGGTGACTGAACAGGTGTGGCAACCAAGGCACTTATCCAGTGCCATGATCATAGAAACTTGAGCCATAACTCGCATTAGTAGGTTACCTCCTGCTTACGACGGCGAATGACTGAAACGATATCTCGCTGATTACCGGTGGGGCCCAAGTAGTTGAAGGCGTATGCCAAATGGGCGTAACCACCAATAAGGTGGGTGGGCTTAACCAGGATGCGGGTGACGGAGTTGTGAATACCGCCGCGCTTACCCGTGGTTTCGGACTTAGGAATGTCAACCAGGCGTTCCTGTGCGTGGTGCACATAGACGACGCCCTGCGGCAGACGGTGCGAAACGACCGCGCGTCCTACAAAGACACCGTTGTCGTTGATGCACTCAATCCAGTCGTTGTCCTTGACTCCGATGCGTTCTGCGTCCTGGGGTGAGATCCATGCGTGCGAACCACCGCGAGATAGTGCCAGCATGTACAGGTTGTCATGGTATGAGGAGTGGATGGACCACTTGTTGTGCGGGGTCATGTAGCGAACCGCGATAGTGACCTCGTCGGTCTGCTCCCCCAGAACAGGGGCACCAAAGAGCTGGTGCATATCCAGCGGCGGGCGGTAGGTCGGCATCTGCTCGCCCATTTCGCTCATCCAGTCGTGATCCAAAAAGAAGTGCATACGACCGGTGAGGGTATGGAAGGGCTTGAGCTGCTCGATGTTCAGGGTGAACGGTGCGTAGCGGCGACCGCCGGTTTCTGAACCTGACCACTCGGGTGAGGTGAACACGGGGCAGGGACGATCCTGCGTATCACGGAAGGTGATGCGCTTTTCTTCGTTGCCTTCTGCCAGGTGCACGAACTTCTTGCCAACGCGCTTTTCAAGCTGCTTGAAGCCTTCAATAGCAACGGGGCCGTTAGAGGTACCGGAGAGCGCCAAAATGGTATCAACCAGCTTCTCAACGGTGTCGAGAGCAGGAAGTCCCTGCCCCTTACCGGAGTTCATCACGCCGTGCTCTTCTGCCAGCTTCTTGAGCTGCGGGTTCACATCAACGGTCACAGCCTTGGTAGTGGTACCAAGCTTTGACATGAGCGGACCCACCGAGGTGTACATATCGTACAGAGCAGGGTAATCGCGCTCAACCACGGTAAAGATCGGCATGTTCTTGCCGGGGACGCCCTTGATGCCCTGGTTCTTCCAGTCAGGAGCGTGGCCACCGGGCTGAGCGATCTGACCGGGGGTATCGTGCTGCAACGGCACCGAAACAACGTCCTTGCGAGCGCCCAAGTGCTTTGCCGCCAGCTTTGAGAAGACGTATGCCAGTTCCTTGAAGGTCTGGTAGTCAGTCTTTGCCTCCCACGGCGGATCAATAGCCGGGGTGAAAGCGTGGATGTAGGGGTGCATATCGGTTGATGAGATATCGAATTTCTCGTACCAGGTTGCGGTCGGGAAGACGATGTCTGAGGACAGGGTTGATGAGGTCATGCGGAAGTCCGCGGTGACCAGCAGGTCCAGCTTGCCTTCGGGTGCGGTTTCGGTCCACTTGACTTCGCGCGGGTGTACGTCGGAGTCACCGTTGCCCAGCACATTGTTGTGGGTGCCGAGCAGGTGCTTGAGGAAGTACTCTTCGCCCTTAGCCGATGAGCCCAGAAGGTTATTGCGCCACAGCATGAGTGTGCGCGGCCAGTTGACGGGGTTGTCGACGTCTTCAACGGAGAATTCAAGATCGCCTGAGTTCAGGCGGTCTGCAACGTACGACGCGGGATTTTCAGCGGCACCGGCATCGACGGCAGCTGCCGCCTTGTCCGCCAAATCCAGCGAGTTCTCGGGGAACTGCGGGTAGAACGGCATCCAGCCCATGCGTGCGCTTCGGGCAACAATGTCTGCAGTGTGTACGCCCTTCAGCTCACCCTTCGCAAGCGGTGACTGAACGGAATCCGAGGAGTAACCGTCCTTGCGCCACTGGTCAGTGTGCATGAACCAGAAAGAGGTACCTGCCTGGGTGCGCGGAGGACGAATCCAGTCAAGTGCGTTCGCCATGTTAGCCCAACCAGTAATGGGGCGAGCCTTTTCCTGACCAACGTAGTGGGCCCAGCCACCACCGTTGCGGCCTTCGCAGCCACACATCATGAGCAGAGCGAGAATCGCGCGGTAGGTCGCGTCACCGTGATACCACTGGCAAACACCAGCACCGAGAATCACCATAGAACGACCCTTAGAGTCGATGGAGTTCTTCGCGAATTCGCGAGCTACGCGAATGACAGCTTCTGCCGGAACCGAGGTGATTTCTTCCTGCCATGCAGGGGTGTACTGAGCTTCAACATCGTCTAGACCCTTTGCCCAGTCACCGGGCAAGCCCGGGCGACCAACACTGTACTGCGCCAGCATCAAATCGAAGACAGTGGTGACTTCCATACCTTCGACGTTGATAGTGGGAACGCCGCGTGAAACAACGTAACCATCACCGTTCGGGGTATCGAAGGCAGGCATCTTGATTTCGGCTACGCCGGTAGCGCCACCGGGAACGTCGTTGATCGACAGAGCGGGCTTGATGCCGTTGAGGTCAAGATTCCACTTGCCCATGTCCTGCTCGTTGTAGCGGTGGCCCATGGTGCCGTTGGGAATGAAGACTTCGCCGTTATCGCGGTTAATCAAAGCGGTCTTGAAGTCCGCATCTGCCTGGCCCTCACCAATGGAAAGGTCGGATGCCTTCACAAACTTGTGAGGTACCTTTCCACCGTCTTCGCGGGTTTCAAGGCGAACCAAGAAGGGGAAGTCGGTGTAGGTGGTGACGTAGTCTTCAAAGAATTCAACGCGCTGATCGACAAAATTTTCCTTAAGAATGACGTGACCCATCGCCATTGCAAGTGCAGCGTCGGTACCGGGCTGAGCGGGAAGCCACTCATCGGCAAACTTGGTGTTATCAGCGTAGTCCGGTGACACGGTGACGACCTTGGTTCCGCGGTAGCGAACCTCTGCCATCCAGTGCGCATCGGGGGTACGGGTAACGGGGATGTTCGAGCCCCACATCATGAGGTAGGTTGCGTCCCACCAGTCGCCTGACTCACGAACGTCCGTCTGGTCACCAAATACCTGCGGTGATGCTACGGGAAGGTCAGCGTACCAGTCGTAGAAAGATGTCATGACGCCGCCGATGAGCTCAATGTAGCGAGCGCCGGATGCGTGTGATGCCATGGACTTTGCAGGAATCGGTGAGAAGCCGATGTTGCGGTCGGGGCCGTAGGTGCGGATGGTGTGAATTTGTGAGGCAGCTACGATTTCAAGAGCTTCGGTCCAGGTAGCGCGAACCAGACCGCCCTTGCCTCGTGCGCTGGTGTAGCGACGACGCTTTTCGGGGTCGGTCACGATGGATTCCCACGCATCGACGGGGTCGCCCAAACGCGCTTTAGCTTCGCGGTACATCTCCAGCAGGGGGCCACGAATGTAGGGGTACTTCACGCGGGTTGGTGAGTAGGTGTACCACGAGAATGCAGCGCCGCGGGGGCAACCGCGAGGCTCATATTCGGGGCGGTCAGGGCCAACTGTGGGATAGTCGGTTGCCTGAGCTTCCCAGGTAATCACACCGTCTTTGACGAATACCTGCCAGGAGCAGGAACCGGTGCAGTTAACGCCGTGGGTTGAGCGAACAACCTTGTCGTAGCTCCAACGGTCGCGGTAGAAAACATCGCCTTTTCGTCCACCTTTACGGTAGACGGTACGACTATCTTCTGATTCGTCCCATTTGGAGAAGAACTTGCCAAATTTGATGAGGCGGTCCGAGATCGGGCCGTCTGGTCCGGGTGCGTGGGAAGTCTGAGTCATACAGACCAGAATATAAATTATTCGGCATAAAAAATACCAAATAAAAATATGACCTAATTCATCAAAACTTTACGCTTCAAGCATTCTCAAACCAGGAGTTAATTCCACCCCGCAGGGAATAAAACTCGCCATCGGCAACCTCTGAGAGTAGGTGCGCAGCCTCTAGCGAGCGCACACCACCGGCACAGTAAACGAGTACTTGATTGCCACCATCCCCCAAATGGCGCGGAATATCGCCCTTGAGTGCACCTTTACCAGATAGCGAGCGAATTTCACTCAGCGCCCAGTGGTGAGAACCAGGGATACTCACAGCCTCATGTTCATGCAGTTCACGCACGTCCAACAGATAAACCGAGCCTTCTTCAAGCTCCTTTTTTACCTGCTCAAAGTCAACTTCGCGAACACCTTTTTCTCCACTGAGCACTGCGTCACTCTTTGAATTATGACTATTTATGACGCTTTCTCGCGACGTTTCTTCCGCATTATTTGCTTCCGATTCGGAAACCGTGATAGGAGTCGATTCTTTTTCTTGACCATCCGAGTCCCCAGCCAGCAAAGGAATGTATTCCCAGCGTCCTTCAAGACCGGAGTAATAACCAACTTCACCCATTAGGGGCGTACCAACACCGGTGAGCACCTTAAGGGTTTCAAGCGCCATAGAAGTACCCACCACACCGGCAAGCGCGCCGAGGACGCCAGCAGTCGCGCAGTTAGGAACAGAGCCGGGTTCCGGCGCTTGGGGATACAGGTCTTCATAGACAGGACCTCGCCCTGACCAGAACACGCTCATCTGAGCATCAAAACCAAGAATCGCGCCCCACACATGCGGAATCTGCAATTGTGCGCAGGCTGCCGAGGCAATATAACGCGTCTCAAAGTTGTCGCTACCGTCGAGCACAGCGTCCGCGCCGTCCAACAGCTCTGCCGCATTATTCTCGGTGAGGCGTTCTTTAAGGACGTTGATGCGCACGGTAGGGTTCAGCGAGCGCATTGCCAGTGCCGCAGACTCGGCCTTGGAGTTACCAGCGGATGCAAACGTGTGAATCACCTGGCGATGCAGATTAGAAATTTCGACGCTGTCATCGTCAATCACGGTAATGGTTCCCACACCAGCAGCCGCCAGGTACAAGAGAGCGGGCGCGCCCAATCCCCCGGCACCAATCACAGCTACGTGAGATTCTTTAGCCGCGTTCTGGGCTGATGCTCCCCACTCCGGCAGAATAAGCTGGCGACGGTACAGCTGAATTTCAATAGAACTGAAGTTTTCTACGCTCATGAGTCAATTCCTACCCACTCCACGTCTCCGCTTGTGAGTGTCTGTTCTTTCCAAATTGGTACTTCGGCTTTGATAGTGTCTGCGACTTTCTCGCAGACCTCAAAAGCTAGACCGCGATGGGCTGCAGCAACCATCACCGTCAAGGCGGATTCCCCGATGGGGATATCTGCAACGCGGTGCACTGCCAAGATTCGCACGCCGTCTACTTCACCTGCAATTTTGTGCGCCACCTGCGCGATGGCGTCTTTCGATGAAGGATGATCGGAATACGAAAGACCGCGCACCGACTCACCGTGATCGTGGTTGCGCACGATACCGTCAAAAATAACAAGGCCACCCATCGCATCCGTCATCACTTGCTCGCGCCATTGAGTGGAAAAAGGCTCGAGAGGTTCAGCGATGATATCGGTGTGCACCACCGCTGACTGCGCCGGCTCTGTTAAAGGATATTTTTCGAGGTGCGGATTAGTGATCATGGTAGTCCTCCATCTGACACAGGATATGACTCAAAATTGGTTCTAGAGTGTCTACACCGTCGCGCACTCCCCCGCGAGATCCGGGCAGGGTCATTACAAACGTCCTGCCGATAACTCCCGCGATGCCGCGTGAGAGAACCGCCGCCGGAGTATTCTGCAATCCACGCGCCCAAAATGCGTGCATAATCCCGGGTATTTCTTTATCCACGTACGTGCGGACAGCCTCAACGGTGCGGTCATCGGAGTTTAACCCGGTACCACCTGAGGTCAAGATGATAGTGGGCAGATTTCCGTCTTCGACCAGTTGAGTAAAGTAGGCAGGAAAGTCATTGTCGGTCACCACAACGGCATCGGGCGTTTCAAACCCCTGTTCACGAAGCCAGTTCACCGCAATAGGTCCTGACTTATCTTCGTAAATGCCTTTAGCTGCACGAGTGGACGCGACAATCACTAAAGCTGTGCCACGTGCCGTCATTTATTTACCCTCGCTTGCAGGTTTATCCGTCACTGACCAATCCCCCGATTTACCGCCCGATTTTTCGAGCACTCGGATTCCTTCTATGACTGCGTATTTATCAACCGCCTTAATCATGTCAAAGACAGTTAGTGCAGCGGTTGAGACGGCGGTCAGGGCTTCCATCTCCGCCCCCGTCACGCCGCGTGTTTTCACGGAAACTTCAACGCGAACGTAGTTATCACCGCGATCAAAGTCCACGGTAATCTTGCCCAGCGGTAAAGGGTGGCAGAGCGGAATAATCTCGGGCGTTTTCTTAGCACCCATAATCGCAGCAACACGTGCTACCGGCAGCGCGTCGCCCTTTGGCAAGTCTGCGTCAAAAATTTTCTCAATCACATCGGGACGCGTGTAGATAAAGCCCTCTGCAATTGCCGTGCGGGTGGTGACTGCTTTTTCTGTTACATCTACCATGTGAGCGCTACCGTCTTCACGAACATGGGTGAGGTTTTCCGAAGTCATCTTAGTCTTTCGTGAGGTCGTATGGGTTTGAGGTGAAGTAGTTTTAGTCCGGTAAATACCAGATACGCACCGCGTCCTTATTCTTGTACTCGCGGCCGGGTTCTAGTTCGATCAGGCAGTTCGATTCTGAGGCGGCATGCAAGAGGTGCGACCCCGCCCCACCCTTTATTTCAGCTGTGAGGACAGCGGCTCCATCGGGGAGGAAGCCCATCGTTGTGGTGCCGCGCCTGAACTGGGTTTTAGCATCCAGCCCTTTCACCGTATCAGTCGTAGAGAGCTGAGCCGTCACCGGCTGATCAGTGACTCCAAGAAAGTACACAGCGTTCAAGGCAACGCGGACCGCCCGTGTGTACGTCACCAGAGTGCTTACGGGATTACCCGGCAATGAGATGACAGGGATTCGTTGTTCGGTAAGCGACAGCACGCTTACACCTTGTGGCCCACCGGGCTGCTGGCTGATATGCCCAAACCAGCAGTCAGCCTCCCCTTTTTTCGCTAGGGCGTTGAGAGCGTTACGCACAACCTCATAGCGCCCAGCACTAATACCACCGCAGGTCACCACGAGATCCGGCGAATATGTTGCGCTATCGGTGGCGAGGATACCTTGGAATTCTTCTGCATCATCAGTGATGCGACGAGCCGTTACCTCAGTAATCTTGTCAGCAGCCAGCAGCCCGGTAAGAAGCGGCGCGTTCGCATCGTAAATTTTACCGGCCTGCAAAGAGTCAGAATCTGCCTGGACTTCTTCACCGCCGGTATACACCAGGACGCGAGGACGTCGGTGCACGAGAACCTCACCGATGCCCTGCCCCGCCAAAACGCCAAGATGAACAGCGCCAAGAACGGTACCTGCATCTACTAATCGAGTGCCGCGTCTAATGTCCTCGCCCGCGGTTCGTACAAAAGTGCCCGGCTCTACCTCGGGCAGGCGCACGCGTCCTCCTTCTGCAACAAATCCCTGGGCATCCACCTCAGAATCCACTGCTTGTGAGCGTTCCACCGGAACTACAGCGCTAAAGCCCTGAGGAATCGGTGCGCCGGTCATAATAGGGTGAACGGCGCGGGCGCAAACGTCAACAGAACCTTGAAAACCTGCGGGAATATCGTGCCCCACCGTAAACTCTCGCGCATCAGAGAGAGCATCTGCCGCGGTGAGAACATAACCGTCCATCTGAGAGTTATCAAAAGACGGTGAATCCAGTGCGGCATCAATGGGTTCAGCTAAAACCTGCCCTAAAGCGTCCGCAAGCGGCACACGATGCGGTGCAAGGAAGGCAACGCGTTGCAGTATGGCGGTAAGCCGTTGCGCATACTGTTGTGGAGACTCGTTGTGCGCAGAAAATAGTTCTGAAAAATTATCTTCAGCAGAAAGCATCATGCCCCCTTCTTGTGCACTATCAAGGTTAGTGCAAAAACCCCGATGAGTAAGAGGTAGATTGCGATCATGACCAGTGCGCTCCCCAGGGCACCTGCGCTGTCGCTTGAGGAGAGCATCAGCTCAATATTGAGCGGCAAGGTACGCGTTCTACCTTCTAGATTTCCAGCGAACATGAGTGTTGCACCGTATTCGCCCAGCGCTCGCGCAAAGCTCATCAAGGATGCGGTGGCTAGACCAAATCCGGTGACGGGCAGCAATACGCGGAAGGTAATATCATAGGCGTTTGCCCCTTCGGTGAGCGCAATTTCTTCGAACTCTACAGGTACGGTTCTTAGCACGTTGACGTAGGTTGCTACAAAAAAGGGCAAGGCAACAAAGACCTGTGCCAGCACCACGGCAATCGGTGTAAAGGTAACGGTGAAGCCCAACTCGTTGAGCCAGTGTCCGATGAGTCCTTTGCGCCCCCAAAAATAAACCAGCGCAAGTCCCGATACTACGGGCGACAGCACTACTGGCGCGTAGATGAGAGCGTACAGAGCGTTACTGATTGAACTCCAGCGGGTGCGCGGTAGCACCCGCGCCAGCACAATAGCGAGGGGCACACCAATAATCATGCACACGAGGGTGGAGGCAACCGCGGTTTTCACCGACAGCAACGCTGCCGCTTTCACCTGCGGGTTCGCCAGCAGTTCAGAAAGCTGACCCCACGGGATAGCTACCGCTAATCCCACGAAAGGGCCAACAGTCAAGCACACGCCAAGAAGCGCGGCGCCATAAAACCACCGCGGAACCAAGGAATGGGCATGTCTGAAATATGAAGACAATTACTGTGCCTTATCGAATCCGTATTTTTCCAAGACAGATTGGGCTTCAGCTGAATTGAGCCACTGCGCGAAATCCGTCGCTGCGCTGTTCGATTCGCCCTGCGAGGTCAGCGCCATCGGGTATTCATTAGGCGGAACATCAGCAAGTTCGATAACCCGTGCGTCTTTGATATTACGAGCATCGGTGGTGTAGACAAAACCGGCGTCCACCTCACCATTTGAAAGCTTTGTCGCAACTTTGCTGACGGAAATTTCTTCTGACCGGGTTGACACCGTCGCCCCTGCTTTATCAAGAGCAGTGGTAGCCAAGCGTCCGCACGGCACGTCAGAGGCGCAGATACCAGTCACGACATCCTCGCGCTGCAGGTCTTGAATGGACTGAATATTTTTAGGATTACCGGGAGCTGTGACCAAAACGAGCTGGTTAGTAGCAATAACCTCGGTATCCTTCTCCAGCGAATCCACCTCAGAATGTGCTTTTTCCATAGCTGCAGCATCCGCAGTAATCAGCACATCAGCGGGTGCACCATCCGCCAATTGGCGCACTAACGTTGAGCTACCCGCATAATTAATCTGCACATCGACGTTGTGGGTTTCTTCATATTTCTTCTCAAGCTCATCTCCAGCGGCATTAAGCGAGGCAGCAGCAAACACAATGATAGGCGCGGTAGAAGACGCTTCGCCGGGAGAATCGGCCTTTATCTGAGAGTCAGCCCCTTGTGAGCATCCCGCTAAGACTGCCCCTGAAATCGCGGCGGTAACGCCCAGTGCTACCTTTGTGTTCATAACAGACATTCCCTTTCGTAAGTAAACTTACGTATAATGACGCGGATGGTATGTTGACTGCAATTCGGCTAGTCTAAATATACCTACCATATGCAAATTTCTTTCTTTCACGTGCAAAGGTGTGTGTATGAACTCATCCCCTCAACACCTCGGTGCAATAGCTATGCCACCGCGCAACCGCCCCAACGCCAAGCAGGGCAGCTCTCAGCTGATTGACCAGTGGGGACGAGTCGCGACAGACCTGCGCATCTCACTCATTGATAAGTGCAATCTACGCTGTACATACTGCATGCCGGCAGAAGGTCTCGACTGGTTGCCTCAGTCCAAGTTGCTCACAGCTGACGAAGTAGTGCGTATTGCTCGCATCGGTATTGGCACTTTCGACGTTGAAGAGATCCGTTTTACCGGCGGCGAGCCCCTGGTTCGCGCTGATTTTCCCACTATTCTGCGCCAGATTCGTCAGGAGTTTCCTGAGGTTCCCCTGTCTGTAACGACTAACGGTCTGGGACTGGAGAAGAAGATTGATGAGCTCATTGATGCTGGTCTAACCCGCCTGAATGTTTCGATGGACACCATCTGCAAAGAAACCTTCGCCAAGCTCACCCGCCGCGACCGTCTTGATGACGTCGTCAAAGGTATCGATTACGCAGCCTCTCGCGGCATCAAACCCATTAAGATCAATGCTGTTCTGATGCCCGGCGTGAACGACCACGAGGCTCCGGAGCTTGTCGATTGGGCCCTAGGACGCGGCTACCAGTTGCGCTTTATTGAGCAGATGCCGTTGGACGCCGACCACCAGTGGGATCGCGATAACTTAATTACCGCTCACGACATTAAAGAGCAGCTCTCTATCAAATACGATTTAACGCCGCATCCGGCACCACGTAAAAGCTCACCGGCGATGCTTTGGGACGTGCGCCCCATGGGTAGTCCCGACGTGCTGGGGCAGGTGGGCATTATTGCCTCGGTGACAGAGCCTTTCTGCGCGGCCTGCACCCGCACCCGCATCACCTCAGATGGTAAGGTGAGAAGTTGCCTCTTCTCGCTGACCGAGACCGATTTGATGGGTGCAATGCGCAGCGGCGCATCCGATGAAGAGGTTGCCGCTATCTGGCAAAATGCTATGTGGAATAAGCCCGCGGCTCACGGTAAGAACAGTGCTGGTTTTGAGGCTGAGGACTTTGTTCAGCCGGAACGCTCGATGAGTGCTATTGGAGGCTAATATGGACGTTCATTTTTTTGCAGCTGCACGTGCTGCCGCAGGAACGGCGCAGACAACGGTTCAGCATCATCAGTTGTCGAGTCCTTCCCTCGGCGCGCTGATCGATGTATTGGGCCGAGATTTTGAAGGCAAGAACACCGGCGCTATGGGACTTGCCGACGTCCTCACGCGATGCTCATTTTTGGTAGACGGTGTGAGCACCACCGACCTTACCACGTCCCTTGAGAACGCGCACCGTGTAGATGTTCTGCCTCCATTCGCTGGAGGATAAATCGCGGTGTCTGGCGTGAATTTTAACGCGATTATTCTTGCCGGTGGACGCTCCTCCCGACTCGGTGGCACCCCAAAGGCTCTACTGTCTGACGGATCAAAAACGTTACTTGCATCCACAATAAAGGCAGTGTCCGATGCCCGTCACACGATTGTGGTTGGCCCAGCTGATTTGCCGGTTTCTGAAAATGTGCTGCTAACGCGTGAAGACCCACCGTTCTCCGGACCGGCAGCAGCGTTGGCGGCAGGTGCTTCGCGCCTCGCATCCTTGGGTTCACCCGCTGAGTGGACGGTTATTCTCAGCGTAGATATGCCCTATATTTCGACGGCTTTCACCGCGCTTGTGGAGGCAACTACCGACGCGGCTCCCGATGTGCTGGGTTTTATGGGTGAAACTGAAGGCATACGTCAGCCCCTTGTCGGCATTTATCGCACTTCTCAGCTAGTTCAGGCGCTGTCTAGCGATATGACGGATTGCTCTGTTCGGTTTGCCCTGCGTCCGCTGTCTCCTGCGATCGTACAGTTGCCCGCCGGGTCAACCGATGATGTTGATACGTGGGAATCCGCCCGAGCCACCGGGTTTGACCGTCAACTTTAGAAGAACGAACAGAAGGCTTTCATGCACCATCCTGCCTCTATCGACTGGGATTCAGCGCGTGCCGCTCTCTTCGAGATTGCCCGCGCGCGCCTTTCACCCGCGGTTATGACGCTCACGGTTCACGATGCCATTGGGTATGTGCTTGGGCGCGATGTTTTATCGCCGATGCCGGTGCCTCACTATGATTCTTCAGCAATGGACGGTTACGCAGTTGCTGGTCGCTCACCGTGGACGCTGAAAATCCCTGATTATCCTGATGACAGCACCCAGAATATTCACAAGCTCACCGTTGCGCTGGCAGCCGGAGAGGCCACCCCCATCTTCACGGGCGGGCTGATTCCTGAGGGTTGTGAGAGCATTGTACGCAGTGAGCACGCCAGACTAGAACAGCAGGATGCTGCTACCCTGCTTTTCTCGGAGCATGGCGAGCCAGCTGCTGGAAAAGATATTCGCCGAGCTGGCGAAGAGCTGGATCGCGGTGCTTTGCTTGCCCGCTCAGGCACCAGCGTCACGCCGCGGTTAGCAGCCGCTTTAGCTGTGGGCGGCATTGATGAGGTCGACGTCTATGAGCCGGTGGGTGTAGCTGTTGCCTTTAGCGGTAATGAGATCATTACCTCTGGCGTGCCGGGGCCGGGCGAAGTGCGCGATGCCTTTATGGGCGCTGTCCAACCGATGGTAAGCACCCTCGGCGCCCAAGTTGTTCAGTCTCGTCGCCTCCCCGATGAGGCACAAGCGTTCACCTCGTGGCTTCAAACAACCGACGCGCCGGTGCTCATGGTCACCGGCGGCTCCAGCACCTCAGGCGTTGATATGGTGCGCGATACTCTGGCAGAAATTGGAGCCACCTATGTCTTTGAGTCGGTTTCGGTACGTCCGGGACACCCCGCCCTGGCGGCACTCCTGCCGGGCAACCGCATCCTGCTAGGGCTGCCGGGCAACCCGCTTGCCGCCTATACCTCGCTGTATTCGTATCTTCCAGCGCTACTCGATGGTGCTTGCCAAAGAGAGTTAAGAACACTACCGACAGCCCCACTGGCACGTGATGCGCAGGCAGGACGCGGCGGCACCGCCCTTATTTTGCCGTGCGCTCTGAACTCTGGCGAATTAACTCCCCTCGAACACCGGAAATCACACATGCTCACAGCTTTCGCTAGCGCCGATGCGCTCGCCGTAGTACCTGCATCCGGGTCGAGCGCAGGTGAGCTAGTAGGCTACATCCGATTGTAAGTTCTGCCGAAACCTGACACTTTATAGCCTGCTTTCCGAAGCTCGGGTGAGGCTTACCACCGCATATAATGGCTGAGTTAGTTTTCGATGCAGAAAGTAGCCATGGTTAATCCAACATTAGAAGACGTTGCGGCTATCGCTGGCGTATCGCCCACCACCGTCTCACGCGTGCTGAACAACCGCGGCTATTTGAGCGAGAAAACTAAGCAGAAAGTTTTCGCAGCGATGCAGGAGTTGGACTACCGCCCCAACGCTATCGCGCGTTCTTTGCAGAACAAGAAAACCAAAATCGTTGCTTTGATTTTCCCGACAGTCGCGCATCCTTTTTACGGGGCGATGGCAACGTACCTTGAAGAGCGGCTATCCGATCGCGGGTACAGGGTGATTTTATGCAATAGCCAAGATCATCCCGAGCGCGAACGCGACTACATTGATATGTTGCTTTCGCATCACGTCGATGGTGTTATTACCGGCGCTCATTCCGATGCTATCGCCAACTACCCCACCTTGCGTTCTGCTCTGGTGACGATTGATCGCGAGCAGAGCCAGCGCTATCCCAATATTCGGTGCGATAACTACGGCGGGGCACGCAAGGCTACCTCGGCTCTTATTGATGCGGGGGCGCGCCATATTGTGCACATTACCTCTACACGGTCTGATACGAATCAGCGTCAGCGAGGCTACCTAGATGTCATGCAGGAGAACAATCTCGAACCTCGTATTTTAGAGGTGGGTTTCGCGTCTGAGAGCGCTGCCAAAAATAGGGCAATTACCGATTACCTTGACCAGCACCCCGAGGTAGATGCTGTGTTTGGTTCGAACGATACGTACGCAGCCTACGCGCTGAACTGGGCTCAAGTACAGGAGAAAAAAGTTCCGCAGGACTTCCAAGTAGTAGGCTTCGACGGCACTCAGGCTATTCACTCGTTACTTCCGCACCTTGCTACCGTTGTTCAGCCCATTGAAGATATGGCTGAAAGGGCAGTAGAGCGACTCGTAGAAGCAATGGAGTCCTCAACTCCGCACGAGGTCATGGCCGATGAATCCCGCCTCGAAAACGATGTTTTCCCGACCGTCTTTCGGCCGGGAACCACAGTACGACTGCCCTAACGCTTACCCCGGTTTTTGTCGATAGCCGACACCGGCGAGGGACGCCACATCCCCAACACAGCGTTGCTCAGCTTGCCGAAACCGCCCATCTCAATAAAACCGTGGCGCCGATACAGCGCCGCCGCGTCATAATTTGATGCTTCAAGGTAGGCAGGATACTCCCCTAGCTGCTGACAACGATATTCGAGCAGAGCTCCGCCTACTCCTTTACCTCGGTCGCTCCCGTGCACTCCTACACAGTACAGGTACCAGTGGGTAAAGACCGGACGCGCGCGCAACAGCCCCACTTCAACCAGTGCAGCTCGTGCAAGGCCCAGCTTGAGCGCTTTAGCATAACCGCGCACCGAGTGAAGATCTTTCATGAGATCATTTTTACGTTGGGGAGATTCCCACAGAGCCGCCCCCAGCACAGTACCCTGATCATCCACGGCTACGTCAATAATGCCGTACTCTTCCTGAGCAAAATGATGCTCAATCTGAAAAGTGAAGAGAGCTCGCGAACGACGAATTCTCATCTGTCCGCCTAAAGCCCGGCTCATCACCGGATCCTTTTTAAAGGCATCCACCAGCGCCTCGACAGCCCCCGGTAGATCGGCCTTAGTTGCTTGGCGAATAATTATCTGCTCGCTCATCTATTCTCTTTTCGCGTGGTTTTTGTGGGGAAGGGGAATATACGTCAAAAGATTTTAATATACCGATGAATACAGAAAAGCAGGACGCTCCGAGAACGTCCTGCTTTATTCGAAAAATTTTGTATTATGCGCTCGCGTCGATGGAGAATGTCACGAGATCAGCACCGTGAACGGTCTGGCTACCGGTGCTCACGCCATCAGCCAGTGATGTTCCTGTGACCAATCGACGGTGGTTGGTTGCTACCAAAGGAGTGGTCACCTCATAGCCGGCACGCTTAATCTGATCTACGTCGAATTCTACAAGAAGGTCACCGCGCTTGACGATATCACCCTTAGCAACCTTTATATCGAAATGCTGACCGTCAAGTTCAACGGTGTCGAAACCAATGTGAATTAGTAGCTCAAGACCTTCGTCGGTGCGGATACCTACAGCGTGACCGGTGGGGAAAGCTACCGTCAGTACACCGTCAGCGGGTGCATACAGCTTTCCTTCGCTGGGTTCAATCGCCACGCCGGGGCCGAGAGCGCCGGTTGAGAAGGTGGGATCTGAAACCTCAGAAAGCTCGCGGACTGTACCGGTCAAGTGAGCGCCAAGAGTAACAATCTCGCCACCCGATTGAACGGGAGGTTGCTCAGTTGCGGTAGGGGCGGTGTCTTCTTTGCCACCGAAAAGTTTTGAGAAAAAGCCAGCCATAGGGGCCTCCTTGATGCTTCATTGAGTATTACGCGTCGTCAACAAAAAATAATAAGTCGGATGCGTGTTATCACGATTTTAGCATTCCGGTAACTTCTGATTTTGGTGCTTTGTTGGGTTACACCGCTTTTCCAGTTTTCGAAAAGTTTTTCTCTCGGTAGACAAAAAGTGCTGGCATACGCTGGTGAGTATGCCAGCACTTTTTGCGTGAAAATAAGGTTGTTACTTCTTAGTAACGCTCAAGAAGTCACTACCAGCTACTACGTTACCGTTGTGAGCAACGCCCGCGGTGAGGGATGAACCCTGCACAGCTTTCTTCGCGTTGGTAATCACCAACGGAGTTGCCAGCGGATAGCCTTCGGCAGCAATTGCCTGGGGGTCGAATTCAACCAGGACGTCACCACGCTTAACTGTATCGCCCTTAGCAACCTTGAGATCAAAATGCTTGCCATCGAGTTCAACGGTGTCGAAGCCAATGTGCATGAGCAAATCGAGTCCGGTTTCGGTACGCATACCTACTGCGTGGCCGGTGGGGAACGCCACGGTAACCTTGCCATCTGCAGGAGCGTAGAGCTTGCCTTCGGTAGGTTCAATAGCGGCGCCGGGGCCAAGAGCACCGGATGCAAAGGTGGGGTCTGAAACCTGTGAGAGTTCCAGAGCCTTACCGTTAAGGTGGGCGCCGAGTTCTACGACCTCACCTGAAGTCGCGGACGCTACGCCAGTAACACCGGTTGCAGCGGCGGCGGTGGCCACACCAGCGCCTGCGGTTGCACCGTTTTCAGTGGTTGCGCGTTCTGAACTAGCTGCTTCGGTATGAGCGGCAACAGAGCCGCCAGCAGGAGTGTGAGCCGGTGCCGCGTTGAGAGCCGCAACTTCAGCATCCTTCTCAGATGCCTGACCGGCGAACTTACGCTTACCCATAATGAAGCTGACGATAAATGACAGCAAAGTGGTGATGATCAGAGCGATGAAGAAGCCGCCCCAGCCCCAGCCAGCGTTAGGAATGATGGAGAGGAAGCCCAGGTAACCAGCAGCACCGGGGGCGCTTGCCTTAATACCGAACAGAGCAACCAAAAGACCACCTACAGCTGCCGCGCCCATTGCCACGAAGAAAGGCCAGCGCAGGCGCAGGTTTACACCGAAGATTGCAGGTTCGGTAATACCCAAGAAAGCTGAAGGAGCTGATGCACCCGCAACACCCTTAAGCTTCTTGTCCTTGGTGGTCAAGAAGACTGCCAAAGCAGCTGCACCCTGTGCGACGTTAGCCATAGAAGCAATTGCGAAGATGAAAGAGCCACCCTGGGTAAAGAGCTGAAGCTCAATAGCGGGGAATGACTGGTGCAAACCGGTGATAACAATCGGTGAGTAGAACAGACCAAAGATCAGACCGCCCAAAGGTCCTGCAGTGTTGTACAACCAGTTGATGCCGTCGCCCAGCATAGTACCGAGCTTGAACATGGGAGGACCAACCAGCAGGAAGGTCAAGAAGCCGGTAATCAGCAGGGTAAGAGTGGGAGTGAAAATAAAGTCTACAACGCCCTTGAGTACCTTGTGGAAGAACTTCTCAAGGTGCGAAAGGATGAATGCCACCAAAATGATGGGGAGCACGGTGCCCTGGTAACCTGCCTGCTGAACCTGCAGACCAAAGACGTCCCAGTAGGTCATGGTGCCGTCCTGCAAAGCAGCAGCTACGCCGTAACCGTTAACCAGTGCCGGCGACACCATAGCAGCTGCCATGGTCATGCCCAGGTAGGGGTTACCGCCGAACACCTTGGTTGCTGAATAGCCCACCAAAACGGGCAAGAAAGCAAACGGCGCTGCTGAAATCAGGTTAACAATCTCAGAGAAACCGGTCCATGCAGGGTACATTTCAACCAGTGACTGGGGGCCAAAGAGATCTTTAGCAACCAGCACATTGTTGATAGCCATCAAGAGACCGCCACCAACCAGCACCGGAATCAGGGGCAGGAAGATGTCGGAGATGACCTTGATAAAACGGGTCAGAATGTTGCCCTTTGAGGCAGCAACTGACTTCAGCTCATCTTTGCTGACCTGCTTCATGCCGCGGGCAGCCATCACCTTGTAGACCTCGTCGACATCGCCGGGACCGACAATAATCTGGAACTGGCCCGAGTTGTTGAAGGTACCCTTCAAATCATCGTCATCATCCAGACCAGCCTGATTGATCAGGCCTTCGTCTTTGAGGACGAGGCGCAGACGGGTTGCACAGTGCGCACCAGCCTGAATGTTATCGAGCCCGCCGACGTTCGTCAGAACGCGCTCTGCCACGGATTTATGATCCATGTCTTCTCCTCTGTACAGTGCATTTTGCCGATTCCTGTTGCAACAAGAGAAGGCAAGGTTAGTGATGCAGGTTCAGCATCAAATATGCTAATCGTTTGACACTCTAGCACGTGGTTGCCGTCACGTATCAAAGTGAGGCAGATTATTACCGCAGAATTTATGCCAGATTCTGAACTTATTTTCGCTACTTCTGCAGTGCGGCAAACTTCAGGTCGCTGACCTGCGAAGACGCATCCTGGGAAAATTCGTTCGTGAATTTTAGCGTGCGGGAATCATCGTTGAAGTAGCAACGCGCGGTGAAAGTAGTCTCTCCCCCATCGATAAAGATTTCTACAACCGATGAGTCAACGATGAGGTCAAAGGTACGCTCAGCTTTCGCAGAAAGATCAGCTGTGCGAGTCTTGCCAGCAGCCAGGTAACGATTACCGGAGCGGTCCATAACCACCGACTTCTCAGCAAAGGTCACGTACATGGTCTTACCCGCCTGATCATGCAACTCCAGGCTCACGGGACCGTTAGAAACATCAACAGTGCCGCTGACTCTAAATACTCGCTGATCTTTGATCGCGGCAACTTCACCGTCGATGAATTCAGTAGCGTTCAGCGTCAATTCATCGTTAATTTGATCAGCAGGACGCTGCACAATGCGTCCATTCGTCAGAGTAAAGATGCGCGGAAGAGTCAGGCAGTGCAACCAGTGGTTCTCCCAGCTGGGATGCATATCTTGATCAGACAAACCGCACCACGCGCCGATAGTAATTTCACCGTTTTCGCCCTCAATGTTGTAAAAAGGCTGCGGTGCATAAAACTCAAAACCGGCATCGAGCTCAATGAACTCTGAATCCAGCGTGAAGTGCGTGCCGTTCAGCTCGCCCACTACGTAGCCGCACTGATAAAGGTTGGTAAAGTGATTACCCGTCGCGTCCATGCCCTGGGGACTGAAAATCAAAACGTCGCGTACCTGGCCGGTAGCGGTATCGGTCATGCGGGCGACAGCCGGGCACTCCCACATGTAGCCCATGTGTTGCTCGAAGGGCTTGTCAAACGTAATTTCACCGTCAAAAGTCCAATTACGACGATCATCCGATGAATACTTGAGAATCGCACCGGTCAAATCATCGTGCTGAGCACCTAACAAGGCATAGTATTTGCCGTCTTCTTCCCAAACTTTGGGATCGCGAAAATGCGCGGTGTACCCTTCAGGCTGAGACATAATCAGCGGGTTAACATCGTGCTGTTTGACGAAGGTTTCGCACTCGTCATCTGAAGTCACTAGACACTGGTATGACGATCGAACTTCGTTCTCGTCTTTCACATTTCCGGTGTAGTAGAACTCGTAGGTGCCATCGGGCGCAATAAATGCCGACCCCGAGTAGCAACCTCGCTTGTCATACCAGTCAACGGGATCAATAGCGCTTTTATCATCTTGCCAGTGCAACAAATCAGTGCTGGTTGCGTGACGCCAGAACACCTGATGCTCAGGATGCGTAGGCGCATACTGATAGAAGGCGTGGTAGATACCTTTGTCGTAGAACAAACCGTTAGGATCATTCAAACGCCCCACAGGAGGCGCAAGATGAAGCACCGGATAATCGGGGTCATTAATAACGGTTTCATGCCAGGTGCGGTATTCATGCTCTGCATTTGCATACAGCTGTGCCGGGTTTGCGTGGGGTGTGCGATCTACCATCAATCGGTCTTTCAGTAGGAAGTGTCAAACGTTTGTCTCATCAAACACATTCCCAGAATACCGAAAATTGCCCCGTGGCAGTGACCCGGCACATAGTCAAAGACTGGTTAATCTTCCAAATACGCGACGCTCAGATTTTCTACCGAAGGTACTCCGCCCTGTTCGGGAGGACGCACAAAGACAGCCTGCGGTGCGCCATCTAGATAGATGCGGGCCGAGAAAACCTCAGCTCCGGCGTCCACAAACATTTCAAGAGCAGAGCCGTCAAAGAGAATCTCAAACTGACGCGAGTTGCTGGGAGTCAGCATCCGGCGGCGAATAGGGCCGCCCGCTTGATAGCGAGCGAATCCGCGGTCGAGAGCCGCGAAGTCCTGCCCGAAAGTCATAACCACAGGCTCGCCTTTTTCGTCACGGAGCCCCAGCTGCACGTTGTGCTCCCCCACGTTGAGGGTGCCTTTGAGGCGGAACTGGCGGCGACCACGAACATCAGCCAGAATTCCGTCCTCGCTCATCTGTGCTGCCTGCAGGGGCAAGACCTCATCGAGCTGTTTGACCGGACACTGAAAAAGTTTTCCGTTGTGAAGCTCGAGTTCGCGTGGGTAAGTAAGCATATGAACCCAACGGTTTTCCCAGCTGGGATGATCGTCTTCTTCAGCATTACCAAACCAGCCCATCAGCACGGGAGCATCATGCTCTTCATCCGCGGCGTGAACAGTTTGCGGAGCGTAGAACTCAAAACCGGCGTCGATCTCGGTAAAAGGTTGCTCAATGTCGAATTTCAGGCCATCAAGCTTCCCTACCACATAACCGCACTGATAGATGTTGTTGTACTTATCGCCATCGGGTTGCATACCCTGCGGGCAGAAAATAAAGATATCTTTTTCTACACCGGTAGCAGTGTCAGTGATGGTCAAGAAAATAGGGCATTCAATCATGTAGCTCATATCGCCGATTGAAGTGTCCGAAAATTCGATTTCTCCCTCAAACGTCCACTCGCGTCGATCCGAGGACGAGTAGCACACCACAGCGCCAGTATTATTAGTGCGCTGCGCACCCAAAAAGGCGTAGTAGATGCCGTTGCGCTCTACAAGGTGGGGGTCTCGGTAATGAGCGGTGTACCCCTCTGGCTGGTCAAAAATCAGCGGGTTGTTTTCTTCGCGCTCAAAAGTTTTACCTTTGTCATTTGAGGTAAACATCGACTGATAGGCACTACGGTTGTTCATCTCATCTTTGACGTTACCGGTGTAGAAAAACTCGTAAGATCCGTCGGGGGCCACAAAACCCGAGCCAGAATAGCATCCCGACTTGTCATACCAGCTAATCGGTGCAATCGCCGTTTTCTGATCGCTCCAGTTGGTGAGGTCAGTACTGACAGCATGACGCCAGAAGACAGCGCGGGTAGGGTGCAACGGCGAGTACTGGTAAAAAGCGTGGTAAACGCCGTCATCATAAATAAGACCGTTGGGATCGTTGAGACGCCCTACAGGCGGAGCCAGATGGAGTTTAGGATACTCCGGGTCAGCACTCACGGTTTCAACATAGTCGGTGTAAACCTGCTCTGAATCCAGAAGTAGCTGATCGGCGTCAGGACGCGGCGCGTAGATGCTCAAGTGGTGTCAATCCTTCAATATGTCAATCGTTTGTCATATTCGTGCAAGAGTCAATACTCTACTCGTTCAACGCTCACCTCTCAACGTGATAAGTCGCTCTTATAAGCAGGGTGATAACCTTCAAAGATCTCTCGCATTGAGGGTCTGACTAGGCAATATACTTCGTTTAATGCAAAATGCTATCAAGCACTGTACCCATGTGTGCGAGTTTGGGCTATACCACAGTTAAAAGCCGCAGGGCGGCACCACCGTAAGGTGATACCGCCCTGTGCGTAAGAACAGCGAAAACGCTACGAAAAGTAATGGAATTACTTGAGGGTGATGGTTGCGCCTGCGCCCTCGAGCTGTTCCTTTGCCTTTTCTGCGTCTTCCTTTGAAGCGCCTTCGAGGATAGCCTTGGGAGCTGAGTCAACGAGGTCCTTAGCTTCCTTGAGGCCGAGTGAGGTAAGTGCGCGAACTTCCTTAATCACTGCGATCTTCTTGTCGCCTGCTGATTCGAGGATTACGTCGAATTCGTCCTTCTCTTCAGCTGCTGCTTCGCCGCCAGCTGCGCCTGCAACTGCAACGGGAGCTGCTGCGGTTACGTCGAATTCTTCTTCAAATGCCTTAACGAATTCTGAAACCTCTACGAGTGAGAGTTCCTTGAATGCTTCAATGAGTTCTTCGATGGAAAGCTTAGCCATTGTTAGGCTCCTTCTTTATCAGGTGTAGGTAATGTACCTACATGTGAAAAATCTTTGGGTTTGCTCGAGCATCGTGCCGAGCGAAGCTGAAAAATCAGCGGATCAGAATTACTCTGCGTCCTCTGCGGGTGCTTCTTCTGCTGCTGCAGGTGCTGCACCTTCGGTTTCTTCGAGCTTGATGCGCAGTGCATCCACGGTGCGTGCAATCTTGGAGAGTGCACCCTTTGCGCCGCCTGCAACCTTTGCCAGCAGAACCTCGCGTGATTCGAGGCTTGCGAAGCGGTCAACGCCTGCCTGATCGAGAGCTTCACCTTCGTAGTAACCGCTCTTGATAATCAGCTGGGGGTTTTCCTTGGCGAAGTCACGCAGTGCCTTTGCAGCGTCAATGAATTCACCGTTGATGAATGCAATTGCGCTAGGACCTGCAAGCTGACCTTCGAATGCGTCGATGCCAGCTTCCTTTGCTGCGATACCAGCAAGGGTGTTCTTCACCACGGCATATTCAGTCTCTGCGCCCAGTGCGCGGCGAAGCTCCTTGAGCTTTGCTACTGAGAGACCACGATACTCAGTGAGGACTACTGCGTTTGAGCTTGCGAAGCGTTCCTTCAGCTCAACAACCGCAGCTGCCTTTTCTGCTGTCGCCATAGTATTCCTTCCGTTCTTGGTCGCTGGCCGAGTTCTTTTGAGCCTTTCGGCAATAAAAAAACCCCGGCGCGTAAGCGACGAGGTAGAACACAATAGTAGTTTCGGTTTCTAAAAACCGTTTGTGTTTGTCCATCACCTACGCGGGCGGTTCTTTCGAACTCTTCTCTGCCAAACTTCTGATGAAGAAGGCATAGACCAGCGGTCTTTGGTTCTTCTATCAAACCACAGAAAGGGCGAGCCGACAAGCTGGAATGCTCACTTTCATCGTTTAAGCGCGGTTAATCACTTAAATGTGGCGGAGTTACGATGCTGGCGTCTGTGGATGAGGCTCGCTGCCAGTCCGAAGAAACCTAAAAATAGAACGGCTATCGAAAGCCGTTGAAGTACATTCGCTGAGTGCTACCCGCGGAAAGTACAGCAAGCGGCAAACAATCCTTCTCGCCTGATTCGCTTCGCTCATGAGGCGATTCATGCCAGACCCACCAGTTCGCCGCTTACTGTACTTGCCTTCGAACGTACGCACATCCCCAAAACCTCAGACTGTTTCAGTAATAAAAATCCGGCGCCCTCCCCTACAGGAAAGACGCCGGATTTTTATAAAAGCTCTAATCTACAAAGGTAGATTATGCTGCAACCTCTGAGGGGTCCACGGGAATGCCGGGGCCGAAGGTGGTAGCAACGGTAGCCTTTGAGATGTAGCGACCCTTTGATGATGAGGGCTTGAGGCGGTTGATTTCCTCAAGTGCTGCTTCAAAGTTCTCAACAAGCTGTGCTTCTGAGAATGATGCCTTACCAATGATGAAGTGCAGGTTTGAGTTACGGTCAACGCGGAAGTCGATCTTACCGCCCTTGATATCGTTAACTGCCTTGGTAACGTCCATGGTGACGGTACCGGTCTTGGGGTTCGGCATGAGGTTACGAGGACCAAGAACCTTACCCAAACGACCAACCTTACCCATCAGGTTGGGGGTTGCAACTGCTGCGTCGAAGTCAACCCAGCCGCCAGCAATCTTAGCGATCAGTTCGTCTGAACCAACGAAATCTGCGCCTGCTGCCTCTGCTTCAGCTGCCTTATCGCCTTCAGCAATAACTACGACGCGAGCGGTCTTACCGGTGCCGTTAGGCAGGTTTACAGTACCGCGAACCATCTGGTCAGCCTTACGGGGGTCAACTGAAAGACGAAGAGCCACCTCAACGGTTGCGTCGGTCTTAGTTGAAGAGGTTTCTTTCGCAAGAGCAATTGCTTCTGCAGGGGTGTAGAACTTACCCTCTTCAATTTTGGCTACAGCTGCCTTGTACGCCTTGCTGCGCTTTGCCATCTGCTTATCTCCTTATGCAGTTGTGGTCATTATGAGCCGCGCGGGCCCTGCCACATGCTCACACTCATGTAGGTGTAAGCGCTTAAAAATTTTCAAGTGTAGCTTGCGCTACGGGAGGCCTTACTTAACCTCGATACCCATTGAACGAGCGGTGCCTGCAATGATCTTTGCAGCTGCATCGATGTCGTTCGCGTTGAGGTCGGGCATCTTGGTTTCAGCGATTTCGCGAACCTGTGCCTCGGTGATTGAACCAACCTTGTTGGTGTGGGGCACACCTGAACCCTTAGCAACGCCAGCAGCCTTCTTGATGAGGCCTGACGCCGGAGGGGTCTTGGTGATGAAGGTGAATGAACGGTCTTCGTAAACGGTGATTTCAACCGGAACGATGTTGCCGCGCATGTGTTCAGTTGCAGCGTTGTAAGCCTTGGTGAACTCCATGATGTTCACGCCGTGCTGACCCAATGCGGGACCAACGGGAGGAGCCGGGTTAGCAGCGCCTGCCTGAATCTGCAGCTTAATGAGGCCTGAGACCTTCTTCTTGGGAGCCAATGTAGCGTCCTTTTCTTAGCTGTGGAACCAACGCACAGGAGCGTGACGTTGGCGGTTGGCAACCGTGGCGCGGTTGCCCTGCATGAGTCCGCTAAGCGTGAGCGAACACATGCAACTAACTATCATAGTGGTTTTAAGGTTTTAAAACCAATGAAAGCTGAATTCCTCCGGTGTTCTTTTCTTCACACCAACTATCCGAGTAACCGCCCTTACCACTACAAAAGCCCCACTCCCTGAACAGGGAGTGGGGCTTTCGCATCAAAAGTTTTACATCTTGGTGACCTGGTTGAAGTTCAGGGTCACGGGGGTCTCGCGCTCGAAGACAGAAATAAGAACAACCATTGAGGATGATTCGGGCTTGATTTCTGAAATGGTCGCGGGCATACCCTCGAACGGGCCTTCCTTGACGGTGACAGCCTCGCCAACTTCCCAGCCGGTCTCGTACTGGGGTGCAGCCGCAGGTGCCTCGCCTGCGTCGGCCTGCTCGGTTTCGAAGACAGGAGCCAACATGTCAACAACCTCATCCAAGCGCAAGGGCACAGGGTTGTAAGCGTCCTGGCCCACGAAGCCGGTCACACCGGGAGTGTGGCGGACAACACCCCAGGTCTCATCGGTCAGGTTCATGCGAACCAAAACATAACCGGGGATGCGCACACGACGAACGAGCTTCTTGGAAGTGTTCTTAACTTCCATGACCTCTTCCATCGGAACCTGAATCTCGAAGATGTCTTCTTCGGCGTTGAAGGTCTGAGCGCGGGTTTCAAGGTTAGTCTTCACGCGGTTCTCGTAGCCAGCGTAGGTGTGAATGACGAACCATTCACCTTCCTGGCGACGCAACTTGGACTTGAATTCTTCCATCGGATCCACTGCAGGCGCATCTTCAGTTTCTTCCGCTACCTGAGCAGCAGCTACCTCAACAGCCTCAGCGGGCTCTTCGGCGCCGGTTGGCTCCGCGTCGATTTCTTCGGTGTGCTGAGAAGAAGTCTCTACAACTTCTTCGGTTTCGGGTGAAAGTTCCTGGTCGGACACTTTTGCCTGCTTTCCGTGATACTGAAAGAACCTCGCGTTACACACAAAATGTAACGAAGGTTCTTAGTTCGTTCAGTTAAGTCTAAATCTCTAAACTCAAGTCTAAATTATTTCGGTAACTTAAGCACTCAACGCTAAGCGCCAGGCATATCTCCGTTACCGAAAATCCAGAATGCTGCCTGACCAAAGAGGTAGTCAAGACCAAAGATGAGGAGCATCATGAAAACCACAAATACCAGAACAACAGCTACATAGTTAGCCAGTTCTTTTTTAGTGGGAGTAGTAACTTTTTTGAGTTCTGCGATGATTTCGCGGAAGAACTGCAAAATGCGACCAAAGAATCCACGACGCTTGTCAGTTTCGGGTGTGCGTCCGGCAGAAGCAACAACAGACTTAGCCATAGATGCGACGCCCCTTTCGTTGATTCATGAGCGGATATCGCGCCAGATGAACCGCTTGAAAAAATAATATAACTGAGGCTTGGAAGCAGGGCGGACAGGACTCGAACCTGCAACCTGCGGTTTTGGAGACCGCTGCTCTACCAATTGAGCCACCGCCCTTTGAAGTACTAATTACTTCTAGGGTTTATGTCTTGATACAGGACATAAAACAGTTGTCCGGTTGCGAACAACAGGTACAACTCTAAGGGATAAAAAAATATTTTGCAATTCAGCTGGTCTCAGCGTTCTGCGCCGCACACCCTATTGCGCCCCTGCGGCCCGCCAAAACACAGTTGATTATGTCTCACTGCGGTATTTCACCGCGACAATACACGCTCCGCTCCGCGCGCATCATTATGCTTTTAACCACGGACATTACTGTTATCGCACCGCTAGAAACGTGCACCACGGAAAGAGAGCGTCCCATGTCATCACGAATTTCACGCCGGATTGCGGCGATTGCTCCGAGTGCGACCTTGGCTGTCGACTCCAAAGCTAAGGCTCTAAAAGCAGAAGGACGCCCGGTTATTGGCTTCGGCGCGGGTGAACCTGACTTTCCCACTCCCGACTACATTGTCGAAGCAGCAGCTAAAGCCGTTCGTGACCCCAAAAATCACCGCTACACAGCCGCCGCTGGTTTGCCCGAGCTCAAGAAGGCAATCGCTGAGAAGACCAAGCGTGATTCAGGCATCGACATTGATCCTGCTCAGGTGATTGTTACTAACGGCGGCAAGCAGGCAGTCTACGAAGCTTTTGCAACCGTCATTGATGAGGGCGACGATGTGTTGCTGCCCGCTCCTTACTGGACGACCTACCCCGAGGCAATCCGCCTAGCCGGTGGTAACCCCATTGAAGTTTTTGCCGGATCTGAGCTTGAGTACAAGGTCACCCCCGAGATGCTCGAGGAAGCCTACACCGAAAAGACGAAAGCACTCATTTTTGTTTCTCCGTCTAACCCCACCGGCGCTGTTTACACTCCCGAAGAAACCAAAGCTATCGGTGAGTGGGCATTGGCTAAGGGCATCTTTGTTCTCACCGACGAAATCTACGAGCACCTCACCTACTACGGTGTTCCCTTCACTTCCATTGTTAAAGCCGTTCCCGAATTGGCTGAGAACACCGTCATCCTCAATGGCGTAGCAAAGACTTACGCTATGACAGGCTGGCGGGTGGGCTGGCTGATTGGCCCCACCGACGTTGTCAAAGCAGCAACCAACCTGCAGTCGCACCTGAGCTCCAACGTCAACAACGTAGCTCAGATTGCAGCGCTCACCGCAGTTTCAGGTTCACTGGATGCCGTCAACAAGATGCACGAAGCATTTGATCGCCGCCGCAAGACCATCGTCGAAGCTCTCAACGCTATCGAGGGTGTCCACTGCCCCACTCCTAAGGGAGCCTTCTACGTGTATGCGGATGTGCGTGAGCTACTGGGTAAGGAAATCGCGGGCAAGACCCCGAAGACCTCAGCTGAGCTTGCCGAAATCATTTTGACCGAAGCAGAAGTTGCTGTGGTTCCAGGCGAAGCATTTGGGCCCTCAGGCTACCTGCGTCTTTCATACGCACTCGGCGATGACGACCTCGCAGAAGGCGTAGGACGCATCCAGAAGCTCTTGGCAACCGCCAAGTAAACTGTTTCTTTCCAAACAATAGCCTCTTGCCACTTTGTGCTGGCAAGAGGCTATTTTGTTCCTTATCCATGGATAAGGTCTATGCGAAAAGCTCAGGCAGATTCTTGAGATCCGATAGAACAGTGCTGCGAGAGCTGAAGTCATCAGCTTCAAAAAGACCGGTGGTTACCGCAACAAAGTTGAACCCGGCATCCAATGCCGCTTGCTCGTCTGTCAGTGCGTCGCCAACATAGGTAATCTCGGTTTTCCCTAACGCCTTCAAAAGTTTGGACGCTCTGCCAAAGACGCGAGAATCAGGCTTATGGAAGTCAGTAAGATCAGCTCCCTGCACCAGCAAAAGGCGATCCATCGGGTATCCGTGGCGTGTCAACTCAGCGACCGCTCGTTCCGTCACTGTAGATGTAATGATTCCCACCGCAATACCGCGATCCAGCAGTTCGTTCACCGCGTCCAATGCACCGTCGATAGGCTTTTTAGGAAAACGCTCATTGCTAGCTTTATTGGCCTCAAGACGTTCCTCGGGTGTTCCCAGTCCGCCATAGAGCAGGGCGATCATTTCTTCGAACGGTTTACCCCAGTGCTCGGTGAGTTCTTCGTCCGTCAGGTCGATACCGAAAGAATCCTTAGCAACAAACCGATGGTGCTCCCACTTGACCTCACGCGTTAAAAACAGGGTATCGTCCAAGTCAAAAAGCACAGCACGACGCGGGTTAGCAGCACCGGTCACCACAGACTTTTTGGCGAGGTCAGCAAGAATCAACTGCCCGGCAGATGAAACCTGCTCTGCCTCTGCGGCGCCCACCCACCGCAGCTCTTCAATTTCTTCGGACGCCTGCGGAGACCCCTCAAGGACGGCCGCAAAAGCGTGAAGATTGACCTGTTTACCTTCGCGCTTACCGTGGGCTTGACCGGTAAACACGCCGAGCTCGACCGCGGATTCTTCAACTAGCTTCGTTGCCAGCTCCTCCTGAACCTCTCGCTCTAAAGCCTGCTCAGCGGTTTCGTCAGTCTCGATTTTACCGCCGGGCACGTAAAACGTGTCCTTGCCATAGCTACGAGCCACCAAAAGCTTGCCATCACGTACTGTCACCAATGCTGATTTTTGGATGGGGTCATTGAGAGCATAGGTGGGACGGTCATTCGACATGATTTACCTGCTTTGCGTGACATGCTGAGAATGGTCAACATCATCTCAACTCGATATTAGGGCTCGCCTCATCGTAGCGACTGTCGGCATCGAATCCATACATTCTTGCCACAATGCTGAAGTATTACGCTAACCCCACTGCTTCCCCGCGGTTTGTTTAGGTAAAAATACACCTAATGCAGAGTGAAAGTTCATACTCAACAACCACTCCCACAGCTACCCACATAACAACAGATTTACTACAATAGAAACCAACTGGCATTGGTGTTTACAGTCGTCGCACAAGATGAAAACTCGTGCAAAAAGATTACAAACACACATCACGGTGCCAACATCAACCATTTCCACCTGGAAAATTTTAGGAGATCCTCCCATGAAGATCGGTCTGCTCACCTCCGGCGGCGACTGCCCCGGCCTCAACGCTGTTATTCGCGGTGCTGTACTCAACGGCATCAAAACATACGACTACGAATTCGTAGGCTTCCGCGACGGCTGGCGCGGTGTTGTAGAGGGCGATTACATGGATCTCCCCCGTACCAAGGTTCGCGGTCTGGCACGCCAAGGTGGCACCATCCTCGGCACCTCACGCACTAACCCCTTCGATGGCAACGGTGGCCCCGAGAACATCGAAATCATGCTTGAAAAGAACGGCATCGATGCAATCGTAGCTATCGGTGGTGAAGGCACCCTCGCTGGTGCAAAGCGCCTGGCTGACGCGGGTCTTCCCGTTGTTGGTGTTCCCAAGACCATCGATAACGATCTTCAGGCAACCGACTACACCTTCGGTTTCGACACCGCTGTTTCCATCGCAACCGACGCAATGGACCGCATCCGCACCACCGGCGAATCACACCACCGTTGCATGGTCGCAGAGGTTATGGGCCGCCACGTAGGCTGGATTGCTCTGCACTCAGGTATGTCAGCAGGTGCTCACGCTGTGCTGATTCCCGAGCAGAAGGTCTCCATGGAACAGGTTTCACAGTGGGTCAAAGAAGTACACGACCGCGGCCGCTCACCGCTCGTTGTTGTTGCTGAGGGCTTCATTCCCGAAGGTTTCGAAGAAGTAATGCACGACAAGGGCGTAGAGAAGGACGGTCGTCCCCGCCTCGGTGGCATCGGCGAATACGTCACCCACGAAATCGAACGCATCACCGGCATCGAAACCCGTAACACCACCCTGGGTCACATCCAGCGCGGTGGCGCCCCCACCGGTTTTGACCGCGTGCTTGCAACCCGCCTGGGCATGGGCGTTGTCGACATGATCCATGACAAGGAATGGGGCAAGATGGTTGCTCTGCAGGGCACCGATATCAAGCGTGTTGACTTCTCAGAGGCACTCGACGGTCTTAAGACCGTTCCCCAGCACCGCTGGGAGGAGGCTAAGGTTCTCTTCGGCCGCTAAGCCAAGGCTCTTTTAGGAAGTTATAGAAAAGCGTCCGCACTCGGTAGTGAGTGCGGACGCTTTTCTTTTGCAGTTTAGAGGGCTGTTAGGCTCCTAGCGGAGGAAGTCTCCCATATTTCGACGTCCGACAACCTGACCGGCGTCGGGTGCAACAATCACCATCTGTGAGGCTGCGTAGTCGACAGTAGGTGCGTTCTCCTCACCGTCATCAGCTAACGATTCTTCACTAACAATCAACTGCGCCTTAGGATCTACGTTTCGCTTAATAACTGCAAGCGCGATTGGTCCTGCCTCGTGGTGCAAGGCTACCGAGGTGACGCGTCCGACCTTCTTGGTTCCCGCATACACCACTGAACCTACCGGAGGCTGTGTATGCTCCGTGCCGTCGAGGTCCAGAAAGACCAGACGGCGCGGCGGGTGACCCAGGTTGTGCACGCGTGCCACGGTTTCCTGACCTTTATAGCACCCCTTATTGAGGTGGACAGCGGTGCGCATGAGGTCGAGCTCGTGAGGAATTGTTTTCTCATCGACTTCGTAAGCTGCGCGAGGACGCCATGCCTCTACGCGTAGTGCTTCTGCAGCCCACGTACCGGCTAGTTCGCAGCTCTCCCCCAGAGCCTCAAGGTGCTCAGCGGGAAGAATATACAGATACCAGTTGCGTTCCGTTCCAGGGTGATTGTCGGTTGCAGCATAGCTGAAGCCACCGGTGACGATGCCAGGCCAAGGGTCGCACCAGGTTACTGCGTCCTTCAAAGTATCGGGTGCAGCATCAAGCTGGGCCATGTTCTGAGTTGATCCCACTACCGCGTACTCTGCTGTGCGGTTTTCAATCTCAACGCGCAGCATGAACTTCATGCTGTTCAAAAAATCAGTGAGCGGCTGAGCCTGGTCGCGTTCGACAATTAGCCACACGGTGTCGTGAGCTTCAACGGCGTGAGCGTAAAACTCAATGCGCCCCTGAACCGACATCAAAAGCAACTCACTGCCCCGAGCAACATCGGGAGAAGTCATGACCTGGGATGACAAGGTGGTCAACCATCTCGCTCGGTCAGCACCGGTGACTGTTACAACACCCAGATGAGAAAAATCAACGATAACGGGCTGATCGGTAGCGCGTGCCAAACGGCGCTGTTCACGCATTGGATCGCCATAGTGTGCCGCGACACCAGCGTCCGCTCCCGTTGCAGAGAACGTGCCGTATCGCTGCATCAAAGGGCTGACGTAATCACTCATTATTTGTCGTTGCTTTCTTCGCTCTCATCCAGTGAGCCGAACATGGTAGTACCCAGCGATTCACCGCTCATGCTGGAGGTCTTGCGCAGTTCTGCGGATGCGTGCTTCTCGAGCTTCTTGGTCTCGGGATTGGCGGTTTCCCAGTCCCACATGAGGTTGCCGTTTACAAGACCCCACAGGCGAACAGATCCCGCGTATTCTTTAGAGATTTCATCGCGCATGAGGTTACCGGTCTGCATACGCACAACGGGGCCATTAACCATGCCCACGTAATTTTCGCTGATGCCGCCGGGGTGGCTGATGGTTGCCATGATGTTGAAGCCGTCGTCAGCGTTGCGCAGCTTTTCGACGGATTCTGCGTCTGCAAACTCGGGGACGATATCTGCCGCTACCAGACCGGGGCCAACGTCGCCGTCTTTTTGTTCGCGGTCAATTTGCCAAAAACCTGTCTCGACAGAAATAGGACGCAATTTGTTGCCGTCATCGTCAAGCAAGAAAGACTCCGCGCGGTATTCGATGAAGGGCAAACCGTCTTGAGTAAAGGTAATGATCTGACCGAAAGGAGTCTGCTCCTCGCCTTTGTACCAGAGGGAACCGGTACCTTCCCAGGTGCCAAGCATCCAAGAAAGCGGTACGAGTTCGGGTGAAAGATTTGAAGGAATTTCAATAGCCATGTCTCTAGTCTATTACGACGCTCTAGGCTGGCACAGAGAGTTATCCCTGCGGTGAACAGGCCTCACAACGTTTCTCTCAGGATGCGAAAAAGCGGCCAGAACCGCCTGGGGCTCTGGCCGCTTGTGTCGAAAAGTTGTTACTTCTTGCTTGATTTAATCAAGGCAATAGTTGCAACAATCATCGACATTGTAGAGGTGGCAAGCGCAATCATGCTTTCCGTTGAAATGCGCTGCGCCGGTGCCGAGTGATCAGCAGAAGGTACAACGCGCACGTTATACACCGGTTGCTCTGCTGGTTCTTCTGCGGTCGCACGGCTGTCGTGAGCGCGCACGGCCTCACGGTCTGCAATTTCCGGCGCGGGCGCTACTACAGCTGCAACGGGAGCCGCATCCGAGTAGGTGAAATCGCGGGATGCTGAAGGCTTAGATTCAACCTTGTCTTCGGTCTTTGCAGGATCTTCCATACCTCCTGCAACGATCGCCTGCGCCGCGGTACCGGGAGCAACCGTCTCGGCAACGATGACGTTACTTGAGGTCACTGCCTCGGGTTCGCGGTTATCGGCATGATGCTTATCGGCGGCTTCCTGCAGTGCTGATGAGTTACGCAGCGGCGGAACCTTGAAGAACAGCGACAGGATGAACGCGACCAAAATCGCGACAAAGCCTACCCAGTACACCGTTACAGCTGACTCGGTGAAACCGCGCATGAACGGGCGAGTCAAACGTGAGTCTGCACCATCGAGGTATGAAGTATCCGACGTTGATGCAGAATCATCGGAATTTTCGCTGTCAGAATCAGCGTTGTTAGAAATTTCCTCTGAGATCTGAGGAGCGATCTGATCAACCCAGTAGGCGCGCTGATCGTCATTAGCCCAGTCAACAGTCAAGGTACCGTTTGAAACAGTTGCATGAGCCTGTTCAGCGGCAGCGCTCAGCGCGTGCTCTTCAGCTGCACCCTGATTTTCAGCAACCTGCTGGTCAATGATGCCCTGCGCAGCCTCTGCCGGAATCTCACCGGAGTCCACGCGTCCTTGAACCGCAGCGGTTACCTGATCACGCACAGCCTGATCAGCGGCAGCCTTTGCCTGGTTAGCTCCACCATCAAGCTGGGTCTGAATATTGCTTTTAACAGGATCAACAATCTTGTTCCACATCTGATCCATGATGCCGGCATTCTCAGGAGCTGAAGCCACAGCCGGATTGGTCGCAGCATCCAACGCCGAACGAAGATCATCTTCATTGCTCATAGCGCTCATGATGTTATTGGGCATAGCGGTGAACAAAACTGACAACAGAACCGCGGTACCCATGGTGCCGCCAATCTGACGGAAGAAAGTAGCAGCTGAGGTCGCAACACCCATATCGCGCGGTTGCACAGCGTTCTGAGTTGCCAAAGTCAATGACTGCATCAGCTGACCCATACCTGAACCAATGATGAACATACCGATCATCAAGAACCACAGGGGGCGATCAACGGTCAAGAAGGTTAAGTAGTAATAACCGGCAGTAACCAACAAGGTACCGATGATCGGGAAGATGCGGTACTTACCGGTCTTAGACACAATCTGACCGGAAACAATCGATGAGAGCATAATGCCCGCCATCATCGGTAGCGTTGCCAAACCTGATTCAGTAGGAGTCAAGCCCACAACAATCTGCAAGTACAGCGGAATAGTCATCATCGCGCCGAACATCGCAAAGCCCACCAAGAAGCCTAGGATGGTTGACATCGAGAAAGTACCGTTACCAAAGAGGTGAAGCGGAATAATCGCATCCTGCCCCATCTTGGATTCAACAATCAAGAAAGCAATCAGGCCAAGACCGGAGACAACATAGGAGGCGATTGATGCGGTAGAGCCCCAGCCCCACTCGCGTCCCTGCTCAGCAACCAGCAAGAGGGGAACGAGAGCAACAATAACGAACGTTGCACCCCACCAGTCGATGCGCGGCTTAGCGGCATTATTGCCGAATGAAGGCAGGTGCAGGAACTTCCAGACCATACCGAGCGCGATAATACCGATCGGCACGTTCACCAGGAAAACCCAGCGCCAGCCGGTCACCCAGAGAAGGCTGTCAGCACCGGCGAAAACACCGCCGATGAGCGGGCCCAGCACTGATGAAATACCGAAGACAGCCAGGAAGTAACCCTGGTATTTTGCACGTTCACGAGGAGCGAGCATATCGCCCATAATCGCCATAGGAAGCGACATGAGAGCGCCTGCGCCGATGCCCTGGAAAGCTCGGAAAGCCGCCAGCATCATCATCGATGTAGAGAATGATGAAAGCAAAGAGCCCAGAATGAAAACGCCAATACCGAAAAGGTACAGAGGGCGGCGACCGAAGATATCGGAAAGCTTGCCGTAAATCGGCGTTGAGATCGTAGAAGTGATCATGTAGGCGGTGGTTACCCACGCCTGCTGCTCTAGACCGTGAAGATCATCGCCAATGGTGCGGATTGCGGTGGAGACGATGGTTTGGTCGAGAGATGACAGAAACATGCCGGCCATGAGGCCAACGATGACAAGCGTAATCTGGCGCTGTGTCATCACCGGTTGTGCGGATGCTGTTGAAGCACGCTCCGCGGGGGCTACTGACATTTAAACCTTCACTTTGAAGTAGGTGAAAAACTATTTAAGACTCACCAATACTAAATGCACTTCTGCAACTTTTGCACTACTGCAAGATAATTTTTGACGGTTTGGGAGCATAAACACACCCGCGCGATCCGCGCATCACACCCCGCTGCCGTAAATGGGCACAAAAAATGGGGTTGCCAGCTACTTCGCTAGCAACCCCACTCGGGTAAAAGGTGATTTATTTCTGACCTCGGAAGAGACCGCGAATAACTGCAGCCATACCACCGAAGATGAATACAAATGCTCCACCCAGCAGGCAGAGGAAGAGAATTTCTAGTGCTTGAATCATGGTTTTACCCTAGCACATAGGTGAGAAAGGTCGCACTTGTGTAACCGACAACGCCAATAAATGCTACGGGTGTTACGCCAAGTGTTAAGGCGCCGCGACGGGGCCCTTCTTTAGGACCTGCTGAGATGATGCGCAAACCAATTAGTCCCACCAAAAGAGCGAAGATGACGCCGGTCAATAGAATCGGCAAGGCTCCCCCCGGTGTGTCATAGATGCGTGAAATGCCAACCCAGCCAGCGGCAGAAACAGAAGCGAGCACACCCGTGACACAAGAAATAGTGGACTCCAGGCGTCCTTTAGACCCTTCGCCGCGTACCAGTTCAACGAGAAAGCTGCAGACGATGCCTACCGCTGCCACCAGTGGCAGCATCGCCAAGCGATCAGCTGAGGGAGTCGTCAGTGCTAGCACCACCGACACCACACCGGAGAGCAGAATGATCGTGGAGTGCTGATAAATTCTATGGGTTCCGCGGAGCTCAGCCACGCCAGTGGCCGCAGGCCAACCGCCAGCGACCAGTGCCACAACGCCCAAACAGACCGCTGCCGAAACATACGGATGAATAATAGAGGCAACCACTACAGCCAGCAGAGTCACACACGCAGCAATACCCACTAGACGGTAGCGCGACTGAGGTGATGCTCCGATAGCCCCAATACGACCCTCATACATCTTGCGACGCTGCTTATCGCGAATCTGCTTGAGCTCAGGAACGAAGGTACGCAACTTGGTGGTCTGTGCATCTGAGTGTTCAGTATGAGTCACGATGAGTTCTGCCGTCTTTCGCCTTGGGCACTGAGTGCGGTGAATGGTGAAACTTTATTACACACCATCTTGCTCTGTGAAACGCTTTTTCTAAAGGTTCGCGGTTGTGTTTTGTAGTATTAATTTTGGAAATTGTGTCTTTAGAAGATTCTTCTAAAAGTAGGCTGGCGGTGAAACATGACCCATCTGATGCTGTTATCAGATACTGCTTATACAAGCGGTGAGGTTTTACCTGCCCTTGATTTGCTGAACCACAGGGTGACGATCCTTCCGCTATCTACAGACTCAAGCGTCCTTAATCGCGATGCGGGTGTCGTGATTTTGATTGACGCCCGCGATGCCTTAGTGCTGGCGCGCAACACTGCTCAACTTCTCAAATCATCGGGTCTTACCGCTCCGCTGTTGATGGTTCTAACCGAAGGCGGTATGGCTGCGGTTTCTAGTCAGTGGCTAGTTGACGATATTATTCTTGACACCGCCGGCCCCGCTGAGCTTGAGGCTCGCCTACGCTTAGCATCTGCTCATTCCCTGCCAGAAGAACCTGACGATTCCATTATTCGCAGCGGCGAGGTAACTATCGATGAGGCATCGTACACTGCCCGCCTGGCAGGGGCCCCGCTCAACCTCACCTACAAAGAATTTGAGCTGTTGAAATTTTTAGCTCAGCACCCAGGACGCGTGTTTACCCGCGCTCAGTTGCTGTCGGAGGTCTGGGGCTACGACTATTACGGTGGCACGCGCACCGTGGACGTTCATATTCGTAGGTTGCGCTCAAAGTTGGGACCTGACCACGAGCACATGATTTCGACCGTGCGAAATGTGGGTTACAGTTTCAACGCTCCGCGTTCTTCGTCGAAAGATGACATCTAAGTAAACCTTCTAGCGTAACTTCGGCTCTATTTACCTTTATTTTCTTGGTTTTGGGTAGAGTAAATAGGTAAGCAAGAGCTATCAACGAAGGAATACTATGCACACTGAGCATCTGGGTCTTACCCCGCTAGAAAGCGATATGAGCGCTAAGCACCTTGCACAGTTCGAGGCCTTTGTTGATGCAGTCACTGCACACGACGGTACCTCTGCTTTTTCTGAGCAAACTCTTGTTGCTGTCCGCCAAGAAAGCGCAGCGCGTACCGACGGCACTCACAACCGGTCTGCTTCTAAAGCACGACTTTTCTTCATCTCCAACGACGACTCTGAAATCTTAGGCGCGTGGGTAGCTGTTGTACCCACCCCGGATGCAGCTGGTGTACTAGAAGGTGCAGTTTCACCGAAGCATCGTGGACGCGGTATTGCATCCCAGGCAGTATCGTTCGTTATTTCAGCACTGGGGAAGGAAAACCTCTCGCAGTACACGGCTTGGGTTCATCAGGTTCTCACCGGTGAAGGTGATGCTATCGCGAGCGCCGCTGAACAACTCACCTCGCAGTACGGTTTTACTCCTGTGCGCGAGTTGCACAAGATGGCTGTGCTTCTTACCGATGACAGCCGTACGCGTATCGAGAACGCGACCAAAAACGCGGCTTTGCCGGAGGGAATTGCCATCAAGACCTTTGAACCCGCAACCGACGCGCTCGCGTGGTTAACCCTCAATGCAGCGGCGTTCGCGTCGCATCCGGAGCAGGGCAAGCTCACCCACGATGATTTAGCACAGCGCATGGAGAGCTCCTGGTTTGATGCTCGCGGGTTCTTCATCGCCCACGCGCCCAACGGATTAGCGGGCTATCACTGGACCAAGGTTGAAACTGCAGAAGAAGGCGAGGTCTACGCGGTAGGCATCTCGCCCGCATGGCAGGGCAAAAAGCTAGGTAAGGCACTCACGCTCACCGGTATGAACCATCTGGCGCAGTACCGCACCGAGAACGGGGCTCAGCTAGAGCGCATCGTCCTCTATGTCGATGACGACAACCAGGCAGCCATGCATCTCTACCGCTCGCTAGGCTTTGAAGACCTCAGCGTAGACCGCATGTACACCCACTAATTTTTACCAAGAGACCACATCCACCCGAGTCATTACCGGAAAGAGACGACAATGAGCAAGACACCAGCTGCTGAAAATAAGCAGCCTCAGGCGGTTCATCACATCGCCACAGACATCAACAAAATTGAGCGAGCCGAAACCCGCGGCGACCGCATCGACGTCGGCGAAAAAATCACGCTCCCTCATCTTGCCGGAGACTTCGGCTCAGACCGCTTCTTGGACCGTGAAACCAGCTGGCTGGACTTCAACACCCGCGTCCTTGAACTCGCTGAAGATCCCGACCTGTTTCTTCTAGAGCGCCTGAACTTTCTCTCCATTGTGACCAGCAACCTCGATGAGTTCTTCATGGTTCGTGTGGCTGGTCTCAAGCGTCGTATTGCAACCGGTATTGCAGTGCCGTCTGCGGCTGGTTTGACGCCTGAAGAGCAGATGGAAGAAATCGCTGAAGCTGCCCACCAGCTTCAGGAACGTCAGGCTCATGTCTTCCGCGATCAGGTTTATCCTGAGCTTGAAAAAGAAGGCATTCGCATTGTCAGCTGGGAAGATATCGATGATGAGGCGAAGAAGCGCCTAGGTGATTACTTCCGTCAAGAAGTATTCCCTATTCTTACTCCGCTTGCTGTTGATCCGGCGCACCCCTTCCCGTATATCTCGGGTCTCTCTTTGAACTTGGCTGTCATCGTGCGCAACCCGCAGACCGGTAAAGAGCTTTTCGCTCGTCTGAAGGTGCCTGATCAGCTAGATCGTATGATTCCAGTGTCATCGATGCGCGATGTCAACTCACCGGGTAAGGAAGCTCTGTTCATTCCCCTTGAAGCGATTATCGCTGAGCATCTTGATATTCTCTTCCCCGGTATGGAGGTTGTAGAACACCACGCCTTCCGTGTGACCCGTAACGAGGACTTGGAAGTTGAAGAGGACGACGCTGAAAACCTGTTGAAGGCGCTGGAGAAAGAGCTTCTGCGCCGCCGTTTTGGCCCTCCGGTACGCCTTGAAGTTGAAGACACCATTAACCCCAACATTCTTGAGCTTCTGGTATCTGAACTCAGCGTGGTGGAGTCTGAAGTGTACAAGCTTCCCGCTCCCCTTGATTTGCGCGGTATGGCTCCCATTGTTCGCGCCAACCGTCCTGCCTTGCACTACCCCAAGCATGTTGCCCATACTTCTCGCTGGCTCAATTCCACTGAGACTGCAAAGGCAGCTAAGGTATTTGCGGCAACCCGCGAGCACGACGTGCTCCTGCATCACCCCTATGACTCCTTTGCGACCTCTGTGCAGGCGTTCTTGGAACAGGCTGCCGCTGATCCCAATGTTCAGGCAATCAAGCAGACCCTGTACCGCACCTCGGGTGACTCCCCCATTGTGGACGCGCTCATTGAGGCAGCCGAAGCTGGCAAGCAGGTGCTGGCGCTGGTTGAAATTAAGGCACGCTTTGACGAAGAAGCGAACATCAACTGGGCTCGTAAGCTAGAACGCGCTGGCGTTCACGTGGTGTACGGCATCGTGGGTCTAAAGACTCACTGCAAGCTCTCACTGGTGGTGCGCAAAGAAGCCGACGGGCTGCGTCGCTACGCGCATATCGGTACGGGTAACTACCACCCGTCCACCGCACGATTCTACGAAGATCTGGGTGTAATCACCTGCGATCAGCAGATCACCGAAGACGTATCACGCCTGTTCAACCAGCTCTCAGGCTACGCACCGAAGACCACCTACCGCGAGCTGCTGGTTGCACCGCGCTCACTGCGCTCAGGTCTAATCGACCGCATCAACAAAGAAATCGAGCACAAGCTGGCTGGCCGTAAAGCCAAGATTCAGATCAAGTGCAACTCAATGGTGGACGAGGCAATCATCGACTCGCTCTACCGCGCATCGCAGGCAGGCGTCGAAGTCAACGTGGTTGTACGCGGCATCTGCGCCTTGCGTCCAAATGTTCCCGGTCTCAGCGAAAACATTAAGGTCCGCTCAATCCTAGGACGCTTCTTGGAACACTCCCGCGTCTTCACCTTCGAAAACGCCGGCGAACCGGTGGTCTTCATTGGCTCGGCAGATATGATGCACCGCAACCTCGACCGCCGTGTTGAGGCCCTAGTGCGCGTTAAGCACCGCGAACACATCAAGTACCTGCTCGATATGTTTAGCAACTACATGTCAGAAACCACCAGCAACTGGCATCTTGACTCAGACGGCAAGTGGACGCGTCATCACCTGGATTCGGACGGCAACCAGCTCACCGACGTCCAGCAGATGTACCTGGATTCACGCCGCAAAAAATAACCAGCCGCGCAGGAACGACCGTTGCGTGCCCACACATTGAGGTACCGCAACGAAACGTAACACCGCATAGCAGGTACTAGAATGTCCTTGATAGTTCTTTACTGCCAAGGACATTTTTGTACAGGAACTTCAGAAAGTCATTCACACGCACATGGCAAAAGATATACTCTACTCTGCGGTACGCCGTGACGGCGATTTTACCGTCACAAAAACATCGGACAACATGCCTGATGTTGTTGCCGCAGGCTGCCTTATTTGGCGCGAAAAAAAAGATCAGCTCGAAGTTCTGATTATTCACCGCCCCCATTACGATGACTGGTCGTGGCCTAAGGGCAAGCAGGACGCCGGTGAAACCATCGCTGAGACAGCTGTGCGCGAGGTTCGCGAAGAAGTGGGTCTGAACGTTAAGCTCGGTGTGCCTTTGGCTGTCACCAAGTACAAGGTCAAGCACGGCAAAAAAGAGGTTTTCTACTGGGCAGCTCGCACCACTGCTGCTGCACACGCTCAGGCGGATCACGGTGAAGTCGATGAGCTCAAGTGGGTGACGCCCGAAAAAGCACGCGAGATGCTCACCAATGACACTGACCGGGAGCCTTTGGACGCGCTGGTAGATTTGCAGGCCAAGGGCAACCTTTACACCCGTCCGATTCTTATCGTGCGTCACGCAAAAGCGAAGCCCCGCTCATCATGGGCGGGAGCTGAAGGTGAACGCACTTTGGCGGCTACCGGCAAGCGTCAAGCAATCGCAGTGGGCAAGCTTCTTGAGGCGTGGGAGCCCACCAAACTCATTTCTTCTCCTTGGGTTCGCTGTATGCAGACCGTCTCACCGTTTTCGAAGACCAGCGGCGTCGTGATTAAGCAAAAAGCACCGCTTACGGAGGACGCCCACAAGGCCAACCCTAAGAAGGTCGCCAAGATTGTGCAGTCCCTTTTTGATAAGGACGACGCGGTAGCCCTGTGCACGCACCGCCCGGTACTACCTACCGTCCTGCAGGTGATGTCTGAGAACATCGGCAATAAACTAACAGCACAGCTGCCTGTGGAAGATCCCTACCTGACCCCCGGTGAAATGCTTGTGGTTCATGTAGCTAAAAAGGACAACCGCAAAGCTATTGCTGTAGAGCAAATCAAGCCCTTTAACGACTAAGAGTAGATAGTTCGGAGACGAGGCAAAACTCGCGCTCACCAGCGGTCCCTCTCGCGTGGTTCGCTAACGCTCACGACGCGATTCACGCCAGTCCCGATGCCAGCTGGTGAGCGCAAGTTTTGCCTGCATGTGCTAACCGACATCACAGGCGGATACCATGTGATAACACGTCGTTTCGCAACTATAGTTATAGATAGTTTTTGTCTCCGTCACCGAAAGATTCATTGATGACCAATATCGCCACACCCTACGAAGATTTGCTTGCTGAGATTATGGAAAACGGCGATGACAAGGGCGATCGTACCGGCACCGGTACCCGTAGCATCTTTGGACGTCAGATGCGTTTTGACCTTCGTGAGTCTTTCCCGCTCATTACGACTAAACGTGTTCATTTTAAATCTGTAGCTATTGAGTTGCTGTGGTTCTTGCGCGGTGAATCGAACGTGAAGTGGCTTCAGGAACGCGGCGTCACCATTTGGGATGAGTGGGCTGATGAGGACGGCGAACTAGGGCCGGTCTACGGCGTTCAGTGGCGTTCGTGGCCCGCTGGTCACGGCGAAACGATCGACCAGATTGCTAAGGTCGTTGAGTCGTTGAAGAACAACCCGGATTCACGCCGTCATATTGTCTCTGCGTGGAACCCTGCCGAGGTTGATGACATGGCGCTACCTCCTTGCCATGCGCTCTTCCAGTTCTACGTGCGTACTCGTAAGGACGGCACCAAGGAACTCTCCTGCCAGCTGTACCAGCGCTCAGCCGACATGTTCCTGGGTGTTCCTTTCAATCTCGCATCCTATGCTTTGCTGACTCAGCTCATCGCTGAAGAGGTGGGCATGGAACCCGGCGAGTTTGTGTGGACCGGCGGCGACTGCCATATTTACTCCAATCACTTTGATCAGGTGCGCGAGCAGCTTTCCCGTGAGCCGTATGAATACCCGCAGCTGCGCATCAAGAACAAGAAATCCTCAATTTTTGAGTACGAATTTGAAGACTTTGAGCTGGTGGATTACAAGCACCACCCCACTATCAAAGCACCGATTGCGGTCTAATCATGGCTAAAATTTTAGGCGCTGTGTGGGCGCAGGCTGAGAATGGAATTATTGGACGCAACGGCGATATGCCCTGGTATGCTCCGGAGGATTTGGCTCATTTTAAAGAGGTGACTCTCGGCGCCCCTGTGATTATGGGACGCAAGACGTGGGAGTCCTTTCCGCCGCGCTTTCGGCCGCTGCCCGGGCGTCTGAATATCGTGGTCACGAGTTCTGTTGACGAGCCTACTGAACGCGATGGCGCTACCTGGGTGGCAGATATTCCCAGTGCCGTTGAATACGCATTGAATCATGCGCAGGACGCCGAAACCGTATGGGTTATTGGTGGCGCCAACATCTATGAGCAGACACTGGCTCTCACCGATATTCCGGGTGTCGTCGACGGACGCGTGAGCCTGGTTGAGCGCACCGTCTTTACCGGATCGATTCAGGGCGATGCGTCTGCACCGGTTGTGAGCGGGGAATGGAGCCAAAGTGCCGTGAGCGATTCCCAGCGTTCTGAACGTGGCTACCTCATGGATGACAATGATCAGAAGCTACCGCTGACCTATCGTTTCGAGACCTGGACCCGCTAAGCCCAATCTTTCTCGACGAACCTCACTACACGGGACGCGACTTCACAAACCTTGTGAGCCGCGTCCCGTTTGTTGCGCTTTCGTTTCACAATTAGAAAGTATCCTGCCATAACAGCCCACAAAAGCTAGACTGAACACATGACTTTTACAACCGGTGACTCAGTAGGTTTTGTAGGCTACCGCGGCATGGTGGGCTCCGTGCTCATGAAGCGCATGCTGGAAGAAAACGACTTTGAGGGTATTACCCCCGTTTTCTTCTCAACGTCGCAGGCGGGTAAGCCCGCGCCCACATTCGATGGTGCGCTCGAAGAAAGCACCTTGCAGGACGCGCACGATATTGATGCGCTGGCTAAGCTTCCTATCATCGTGACAGCTCAGGGTGGCGACTACACCAAAGAGGTGCACTCCAAGCTCCGCGAACGCGGCTGGGACGGTCTATGGATTGATGCAGCGTCAACCCTGCGCATGAATGACGACTCTGTCATCGTTCTTGACCCCATCAACCGCGACGTGATTGATCGCGGGCTGGACTCCGGCGTCAAAGACTTTATCGGCGGTAACTGTACTGTATCCTGCCTGCTCATGGGCTTGGGCGGACTCTTCAAGCAGGGTTTAGTTGAGTGGACGACCTCCATGACCTACCAAGCAGCATCCGGTGGCGGTGCGCGCCACATGCGTGAGGTACTCAAGCAGTTCGGTGACCTCTCCGGTACCGTTTCTGCAGAACTTGCCGACCCCGCGTCCGCTATTTTGGAGATCGACCGCAAGGTACTTGCTAAGCAGCGTTCCGGCGAGCTCGACACCACCCAGTTCGGTGCTCCCCTGGGCGGCTCCTTGATTCCTTGGATTGATGCCGATCTTGGCAACGGCCAATCCAAAGAAGAATGGAAGGCCGATGCTGAAACCAACAAGATTCTAGGACTCAGCGAAGAAGACCGCGTCATCATGGATGGTCTGTGCGTACGCATTGCAACCATGCGCTCACACTCACAGGCGCTCACCATGAAACTCACCGAAGATCTCTCCGTTGAAGAGATTGAGAAGATTATCGATGAAGATAATCAGTGGTCGAAAGTCATTCCTAACACCAAGGAAGCCTCGATGGAGGGTCTGACCCCCGTAGCAGCGTCCGGTTCATTGGATATTCCTGTAGGGCGCATCCGCAAGTTAGCAATGGGACCGCGGTACATCAGCGCGTTCACCGTGGGCGATCAGCTACTATGGGGCGCAGCTGAGCCTGTTCGCCGTATGCTCAAGATTGCTACCGGCGCCCTCTAGAGGAGACAATAGGCGTATGCCTCACGCATCATCGCAAATCAATACTGACGTCGTTAGCCCCGCTAGCGACGTCAGTATTTTGCATTTTACGGTCAATAAAGATTCAGACACTCCCCCGTACTCGCAGTTACGACGGACGATTATTAGCGCGCGTGCGCAGGGCACCTTCAAGGCAGGAGATCGGTTGCCACCGGTCCGTTCTTTAGCCCATGAACTAAATATCGCGGTAAACACTGTTGCAAAAGCGTATAAAGAATTAGAAGCCGCAGGTGTTATTGAGACCCACGGACGCGCGGGGAGCTTTATTACGGCCGTGGACGCCACCGAGCATAAGGCTCATCAGCTCACGGCTGACTACGTTGCCGCTATGCGCGGACTCGGTTTTGAGGACTCCCAAATCCTAACCGCATGCCGTCATGCGCTAGGTTTTGAGCAAATTCAGCATCACGCCTAAGCCTTGCGGTGCTCCGCTGCTTTATGAATGGTAGTGAGTGCCTGTCGGGCAAAAATGAGTTTGGTTTTCTCGGCCCTGCCAGATGCGGGCACGCTGTCGCAGATACCTTTCGTACCGCTTGCGTTTAGCTGCATTCCAGGCATCAAGCACTTTCTTTTTACCCCACACGTTCACACGGTGTGCCCAGTGAAACTCTGTTCCCCACAGCCCCATGCCCATAAAAATAAAGAGCCAACCAGGGCCGGGCGTCACCAGCATGATTAACCCCATCAGCATCAAAATAGTGCCAACGACAATCACAAGGGTGCGGTATAGCAGCAAAAGTGCAGGGTGATGATGCAGGAAGCCTCGCAGCCTGGCCATGAGGCGGTGCACAGCGCCACCCGAGCTGCGGTCAAGCTCGTGATTAAGACCCATGCATTCCCCCATAATCTCAGTAGTTGCTCTTGAATCTACCTCAGCAACCTGAATGATAGCCGCGTATATCTAAGCATAAGTTATAAAAGTTGTGTGGAAGGAGAACCCCACATTCTCCTCCCACACGGTGTTACTGATTGGGGACACGAAAGACGTCAGTCGCGGTCTGAGTCTCGCCGTGTCTATCAGTAAAACTCCAAGTATTAGCGACTACGCACTCAAACGTTTCTCGCTGAAAGCAGCGAGGGTTATGCGCGCAGTCAGAGGCCAAAAATTCTTCGCTACACCAGCTGTCGAGAAGCTCGGTGAGGTTTTCTGCCCACAAATGTCGTGGCGTTCTAAAACGGAACTCATACACATCACAGTCGCCCACATATTCGCGGATACCGCGCGGGGAGCATCCTTCGGGTTCTATATATGTTTTTGGATTTTATGTGCTGACCAGTTGTTGTTATCGATAATCCATTCCACGCTAGTACATCCGCAAAGAAAGGCTACGATCAGTGAATGCGAGTGGAGTTCCGTAGCACCGTGAGCGATTAGTTCTTGGATTCCTCTCACGCGCTGGATGCAGCCGAGCGCGTGAGTACTCACCGTGGTTTTAACGCTCGTGCAAATTGCGCCATACGTCGTATAGTCATACTGAATATGCGCTGGTGCGAGCAACTCGAAGGCGTAAGGGGCGGACGCGGCGTAGGTGGGAACGGGTACCGTGGCGTGTATAGCCGGAGATGCCCACCGGGTTCCTGGAGCTGTGTTTCGAGTAAAAGTGCGTACGCCCACCGTTAAAAATTCCGTCGTAGTAGATAGCCAATATCGTTATGAGTATTCACCGATCTTTGCGCATATTTAACAATTTTGCAAGATTTTTAAATATTTATTATTGGTCTGACCACAGAGTATTTTTTCACAAAGAACACACCTGACTAGTAATAATACTGATGATATAGACCACTGAGAAAAATTTTGCAATAATGCAAACATAAACAAATCAACCCGATTAAGCCACGATTGATTTTATTTCAGAAGAAATCTTTATCTTTGTATAACTATTTACCAAATAGTAACTTATACCCGGTTCAAAATCAATAGCGAGCCACACAGCACTCGCAATCACATTCTTAAAATTGAGAAAGATTCTTATTTACCAAGCAAGGTTGGGCGCAAAGCGTGCCCACATCCCAGCACCAAAGGTGTCGGCGGATGCATCATTTTGCATAAATATACGTATTGGTAGGGGTTTCTACGCCGCGCAGATGACTCAGCTATTTGTCCTCAGCTTCATTTTCAGCGCCCCGAAACCTCGATGTGTCGGATGAGCAGAATTACCTTAGCTAGTTAGCTTTGGATAGCACTCAAAGGACCTAACTTCAGCTCCCTCCACAAGTACAACCACGGCGCACAGCCCCTCTCGCTTGGTTCGCTACGCTCGCAAAGCGATTCATGCCAGACTCAACCAGTGCGCCGCGTTTTTACTTGTCTCCGGGAAGCCCTCTTACACCGATTCTCTACGCCGTAAACCATATAAAAATGGGGCTGCCCTTTCACAGGACCGCCCCCACATCGTCGCTACAACGATAAAAAAATTTCTATAGAAAACTTACTTCGCTAAGCCTGTTCCCACAATCACAGGTTCGGGTACAAGCTCGATGCCGAAGGATTCTTTCACGCCATCGCGAATCGCGCTAGCGATTGCCATAAGATCGTCAGCACTAGCCTCACCACGGTTAGTGATAGCCAGGGTGTGCTTGGTAGATAGCGATGCACGACCACCAGCAATCTGTTGAGAATCGCCCTCCAGCCCAAACCCCTTATCGAAGCCAGCGTTCTGAATCAGCCAGGCCGCGCTGAGTTTAATCTTGCCCTCAAGAACCTCGCCTGCCGCGTTGGTGGCAGGGTAGGACGGCGCATCCGCAGGTAACTGCTCTCGCACTGACTCATCAACGATGGGGTTGGTAAAGAACGATCCGGTGGAGTAGGTATCGCGGTCATCCGCGTCCAGCACCATGCCCTTAGACGCGCGCAGCTCAAGCACGGTCTCACGCACCTTGCGGGATTCTGCGTGTTCACCTACCTCAACGCCCAGGCGACGTCCTAGTTCGGCGTAGCGTATAGGTGCAGAAAGAGTACCGAAGGTGAACTGGAAATCAACGGTCAGCACCACGTAACGCGGTGAGCCGTTGACGGTGTTTTCTTTGAGCACCGAATGGCGGTAGCTAAAATCTAGGTCTGAAAGCGCAAAGGTCTTTACAGCGCGCTTTTCGCGATCCCAGGTGCGAACCGATGAGATAGTCTGAGCGACTTCCGCACCGTATGCCCCTACGTTTTGTACGGGGGTTGCACCAACGGTACCGGGAATACCTGAGAGTGCCTCGATACCAACCCATTCATGGTCGATGGCGTACTGCACAAAAGCATCCCAGTTATGACCGGCTTGCACGCGGATGTTCGCACCGCCACAGGCAGGTACTTCAAGATCGCGAATACCCTCTGAGGCGATGTGCACAACGGTGCCGTCGAAGCCAGCATCAGCGACAATCAGGTTAGAGCCACCGCCAACAATGAGCAGTTTCTCGCCTGCTTCGTCGGCAGTTTTTACGGCTTCGATAATTTCAGATTCGCTGGTTGCGCGAACATAATTTTTGATGGGTCCGCCCACTGCGGCGGTCGTCAGTTCGCTTAATAACATTTCACTCACTCCCCTAGTTTATCTGTATTTAGGGCTGGTTGGGATGTTCTTGCGGAACAGCAGCTGCCGGATCAGGCCCAAGAGATTCAGTGTGAACAGGCTTATCGTTCTTGAAAACTTCAAGGTAGCGGGTAAGCATCAGCGAGGAGACCACGAATATCAGCACCGCTAGCAAACCGTGGCGAATTCCGAAAGCTTCGCCCAGCATTCCCAGCAGTGGCGGACCGCCCAAGAAAGCGGCGTAGCCAATGGTCGAGACAACAGATACGCGCACCGCAGCTTTCACGGGGTCGTCGGATGCGGCGCTCATACCGGTGGGGAATCCCAGGGATGCGCCGAGACCCCAAATGACTAGCCCCACAAACCCGATGGCGGTATTCGGCGCAAAGATGAAAATAATGAGTCCGATGATTGCCAGTGAGCAGGTGCCGCGTAGCACGCTGATGCGTCCGTGAGCGTTCAAGAAGCGAGTACCTAACAAGCGTCCTGTGGTCATAGCAGCCACAAAAGTGAAGTAGCCAAGTGACCCCACGGTAGCCGTCGTTTCGTATTCTCGGGTGAGGGCAAGTGCAATCCAGTCGTTAGCTGAGCCCTCCGCCAGTGCCATACCCAGCACAAAAATACCGATGAGGATAGTGTGCTTATCACGCCATGCATCCTTGACTCGGTAGGAGGTAACCTGCGCCATCATGGCGGTACTATCTTGACCGTAGTTCTCAGAATGGCAGTGACGCAACGAGTACAGTACCAAGGCGATAATCAAAACAGCCATATAGAACATATGCACCCCGAACGGCACTCCGAGGAAGGTGTCTGCGGTCCCGATGGCAGCACCAACTACCGTGCCGATCGAGAAGAAGCCGTGCATAATCGGGGTGACAAAGCGTCCTAGCGCGCGTTCAACCGCCACGCCCTGAACGTTGGAAGCAACGTTAGAGACAGCAATACCAAGACCCATAATCATCAGCGAGAAAGCCGCCAGCGGGACGCTTGCGATACTCACGGCTAACCCCACGAGTGTTGCTCCCGCGGTTGCAAGAATATACGAGCCTAAGATACAGGTGCGAGCACCAAATTTCGATACCAAATACCCTGACATCGACACCGCAGAAAACGAGCCCACCGTCTGCGCCAGAAGTAGCATCCCCATGGGTCCCGGCGTAAGGTGCAAACCGTGCGAAATATCATGCAGTCGAGTCAGCCAGGATGCGGTCAAAAGACCGGAGGCGAAGAAGATAATAAGTACTGCCCGGTACCAGGTTTTTATCTGTTGGTCGGTAAGAGTAGCTTTCACGACAAAGATGCTTTCAAGTACGAGATAGTATGCGAGAGTCTTTAAACTCTAGTGCAGTAAAAGACATCATTTCTAGTTCGGTGAGCAGTGGTTACCTCTTATGTCGTGAGAGGTTCATCGCGGTCAGCGCTTAGAAGGAATATGCCTCGCATCCGGTCATGAGAAACCGGATGCGAAGCACAAATGAGCAGGTACAAAAGTCTCTTAGAACTTGACGACTGCTTGGGCTTTGACCAGAACTTTTTGGTCTTTGCCTTCTGAATCAGGGGCACTCACGGTGAGATCTACGCGAGCGGTTCGCGCGTCATCATCAAGAGCACCGACCTTACCGCTAACCGAGATAACGTTGCCACCGGTGTTAGGCGCATTATCGCCCTCGGCATCTGCCACAGGTACAGGCTTAGTAAAACGCGTCTGGTAATCGATAATCGCACCGGGGTCACCTACCCAATCGGTTACCAGTTGAACGGCGGATCCCATGGTGAACATACCGTGAGCAATCACGCCGGGTAGTCCGACAGCGGTGGCAAAACGCTCGTTCCAGTGAATCGGGTTAAAGTCGCCGGACGCACCAGCGTAAGCCACGAGGTCAGCACGCGTCACGGTGATTTCGCGGCTACCGATTTCAGTACCCTTTTCAAGGTCTTCAAAACGAATAGTCATGCTTCTCTACTCCCCTGCTCGCACTAGAAGTGAAGAGATGCAAGTCGCTACCTTTTCACCGATGACAGTCGTTATTTCTTCGCGAGTAGTCAGCATGGCGCCAGCGCCCATCACGCGCACATTATCCACGTGTACTTCGGTGACGAGCTCATCTCCGGCAATGATAGGACGATGGTGTGTAAAACGCTGGTCAGCATGAACGACGCGGGAAAAATCGATACCCGCGCTCTCATCCTGAATCAAAGCGGCATCCGCCTTCTGCGCCAGAATAATAGCGAAGGTCGGCGGTGCAACAAGATCAACGTAGCCAGCTGCCTGCGCAGCATCCACCTCAAAGTGGATGGGCGAGGTTGCTTTTACGGCGCGCGCGAACTCGCGGATTTTCTCGCGTCCTACCGAATACATCTCGTCAGCAGGGTAGACCCTGCCTACGATATCGGGATTAATTTCTTTAGTCTCTGCCATGTACTCCAGTATGTCACGCTGATGATAAGGTGACCACGAAACTCTCAAAATACCTAGTCATGAGGGGTAATTTTGAGAGTTTTGTGGTCACAGTGATAAAAACGTGGTCACGTATCGAGGGGACCCCAACCTGTAACTAGAGTGCCTTAGCAATAACTTCCCAGGTTTGCATAATTCCCAAAGCTCCGAAAAAGACGGTAGTAATCACCAGCAGAATGTTAGTGACCAGTCCATTACGCCAACGGTCCGGGACGCGCCTGGTATTGAGCAACTGCAAAAGAGTGAGCGCTAAGAAAGGCATAAACAGAGCGCCCAGCACCCCGTAGAGCAACACCAAAAAGATAGGTCGATTCAGGAGTAAGAGCGTCATGGGTGGGAAAGTAATCCACAGCAAAAAGAACTTGAAGTACTTCCCGCCTGTGACAGTATCAGGATGCCCGTGCTCTTTACCGCGTAGATTTCCCCAGAAGTCTGCGAACATGAGCGAAACGCCTGACCACACGCCAATAACGGATGAAAACGATGCTGCCCAGAATCCTACGAGAAAGAGATTGCCGACTACCGCGCCGTAGCGATCATTGAGAACGTCCGCGAGTTCCAACAAACCTTTGTCACCGCTCGATACGGCAAGACCAGCTGAGTAAAGAACTTCTACACCGATGACCAAAGTAGCTGCAACAAAGATGCCAGACAGAACGTACGCAACGGTATTATCCAGTTGCATCACGCGCATAAATCGTGGACGATCCCACCCTTTTTCGCGCAACCAGTAACCATAGGCAGCTAAGGTAATAGTGCCGCCGACGCCGCCGCACAGAGCCAGGGTATAGCTCAGCCCACCAGCCGGGATAAATGGAATGAGCCCCTTCAGGATGGCGGGAATGTTAGGAAGCGTGTAAACCGCCAGGCCCACAATGAGCAGGAACATTAGTCCCACTAACACGGCCGTCAGCTTTTCTACGAGATGGTACTTACCTGCCCAGACCGTCACCAGCCCCACTATACCCATGATGAGCGCCCAAATTTTCAAATCAAAGAACGGGAACAGCACAGCTAAAGGCATCGCCGACGCGCTCATGGCTGTTGCGCCGTACACAAAACCCCAAATGATGATGTAGGGGCCAAAATAGAGCGACGTCCAGCGTCCTAAGGAACGCCAGCCTTCAAAAATGGTGCGCCCGGTAGCAAGGGTGTAGCGTCCTGCGCCCTCTACAAGGATAATTTTGAGGACCACGCCGAGCACAACCGCCCAGAGCAGGGCGTAGCCATAGCGTGAGCCCGCAACGAGGGTGGCTACAAGGTCTGCAGCTCCGATGCCGGTTGCTGCGACAACGAGGCCGGGCCCAATAATTTTGTATTTTTTAACGTCTTCTACCGGCTCGTTGGGGTCAACCAGTACTGACGGGTACTTTTCAGCATCTGTGCGGCTCATGAGGCTCTCCAAACTAGTGAACAGTGTCTTACTAGTGTTACACAGCGCACATTACAGAATTGTTTAATATCCGCTGACCACGCCGCTGTGTATTACCCGCCCCACGGCAATAGAAAAGGCGACAACAGGGTGTTGTCGCCTTATCAGTTACTATTCCTTCTCCCCGGCGCGTTACAGTGTTGCTTTCCAGCCCAATGCAGGGCCGATGTTTTCTGCAAATTCGTGCAGCATCTGCGTCCAATCTTCAATGCCGAATTCGAAGGGAAGCTCGAAGATATAGTCATCGGCCGCCTGGAAAGCTGCATCGTTGACAATAGTCTCCACAATTTCTTCGCTGGAGCCGATAATATCTTTCGCGATGATTGTTCCAGAAGGAAGGTGCTTTTTAGTGCGCGGGTTACGAGCCTGTGCGTACTGTACATATTTTTCAACTTGGCTGGCGGTTGCGTTATCAGTAGGTACAACGACGCGCGCTACCGCTACTCTGCCCGATATATGCTCAGGCAACGACTCGCGGTAACGATCGATCTGGTTGCGCTGTGCCTGATCGAAAATTTCTTTGCCTTCTTCAGCTTTGCTGATGTTCGAAACCAGTAATCCCAGGTTTTCGCTTCCTGCCCAGGCAGCAGATTTCAGCGATCCTGCACCGCACCACAGGCGGTCTGCCAGTCCCTCGCTATAAGGTTCTACGCGGTCACTATCGATCTGGCCACCAAATCCCTGATATTCGGGTAAGTCACGCAATGATTCGCCGGCCAGCAGTGAGCGCAGTTGCTGAATGCGTTCATAACTAAAGTCTTGTTGCTGCCAGCCTTTACCGTGCACGGTGTCGTTCAAAGTCTCATCGTATTGCGGCGGGTGGACGCTCAGTCCCGGCTGCAAGCGTCCACCGCTGAGCACGTCAGCGGTTGCCAGGTCTTCAGCCAAACGGAAAGGATTCTCAAAGCCCACGGGAATGACAGCATTGCCGAGCTCAATGCGTGATGTTACTTGAGAGAGCGCGCCAAAGAGCACCACCGGTGAAGGCACACCGTACTGCATGTGGCGGGTGCGTAACCAGCCGGAATTTAGTCCAAGTTTTTCACCGAGGGTAAAGAGTTCAATAGCCTCATCAAACCCCTGGGCGGGATTATCACGAGTGAAGGGAACAAGATGAAGAAAACCAATATTTTGAGGTGCCACGAGCAGTCCTTTCGCCAGCTTTTACCCTCATAATACTTTCTTTGTAAAACTTTTTATAGGGGTGTGAAACCCAAGGTCATCTTCACAGCAACCTATTCGCCCCACGGGGATTCCTTGATTACCTTCACAAAGTCCCCACGAACAAATCCCGGCACAAAATGAGCCAACACATCGGCTTTCACATTCCCAAACGTGGTGTCCGGGCGGTGCTTAATACCCTCGGTAAAAGCCTGCAAAATCTGGTTCTTAAAATCAGGACGCGGATGCACTTTAAGAATTTCAGCACGCTCCTGCTCCGAAACAGTCTCATACCCCACCCCCATCACATCGTGCTCAACACCTCGCGTCACCAGGGCAATCACCGGATCCATATGCAACGGGATTTCAGGTGTGGTGTGTAGCGCGATTGCGGTCCATACCGTTTGAGCTTCTGCTTGCGCTATATCGTGTTTGAGAAGGAATGCACGAGCTTCATCAGCTCCATCGATTTCAAATCGCTGATTATCACTTGCATACGGCGCGACTAGCCCAAAATCATGAAACATAGCACCGATATAGAGAAGTTCAGCATCAAAGGTGAGCCCATCACGCAACCCGCGATGTGCACCAAAGAGGTAAGTACGACGCGAGTGATGGTAGATGAGCTCATTAGTGGTGTCTCGAACCAGTTCTGTAGCTTCTCGCGCAAGCGCGCTATCGGGAATGTTGATACCTGCAATATCCACTGACATCATCAGCCTACTTTCATGATCTGTGTAGCTTCAGACTACGCCCCAAAGGCAGGCATCCGCCAGAGGGTACACAGAATACGATCAATGCAGATAACAAAAAATCCGCCCAGTCCTAAGACTGAACGGATTTCATATCTGAGCCCCGACCGGGAATCGATCCCGGGACCTCCATCTTACCAAGATGGCGCTCTACCACTGAGCTATCGGGGCGTAGCGGTGGCGGGACTCGATCCCGCGACCTCACGATTATGAGTCGTGCGCTCTAACCAGCTGAGCTACACCGCCATGTATTTACCTTTTTACGGGCTCATACGAGAGCCCCGACCGGGAATCGATCCCGGGACCTCCATCTTACCAAGATGGCGCTCTACCACTGAGCTATCGGGGCAACAGGTAATACCTTACGGCATTTATTGACCGCCGCGCAACTTGAGAACATCAATTTTTTGGTGTTATACGCCACGGAAAGCACCCAAGGGCTACAACAAAGCCTTACAAGCTCATCAGAAGGACGCATGCCCCACCCTCGCAGGCAGGAACACGCGTCCTTTTTTCAAAGTCTCACACGCTACAAAGTAGCGGTAAGTTTAGTACTTCTTACGACCCTTGAAACCACCACGACGCTCGCTTCCGAAGTCGCGTCCACCACGGTCATTACGGTCACGGTCGCCACGGAAACCACCGCGATCCTTACGGAAGCCACCGTCGCGTCCACCACGGTCATTACGGTCACGGTCGCCACGGAAACCACCGCGGTCACCACGTCCACCAAAATCACGGTCGCCGCGATTCTTGCGGAAGCCACCACCACGACGCTCACCGCCGAAATCGCGTCCACCACGACCGCCGCGTCCGCCACCCTTAGGACCGCGATCGCGCTGAATGTTGATGAACTGGCCAGCAACCTTGGTGTCTTCCAAGCGATCGAAGAAATCGCGGGGAAGGTCTTCGGGCAGACCAACAATGGTGAAGTGCTGGCGGATATCGATGGAGCCAATCTGTGAGCCCTCGATGCCACCTTCATTAGTCAGCGCACCAACGATGCCACCGGGGTTAGCACCCGATGAACGACCAACGTTGAGCTTGTATGAAACCATACCCTCGTCGTTGTGTTGCTTGCGTCCGCGACGGTCACCATCGCGTCCACCGCGGTCACGATCGCCACGGTCGCGGCGGTCACGAATCTCGGGCAACTCTTCGACGAAGAAGGGACGGCCCTGCTGAGCAATGACAGCCAAAGCAGCTGCAACTTCCTCGGGTTCAACATCGTGCTCATTGACGTAAGAATCAACGATTTCGCGGAAGATTGAAAGATCTTCGGTCTCGATGGTGTCAGTAATCTGCTGAGCAAAACGAGTCTTACGGTTCTCATTGACATCCTCAACAGAAGGCATGTGCATCTGCTCAACCTGCTGACGAGTAGCCTTCTCAATCTGACGCAGCATGTACTTCTCACGCGGGGTCATGAAGAGGATTGCTGCACCTTCGCGTCCTGCACGGCCGGTACGGCCAATACGGTGCACGTATGACTCGGTGTCGTGAGGAATATCGAAGTTCACAACCAGTGAGATGCGCTCAACGTCAAGACCGCGAGCAGCAACGTCGGTTGCCACCAAAATATCGATGCGACCATCGCGCAGGGAGTCAACAGTGCGTTCACGCAGGTTCTGCGGAATATCGCCGTTAATTGCTGCCGCCTGGTAACCGCGAGCTTTCAGCTTGTCAGCAAGCTCTTCGGTTTCCTTCTTGGTGCGCACAAAGACAATGATGCCGTCGTAGTCCTCCACCTCAAGGACGCGGGTCATTGCCTCAAGCTTGTGAGAGTGCATAACCTGCATGTAGCGCTGCTTGATGTTAGCGCTGGTGGTGGTCTTGGACTTAACACGAACCTCAACAGGATCGGTCAGGTACCGCTCTGCAATCTTGCGGATAGTCTTAGGCATGGTTGCTGAGAACAAAGCAACCTGCTTGGAATCAGGGGTGTCAGCAAGAATCTGCTCAACATCTTCAGCAAAGCCCATGCGCAGCATCTCGTCAGCCTCATCGAGCACGAGGTACTGCAGGTTTGAAAGGTCCAATGAACCCTTCTTGAGGTGGTCAATAACACGGCCGGGAGTACCAACGACTACCTGTGCACCGCGCTTCAGGCCTGCAAGCTGCGGACCGTAGGGTGAGCCACCGTAAACGGGAAGAACAGTGAAGTCTTCCATCTGGTTAGCGTAAGAACCGAAAGCTTCAGCAACCTGAAGTGCGAGCTCACGGGTAGGTGCAAGAACAAGCACCTGAGTGTCTTTAGAAACACCGTTGATGTCTGCAAGCTCAGCCAAACGTGACAGAGCGGGTAAAGCAAATGCTGCGGTCTTACCGGTACCGGTCTGAGCCAGACCAACAACATCGCGGCCTTCTAGCAGCAACGGAATGGTTTCAGCCTGAATCGGTGAAGGCTTTTCGTAGCCGACAGCGTCAATTGCTGCCTGCACACGAGCGTCCAAACCGAGATCGGTGAATCGAATGCCCTCTTCTTCAGTAGCTTCGGGCTTAACGGTGTCAGCCTGGGCGTCTTCGAGAGTGGGCTCTACGAATTCGGTGGTCAGGTTAACAGAGTTATTTTCAGTCATTATTCTCTTCTCGAGTGGGGTGATACAGCCGGTTTTGGCTGTACTGCACGGTGTGTGCCCCATTGAAAAGTTCGCCTGATTTGACTGTGGTGGCAGTATATCCGCGCCACCTTCACACACTTCTGTTGGGATCAACAAACAGAGACGATGGCCATGTACATAGGCCTGAAAGTTAGCGCTTGCGAACTTGAAAGTACTTGGAGAGGTTCTTTTTCAACCGCTATATCGTAAAGCGGGATGCTGGTAGCTTGACTACCGAAGAACATTCTTGGACGGGGTTATACCGTTGATTGCGTATTTCACTCTACCCTACGCGCGGCGTTTAAACCGGTGTGGGTGATGCAACCTACACGCTAAATTAGATGCGCTTCATCACGTAGACACTGCCAAAGTGGGCAACTTCTTCATAAGTTGAGGCGTAAAGTTCACCCGCGTATTGGACGGGATATTCAACGGGAGTTGAGCCCCATGCTGAGTTTTGTTGGTCAATTACTACATAGTCGGGTGCGGGATCGTTTTTACCACCAATCCAGTAGACTTCGTGCTCTGGTATAAGGTAGGTGAGAACTGATAGGTCGGATGCCACGCTGGCTCCCGCCGGTACAGTGTTCGCCGCGTTCTGCTTGTTGGTAAGGCTTTGTTGGTAGGACGGGCTCTCGTACTGGGTGCCGGTGAGATCACTCAGCGGCAATGAGGGAATCGAGAGTAAGGCTACCACCAGCGTTGCTATGGGAAGCACCGGGTACCCCATGAGCTTCAAGAGCTTAGCGCGATGCGCGGCGTGTTCGCCGCCGCGACGCATCCACGGATAGCGAGTGCCCCGCAGCGAAACAATGACATCGAGCAGGGCACAGAAAACCACGGGCATCAGCACCAAAGAATAGTGCCAGCCGGTACCCCAGTACCCCTCGTTAGGTGAGAGAAAACGCCACGCCAACGTCGGGAGAGCCACCAGCGCAAGAGGGCTAAAAATCCAGACGAATACACCGGTAAGTAGAAGCGCCAACCACGTCAGGGATTTTTCCCAGGGAAAGAACATGAGCCCTGCGCTTTGCAAGGGATCTGCAAGAACCGCTTTGGCATCGATTTTATTGGAATAGTCAAAGACACCGCCCACGTTGAAAGCGGGCAAAATGACAGCGACCGAGGCAAGCGTCCAGAAAACACCCCAGGCGGCAAGAACTACCCCTGAGGTCGAGCCCTTACCCGATACCAGAGATCTCCACTGACGCGGCGGCTTCTGCCCCTCATGAGTCACGGGGAAAACAGCGTCTTTGACAGATGCCAGCCAGCCGCTGCGCATCATGGCAACCAGCCCAAGAGCAGCTACGGTCAGGCCCATATCTTCTTTGACGAACACCAAGGGCAAGGCCCACAACACGGCCTTTTTGACGTGTAACTGTGGGAGCTCAGTACGCGCTAAAACAAGGTGAGAAAGGGACGCCACAAGAAACGGCAGGGCAAAAGCGACTTCGTGAAATTGAACCGCCACAGCCTCTTGAATACCGAAGCTTAAAGCATAAGCGAGCCCCACGCAGATAGCTCCCAGCAAAGGAATCAACCGCGCTGAATATCGAATGAGCAAATAGACAGAAAGTCCGATGAGCAGATTCTGCACCACCAGTAAGGTGAATGGCGAGGGAAAAAGTTTATAGATAGGACCAAGCACTAACAAGATAGGGTGAAAATGATCGCCCCAGAGGTTAAAGCCGTGCCCCTTAATGCTCACGATAGGTTGCTCAAAAGCAGCATATGCTTTCGCCATCTGAGTGAAGATACCAAGATCCCATGAGGGAGTCACCCAGTTTCTCCACTGCATCCACGAGAAAAGGGTGTAGAGTCCAGCCACTACAGCGCCAAGCACCCCGCCGCTGAGCTCAGCGGCTGTTCGAGTGCGAGCAAGAGAATTCCGTGAGCTATCTATTTCGCTACGTACCGAAGCATGTCGAGTACTCATATTCCTCAGCTTTTCTCGTGCAGATACTTTCACACCCATGGTTTTTCCCTCGCTTTCTTACCGGCTAGATTACCGTAAAAATTACGATGCTCCCCCAGACCCGTGAAAGAATAAACGCATGCTCCGTGCCACATTCATGCTCACTCCCCCGCATCCGGTTCACCTACCGCAAACACTGGGACAAATGGCGCGCGGTCACTATGACCCCCTCTTTCGAATCACGCGATTGCAGGGGCACACAAAGATTTGGACAACAGCGACCGCTGATGGATCCGATGTTCTGCTGAGCTTTGACCGGTTACCTGAGAACATTTACAACCTTCATGAACGGTTGATGCGCCCTATTCGCGTGCGTTTATGGAGCGAATCTGCTCAAGCACTCCAGACCATAGGAACCTCAGTTCACCGCTGGCTAGGCTTTGAAGACGACTGGTCAGCGTTCACGGAGCACCCCGCCTTCCAGAAACTTCCAGCCTCATTAGTCGTTGCCCACCGCGAAAACCCCGGTGTACGCATCCCCTCAACAGGGCAACTCACGCGTCATGCTATTACCGCTATCGCAGAACAACGGGTCACCGGCATCGAAGCAATGGGCGGTTTACGAGCAATCATCAAGCGCTACGGCAACGACGCGCCGCGCTCCGACGACCCGGATCAACCCAAAGATCTCAAGGTCTTTCCGGACGCGTCTGTATGGGCATCGCTCCCCTCCTGGGTCTGGCACACCAGCGGTTTTGATGGCGCTCGTTCTCGAGCAATTGTTGAGTACGCACAACGGGTAGATTCCCTAGAACACCTGTTGCGCACTCACAATGTCGCGGCAGTGGCACGCGCTCTCAATGCCGTTCCCGGCATCGGTCCGTGGACCATCGCCGAGACCCTGCAACAAACAGTCGGCCACCCGGATGCCATTAGCGTAGGCGACTATCACCTAGCGCATACTGTGGGCTACGCGCTCACCGGCAGAAGAACCAACGACGCGGGCATGATAGAACTACTGCGTCCTTGGGCTGGGCACCGGCACCGGGTTGTCACGCTCATCAAAGTTGCCAGAATCCAAGAACCCCGCAAAGCCGCACGCTTAGCACCTCAAGACCACCGTTTTCACTAATTCGCGCAAGGACGCAAAAGAGCCGGCCTCACTACGAGACCGGCTCCTCATCTAAAGAATCTTATTTTGCTTCTTCGTTAGCCTGTGCTGCTTCAGCCTCAGCTACCTGCTTGTGAACCTCTGCCATGTCCAAGCCCTTGACCGCGTCAAGAACCTGATCAAACTGCGAGCCATTCAAAGCACCGGGCTGTGAGAAGACCAGTACACCCTCACGGAAGGCCATCAGCGTAGGAATAGAGGTAATACCTGCTGCTGCCGCCAGCTGCTGCTGATCTTCAGTGTCAACCTTGCCAAAAGCGATGTCATCGTATTTTTCCGATGCTGCTTCAAACACGGGAGCGAACTGCTTGCAGGGACCGCACCAATCTGCCCAGAAATCCAGAAGCAGAATGTCATTGTTTTCAACGAGTTCGGTCAAATTTTCTTGAGTTACTTCAATCGTAGCCATGGCTTACACGCTACAGCTTTCTGACGTGTTTTTACAGAAGTTTCTCTCTCGATGAATCACCGGCGACTCACAGGGAAACTTTTTGTCTTATACCCCAAACAAAAACGTCGAGGTCCTGTTTTAAATCAGGATCTCGGTGATAAAACGGGATCTCGGCGGGGTTGGGGTGGCCAGCTTAAACAAAAAATCCCGACTCATCAGAGTCGGGATTATCTGTGGCAGATGAGGGATTTGAACCCCCGTAGGCAATGCCAGCTGATTTACAGTCAGCCCCCTTTGGCCGCTCGGGTAATCTGCCGCGTCAACGCTTGAAAACTTTCGTTCTCGTTTGCGCGAACATGAATACTCTACCGAACATTTTTGAAAATCAAAAACTCAAACCAGGGTTTGTGACAAAAGCCACCAAAAGCGCTTACGATGCGGCTTCCAGCTCCGCCTCGCGTAAAAGACGCATCTCAAAATTCTCTAGATACTGGTACGCCTGTTGAACCGTGCTCAGCTCAGAACGAACCTCACGAACCATATTTTCTTTCACCGCTTCAAAACGCTGAATATGGTCAGCACGCTCAAGCGTCAGACCAACTTTATCGAACTCTGGATACTCATGGTCACCATGAGCAGACTCACTCCATGCAAAACACGAATCAGCGTCTTCACGAATAATTTCCTCAACGATAGCTGCGTACTCATCAAGAACGTATGCATTCTTATCAGCAATCGCCATTGGCTTCCTCTTTTCTAAAGGTACGGTACTTTCCGCATCCCGTATGCGCCCGAAGAATATCAACGGTGCGCTCGTACTCTCTCAGACGGCAAACGATTCGCCTACCGTTTAGGGGACAACTACTATTCTTCGCCCGAAAGATTAACAGAAGCTGAGAAAGCGGTCACAGTTAGGTAACGATTCATAAAGCCTCCCAAAGCCACGCGGAACCTGACACACCAACGAATAACCCTGTACCGTTAACACCAAACGCGCTCACCGGCAGCGCATAAGAACGAAAGGACGGCCCCGTGGCTAGCGATTCATCATTCGACATCGTTTCAAAGGTAGACAAGCAGGAAGTATCTAACGCCCTCAATCAGGCGCAGAAAGAAGTAGCACAGCGCTACGATTTTCGCGGTGTAGGCGCAGAGATTGATTTCTCCGGCGAGAAAATCCTTATCAAGGCAAACTCAGATGAACGCGCTCTTGCAGTTCTTGACGTTTTCCAGTCAAAGCTCGTCAAGCGCGGCATCTCATTGAAGTCCCTGGATGCGGGCGAGCCCTACGCATCCGGTAAGGAATACCGCATTGAAGTGTCCATCAAAGAAGGTATCGCTCAGGACGACGCGAAGAAAATCTCAAAGATTATCCGCGAAGAAGGCGCTAAGGGCGTTAAGGCAACCATTCAGGGTGACGAGTTGCGCGTAACCTCCAAGTCACGCGACGACCTTCAGGACGTCATCGCGCTGCTCAAGGGCAAAGACCTCGACGTTGACCTTCAGTTCACCAACTACCGCTAAACTCGCTGGGCACCGACAGCTCACGTCATAGCACCAAAAAAGCGTCCACCTGCTAGCGGGTGGACGCTTTTTTCTTGTTTTAGCGCTGAGCTTTATTCATAAGGATCTAAAGCCCAGCACAAACGTAAGGACGTTCAACGGTTCTTCCTACCGGTTCACCTCACGCTCAAGGCTATTCATGCCAGAGCAAACCAGTTTGCCGTCCGCAACATTTGGACTCTAGGTACCCCTCTGAAGAAGTCTCACTGCCCCATGCTGCGAGCCATATCCTGCAGACGCGCAATACGCTGCTCCATAGGCGGGTGCGTACTCATGGCGTTACGCAAACCGCCAAAGGGATTAGCAATCATCATCGCCGCCACGCCCTCGGTTTTTTGATTGTTAGGATTCATCGGAACACGAGCAATTCCACCGTGGAGCTTGCTGAGCGCCGATGCCAAAGCCAACGGATCGCCAGTGAGCTGTGCGCCATCCTCATCGGCATCGTATTCACGAGTTCGGCTAATAGCCATCTGAATAGCGCCAGCAGCCAACGGCCCCAAAAAGGCGATGACGAGTGAGCCAAGCGCCCCGGTGCGGTTCTCGTCGCGATTGCCACCGAACATCATCGAGAAAGACAGCATCTGGCCAATAGAACCAATCACACCTGCCACCGCAGCCGCTATTGATCCTGTCAGAATATCGTGGTTATAAACATGCATCAGCTCGTGCCCAAGAACTCCGCGCATCTCACGCTCATCAAGAAGCTGCAGGATGCCCTCGGTACAGCAGACCGCCGCATTCTCGGGGTTTCGGCCGGTTGCAAAGGCGTTAGGTGTTGCGGTAGGAGCAACATACAGGCGCGGCATCGGTTGCTGCGCGCGCGCCGAAAGTTCCTCAACGATTGCGTACAAACCAGGAACCTGTTCGCGGGTTACCGGATAAGCATTCATGCTACGTAGCGCCAGCTTATCTGAGTTCCAATAGCTGTAGGCAATACTGACCAAGCCCACCAAAGACATCAGCAAAATAAAAATGCTGTTATTCGTAAAGTACGCGAGAAATACACCGATGAGCACCAAAAATGCCATCAGTCCGCCCATCAGAACAGCGGTTTTAAGCCCATTATTGTGGTTGTGCACTGTAGCTTCAGCATCCTTTCACATTCAACGGATAGTACAGTTCTAAAATACCTAGGTTTCTTGTGAGTTTGCAGTGACAATACCCCACATACGGTGAAGACCCCGCACTATGCGGGGTCTTGGCATCCGTTACGGAGTGGGATTCTCATTCCACATGATCTCAGCATCCAACATCTTGTCGTAACCATAGAGGTATTCCATGCCCGAGTAGAACCAGCGGTTATCGACGAAACCCTTAGGTAGCCACTTTCCTCCGGTGTATTGCTGCCCGTTTTCGCTATAACGATACGACACAAAATAGTGGGTGGCGGGATCAGGCGTCTCGAAATCCCTGACAAAGAAAGACACTACCCATCGCTTAAACGCCGCAGGATCTTTAATCTTCTTAGGAACCTGGCGGTCATCCTCCACCGGATCAGGTGCAGGGACACCACGGTCTTCACCGTTCTCAGGGTCCGGAACGGGTGCGGGGTCTACAGGATCCACCACGGGAGCCGGGTCAACCGGATCCACCACGGGATCCGGGTCTACAGGTCCGGGAACAACCGGGTCCTCGGCAGGATCGGGGTCGACAGGCGCCGGAACAGGCGCAGGATCCACGGGGTCCACAACGGGATCCGGGTCGACGGGATCAACAGGCTCAGGGTCAACAGGATCGGGGTCCACCGGATCATCAATCGGCGCAGGTGCCGGGTCGATAGGCTCTGGCTGATCATCGATCGGTTCGGGATCCACCGGGTGCTCGTGAGGCGTAGGTTCGACCGGGTCAGGGGTGGTCGGTGTTACGACAGGCTCCGGCTGGTTCTCTTCCTCTGGCTGAGTAGGAGTAAAGCCGTCCGAATTATCGGCAGGCTGCTGATTCTGCGCATCACGTGAAGCGCTACCGTTTTCACCGGTGGCGTCAGTGGCGTTCGAAGGCGCAGATAAGTTTGAATCTGCGGTCACAGACTCCTGACCTGCCGTAGCATTGCTATTTTCAGAGTCCGCGGACCCACCGAAAAGGGCACCTCCGGCAAGAGGTAGCGAGCTGGCTGCAGAAGCACCGTCTGATGCCTGACCAAAGCTTTGCAACGACCCTGCATTTGCATCGGGAGCAGAACCGCTTGAAGGGTTAGCGGCTGAATTGTCGTTCGCGCCCCATCCCAAGCCGGCTAGAGCCAGCGAGCTAGGACGGTTTGAGCTTGCAGCCGCCTCATCTGAGGAGGACTCAGCGTCCATTGAGCCGCCCATTGTTCGCTGGGCTTCTGCGGAAGTTCCGCTCTTAGAGTCGTTCGTTGAGGACTTTGAGTCGGGTGCTGCTGAGGCTTCGATCCTTCCGGAGTCGCCGGATGAAGTCACGGGTTCTTCTGCGAAGTTGTTGATACCCATTGAGATACCGCCGACCACAGCGGCCAGGGCCAGCGCACCGCCACCGGCGATTGCAAGCGGGCTTGTTCCCGCGGCAGATGGCCAGGTTGACGGGCGGCTGATAACAAAGGTTTTGCTACCTGCAAGCGCGCTACCGGTGCCGTGAGAGGCAGAAGCCCCTGCTGCTACCTGATGTGAGGACGCGCTCAGCCCCGAAGCGGAAGTCGATGACGTGTGTAGGGACGCTCCGTCCAACGTGCCAGCTACAGCGGTTTTGCTGATAAAGCTCAGGATGGTAGCGCCATCGGTTGTCCAGGGAACAAGGCCGGCGAGCACAGGAAAGACCCAGACGCGCATGGACTTGTTGATACCCAGCAGTGAGAGGTATTCAGAAGTGCAGTAGGTGCAGTCTTCGAGGTGCTCGCGTACCTGCTGAGTGCGTCGTTCGCTCAGTGAACCGCGGACGAGCGCTGGCAGGTAATCAAAGTATTTTTGGCACTGATCCGTTTGCGGCGCTGATTGGTGTGCGCGCAGGAACCCTTCGCGCAAGCTTTCGCGCGCGCGTACAGCAAGTGCTGATACCGCGTTGGGGGTGAGGTCTAGAACGGTTGCGATTTCGCGGGGCTTACGCTCTTCAACTTCGGTGAGCCACAGGACTGACTGCCAGCGTTCGGGCATAGATGTAAAGGCTTTAATGAGCTCGTCAGAGTCTTTGAGCTGCAACACCGTCTCATCAAAAGTCGCAAGGTTCTCTAGCGACTCGCTGTCAGCGGGAACTTCGCGTCCGCGAATGAGACCAAATTCGCCCGCAAGGTGCGCAATGGTGGTGGAAAGATAACCACCCATAAAGGTGGTGGGGCCATTACCGTTTCGAAGGGCTTGCAGGATGCGCGCAAAAGCTTCGGCCACGATATCGTCAACGGTACCGGGGTCACTGGTGTGCTTGTATGCGATAGCTTGAGCTGTTGAACGATAGCGCTCATAAAGGGTGCCGTATGCACCTTCTTCGCCGGCGCGTACAGCTTTTAGCAGAACTTCATCAGAAAGTTCTGTTCTGGAGTCCTCGAGCAATGAGTACGACGGGGTAATGATGAGCCTCTATCTTGTGTGGTTTTTATAAGTGGGGGGATTAAGTGTGGGTAATCGTCATGACATTACAACTTTTATCGATGCCGGTAGCTTGTACTGAAACTACCGCACGCGATGCCAGCCTTGGGGGTTAGGGCTGGCCAGTTGCTTGTGGGACTGGCATGACTACACTTCATCTTATCCCTCCAATGTTACCGTTTAGTAGTATTTAGCAACAACACCCTATATAAAGTTAAACCTATTGATTCGCATCACTTAAATATAGTCCAACCAGTACATATTTTACTGAAAGAGCATGTCAGCTCATGATGGGACACAAACTTTTTATTGTGAATTGTTCATAATAACTATAAACTATAAGTATGGCTACGATTCAACAAACGCAAACTGCTCGCCCCCGCCAGGAGGCGACGGAGGCAATTCGTCGTGCCTGGACACAAGAACTGCGAGCACACGGGCGCCGCGTCACCAGACAGCGCCTGGCTGTTCTCTCAGCTATACACCGCGCCCCGCACTCTACTGCCGACGCCATTGTCGCGAGCGTGCGCGAAGAACTTCCGACCATCACCATGCAGTCTGTCTACGTGGTACTGGCGGACCTAACCAACATCGACATGCTCAGAAAATTTGAACCTCCCGGAACACCGGCTCTTTATGAAACCCGCACCGGCGACAATCACCACCACGCGTTCTGCATTCGCTGCCTTCGCGTTGAAGACGTTGACTGCGCTGTGGGAGAGGCTCCCTGTCTCATTCCTAGCGAACATCACGGCATGACCTTTATCAGTGCTGATGTTCTCTACCGAGGTATATGCGCTGACTGTCAGCAAGAAATTGACCGCGAAATAGTCGCGCAAAACACCACGCTTTCATAGATTTCCCAGCAGCTACTTGGCACCTGTCAAGCAGCTGGAAACACACCGCAACACGTTGAAGAGACGTGCAGTCGAAAACACCAAAGGAGTTGAATATGACTGGTAACCCCATCAACAAGACCGGTACATTCACAACAACCAGTACCGGTACCCCCGTGGCATCGGACAACGATTCACTCACCGTTGGCAAGGACGGCCCCATCGTCCTTCACGATGTCTACACCGTTGAAAAACTCGCGCAGTTCAACCGCGAGCGCGTTCCCGAGCGCGTAGTACATGCTAAGGGCTCCGGTGCTTTCGGTGTTTTTGAAACCACCGAGGATATCTCGCAGTACACCAAGGCTGCACTCTTTCAGCCCGGTGTAAAAACTGAAATGCTCGCACGTTTTTCATCCGTTGCAGGTGAACAGGGCTCACCCGATACTTGGCGCGACCCTCGCGGCTTCTCGCTGAAGTTCTACACCACCGAGGGTAACTACGACCTCGTGGGCAACAACACCCCGATCTTCTTTATCCGCGACACCATTAAATTCCCGGACTTTATCCGCTCACAGAAGCGTCAGCCCGATTCAGGTCTGCGCGACCACACCATGCAGTGGGACTTCTGGAGCCTGCGCACCGAATCAGCTCACCAAGTCACCTGGCTTATGGGTGATCGTGGTACCCCCAAGAGCTTCCGCCACATGGATGGCTTTGGCTCACACACCTACCAGTGGATCAACGCTGACGGGGAGCGTTTCTGGGTGAAGTACCACTTCAAGACCGATCAGGGCAACGATTACCTGACCGATCAAGAAGCAACTGAGCTTGCCGGTACTGACCCCGACTATTACCGCAAGGATCTTTTTGAGTCCATCAAGAACGGGGACTTCCCCAGCTGGACTCTCTATGTTCAGATCATGCCATTTGATGACGCGAAGAACTACCGTTTTAACCCCTTTGACCTCACCAAGGTATGGCCTCATGCTGATTACCCGCTGATCAAGGTGGGTAAGATGACGCTGAACAAGAACCCCGATAACTTCTTCGCTCAGATTGAACAGGCTGCGTTCTCACCGAGCAACTTTGTTCCCGGTATCGCAACTTCACCTGACAAGATGTTGCTCGGCCGCATCTTCTCTTACGCCGATGCGCAACGTTACCGTGTAGGCACTAACTACGCTGATTTGCCTGTTAACTACGCTAAGAACGCTGAGATTAACTCTTACTCGAAGGAAGGCGCTATGCGCTACACCTTCAACGATCCTTCCACTCCAGTATACGCACCGAACTCATACGGCGGTCCGCACGCTGATCCGGTAAAGGCTCACGAAGAGAACACCGGCTGGGAGTTTGACGGTGAGCTGGTACGCTCTGCAGCTACTCTTCACGCTGAAGATGACGACTGGGGCCAGGCACGCACTTTGTACGCTGAGACCATGGACGATGCTGCCCGCGAGCGTCTGGTAGCAAACATCGCTGGTCATATGAGCGAAGTCGATAACGACGCCGTTCTTGAGCGTGCTTTCCAGTACTGGGAGAACGTGCACGAAGAACTCGGCGCACGCGTCCGCAAGGCTGTGGCTGAGCAGAAGTAGGTCTCTGCCACTTCTGATTCAAACCTAAAAGGTGGGGCTACCGGTTGATACCGGTAGCCCCACCTTTTTAAGATCTGCTGGTAATACAGAGCAGAGTTTTATTTAACCCCTAAGGATGCGGCGTCCACGAGTTCTACCAGCTCTTTGACCTGGGCAATAGGCAGGGTGGCGTACGGGTTCAGTCCGTTAATGCGCACGCTATCGACACCAGCATCTACGGCAAATCGGAGGACGTCCATGGAGGTGGCGCTGGTGACCTCCAGGGTGGGATCAAGCGAGGAGACCTCGGCAGCTGAGGTAAAAGTCAACAGGGTGCGGCCCTCTTCTGCTTCACCGTCGATAATCAGCGGCTGACGGTCAATAGAACCGGCAGGAGTGCCCAAGAGCAAGAAAGTGCTGGGAGCGGCAAGAGCCGAAAGAAGCTGTTGCATGTTCTGACCCATCAAAGCCATTTTCGCGGCAGGGTTATGGGGAGTTCCCAAAACCCACTGCACCTGAGGACGTTCCAGAACACTCATTGTCGGTGAACCCGGGTCGATTACCAGCAGATCAATTTCTTGGTTGTTCAAGAAATCCATCATGACCTTCACTGAATTTTCACGAACCATCACAGGCTCGCCTTCGCGTCCTTGTTCCTGATGAGACTTCAAAACTGCCTCAGGAGAAGAGAACAGGCACAGACCGCGGTATCCCTCCAACGTTGCGAAGGTGTACTTCACCGTGGTTTCAGGACTAAACGGGTTATCGCCATCGGCCACGAAGTCTGAGTTGGTAGCATCCAGAAGAATATCGCCACCCATCAGCTGACGCATCACGTTAACGAGGGCGCGTTCTGAGCGCTCTTCGGAAAATTGCACGAGGGCGTCACGAAGATAAGGGTTGGGCGATTCTTCATCATTAATATCGGCAACGTTCAAAGAACGTCCGCGATTAATCTTGGCATCAGCCCACGCCGGAAGAGAATCGGTGCGAGGGAACTTCTCAAGGTGCTCACGTACATCTCGCGCGCTGAAGCCGCCTTCGCCGTCCCAGTTCTGCGGCTCATGGGTGCGGTTATACGCGGCACCGACCTGATACTCAGGAGTTGGCCAGTTCTTCGCGGCAACCACCACGGTAACTGACAGCCAAGCACCCTCAGCCTCGTCGTAGGATGCGTGCTGCAGTCTAGAGAGCTGCTCCGTGGCGAATTCTTCATCATCAAGCAAACGAGAAGTACCAGTCACATCGCGTTCATCGTAGCTTTCCGTAAAACGCACAAAGAATGAATCGCCAACGGGCTTAGCCTCAAGCACCAGCTCATTCCAACCGGTGGTAGACACCGTTGAAAGCATCCAGCTACCCACTTCATTGAGGGCCTGTTGCAACTGTGCCGGACGTTCAGACACTGAAAAACGGGGTGAATTACTCATAAATAAAGTTATTTTCTGGTTGAAGACAACGTAATCAGGTTTGCCTTTCATTCTACCGCCCTCCTTTCAGCAGACAGGAAGGGATCTTGCCACTGTTTTCTGCGAATGAACGTTATTTATGTGGACACCACCGTCCAGCCCCAGCACACCAGCCCTGAAAGCCTGCAACTCGATGTGATGTTTAGCAGGATAAAAGCCCTCCCGAAGACACCGTAAATAGTGCGTCATCTCAGGCAAACATTGATAGCCTTAAGGCTATGACTAAAACACTGCAGGATTTGATTGACGAATCAATCTTTATCTCTACCGAATACCAGGCACGCCTGGCTGAGCTGACCGGCGACTCGGAATGGTCAGTGGACTTCTCAGCTCCGTCTTTTACTCTTTCATCTGATGATTCAGTTGCTCTTTCCCCCTACCTTCTGGGTACCGAATCAGAATCACGCGGTTCTTGGATTTGGTCGTGGCAGGAACTCGGTCATTTTCCCGACTCTGTAGTTTCAGCAGCTATTCAGGCACGCGAGGCAGGAAGCCAGCACGGAATCTCGGAGCTGACCACCGACGAGTTGGTTCTTGAAGATGGTCTAGCACGCCGCCTCACCCTTGCTACCAAGGCAGTTACCGGCATTTACGCGCATTACCCCGTTCAGGCCGGTGCAGGCGTGCGCGCATGGTTGCTACTCGATGGTGATCTTCTTGAACTTGAAGCTCCCACCGTCAACCGCATGGGACGCGTAATGGCACAGGCTCTGCAGACCGGCACCGCTGTGAACCACCTCAAGGCTGTTGATTCTTACGCACGTTTGCGCGGTGCGCACATTGAGTGGGACACCGAAGCGACCGCTGTCATCACTGCAACCGACGGCGCCCTGCGCCTGTGGTTCGACGAGGGCAAGATTTCAGGCATTGAGCCTGCCGAGCCCACCGTTGACGCTGATGAACTCAATCGTTGCGCCGCGCACGCAGCATCCTTGCGTGAGCAGATGCGCAGCGAACGCAGCGAAGTTGAGCGCATTGCAGCATCAGAGGCAGCTCAGCATAGCGCGGCCCGCGAAGAAGCAGCCGCACGTGAGGCAGCTGAACGTGAGGCAGCTGCAGCACGTCAGGCTGAGGCAGAAGCAGCTGCCCAGCGCGAAGCTGAGCAGGAAGCTCGCGAAGAAGCTGCCCGCGCAGAACGCGAAGCTGCTGAGCGTGAAGCCGCTGAACGTGAGGCTCGTGAAGCTGAAGAGGTCGAGGGTACCACTACCACCGACCGTGTCTACACCGATGTTTCTGACCCCTATGATCAGGATCCTCGCGACGATGCTCAGCCCGGCCGCGTCACCACCGGCTCATTCGACGACGCTGCGGTTGCTGAAGACCGCGACGCTGATGAGTTCGAGCAGATTGAGACCGAAGAGGTTCAGGAAGCTCCCGCAACCACCGAACGTGAAACCGTTGAGGTTGACGAGGCTGAAGAGTCTCACGAAGCTTACAAGCCCGCAGCATTCCGTGTTGCCGGTGAAGCTCCGGATCTTGAGGCAGAACGCGAAGAAGCTGAGCACGCTCCCAAGAAGGAGACCAAGGAGAAGAAGGGCTTCTTCTCACGTTTCTTCGGTCTGTAAGACTAAAGCGAAACTGAACATTTCGCGTGTTACCCCGGTTTGCCGTTTCTTACGGCGGACCGGGGTTTCTTATAGCCTCATTTGATTTTGAGTGTTCACAAGAGTTTTATGATGAGTAGTCACTTTCATACTCTTTTCTAACTCAAGCAGGTTCTATGGCTCAGTCTTCTACCACTGCAGCCTCCGATGGGCTCAGCCGCACAGGTCTTTTAGCTGTTTTTGGCGCCTATTTGATGTGGGGCGCCTTCCCGCTGTATTTTGTGTTGACTTCCCCGGCGTCTGCCCTTGAAGTTGTTGCGTGGCGTGTGGTGTTCTCGCTGATTTTCTGTGCCATTCTTCTGGTGGTCACGGGAACCTGGAGAAGCTTCTGGACGCTGGTGCGCAACGGATCGCTCATGGCGCGTCTTTTTGTTGCGGGGCTGTTAGTGGGTGGCAACTGGCTGATTTACGTGATTGCGGTGACCACCGGCAACACCCTTGAAGCTTCGCTGGGTTATTTCATCAATCCGCTGGTGTCTGTGCTTTTGGGCGTGGTAGTGCTCCATGAGAAGCTTCGAAAATTGCAGTGGGTGGCTGTGGGAATTGCTACCGTGGCGGTGTTAGCGATGAGTATTCTCTACGGCCAGGTCCCCTGGTTGGCGCTCGGTCTCGCCTTCACCTTTGGCTTTTACGGTCTGGTGAAAAGCCGCTTGGGCAAGGGGGTGACGGCTCTCAACTCGCTCAGCGCAGAAACTCTCTTGCTGAGCCCTATTGCCCTGGCTGTTATTGCTTTTATCAATGCGCAAGGCAACCTCACCCTGCTATCAGAGGGCACCTCACATTTTTGGGTTCTCGCGTTCTCGGGCATTGTCACCGGCGTTCCTTTGCTGTGCTTTGCGGTTGCTGCGGCAAACCTTCCACTGTCGGTGGTGGGCATGGTGCAGTACATGACTCCGATTATGCAGTTCCTCATTGCCCTGCTGATTTTCCACGAACACATGAGTACAGAACGTTGGTTAGGGTTCATTCTCGTCTGGGTAGCAGTCGCGCTCTTTATCTTGGACGCCCTACGCCACAACCAGCGTCGTCGCGTCCATCGCAGGGCGCAGGTGGCCAACACACGCGCCTAACACACGCGCCTAGAGACTCAAAGATCCCGTGTACCATACACGGGATCTTTGAGTACCGGCGGTGAGACTACTTGATGCCCACCACCTGAAGAAGGTGCGCCGCCACCTTATCTGTCTCTTGCAACATCAGCGGGTTGGTACCCGGCATGGGAGAAATAGTGGTGTCAGGCAACTGCGCGTACGTAGGAATACCGATGAGGTGCAGACGTGGATCAGCGGTTCCATCAGGATTGACCAGCTGACGGGTTGCAGGCACAACCTCGGGCGATCCGGTTGCAACGGGCGAGCCATCGGCGAAGGTTTCTCGGAACGGACGCGTGCGACCCTGAATGGAAATTGTGGAGGCATCGGCGGGGCGACGCGTATCGGGGCTGTACATCCACGCGTCCACCAGAGTCGATGCGTGCACCTCTTCAGCAATATTTTTGCCCGTCATCACAAAACCGTCACCGTCTACGCGCACCTGCGGTCGGGCGCCTGCAAAGCTGACCAAACCGGCGTCCGCCAGCGCCAAGAGCTGCTGGGTACGGAACAGCGGAGGGCCAGAACCAACCATCTGACCAAATGCCATAAACGATTTATACAGCGAGAGGCGAGAATCGTAAGTGTAGCGTCCTTCTGCACCCAGAATGCTGGCAGGTTTACGAGAGGCGCTAATAGACCACAGCCCTGCTTTGACCGCGCTATCACGGGCCAGAAGAGCCTGTTCAATGTCAAAGACCATGTGCTTGGCAATACGCGAGGTGAGCTCGTCAATGCTGAGCGGTTTATCTCCCGCTAGAGCTGTAACAGGGTCTTGCCAGTAGCTCAGGCTAAAGCGATCGTGCGGGTTGGGCACAAAAAGTTCCAGGGCGATATCCATCTCTGAAAGCTCGCTCGCATCGATGGTTTCAACTACGGTCTCGATGCCTGCGGTCAGCGCCTCGGGGTGATTTTGAGCAAGGACGCGGTAGTAGGCCTCGTAGGCGTCCTTGACGATGGCGGGGTACACCTGTTCACCGAAATCGATGCGCTCGTGCTGGCGCTCTTCGCCGGTCAGCTCAGCAATAACCGCTTTGAGTCGAGAAAGCGCAGCCTTGGGTGGCAAGGACTTATATTCTGATTTGGGAAGGTAGGGGTAGCCGCGTCCGGAACTTACGATGAAGTGGGGCTCTTGCCCGCTGGGAATATAGCGCAGACCCGAACGGGCTTCGGAGTCCTCTACAAACTTTCCACCGCGATCAATGGTGGTCAAAGCCATGACGTCGAAGAAGCCCATGCCCAGTCCGCGTACCAGTATCTTCTGCCCGGCGGGAATCTGTTGCACGTCTTGATCGAGGGGGTTGCCCGGTGCGATCCATGTTCCGGGTGCTGATGCCAGCTGTTCTTCGTCAGCGGTGGGGTGTGGTTGCTGCCAGCCTGTTGCAAGCACTGTCGAGTGAGAGACCAGCTCTGTGCCATCGGCAAGATGTACCAAATCGTAGCCGTCGCGCTCGTCAATGGAAACAGCGCGTGAATGATGCTGATGCACGGTAACGTGCTCAGGCATCAACCCCAGGGCAACGCGAAAGCACCACCTGAGGTAAGCACCGTACAGCGCTCGCGAGGGGTTAGATTCCACACGGGTAGCGCGCACTTCTTCATCAAAGCTAGCGTCAAGAATTTCAGGAAAACGATCAAACATGCTCTGGGCTTGCTCGCGCACCGACTCGCCACGAAGAATCTGAATCCACTCGTACATCGTGGGCCCTTCAATAACCGGAGCACTCACCGTTGAACCGGGTTCAGTAAAGAGAGTCACCGCACCGGCAAGCGTGTTCATGCACAGGGTACGCGTCTGCTCGGTGTCCCAGATGCGTCCGGCGCCCAGTTGTGCATCATCCACAATATGCACGTCAAGCGGCTGCTTAGATCCCGTAGCCGCAAGATGTGAGCCTAACCTCTCAAGCACCGAAATACCGCGCGGACCAGCACCAATGATAACGACCGAGGGCCTCAATGTTAACTCCTTTTACATTTTACTTATCAACTGTTGCACGCGTTGAGCTAGGGTGAAAAAGCCCTCACATTCTCACCGTACGGGCCAAAGCCCCCAGCAAGAAAGCCACCACGCAGATGAAAAAACGTGCAATGCCGCTGAGTTCCATTGTGCTCGCATTGCTCCTCGGTGTCACAGCGTGCGGTAACGTAACGCAACATGCCTCTGAAGCCGAGGACGATATCGTCACCTACCTCGAACCCAATTTCTTCAAGACGCTGTACCCGCCGTCGGCAGGTTTCTACGCTAACGGTGGTGTGCTCAACCAGGTCACAGACAGACTGCTTTATCAGGACCCTGAGACGCTTGAACTGTCTCCTTGGATTGCGACTAAGCTTCCCGAGGTTAACGAGGACGCGACCGAATACACTTTTGACATCCGCACCGATGTCACCTACTCCGATGGTTCACCGCTCACTGCTGAGAACGTTGTCAAGAACTTCGATCTTTACGGCAAGGGAGATAAGTCCCGCAAGCTCACCTCGTCGGAGCAGATTACTAATTACGATCACGGTGAAGTAGTTGATGAAGATACCGTGCGTTTCTTCTTCTCTGAACCCGCCCCCGGTTTCGCGCAGGCAACCAGCTCTTTCAATGCCGGTTTGCTCTCTGATGCCACGCTTGATAAAGACACCACGGGATTCGCCCCGGGTAAGGCAACCGAGATTATCGGTTCCGGCCCCTTCGTCATTGAAGATGAGCAGATGAACTCATCGCTGACCATGAAGGCCCGTGAAGACTATGACTGGGCTCCTGCTGAGTCTGAGCATCAAGGACGCGCCTACATCGACGGCATCAAGTACGTGTTAGCGGCTGAAGAATCCGTGCGTACCGGCGGCCTCGTCTCCGGCCAAGGCGACATCGCTCGCCAGATCGAAGCCCCCGTTGAAAAACACCTGCAGGAGCAGGGACTCACCATTTCATCGCACTCCACCAATGGCGTCACCAACCAGCTGGCCTTCCGTTTCAGGGACCCTCGCCTGTCTGATATTCGCGTTCGTCAGGCCATCATTGCGGGTATTGACCGTGATGAAATTCTAGAGACGCTGTTTTCTGACTCTTATCCCAAAGCCAACTCTGTGCTGTCATCTTCTGCACTGGGCTATCAAGATATGAGCCAGTACTACGTCTACGACCCTGACAAGGCTCAACGCCTGCTCGATGAGGCTGGATGGGTACGCGGTGAAGACGGCATCCGTAGCAAAGACGGTCAGCGCCTCACGCTCAACATCAACGAAGCCCTGCCCCAGCCGCGTTCACGCGAAGTCATCACCAAGGTTCAAGAGCAACTCGCCCGCATCGGCATTGAAATCACGCTCAACCCCGGTGATCAAGCAGCGCAGGACGCCGACTCTAAAGACATCAACAAGGTTCAGATTCGCCACACTATGGTGGGACGCGCAGACTACGACGTGCTCAAATCTCACCTTCACTCAGACAACCGAGACTCCCTGCTGAACCTCGATGAAGAAACCGGTGAGCTGGGCGATCCCGAACTTGAGAAGCTCTTGGAGCAAATCGCGTCCTCACCCCGCGAAGAAGACCGCGCAGAAGCCTCAGCCAAAGCCCAGCGCATGATGGCCGAAAAAGCCTACGCGCTACCTCTCTTTGAAGAGCCCCAGGTCTACGGCGTCCAGCCCTACCTTGAAGGCTTTGAAGAAGAATCTATCGGCCGACCCAATTTCTATAACGTTCGTATCAACCATGATCGTTTGGAGGAATCACAGTGACCGCTCGCCAATTGTGGTTGCGCATAGGGCAAGCTCTCCTTGTTCTCCTCGCAACGTACACGCTCGCTTTTATCCTGCTCTCAGCGCTCCCGTCCGATGCGATCATGGCACGCTATGCCAGTCCCGATTTAGGGCTCAGCAGCGATGAGATCAATGCAATTCGTGCCGAATACGGTGCAGATAAACCACTCATTGTCCAGTACTTCACCTCGCTGTTCGGCTTTCTAACCGGCAATTTCGGCTACTCCGTGCAAACCGGTGCGTCGATTGCATCCATGGTGGCAGAAGCATTGCCCGGAACGCTGGCGCTCGCCATTTCAGCTTTTGTTCTTGCCTGCATCTGGGCTCTTCTGATCGCAGTGGCGGCGTCCTTCTCTCGCGGTCTACGTGGCTTTGTTCTCGGTTTACCGTCGCTGATGGTCTCGCTCCCCAGCTTCTGGATTGGCATTATTCTCATTCAGCTGGTCTCCTTTAAACTCGGCTGGGTACCGGTTATCGGCGCATCCCCCGTGCAGTCGCTGATTCTGCCGGCGCTCACGCTCTCGATTCCCATTGCGGCGCCTCTTGCTCAGGTGCTCGTGCGTTCCATCGAAGACGTTGAACGTCAGCCCTTTATCTCAGTGGTCAAGGCCCGCGGCGCATCGCGATCACGCATCTTCTTTGGCAACGTTCTACGCAATGCGATCCTTCCTGCGCTGACCATCGCGGGTGTGCTCTTCGGTGAGCTCGTGGGCGGCGCAGTTGTTACCGAAGCTGTCTTTGGACGCGCCGGAATTGGTCAGATGACGGTCAACGCCGTTGCTAACCGCGATACTCCCGTTCTCATGGCGGTGGTTGTTATAGCCGCGACCCTCTACGTTCTTATCAACCTCCTCGTCGATCTGCTGCACCCGGTACTTGATCCGCGAGTGCGCCGAAAGGAACGCGCATAACGATGAATACGGCGACTTTCAAAAAACCCAGCGTCATACTCGCTTCGATCATCCTTATTCTCGCGGTGCTTGCGGCGCTAGTTCCCGGTCTCTTTACCTCGCACAACCCGCTCAGCGGCACCAGCGGGGCGCTTCTCTCCCCCAGTCTTGAGCACTGGTTCGGTACCGACTCGGTAGGACGCGACCTCTATTCCCGCGTCATTTACGGAACGCGTCAGTCTCTGCTCGGTGCTCTTGTAGCGGTTCTGGTGGGGCTGGTTGTCGGTACAATCCTCGGTCTCATTGCAGGTGCACAAGGTGGTTGGCTGGATGCTCTGCTCATGCGCATCGTGGATGTGTTGCTGTCGATTCCCTCGTTGCTGTTGTCTCTTTCTGTGATTATCTTGTTGGGCTACGGCACGGTTAACGCGGCTATTGCGGTAGGTATTACCTCTGTGGCTACGTTTGCCCGTTTGGCGCGTTCACAGGTGATCTCGGTATCTTCGCTTGATTTTGTCGAGGCTGCCTATGGATCGGGTGCATCGCGTTTTCAGGTGCTCACCCGCCACATTCTGCCGAACTCGCTGACGCCTGTGATTGCACTGGCAGCTGTACAGTTTGGTAGCGCTATATTGCAGCTTTCTGTGCTGGGCTTCTTGGGCTACGGCGCGCCGGCGCCTACTCCCGAGTGGGGCCTGATTATTGCGGACGCCCGTGACTACATTGCAACCTCGTGGTGGCTGACCGTTTTGCCCGGTGCCGTCATCATCGCTGTTGTGATGTCAGCAAACCACCTCAGCCATATCGTTCAGAAGAAGGCACGATGAGCATTCACGATTCTCTTGTTATTTCAGACCTTGCTGTCACGTATTCCACCTCGCGCGGCGTCGTCCAGGCGGTGCAGAATGTCTCTCTGAGCGTGGCGCCCGGCCAGATTACGGCTGTGGTGGGTGAGTCAGGTTCCGGTAAATCTACAACCGCGCAGGCCGCCATTGGTCTGTTAGCCGATAACGCGCAAATCACCGCTGGCACTATGCACCTGGGCGAGATTGACCTCGCAAGGCTCACTGACAAGCAGTGGCAACGCATCCGCGGGCCGCGCATCGGTCTCATTCCGCAGGATCCCAATAACTCGCTGAACCCGGTGAAAACCATTGGAGCTTCGGTTTCAGAAGGTTTAGAAATTCACACCTCGCTATCAACCGAGGCGCGAAAAGCACGAGTCATCGAACTGCTTGAGATGGTAGGTATTGATAATCCCGAGCATCGGTACCGTCAGTACCCGCACGAGCTCTCCGGCGGTATGAAGCAACGCGTGCTCATTGCAGCTGCTCTGGCGCTCGAACCGGATTTCATTATCGCGGACGAGCCCACCAGCGCCCTGGATGTCACCGTTCAAAAAACCATTCTCGATCTCATCGACGAATTACGACACAGCCGAAACATTGGCGTTCTGCTCATTACTCACGACTTGGCTGTGGCAGGCGACCGGGCAGACCGCATCGTGGTGATGCACGATGGACAGGTGAAAGAAACAGGGTACGCAGCCAGCGTTCTTTCTGACCCGCAGGACTCCTACACCCGACAGCTACTTGCCGATGCGCCGTCGCTGTCGGTGGCAAGCGTCCCCCAGCGACGCAGCGTTGCAGGTTCAGTCCGTGCCCAGCAATCAGCTCACGCGGTAGCGCCTTGGCAACGCGATGTCTCTGCGCAGGCAGAGCCCGCTCCCCTGCTGAGCGTCCGCAACTTTACACAGAAATTTGGGGACTTCACCGCCGCTGAGAATATCTCCTTCGACGTTCAGCGCGGCACCACGCACGCTATCGTGGGTGAATCCGGTTCCGGCAAAACCACGACAGGACGCGCCATCGCAGGGTTCTCAAGCCCCACCACCGGCGAGATCCTCTTTGAAGGCAAGCGCATTGACCCCAAGAGCAAGCAACTGCGAAAGCATGTTCAGCTGGTCTACCAGAACCCCTACTCATCGCTGAACCCCAAAATGACAGTGGGAGTTACGCTCGCCGAACCACTCAAAAACTTTAAACTGGTCGGCAAGTCTCAGATTAAAGAGAGGGTGGCTCGCTACCTAGAACTTGTCTCGCTTGACCCTGAGTTCGCATCCCGGCGCCCGGCAGAGCTCTCCGGTGGTCAGCGTCAACGCGTTGCTATCGCCCGCGCACTGATTGTAGAACCTGAGCTTGTTGTTTTCGACGAGGCAGTCTCGGCGCTGGACGTCACCGTTCAGTCTCAGATTCTGCGCCTGCTCGCGCGTTTACAGGAAGAGCTGACACTCACCTATGTCTTTATCTCTCACGACCTTGCAGTGGTTCGTCAGATTTCAGATACCGTTTCGGTGATGAGTGCCGGCCAGCAGGTCGAATACGGTGAGACAGAGCGCGTGTTCTCATCACCCACCAGTACCTTCACACGATCGCTGATCGATGCTATCCCGGGTCAGCGTTTTCGGGACGGCTCACTGAACATGGGACTGTAGAGATAAGGAGTATACGATGGCAGATATTATCGATATCCTCTCAGAGATTCCGGACAACCTTCGCTCAGTGCGACGCATGCGTCAGGACGCTGTGGAGAACGCGCAGAAGAGCTTCGAGTTGCTGGTAGAGGGCGAGAGTTCCCTGACTCCAGCGGAACGTTTTGCGGTGGCAGCTGAGGTCGCCTGCCTGCATCAGGTAGAAAAGGCAACAACCTTCTATCAAGAAATTGCCGCTGAAGAGCAGGCCTCCGGCGAGCGCCTGGACGCGATTTTAGCGGCAACGCGCGTCATTACTTTGGCTCCTGCGCAGGCTGATGCTCGGGTACTCTCGCAGGTACGTCAGTACCTCACCGAGGACGAGGTCGTTACCCTTTATCAGCTGATCTCTTTTCTAGCTTTTCAGCTACGAGTTGTGCTGGGTTTGCAGGTACTCGCTGGCGGGGCGTCAGGTTCTGGCTTGGTCGATGAACACGTGGCCGTTGATCATCTGACGGTAGGCGATAATGTGCGCACTTACCCGGACCTGGTTGGGCCGACAACGTTCGTTCGTCATTCGCTGGGGTGGAAACCCTGGGTAGCTCCGCTTGAAAAGAATGAGCTCACCGATGAGCATCGTGAAGCTTTGGTCTCTAAAGACCGAGAAGGCTCTGAATACTTCAGGTTGCTAGTGCGAGATCCCGGTGCGCTTCGCGCTCGTACCCTCACCGATTTCGATATTTTCTACAATGTTGATGGCGGTTTGGGCAGAGCAGAACGCGAGTTGGCAGCTACCGCTGCGTCTAAAGTCAACGGCTGTATTTACTGCGCATCGGTTCACTCGGTACGCGGTGCCAAAGAGTCTGACCGCGGTGAAGATTTTGATGCCCTGCTCGCCGATGTTAACGCCGATGTGGGATCGACTGAGTGGAGCGCTATTAGGGATGCTGCGGTGGCTTTGACGCAGATGACCTTTAGTTACAAGCATGTGGATGCCCTTCGCGCAGAAGGTTTTGATGATGCCTCTATTATCGATGTCATCAACGCCTCAGCCTTCTTCAACTGGGCAAATAGGTTGATGCTGACGCTAGGTGAGCCTGAACTTCCCCAGCGCTTTCGCTAGCCTCCTTTAAGACAGTAAAACCCCGGTGTCTTGAGATGTCAGAATCTCAAGACACCGGGGTTTACTGATGAACGGTCTTTCGGACTATTCCAAATCGCCGTCGCTATTGGCGTAAGCTTCGGCGTCCTCAGGGTTGCGGATGAGGTTGACGATTGCCAGTGCAAGGCCGCCCCAAATCATCAAGATTGCAACGATGAGCATAACGATTGCTGAAGTACCCACGGGACTAACCTTCTTTCACTTCGGTAGACGCATCGTGCTGAATCTTGCCAGCTGCCACAGGAGGAGCCGGTGCCTTAAGGGCTGCGCGTGAACGCGATGACCACGGCAGGAATGAAACTACGACAGCGACAACGAGCAGCAGAAGAACCATGCCCCAGCCAAAGATGTTAATCATTTCTGTGGGGTACCCTTCGTAGGGTTCCTTGACCAAACCGATAAAGGTGTTGATCAGGGAGTAACCCAAGATGATGGGGGTAACTGCCGCCAGCAGAATCATCCAGATAGGACCAATCTTGATGGACGCGGTCTGGTTGACGTGATCGCGCAGAACGGGCAAAGCACGCACTACGTAACCCACCAAGAAGATGGAGAGCAAGCCCGCTGCCAGAATGCCGAACTGGTTGACGAAGTTGTCCATGATATCCAGAACGTAAAGGCCCGAGGTGGTGGGCATCAGCAGGGTGGATGCGATAGCGAGAGGCACGATGACAGCTGCGGTTGAGACCACGCGTGAAGCGCCAAACTTATCCTGTACGCCCGCAACGATAACCTCAACAATTGAGATCAACGAGGTAATACCGGCAAACAGCAAGGAGCCAAAGAACAAGATGCCGATCAGGGTACCTGCAGGTGCCTGAGAAATGATGGTCGGGAACGCAATGAACGCCAGACCAATACCGGAGGTCGCAACCTCAGAAACCTGGGTGCCAGCAGCGTTTGCCATGAAGCCGAGAGCCGCAAAAACACCGATGCCTGCCAGCAGCTCGAAACCTGAGTTTGCAAAACCAACGACCACGCCGGTACCGGTGAGGTCTGATTGCTTCTTCAGGTACGACGAGTAGGTAATCATGATGCCAAAGCCGATGGACAGCGAGAAGAAAATCTGGCCGTATGCAGCCACCCAAACCTTTGCATCCAGCAGGGAAGACCAGTTAGGGGTAAACAAAGCGTTCAAGCCGTCGAATGCGCCGGGCAGAGTCAGCGAGTAAATCACCAGAGCCAAGAACATGACGATGAGCACGGGAATAAACACGATATTCGCCGCGCCAACGCCCTTCTGCACGCCCAAAGACATAATGACTAACAGAGCCACCCAAATCAGAACAACCGGAATCAAAATGCCGGGAACAAAGTCCAAGGTGACGCCAGCGGTGGGGTCTGATGCCTGCAAGAAGTTACCGCTAAAGAAGTCAGCCGGTGAGTCGCCCCAGGCGTGGTTGACCGAGAAAATCATGTAGCGCAGTGACCACGCGATAATTGCCGCGTAGTAAATCGCGATAATGACGTTGATGCCCATGTGCCACCAACCGATGAACTCGGTTTTGCGGTTGAGGCGGCGGAAGGCAAGAGGCGAGGATGCGCGTCCGCGGTGGCCGATTGCGTAGTCGAAGAAGAGGAAAGGCAGACCAGCGGTGAGCAGTGCTACCAGGTAGGGAATCATGAATGCACCGCCGCCATTGTCAAAAGCAATGTAGGGGAAGCGCCAGATGTTTCCCAGACCCACTGCCGAGCCGATAGCAGCGAAGATGAAGACCTTGCGGCTTGAGAAGCTCTCGCGCTTCTTAGGTGCCGCAACCGATGATTGAGTCATCTGAATAACCTTATAAATCACAAAAATGGGCAACGCTGTCTTTCGACGTGGTTGCCCCAGAAAAAATGATGCGTGTATCTTTTGCTGATCACTGGGTGCGGTGATGAAAGCAAAATACGATTTTTCTTGTGTTCAGAGCGCCGGGTCTGGCTCATAATCCACAAATTATCAATGTGATGATTCTACTGCGGGGTAAAGAACTGATTCACAGTAGTCTTACATTTTGAGAACCTACACTGCTGGCTAGGGCCTTTACTGGGCATACAAAAAGGCTGGACTCCCCTGTTCGGAAAGCCCAGCCTCAAAGATTCCTTAGATATCGCGCTTGACTACAGCGTGAGCAAAGGATTTCAACGCTTCTTTAGCGGTGGAATCCGGCAACGGCTCAATAGCAGCGATCGCTTCGTCAGCCCAGCTGTAGGCAATGTCCCATGCCTTTTGAGTCACGGGGTGAGCTGACAGGGCAGCTACCGCATCTGCAAGCGCGGCGTCACTGCTCAAATCACCACTAATCATGGTCTGAATACGCTGAGCCTCTTCATCTCCTGCCTCGGCTTCCTGTGCCAGCAAAATGGTGGGCAGGGTGGGAACGCCCTCGCGCAGGTCAGTGCCGGGAGTCTTACCGGCAGCGGTACCGCCGGTCAGGTCGATAACATCGTCTGCAAGCTGGAAGGCTACACCCACCAATTCGCCGTAGCGAACCAGCATCTGCACAGCGGATTCAGGTGCCTCCGCCAGCACAGTGCCGTACTCGCCGGCAGCGGAAATCAGCGAACCGGTTTTTCCTTCAATCACCTTGATGTAGTGGTTGTAAAGATCATCACCGTTTTGCGGTCCAGTCGTTTCAAACAGCTGGCCAAGAACCAGACGTTCGAAGGTGCAAGCCTGAATAGCCAGCGCACGAGCGCCCAACTCAGAAACGATCAAAGAGGCACGAGCAAAGATGAGGTCACCGGTAAGAATCGCAACAGAGTTACCCCAAATAGTCTGCGCGGTATCAACACCGCGGCGCTTGGGCGCATCGTCCATGACATCATCGTGATACAAAGTCGCAAGGTGGGTGAGCTCAACAACGACGGCGGCATCAAGCACCTTATCGTTGATTTCGCCGCCCGCTGCAGCCGCCAAGAGAGTCAGCAGGGGGCGCACACGCTTACCACCGGCGTCGAGCAAGTGACGCGACGCTACATCTGCCAAGTGATTCGTGTTCTCGACAGCACGCGAGAGTCGCTGCTCAATTTCAGCCAGCGACTCGACGATTTTCGGGCCCAACTCCGGATCTTCAGCGATGAGGTCAAACCCCTTAGGCAGGTTGAATTCAAACTCACCAGCTAAATCAGCCGACGCTTTATGTACGGGGGTATCAGTCACAGTAGTGTTGCTTCTCTTTTATTCGAATCAGGAAGGTGTTTTATCAGTTTACTTGGAAGGCTTGAAACCGCGGTGGATTGCAACGATGCCGCCCGTCAGGTTGCGGTACTTCACATCTGCCCAGCCTGCATCTGCAAAGTGCTGCGCGAGTTCGGCCTGCCCCGGCCAATCGAGGATTGATTCGCCCAAGTAAACGTACGACTCGGGGTTGGATGACAACACCTTGGCGACCGGAGGAATAGCAGGCAAAACACAGTTCTTGTAGATAGCTGCAAAGGGTGCGAACGTAGGTGTTGAAAATTCAAGCACAACGATGCGTCCACCGGGTTTGGTGACGCGGTACATCTCTCGCAGGGCACGAGGAAAATCAGCGACGTTGCGCAGACCGTAGGACATGGTGACAGCGTCGAACTCTTCATCCTCAAAGGGCAGGTCGGTGACATCCGCCTGGACGAAGGTCATGTCGGGGCGACGCTTGCGACCAACTGCCAGCATTCCTTCTGACAAGTCAGCGGCAACAACATCAACACCGGCATCGGCAAATGGCTCTGAGGAGGTGCCGGTGCCCGCAGCGATATCTAGAACTCGCTGGCCGGGGCGTGCGTCGACCGCGGCAACAGTCTGCTTACGCCAGTAAATGTGCTGGCCCAGGGATGCGATGCCGTTCATGAGGTCGTAGCGCGGTGCTACCTCGTCGAACATTGAGGCAATGTCTGTTGTTTTCTTATTAAGGTCTGCTCGATTCACCTTGCTATTGTTTCACGTTCTGACGCTTTGTGGGTACGTCGCGGTCAGCACAGCACATTTTTTAGTGTGTTTTACGCACTTTCTCACTCGTTATTTTCTGTGAGTGAAAAGAAACTAGATGCTGCGGATGCCTTCAACGTTGGTCTTTGCGGGATCGTAAGTTTCACCGGTGAGCATGGTGACCATAACGGTGGAAGGTTCCATCGCACGCACTTCGTGAAGCAGATGACTGGTGAGGTGAATAGGAGTGCCTGGCACGAGGTCAATAATCTCGTCCTTGACGGTGAACTCTACGCGTCCTTTGAGAACCTGAACAATCACGGGGTGAACGCTGTGATGCTCGCGCCACACCTGCCCCTGCGCAAATTCAAGGATGACGAGGTTAGCGCCGGTTGCATCAACAATCTTTTGCGCGTGAGGCTTGTTATCAAACGGTTCAAAGGCCTCGGTAAGCTGAGGAAAAACTAGAGCCGTACCTTCATGAGTTCCTGCCATGATGAGTCCTTTCGCAAACGCAAAGTGATCGTTCCACTCCCCACGTTACGCCTCGAATATGGCACTGTGCAGGGGCTATGCGAAAAATCTCAGATGCGCACCTAGACGTTCACAATTTTTACGCTAATTCCTGAGGATGCGTAGGCATGCGCTAGAGCCTCAAGATCCACATCTACCGGGGTGGTGAAATACCGTTGCACCGCGTTCTTATATACGGGCTTTTTGCCTAATTTTCCGTGCTCTAGCGTGCCAAAAATACCGCCACCGTGATCGTTCAACACGATGATTTCTACATCCGGCTTTGTTTCAAGCGGTCCAATGTTCAGCGAGGACGCGTCGTGCAAGAAGGTGAGGTCACCAACGATGAGGCGGACTTTCTGCGGTGTGGACGCGCCACGTTCTTTGCCGCTCTCCCCTGCTAGGGAGATGCCGATGGCTGTGGCGATGGTGCCATCAATACCCGCCAGCCCTCTATTGGCGTAGACGCGCGGTGAGGTAGCGCGCGACACCACACCCAAATCGAGATCACGAATAATATTCGAAGACCCAACGACCAGTGAAGCGCCGTCTTCACGGCAGGCGTTCCAGGCATCTTGCACCAGTGCAAGCGCAGCGGCGCGTCCTGAATTTTCGCCGGATTCACGGTATCGATCAATGTTCTGCTGATGCTCGATGCGGCGGCTCTCGCCTGCCTGAACCCACGCATTCAGCCAGCTCTGCTCAGAACCCACGGCTGAGACACCGTGACCGCTACCGGCGAACCGTGCCAAGTCAGCTATGTATTTATAGGGTTTTTCGGAACGGCGCCCAGGAGCGTACCAGGCAACGGGTGCAGGCTCATAGATAGCTTTTTCAACATCTGCGTTATCGAGCAAAGCCGAGATAGGACGCGACAGGGTGGGGTGGCCAAAAACTACAGCGCGTTCTATCTGCTGCCCTAAGCTTTCAGAAAGCACCTCTCGATATGCGCAAATGGCGTTGGCAGAAAACAAGGCGTTCGATGATGGCTCAGCGAATAACGGCAACCCGAGTTTTTGAGCAAATTCCGTAGCTATTGCGCCCGCGCCATCGCCGGCAACGACGACGGTTCGATAGCCCTCGGCGGGCAGATGATCTGAACCAAGCCACGGTTCTACGGTGGGATCAGCAGCAATAACGGATGCCGGACGCTCTACTTCTTTAAGGCTCTGCGCCCACTGCGGAAGAATCTGTTCGGCAGCGTCATTCGGAGTCAGCGGTGTATCAAAGGCACAGTTAACCTGAACAGGGCCTGCCGGCGTGCCCGATGCGTTGCCCCACACATGCGCGTCGCGTCCGGTTAATGCCGCAAGACACTCGTTGAAACCTACGGTCTGTTCACCCGTGCTTTCTTCAGGGTAAGCAGTTAAATCAACGGTCGCGCGCACGTGTGAGCCGAAAAAATTGACCTGATTCGTGGTCTGGTTAGCACCGGTTCCCCGAAGACGCGGCGGACGGTCCGCACTCAAAACCACCAGAGGCAGTCCTTGATGATCAGCTTCCATGACAGCGGGCATAAGGTTGCCTACCGCCGTACCACTGGTCACGATGATTCCAACCGGCTCATTCAATGATTTCGCCAACCCAAGAGCGGTGAAACCTGCGGTTCGCTCATCGGTGCGCACATAGGTTTGCACAACCCCGGCCTCTTCAAGTGCGGCCACAGCGTACACTAAGGGGGCGGAACGAGACCCCGGTGATACCACCACATGGCGCATACCGATGCGAACTAGAGAATCTAGAACTGAAACAGCGGTAAAGATCGAAGCAGGTACGGGTAATTCACTCATCACCGCTCTATTCTACTCGCCCGTTAACATCTGAGCCGGTGCGCAACAAAGGCAGATTAACGTGAAAAACCGCACCACAATAGTTTCCACCGCATCTGTTATTCCGTGGTCAGGTAATCCTCCCAGACATACTCCGCTACGAGCATGCTTAAAACAAAAGCCCTCGCGTCTGGGGTAAGACGCGAGGGCTTATCAATATGCTTTCAGCTCAACCTATCTCTAGGGGAAGACAGCTAAGGAGCTTTGGCATATGGCTACCTCATTTGTAGCCAAGTGTGGCAAGGAGTAATCCACACTAAGTTTTGGGGGACGGTCGCAACCAGTTGAAGCTTAGTTGGTGCGGTAGTCGTAGTAGAGATCCCAGCGCTCATCTTCGGTGAGCTCAGGAGTCAAGAAAACCTGACGCAGGTTCTTCGCTACAGAGTGAGCCTTCTTTGATGCGGGGGCCATCAACAAAAACATAGGTTTTCCTTAAGTTCGGGGGTTACAACTTATTCTCTACAAACTTCATTACCGTTGGGTAATTTACGGTATCCGTTTGCGGTAGCACCAGCCTAACATACTTGTGGGCGGTTTGGGGACAATTTTTTAAAAATATTTTCCACCGATTCTATTTTTTCTTTATATACAAGGGTACTTTCAGGAATTTGAGCAGCACCAACTTCCAGATTTTGTCCCCTACTTACCAGTAACTAACCAAGTGAGGGGCTTTGTTTACCCAACGTTATTTTTTAAACAAACTAAATTTCATCGCTATAAATTTATTTAACCAATCGTTAAATTAGTTATTTATTACTAGGTGCGCATAATTATGCTCAATTCGCTCACGCCACCAGCGCACACGCGCGTCCGAAGCACTAAATCGCGTGAGCAACTCTTGCGAAGGCTCCACGGTTCGCACCGGCAACATTCCATCTCGTGCAACGAGCGAGTTTTCAGTGACATCGCCGTCCAACAAAGAGACAGTACCTAAGCCGCATCCAAAAGGAAGCTCAGGTAGCGACGCCGCAAGCGCAGCACCTGCACTTATACCTATAGACGTTTCAAGCGCAGAAGAAATCACGCACGGAAGACCAGATTTTTCCACAATTCTAAGTGCACTTCGTATTCCTCCTAGTGGGGCGGCTTTGATGATCAACACATCTGCTGCTTTAGCCTGCGCAACCTTCAACGGATCCTCCGCCTTGCGCACCGACTCGTCCGCAGCAATCAACAAAGAATTGCCCTTTTCACGCAATTCAGCGCGAACCTGCGCCAGACCTTCAATAGTTGCCACCGGCTGCTCAGCATAAAGAAGGTCATACTCCGAAAGGTGCGTCAGCGATTCCACGGCCTGCGGTAGATCCCAGCCCATGTTCGCATCCACCTTAATACCGGCATCGGGCAAAAGCTCCCGAACCTTTGCCACGCGCGCGCAATCATCGCTCAGCGTTTGTCCTTTCTCAGCAACCTTCACCTTTACCTCGCGGATTGAGCCTTCATAACGGGAAAGGACCCGCTCAACCTCATGAGCCCCAACAGCAGGAACAGTGGCGTTCAAAGGAATCTCATGACGCTTAGGCTCAGGGAAGCCCTGCCACGCCGCCTCTAGTGCGCCCTTCAGCCATGCGGACGCTTCAGCTGGCTGATATTCAAGAAATGGAGCGAACTCACCCCACCCAGCGGGGCCTTTAATAAGAGCGCTCTCACGGTACGTGACTCCGCGGAACTTCACTTTCATAGGGATGCTCACCACACGCAGAGTGGACAAAATATCGTCAAGAGGGGGTACAACTAATTCATTAGCACTCGTCATAGCTCTACGTTACCGCGTAAGTGCTGACACCGAATACAGTAGATTCCCAGCAAAGCTAAAGGTTTCTCGGGCATAGTTAACTACTGGTCGCATCTTGCTGCGACACTCACTTTTACGTCATCAAGCGAAAGCGGATACCGTCTATGAGTTACCGAAATAATCACCGGGGCAACACCCCTCACGACACTTCGCGCACCCTCTCATTCGACGCTTTCTCTGACGACGAGAAAACTGAGGTTCTCAACCTCGATAATGACTCTCACCCTGTCGCAGGCCCCGACACCGAACCAACCCGCGTCATTACCGCGGCTTCTTCGCATAAATCTCACCACGAAATACCGGCAAGCGCACGTAGCTCTCAGTTCAACGATGATCCCACCGAAGTTTTTCCGGTGCGAGCAGCACACACCGCGCCTGCAACCCAGCAGATGCCCGTTAGCAAAAATGCTACACAACCGCTACAGAAAATAACGCGCCCTACCTTAAAAGGTTCCAAGGTCGCGTCCTTTCTTCTGCCCGCTCAGCCTACTAAAAATTCTCATCAGCAGGTAGAGCTACCTCGCGATTATCAGACGCAGGTTGCCCCGCAGACTTTCAATCAGTCCAATCCCCAAGCTCCAAATGCTATGCGCTCAGGGCTACCCTCGCATATTCGGCAGACTCGCCCCAGCACCTGGGGAATCATTCAGCACCTCTTAGCCTGGCTGCTCATTGTGGGGCTATTGTGCGCAAGCCTCTGGTTCTTTGTGCTCACCCCCAGTGGCCAGCAACTTGATGAAGTAGCTTTCCGCGAATACGCCTACCAGTTCCTCACTATTCAGCCGCAGACCGCCACAGGTCTCGATCAAATACCCGCGGCAGCAGGCATCTTTGCTGTCACCGGCCTTCTCTTTGTGTTGATCTGGAAGCACCGCTTTGTCCCGGCTATCGTCGGCATCGGTGTAGCGTTGGCGTCCAACGCAACAACGCAGGTCATCAAAAATGTCATACTCACCAAGCCCAACTACGGCATTCAAGAAGCTACGATGAACTCAGCGCCTTCAGGGCATACCACGTTCGCGGCAAGCGCTGTTGCCATGCTGTTCCTCGCATCGCCTAAGCGCCTGCGTCCGGCGGTCGGTTTTATCGGCATGCTCTTTACACTTGCCGCTGGCTACTCAACGATTATCAACGAATGGCACCGCCCCGTGGACGTCATCTCGGGCATTCTCGTCACCGCCAGCTGGACCATCGTGGGGCTCGCCCTCTTGCGTTTCTTGCGATCCGAAGAGCTTGATATGAGCAACACACAACGCTCTGGCCTAGTGATGATTCCGCTGCTACTGATTGGTGGGTTCTTCCTCAGCTTCTGCGCGGTTGCTATGTATCTGCTGGTCTACACCGACACCATGGCGGGTTCAGCGGTTATTGGCGCAACCTGCATGATTGCGGCCGTCGCTTTCTTCAGCACCGCTATCTTGATTGCTCTGCTCAGACCGCAAAATAAGAAGCGTAAGGTCTACACCAAGGTCTGGACTTACTGACCTCATACAAGCGCATACACTCAGGGCGGCTGGAACTCATCAAAAGTCCCAGCCGCCCTGAGTGTATCTACGAAAAAGCTACTGACCTTCGCCCAAGGTAATAGGCCCGGTAAGTCCGGTTTCGTTATCGCCAAAGCGAACCTCCGACAGGCTCACGCCGGCTTCTTCTTTTTGATCCAGCCAGGTGAGTCGATCAAGTAGGATGCGGGTTGCACCGGGGCTGTACGGTAGCTTGTACATAGCCGCGGTGGTGCTAGCGTTCTGATCCAGTTTTGAAGCGCGAATGCTGTGAATAGCGTCCTTCATGGTCTGCCCCATGCGCTCGATAAATGGGCTCTCCACGGGCATGCCGTGGCCGGGAACGAACACGCGGTAACGGTCTAGCGCTGCAAGCTGTTCAAGGGTGCTGACCCACTGATCGGGGTAAGAATCGTCAAATGCAGGGTCAGAACCCTGTTCAAGAATGTCGCCGGTGAACAGTACATCGTCAACGCCCACCAGAACATCGTTATCGGTGTGCGCTAAGCCGAGGTAAAAGAGGGTGACTGCGCGGTCGCCAAGTTCAACCCTGGTGAAGGATGCGCGGCTGCCGTCGCCCGGAAGCAAACGGTTAGGAATAACCAGGTGGGTATTGGCACCCTGCTGGTGAGTCATTTCAGGTTCAAGAACCTCAACATAGGTGCGCTGACGGTCACCGTATTTTTCGATGGCGTGCGCCGCGCGCGGATGCGCCCAGAAGTCATCTGCACCGTCGGATTCAAAGACGGCGTTACCCATGAAGCGGTCAAAGTGCGTGTGAGTGTTGACAACGCTGAGAGGGAGCTCGGTGATTCTACGAACTGCGCGTAAAATCTCGGCGCCTTGCCTAGGGCCAGCGCCGGTATCAATCACCATAGCTTCTTCCGATCCAAGAATAAGACCGGAGTTTAGACGGTAGTTATCTGTTGCAATGAGATAAACGCCGTCAGCTATTTCTGTAGTACGTGCCATAGCACCACGGTACTTCACTCTTGAGGAATCGATGCGGTTTGCACCTAGAATCGCCGTGTTTTGCGTTCTCTATCACATTTAAGACGCAAAGATGACCTCATTGTTAAGTAATAAGCGGCGAAAGAATCTCCTAGTGAAGCCTATTTTTTACGGTATTTTAGCCGCTTTTCAAAGGTTTAGCGTCCCACCCTTTAATATTGAAGCCTATGGATTCTCAAACATTGTCTTCACCTTCTGCTGGCCGTTACGCTCCTTCACCTTCCGGCGATTTACACCTGGGCAACCTGCGCACCGCCTTGTTCGCGTGGCTTTTTGCGCGATCTGAGGGGCACGATTTTGTGATGCGTGTTGAGGATCTTGACCGCGTTCAAGAAGGAGCGGCACAACGCCAGCTTGATGATCTGGCGTCCTTAGGTACGGATTGGGACGGCGAGGTGCTTGTGCAGTCCACCCGCATCCCGCAGCATATGGACGCGGTCCAAAAACTACGTGATGCAGGTATGGTTTACGAGTGCTTCTGCACCCGCAAGGAGATTCAGCAGGCGGCGAGCGCGCCGCATGCAGCTCCCGGCGCTTACCCGGGCACTTGCCGTCACCTCACGGATGCGGAGAGGCAGGAACGTCGTCAGGTGCGTCCGCCTGCCCTCCGTCTTGCCGCTGATACCGCTGAATTTACGGTGTACGACCGTTTTGCCGGTGACTACACGGGCGCTGTCGATGACTTTGTATTGGTGCGCAATGATGGAAAGCCCGCCTACAATCTTGCCGTGGTTGTCGATGACGGTTTTCAGAACGTTCAGCAGGTAGTGCGCGGTGATGACCTTTTATTCTCTGCGCCGCGTCAGGCTTATCTTGCAACTCTATTGGGTATCGATATTCCCGAGTACGTGCATGTTCCGCTGGCGTTGAATACTGAGGGAAAGCGTCTGGCAAAGCGTGACGGCGCGGTGACGCTTGCTCAGTTGCGTGCTGGAGGTGTGAGCACTGCTCAGGTGATGCGCATGATTGCCGCTTCGATGCCGCTTGCGCCCTGGCGCGGTGAGGGCGGCCCGCATCTGCCCGAGACCGCCCAGCAAATGCTGGAGGTCTTTAACCCCGACACCATTTCGCGGGAGCCGTGGACGGTGATTCCCACCGACTTAGAAAGTATCTGCTGTGGCTAGCGGTTCTGTGATCGCAAAAGTCCCGCATCATCACCGGGGAACAGCCGCTTTCTTCTTGGTGATGGCAGGAAGCCTGGGTATTCAGATTTCAACGGCAGTCGCTGCTTCTTTGTTTGAAGATTTTTCACCGGTGACTGTCTCTGGGTTTCGCATGCTCATCGCCGGTATTTTCTTGGCTGTCCTGGTGCGTCCTCGCGTCATGCGACTGACAAGAAATGATTGGCCTCAGGTGCTGATCTATGCGGTAGTGGCATCGCTGATGAACGTCTTTTTCTATCTGGCGGTAGATCGCATACCGCTGGGCATCGCGGTGACTATTGAGTACCTCGGCGCTTTCGTCGTGTCTTTGCTCGGAGTGAGGAAGCTGAAGGACTCGCTGTTTGCAATTGTGGCGCTCACCGGCGTCATATTGATTGCCGGGCCTACGTTCTCAAGTTCCAACTGGCTAGGTTACGTTTTTGCCGCACTGGGTGCCACCTGCATGGGCTCGTACACTCTGCTCTCTGCTCGCATGGGCGGTGGATCCGATGCAACGGCGGGGCTCAAAGGCATCAGCATTTCGGTGTGTATCTCTGCTCTTTTGCTCTTGCCTTTCTCAGCACCTCATCTAGGCCAGCTGGATGCTGAAGGTTGGCTTCGCGCCGCAGTGGCCGGTATCGTCGGCGTCGCCCTTGCTTTCTCCGCTGACTCGATGGCCGGACGCCTGACGTCCTCAGCCGTGATTGGCGTATTTTTCAGTCTTGACCCGGTCATTGGCGCCTTAGTGGGTACTCTGCTGATGGGGCAGGTACTCTCGTTCTGGGCTTACCTAGGCATCGGGCTGATTGCTCTCTCCGGCGCACTTTTAGCATGGAAAACCAACCGGTCAGCTATCGCGATTACCACGCACACCGGCGCCCTACCACAAGCGTCCAACCTCGCTTAGCGCTCGACGCTAACAAAGGCTTCTGCAAAGAATCTTGATTCAGAGAGGCTTCTTCCTGAGGGCTGAGATACCTTAGACAAGCACAGCAGCGGCAAATAAGAATCTCCGTTCAAACTTAAAGTGTCTAGCACCTTAATACGCAAACTGTGACGTATCATTATGAGCTAGCACACTACAACATTTTTATTCACTACTTCTAGGAGCACGCATGGCTTCTTCAACATGGCAGCTCATTGCACTTGCCATCTACTTCGCTGGCATGATTGCCATCGGTTTCTGGGCTAAAGGTAAAAACGAAAACCTCGATGACTACGTTCTCGGCGGCCGCAGCCTCTCCCCCGCAACCGCAGCGCTCTCTGCAGGCGCAGCAGACATGTCGGGTTGGCTCCTCATGGGCCTGCCCGGTGCGCTCTACATGACAGGTCTCGCCGAAGCATGGATGGCCATCGGCCTCACCATCGGCGCGTGGGTCAACTGGAAACTCGTTGCTCCCCGCCTGCGCATCTACACCGAAGTCACCAAAAACGCGGTAACGGTGCCCGTCTTCTTTCACAATCGCCTTCGTGACAACACCAAGCTTCTGCGCGTTCTCACCTCTTTGATTACGCTCATCTTCTTCACTTTCTACGCATCCTCAGGCATGGTTGCAGGCGGCAAATTCTTCCAGTCATCCTTCGGTTTGGATTTCCACTGGGGCATGCTACTGATCGCGGGCATCACCGTTCTCTACACCCTCTTCGGTGGCTTCCTCGGCGCGTCCTACACCGACATGGTGCAGGGTCTGCTCATGCTCGCGGCACTGTTGCTCCTGCCCATCATGGCGCTTTCCTACGTGGGTGGTCCTGCCGGTGCAGTTGAAACCATTCAGCAGGTGAATCCCACCGCGCTGTCATGGTTTGCAGGCACCTCGTTCCTGGGCATCATTTCAGCTGCCGCATGGGGCTTGGGCTACTTCGGTCAGCCGCACATCATCACCCGATTCATGGCTCTGCGCTCGGCAGCAGATGCACCTACAGGTCGTCGCATCGGCATCGGCTGGATGGTTCTAACTGTCATCGGTGCTTGCTCGGCCGGTCTTATTGGCATCGCATTCTTTGCTAAACATCCTGAAGCTACTCTGACCGACACCGACGCTGCTGAGTCAGTATTCCTGGACCTCTCCCAGATTCTTTTGCACCCCTTCATCTCAGGCTTTATTCTCTCCGCTGTTCTCGCGGCGGTGATGTCAACCCTGTCGTCACAGCTGGTGGTGTGTTCATCGGCTCTGGCAGAAGACCTCTTTGGTGTGGTCTCAAGCCGCAAGCTTTCTAACTCTGAAGGCCTGTGGTTGGGACGCGCAGGCGTCCTCGTGATCTCGCTGATTGCAGGTGTACTGGCGTGGAACCCCGATAGCTCCGTGCTCGAACTGGTCTCCTTCGCGTGGGCTGGCTTCGGCGCAGCGTTTGGCCCCCTAGTTCTGCTCTCCTTGTTCTGGAAGAAGCTCACTAACTGGGGCGCAATCGTTGGTCTGATTGCAGCAACTATTACTGTCTTCGTGTGGGGCACCAACGAGACTCTGCACTCCACCATGTACGAAATTGTTCCCGGCTTTATCGTGAACATCGTCCTGGCTGTAATTGTTTCGCTAGTTACCTACAAACACAACCCCGAAATTGAGGCTGAGTTCGAAGAAACTCAGGCTCAGATGCGCGCGCTCAAGCGCTAGATGCATCGGGTGGTAGGCGCCTCGAGCATCTAGCGCGGGTGTGCTCACCGCACGCACCTTTGCACCGAGATCCTGTTTTATCGTCGAGATCCTGTTTTAAATCAGGATCTCGACGATAAAACAGGATCTCGGCGTTTAAGATGGGGGTATGACTATTGAGCTTCCCGAAAAAGTTTCAGATATCTTTGACCCCAACTCGTGGCGAGTTGTTGAGGGTTTTGAGGATTTTCAGGACATCACCTACCACCGCCAGGTAGAGCGCGACGAAACCGGCAAGATTGTGCGCGATTTGCCGACCGTTCGCATCGCTTTTGACCGCCCGGAGGTGCGTAACGCTTTCCGCCCCGGCACCGTTGATGAGCTGTACCGCGCGCTTGATCACGCGCGTATGACGTCCAACGTGGGTACTGTTCTGCTCACCGGTAACGGCCCCTCTCCCAAGGACGGTGGCTGGGCGTTTTGTTCCGGTGGCGACCAGCGTATTCGAGGCCGCGACGGCTACCACTACGCGGACGGTGAGACTGCTGAGACCATCGATCCTGCGTGTGCGGGACGTCTGCACATTCTTGAGGTGCAGCGTCTGATTCGCACTATGCCGAAGGTGGTTGTGGCGCTTGTTTCTGGTTGGGCTGCCGGTGGCGGGCACTCACTGCACGTGGTGGCCGACTTAACCATCGCATCTGAGGAGTACGGCAAGTTTAAGCAGACCGACGCGACCGTTGGCTCTTTTGATGCGGGCTATGGTTCTGCGCTGCTGGCGCGTCAGGTGGGTCAGAAGTTCGCGCGCGAGATTTTCTTCTTGGCTAAGGAGTACGACGCTCAGCGTATGTACGAAATGGGTGCTGTGAACGACGTTGTGCCCCACGAAGAGCTGGAGAAGAAGGGTCTGGAGTACGCGGCTCATATTGCGCGTCAGTCACCGCAGGCTATCCGTATGCTCAAGTTCGCGTTCAACCTGCCGGACGACGGCATGGTCGGCCAGCAGGTCTTCGCGGGTGAGGCAACCCGCATGGCATACATGACCGACGAAGCAGTGGAAGGACGCGACGCCTTCCTGCAGAAACGCGACCCGAACTGGGAAGAATACCCGTACTACTTCTAGGGTCTGACTTTCACTTCAACCCGCGCGATTGGCGCAGTTTTGCTGTTTTGGCACATCTTTGCTCACCCAACCAGCAAAATTGCGCCATCCGTGTTTAACGGGTTGTACCCTCGTCCGTCTGACAAGTTTTGCGTAATTTAGGCGGTTTTGCGTAGAAAAAGTACGCAAAAGAACCAAAACTACACAAATTTGATAATCATGAGCAGGGTTAGGGCAACAGGTGCCTTCATGGCTGAGCCAACCTGTATGGCTTATATAACTAACGAAGCGACAGAGAATCGCGACGTCTTCTTGCATAAGTGCGACCCAAACTGGGAAAAGCATCTCTACTATTTCTAGAATTTTTACACTTTATTTACCGGCGTCTTATTTTTCTAACTATTTTTAATAGGACGTCGGGAATAAGTAGATAATGAGATCATGAGCTGCAAAATATTAATTTATATATAAATCGTCATCGTCAATTTCTAAATAGGGGCGAAAGGCCGGATGGATTCTATAATGTGCCTCATGGGATCCATTACTGAACAATCGCTTGGAAATACTTCTCTTTTTACGAGCTTCTTGCGCACCTTCCACATAAACGAATTTCCCTCCCTTGGTCTCAACACCTAAGAAAGAAGTTTGAGGCTTATTCAAAAGTCCTCCCAGCCGCATAAAACACCAACCCCCGAACCACCGCAAACACCCGCCCATACACGCTCAGCGGCCGCCGGAAACCTGTATGCAAAACCCGCCACGTCTTGACCTGCG
>NZ_JAAXPV010000005.1 GCF_012396615.1 Rothia terrae | reverse complement strand
AGTGCTGGTGGTCTTCCGCCTGGTTTTGCCCAGGTGATATGAGAGGTGAGGGCTGTCAGTAGCGTGGTGAATTGCTGAGGTGTGAGCCCTGTTGTACGCTGGTGGAGCAACGGTTCTTCCGGTATGGCTTGAGGTTATTTGTAGTGATTTAATCCTCTTATTTTTGCCGCTGGTGGGGCCGTTGTCTAGTTGGTGGGGTGTGGGTGTGTTCCTACTTTTGAATAAGCCTCATTAAGTTTTTAACATGCAAATATTCTTCCCCTACTGCGCTATGTTCGAAATGAAGATAATTCATCTGTTTCTATGACATTTTCACATAGTTAGATTCCAGCCACTCACCGTGAGAGGAAAAGCGTGCTTTCCGAGTCTTCTCGTCCCATTATCGAATCGACTTTGCAAACTATTGCTGAGCGTATCAATGACATCACCGTCATCTTTTATCGGAAGATGTTTGAATACCACCCGGAACTCATGGACGGCATGTTTTCTCGCGCGGATCAAGCTGAAGGCATTCAGCCTCGCGCTCTTGCAGGATCAGTCCCCGTTTTCGCCTCTTACATCCTGGCTAACCCTGATTCGTACCCCGATGAGATGCTGGCGCGAATCGCCCACAAGCACGCATCGTTGGGGGTAACCGCTGACCAGTACGAGATTGTCTACAAGTATCTTTTTGCCGCAATTGCAGAGAACTTGGGAGACGCTTGTACACCAGAAATTGCAGAAGCCTGGACCGAGGTCTACTGGCTCATGGCAGATGTCCTCGTAAAAATCGAAAAGGGTCTCTACGACGGTCAGAAAAACGACGTCATACACTCTAACTTCAAGCTGGTCTCACGCAAAGAAGCTGGCACCAGCGTCCTTGACATGATTTTCGAACCTGCAGATAGTACCGTCATGTCTGATGCCGTTGCTGGGCAGTACGTCACCGTCATCGTGAAAACCGAGGATGGTCTGCGTCAGCCTCGTCAGTATACGCTCCTTCCCAGCGCACAGAACCAGCGTCGTATCGCGGTCAAGCGGAATGAGGACGGCGAAGTTTCACCTATGCTCCACAAACTAGAGGTTGGGGATATCATTGAAATTTCTAACCCCTACGGCGACGTTGTGCTCGGTGGCTATAGCGATCAAGATTCACAGCCTCTTTATCTTTTCTCTGCCGGAATCGGAATCGTTCCCATGGTCGCATTCTTAGCTGAGCTGAAGAAAAATCATTCAAAGCGCAGCGTCGTTGCCGTACACGCAGATAGTTCCTCAGAGGCCTGGCCTTTACGCGAAGAATACTTGAAACTAGTCGCAGAACTAGATGATGCAAAAGCCATCTCTTTTCTCAAAGATGGCGAAGGCGATTTTCAAGGTGAAGTACGCGTCGAGTCTCTAGACATGCCCAGACGCGCTTCTGTCTACATGTGTGGACCACTGAGCTACATGCAAAGCGTACGTTCTGCTCTCGTTCAGCAAGGCATACCGGGAAGGAACATCCAGTATGAAATCTTCGGCCCGGATCAGTGGATACTTCGAGCAACGCGCCGCTCCATGCGAGGCAATAGAGTCTAATCCCATAAAATGCTGTCATTCTAACTTCAGCGACTAACATAAAAAGCCCCTGCTTATTCCCAGGATCTGCTTGTCTATAAAAGATAGGCAGGAGAGGGAAAGCAGGGGCATTGTTTCTTTAAAACAATTACTCAGTAGCTACCGGATAATCTCCGTCTGATTCACTGACGCTTGGCACCTGACCACAAACTTTATTTCCTCGCTCGGAAAACTTGCGCTCAGTGTATGAAGACCGCGTCCTTACTCAGCTACCGGAATAACCTCTGCGCCACCCATATAGGGGCGAAGAGCCTCAGGAATGCGAATGGAGCCGTCCTTCTGCTGGTGGGTTTCCATGATTGCAACCAACCAACGAGTAGTCGCCAGAGTACCGTTCAGAGTTGCAACGGTACGGGTTGCGCCCTTCTTGGTCTTGCCGTTAGCGTCCACGGTATCTGCCATACGCTCACGGATGTTCAGACGACGAGCCTGGTAAGTGGTGCAGTTAGAGGTAGAGGTCAGTTCGCGGTAAGTGCCCTGGGTGGGAACCCATGCCTCACAGTCGAACTTACGCGCAGCTGATGAGCCGAGGTCACCGGCCGCAGTATCAATGACGCGGTAGGACAACTCGCACTTGGCAAGCATCTCCTCCTCCCACGCCAGCATCTTCTGGTGCATTTCTTCTGCCTCTTCAACGGGACAGTACACAAACATTTCAGCCTTGTTGAACTGGTGCACACGAATGATGCCGCGGGTGTCTTTACCCGCTGAGCCAGCTTCGCGACGGTAGCAGGATGACCAGCCAAGATACTTCTTAGCGCCCTTGGAGAAGTCGATGATCTCGTCCGCATGGTAGCCAGCAAGAGCAACCTCAGAGGTACCCACCAGGTAGAGGTCATCGCGCTCAAGACGGTAAATCTCATCATCGTGAGCAACGTTGAAGCCCGTGCCGTTCATAACTTCAGGACGCACGAGGGTGGGGGTGGTCATCATGGTGAAGCCATTAGCGGTTGCCTGGTCGAGCGCCATCCACATCAGAGCCTGCTCAAGGCGAGCGATCTGGCCCTTCAAGAAGTAGAAACGCGCACCAGAAACCTTAGCGCCGCGCTGTATATCGATACCGTCTACAAGCTCACCAATTTCAAGGTGATCGCGGGGCTCAAAACCTTCAGCTTCAAAGTCGCGAGGAGTACCAACGGTCTTTACAGTCTTGAAGTCATCCTCACCACCGGTAGGCACACCGTCGATAATGAGGTTGCCGACGCGGTTGAGCAACTCATCAATGGTTGCCTGCGCTTTCTCGTTAGCAGCCTTAGCCTCACCAACGCGCTTCGCCAGCTCTTTAACCTCGGCAAGAAGCGCCTGCTTCTCATCGCCAGAAGCCTTAGCCACCTTCTTACCGAAAGCGTTCTGCTCAGCACGCAACGACTCATATTCGCCGATCGCACTGCGTCGTGCTGAATCGGCCTCAAGAATCTGATCAATCAGAGACTCGTCAGCAAGACGAGCACGCTGAGAATTACGGAACAGGTCAGGGTTTTCACGAAGAAGGTTAATGTCAATCACGGTGTTAAATTTACCGCACGAACATGAGGTATGCCCAATGTTCAGGCTTATCGCTCGCTTCTTTACACAAGCATCCAAGAAAAGCCCCCTTAGTTTCGGGCGCAACGTGTGCTAGCGTCATTACTTTCACCCAAAAACAACTATGCTTATAGATATGTTTTCACCTTCATTGCCCACCTCGCTCAAAAGCAAAAAAGCTTTGTTCACCGGCGCCGGCGTGGCATTTCTCGGCTTCACCACGCTGAGCGCAATCAGCCTCAAGCAGGTGCTCTACCATCGACCCGATCTCATTCCGATGGCGAGCCTTCTCTACACGCCGCTACAACCCACCGAACCCAAGCAGGTGGGCGTGGTCTACAACCCCTCCAAGACGCGTGCGCAGCCCGCGTTGCACCTCATCTTCCGGGCGCTCTCCGAGGCAGGCTGGCCCCCGGCAAACCTCTACGAAACCACCATTGAAGACCCAGGCGTCTCCATGGCCGAACAGGCAGTTGAAGAAGGCGCCGAACTCGTCCTCGTTGTTGGCGGCGACGGCACCGTCAGCGCCGTGGCAGCGGCAATGCGCGAAACCGAAATACCCATGGGAATCGTGCCCATGGGCACCGGCAACCTGCTCGCACGCAACCTCGGTTACAACGTGCACGACATCAGCGCCTGCGTCAACACCGCCCTGTTCGGCAAGGAACGCCTGGTCGACACAGTGCGCCTGAACACCGACTTCGTGGACGGTAGCCACGACCAACGCGACTTCCTCGTCATGGGCGGCGCCGGATTCGACGCACTCATCATGACCGACACCAACCCGCGCCTGAAATCCAGCCTCGGCGGTCTCGCGTACTTCATCGCCGCGTCCAAGCACCTTGTGGCACGACGCCGACGCGTACGCATCTCCATCGACGGCGGCAAGGAATTCACCCGAAAGATGCGTGGCGTGCTGATCGCTAACTGCGGCGAAATTCAAGGCGGCATCAACCTGGCGTCAACCACCACCGCGTCCGACGGCCAACTCGAGGTCATTGTGCTGACTCCGCGTAGCCTGTGGGGCTGGCTGATGCTGGCGGGGCGCATCGCTACCCGCAACTACGGTGGCCGCACGCCCGTCATCGACCACATGCTCGGTGCAGAAGTCTCAGTGGACTTCCTCAAGCACCCGCAACCCGTCGAGGTTGACGGCGACATTCTCGGCGAGGCACAGCGCGTGCACGCCGTCGTGCACCCCTCGGTGCTACGCGTGAACGTGTACGGGCGGGACTAGGTTCTTGGGATGAAATCACCGTTTTGGGTGCGAGATGGCACCTAAAACGGTGATTTCGTCCCAATAAGTTCTATACCTTAGGACGCCTGCCGCACCTTGACGCCGCTTTTCATGAGTTCTTGCCGCAGCGTCCACGGGGTTTTCGTGATTTCGCCCCACCGAACACGAATAATCTTCCAACCATCGCGCTCTAATTCGCGCTGACGACGATGCTCGGCTCGGATAACGTCCTCTGGCTTACCGTATTTACCGGAGTACTTCACCTCTCCATCGACCTCAAGGATTAGGCGCAGGTGTTCCCATATAAAATCCGGTCGATAGCGTGCACCCGCAGAGGTGAGAACCTCACCCTGTTCAATGGGCATCTCCAGGTTCCAGTCATAGAGCAAGACTCGCACTAATGTTTCAGCCACCGACCCAGCGTGTGCGCTCATACGCTCAACCACCCTGCCAGCCCGTAAAGCACCCGGTCCACGTAGCCCCAAAATCGAGCTCTGAACCGCTGCCCTATCGACCAGTCCCCGATGTAAAAACTGATCAGCAACACATACAGCGTCCTTGTGAGGCAAAGACTTAGCGCAATCTATAAGAGTATCTAGAGGCGATGTCACCCGCGCGTCTTCGATCCACCAGGTACGCTCCAAAACGTCAGAAGAACACCCGTGAACCCGAAGGTTCTCTCGGCTTTTTATGCCATACGTCGCACTAGAAATATGTACCTTATCAGGAAGATTCAAGAGCGAAATATCGTACATCATCGCCGCCGACTCGTGGCTTAAAACAGAACGGGGATGGCTTTTCGCTACCGCTACATGATGCGCATAGCAACGCTGAAAAGTACTGAACTCATTCCATATCGCAGCATCCACGTACACGCCGTGCCGGAGTTTAATAAGGCGTCCCCGCCCTACACGACGGTAAATAGTGCTTGCGCTGATTCCCAGCTGACTGAGTTCAGCTGTTGTTTTGATGTGGTCCCCTGTTTTCATGCTGACAGTCTGCACTATTTCCCGGAATCGGGCATGAGGTTACGAAAAAAGCTGTGGATAACTCGGTGTTATGGGACGAAATCACCGTTTTGGGTGCGAAATGACACCTAAAACGGTGATTTCATCCCAGAGATGCCCTCGAAAGATTAAATCCCGTGGCGCAGGTGCTCCGGGCGTCCCTCCGGGAACAGGGATTCCACCCAGTCGCGGGCGGCGTCGAACGCGGGATCCTGGTGGATGTCCTCGGTGACGGTGTTGCGCAGGTCGGCACGCGGGTACGAGCCGATGAACTTGATGCCGGGCGAGACTCGGTGCAGTCCGCGCAGAGCATCGCGCACACGGGCGTCATAAATGTGACCGTCAACGTCAATGGAAAAGAAATACGCGCCTAAGAATTCACCGGTTGGACGCGACTCAATGCGCGAGAGGTTGATGCCGCGGGTTGAGAACTGCTCCAGCAGATCAAGGAGCGCACCGGGACGGTCTTCGGGTAGCGGCACCACGAGGGTGGTTTTATCGGCACCGGTGGGCGCAGGAATTTCGTGGTTACGAGCCACCAGCACAAAGCGCGTGACGGCGTGCTTGTTGTCGCCAATGTTGGATGCGAGCACCTCCAACTGCGGGTTCTGCTCGGCGACAATGGGTGAGCAAATAGCGGCTTCGTAGCCGGGGTTTTCGCTGGTGAGAAGTCCTAGCGCGGCGGCAGCTGTGGATGAGCCCGGCAGGTAGTGCGCGTGAGGTACGGTCTGTTCGGCCCATTTGCGTACCTGCGCCCACGCGTGCGTGTGGGTGGAGATGGTTTGCACGTCATCGAGAGTGGTGCCCGGCGCTGCCACTAGCACGAACGAAATCGGCACAAGCACCTCGGCAATGATGCGCGCGTCCTGAGCTGAAGCAATCGCATCCAGCGTTGCTGTTACGCCGCCTTCAACGGAGTTTTCGATGGGAACCATTGCGGCGTCGACCTCGCCACCGAGCACTTTTTCAAGGGCTGCGGGAACAGATGTTGACGGGGTTCGGGTGGATTCCGCCGCTTTGTCGACGCTCAGTAGAGCTTGTTCGGTGAAGGTTCCGGACGGTCCGAGAAAGGTGTAATGCATACCTTTTAGTGTATGGCGGCAGGTGTTGATGCGACGAAGCGAGGGTTCACGTTCTGAAACCTGCGGCGGCGAGTGGGCAGGATGCGAGCGCCTCGTTATCGGGCTTCTATTGGGGGTGGTGCGATGCCGGTTGAGCGCTGGCACTGCCCCTATATGACACGGTATTACAAAGGTTTTTCGAAAAAGTCCGCCCTGCGCAGGGGTGTGACTAGCGCAAATGGGAGTGTCCCCCAAAGTTATCCACAGGTTTGACGGTTAGAGCAAAAACAACCTCTCAAGGTGAGGTATCTTACTGTCAAATATGCGAACCACACGCACATCACTGACAACACCGCTCGAACCACGAGCTGAACAAAGGGGATTCCTTATGCGCTCATCTCTGCCCTCACGCCTGATTGCCACCGGTTTCATCGCGGCTCTACTGCTGACCGGATGCTCCGCCAAGGACTCGAACAACGCTGAGGCCCAGCCCTCTGAAACTTCGAGCAGTGCCGCTGCGTCAGCGGATGCGTCGAAGGATGCGACTGCCAGCAGCACGTCAGCTAGCTCAGAAGACTCTGGCTCCGCAGAGGCAAGTAGCTCAGCCACTGCCCTGCCCACGCTAGCTAACGGGCAAGAAGTGACGCTCACCGACGCTGAGCGCACAGACTTCAACGCCGGCAAGTACGTGCCAGCCACAGCCCAGCACCCCGCGCTGAACGTGCCCGAACCCGTCATGCCCGAGGTCGCCAAGGAACAGACCTTCGAAGGGGCGAAAGCATTCTTGGAGTACTGGGTGGATTCCGCAAATTACGCCACGCAAACAGGTAAAACAGCTTCAGTAACTGAAGCTTTAACTGGTTCTGACATGGAAGAAGAAAGAAGAATTTACGAAGGGTACCGCGAAGCTTACCAAGAAGGCGCTTGGTCTGTGGGAAGTAAAAGAGATATCGAGATTCAAGACGGAGATTTTCAAGCGGTTTCCAATAATCTCTACGATTTGATTGTTGTACACACGAGGACTTCTGGAGAAATATACGAAGGAGACGGCACCAAATCGGAAGATATTGAGTCTTTCAATACAGCTAGAAATCCTCAGCTCTTGACTCTGAAATGGGAAAACGGTCAGTGGAAGATGAAGCTAATTAGCGGCATTGAAGGCGTGACTTACGGTGAGTAAAAAGATAACTCTCCTTTTAGTTGCTTTTCTTATGGGCATCTCTATGCTTACCCCAGCTGCGGCTAGAGAGAGCATCAAAGAAGATTATGCTTCCGCTAAAGGTAATCAGATTAATGTCCGTGGGGGCACGGCAACATCTGATATGCAACAGGGTCTTGTTCAACAACAGATTGCAAGATCTGATGCCGGTGCCACCGCGTCTGAACCGGATCCCTACCAGTACGCCTTCAGTGAGACTTGCCAGCAGCAGTCCGCAAACTGCAACCTGAAGAAGTGTGAGAAGGGCGGGAACGAGGGCGTCCTACTTAACCTTTTGTATGCGGATGCTGATGCCGATGTGAAAGGCGCGGGCGAGCATATTGATTACAACAATGCCAAGGAGATGAAGGGGTGGAGTCGCGGTGGCACCTTCTGCTCCGCGATTCTGGATGGTGCGGGTGAGGATGGCCCTGCCGAGCAGCTCACGGTTGTCTTTACGGCGGATGATTTCAATAAGTTGGACGTCCTGCCTTCAACACTGAACGGTCCGGTGAACGGTCACACGCTGAAGAATTACAACACGAACCTGTGGGCGGTTCCGCAGGAGCAGCGTTTTACTACGCAGATTAACGGTCGCAACGTTGATGTTATTGCTACGCCGTCGCGCTTCGCGTTCACGTACGGCGACGGTCAGACGTTGGACAGCACCAACCCGGGGTATGCCCTGGGCGAGGATCAATGGGACGTTCCTACCCCCACCACCCACGTGTACACGCAGACCGGTGACTATCAGGCATCCGTAACCACTGTTTACACCGGACGTTATTCGGTGGAGGGCGGCCCGTGGCTGCCGGTGAACGGCGTTAATGAGGTCGCGTCCGCACCGCAAACTATTCAGGTGTGGCGCACCGAAGCAGGGCTGGTGGACGCTAACTGCTCGGCCCAGCAGGACGCGTGGGGTTGCGCAGGCTGGGATGGCAAGTAGCGGACCTACCCACCAATCACTCATATAGGTCGGGTTACCAACCGTGAGAGGGGCTGACGCCGCCGGGTGCGGCTGTTAACCGTGAGAGGGGAGGGATGGACCGTTTTTCAGGTGAAAAATGGTCCATCCCTCCCCTCTCACATACATCAAAAGTTTCACATAGAAACATCGCGCGAGCGGGCCGGTCGATCAGCTTTCTGTGGTGGCATTTTTATTTCCTCACTCGCTCGGAAAATGCCACCACAGCCCCTCTCACATACATCAAAAGTTTCACACAAACACACCGCGTGAGCAGGCCAGTTCGGTGTATCTTCTAGCCGCGGCTCTTTGTACGCTCGCTCACTCGCATCCGCCGCGGCTAGCCTCCTCACCTCTTTGGTAAACTGAGATAAGAACCAATCTCAGGAGGATAATGATGTCCGCCGGACCGACCCCGCGCGTCCCTGATCGCGCCAAAGAAAGAGAACCGCACGCCTACATCGCCTCGGGCGCGCAGACGTGGGCCGAAGCTGCGCAAGAGTATTGGTTATTCCCTCTCATCATGATGATTATGATGATGGATAATGCCTCGCCGCTGCTATCGCTTCTCGTTCTTATGGCCGCATTGCCCAATTATTCTTTCTCAGCAAAGTGCGCAAACCCAAGCCCAGCACCCGTAGCGTTATAGATAAGCGAACTCAACCCGTGAGGACTGTGTTGTGCTATGTCGTCCTCTCCGCGGTCACGGCCTTTTTTCTCATCTGTACTTTCCAGCAGATTAAAGTCCCCCCTGGAACAGCGGCGCTTATCGGGGTGGCATCATTCGCTATTCTCACTCTCAACGCTAAATTCAATGTGCCGTCAGTGCATATCGAGGACGCGGCGCTCCCCCGCATGGAGGCACGATGAGACCCGCCAATGCTTCTGCAGAACACAATCTCACGCCGCGCCGTCAGCACGAGTATCTCGTCACCGGTGCGCCTACATGGTTGGATGCGGCGCTCATGACCGTGCACATTCCCGCGCTGATGTTCATGGTGATTCCCAAACATGGCGCGCACTTTCTAATGTTCGTTGTTTTCTTGGTGGGCTTTGCAGTGCAGTGGTGGTGGTCGGTAAAACGCGGCCAGTTCATCCTCTTTGGGTATTCGCGTTTTACAGACAGGCGCAATAATCCCAAGCGCTACATTCTCTCGAGCGCCGTCAATATTGCCGTGGTCATTCCGGTGGTTGTGCTACTCATCCGGCACCAAGCAATCGAAACGATCCAGGCGTTAGTGCTTGCTCTGTCGATTTACGTCGTGCTCGTTCTGAACGCTAAGTTCAATACCCCGTGGATTGTGCGCGAGGACGCCTCGGCAGAGGCTAGATAGCTGCAGGCTTTGCCGCCACTGTGCTGATGGGGGCCTTTTAAACCCTGATAAATAAACCTCAAACTACACGTGAAAGGAGTCCTGTAAACATGGCAGAGATGCGTAATCACCCGCGCTATGTTGAAACGACCAAGAACGAGATTGTGGAGTGCAGACAGGGCGCGCCGTGGGATGTCGCCACGGGGATGGGGCTGGTTTTTGCATCCTTCCCCCTTGCTCATTTTTTGAACTGGTGGTGGCTCACCCTTATCGTGCTTGGCGCTATGCTCCTCTACGCTTTCTTCCACCACAGGAATAATTTTTCAGTAGGCGGCACCTCGTATTCGTCCTTTAAACCGCTCGACATGACCTTCGTCGGCTTGTTCATTGTGGGGATGCTGGCATCCTTCACTGAACCGCGTCACCTATGGTCGGCTGTGCTTGCCGCACTCTTATTTTTTGTAATTACATTCTTTATCGTGCTCAAGGCAATGCCCTGGTTCTATCCTGTTCCACAGCAAGAGCAAGACCGCATCCGCGCCGAGAAGCCCAAGGACGCGGTGCTCTGGTAGCAAGCTACCGTTAGTATTTTCTCCACAGCCGTTAAAATAAAAGAAGTTTTATATTAACTCTTTGGCTTGGAGGCACCATGCGCGGTCTTGCGCCCCACGACGCTTCTTCATCTCGCGCATCTGCACAAGCACCGGCGGCTCACGGATCAGTAAACTCCAAAGGTCTTGCGGCGGGAAAGCTCGGGCTGGCATCACCAACCGTTATCGGGCTCGGCAATGCCTCTATTGCCGATGACGTTTTCTTTGCCCTCAAGGATGCGACACTCGGCTCTCTAGGCTGGGTTTTAGTGCTTGCCGTATCGGTTTCAGCGCTGGCAACCTGCCAAACCACTATCTTGCCCACCGCGCGCGGCATCTTTGCTATGGGGGTTTACAAGGCAGTGCCCGAGCGTTTTGCGCGCACGAATCCGACTTTTCATGTTCCCGAACCCGCCACCTGGACTATGGGCATCGCCGTGAAGGTCCCCGAAACCGAAGAATGCCGGGTGCGTTAGCCGTGCCGCGTCCCCGCGCGCCCTTGCAAAAGGTGACCACGTTTACTTCATAGTGACCACGAAACCGTCAAAAACAGGCCTTTTTGAGGCGGTTTTTGACGGTTTCGTGGTCACAGTGATGTTTCTGTGGTCACCTCGGGAGCAGTTTAGCCCGTGCCGGACTATCCCCAGTGTGAAATCAGGTTAGGACGCGAGCTCCGGGTAAGCCGCTGCCACACCGGGGTGCGTGATCTTACCGGCATCGGTATTCAAGCCCTTCGCCAGATCATCGTGAGTAGCCAGTGCCTCATCAATACCGGCAGCCAGCTTGAGAACGTACGCGAGCGTCGCATCCGTCAGCGCAATGGTTGAGGTGCGCGGCACGGCACCGGGCATGTTCGCAACACAGTAGTGGCGGATGCCGTCTACCTCGTAGATCGGGTCATCATAGGTGGTCGGATGCGAGGTTTCAAAACAACCGCCCTGATCAATCGCCACGTCAATCAGCAGGGTATCGGGCTTCATCTTTGACAGGTGCTCGCGACGCACTAGCTTGGGCGCCTTAGCGCCGGGAACCAGCACAGAGCCAATAACAACATCGGCATCCAGAATTTCGCGTTCAACATTCGCCGGGGTGCTGGTGAGTACGCGCGCGGTTGAGCCGAACTGTGTGGAGAGCTCGCGAACGCGCGGGCCGTAGCCTTCAAGAATAGTGACTTCAGCACCGAGTCCCACTGACAGCAGTGCCGCCTGGGTGCCGACGTTGCCGCCACCGAGCACAACGACGCGTGCCGGTGCAACACCTGGCACGCCGCCCAGAAGCATGCCGGGGCCACCCTGGCTATTGAGCAGGTACTGGGCGGATGCTTGCGCCGCCAGGCGTCCTGCAACTTCTGACATGGGCAGAAGAAGGGGAAGGGCGCGTCCCACAGCTACTGTTTCATAGGCAATGGAGCGGGTTTTCGCGTCCAGCAGTGCCTTGATGAGCTTTTCTTCGGCTGCCAGGTGTAGGTAGGTGAAGAGGGTGAGGTCTTCGCGAAAGTATTTGTATTCCGATTCGATAGGTTCTTTAACCTTGACCAGCAGCTCGGCCTTTTCCCAGGCCTCATCAGCGGATACCAGTTGCGCGCCGGCGTCCTGATACTGCTCATTGGTAAAGCCGGCACCGTTGCCAGCGTCCTTTTCGATAAAGACTTCGTGCTCTGCTTCGATGAGAGCTTTTACACCGTCGGGGGTTGCGCCTACGCGCTGTTCGCCGGGCTTAATTTCACGGGGAATACTGATGCGCATTGCACCGTTCCTTTCCTATCGCCATTGATGGAGGTTCCTCGTACACTCTACTCCTTGGCGGGCAGAGTGGACGAATGCATAAGAAACGTGCGATTGCGGGCCCAGCGTACAGAAGAACAAGGCTTTTGCGCGGGCGGCAATTATCTTTCGCGAGCGCAAACTTATGGGTGCGTGCCACGAGTAAATGCCTTAGTCAGAGGCACTATTGGCCGTTCTAAAGATACAATGGATAGACACAACACAAATAGGTGATTTTGTGCAGATGCCATTGACGAGCTCCATTAAGCGCACCCCTGAGGGGCGGGAGTATCATCTGGTCACAGGCATGCCCTGGGTTGGCAGGGTGCTTTTGACCCTCCCTGTTATTGCCATTATGCTTGCTCCACCTATCCCTCAGCCGTGGGCGTTTCTTACAACGATGCTGTTTACAGGTTTGGTGATTTACGGGCAAAACAAAAATCAGCTCAACAACCAGCCCGATCATGAAATGGTGAAGCACTGGGCGATGTGGTCGTATTTCGCGTTGTTGATTATCTCCTTGGTGACTTTCCTGGCTGTGGAGGGATTTGTGGATCTTCTTCTGGCAACGCTTGCCCTGGTGGCGCTTTCATTCTTCATCACATCCCGCATCCCCTGGCGAGTACCCGTGAGCACGGTTGGTTAGCCGTCAATATGCGCAAAAGGCGGGCCACCGCGTATGCGATGACCCGCCTTTCTCGGCTCAACTTTCCTCAGGAGGAAAGCGAAGTCGTATTACTGCTTGTCAACCAAGTTGATGGAGGTGACGTTGAACTTGGAGTTCGCGGTACCTTCAACGGTGTAGGTGCAGCTACCGAAGTTGCCGCTCACAGTCACAGGATATGAAATCTTAGTGACATGATCCTTATCGGTTGCACCGCCGAGTGATTTAGCTGATGAGTTGTCCAGGCGGAAGCTGGGCGCAAACGCTGCACCCCCGCCGGGGAACACACCGCTAATTGAGCCACCAGCTACAACGGGAGCAGTGTAAGTCTGCCCGTTGAGCAGGGTGACCTCAGCGGGACCTGCAGTCAAGGTCGCCTGAGTTTCAGCAGGAAGGTTACCGCCATCCCAGTAAGCGCCGAAGGTAATCTGCTTATCAAGCAGCTTACCGCCAACCTCGGTGTGCGAGGGTGCGCTCAGTGAGAAGTCTTCAGCACTGGGGCATGACAGGCCGGTGGCTGCCGCGGGAGCCTCTGGTGCCACGGCGTCGGCAGCGGTTGCTGCGGGGACGCCGGTGAACAGGAGTGCACCTACTGCAGTTGCGGTTGCAAGCTTAGTCTGAATACGCATGATATTTCCTTTCCGTCGCAAACATAAGCGAACTGAGCAACGAAGTTAATCAGTTTGCTTGATAATTACAACATTGAGGATATTTCACCCAGTCAGACCGAAGTGTCGAATTTTAAACAAAATCAGACAACCTATAAAAGTTGTTTACGCGCAGTGGGATCAGAGTCATCGAGGAACTTCTCAATGCGCTCCGCCTCATCGGCCTCACCAATTTCATCCGCTGCCTTGCCCAGCAAGTACAGTGCCTTCAAGAAGCCGCGATTAGGCTCGTGATCAAACGGAATAGGTCCGTGGCCCTTCCAACCATTGCCGCGCAGGGCGTCCAACCCGCGGTGGTAACCCACCCGCGCAAACGCGTACCCTTCAATCAAGCGTCCTTCAGCCAGCGTCTGCTCAGCCAAAGTTGCCCACGCCAACGAAGACTTGGGGAACTTCTGCGCCACCTCAGCAGCGGATGCGTCAGAGGCAAGAGCAGTTTTTACCTCGGCTTCTTCGGGCAGGTAGGTGGGCGCGGGGCCGTCCAACAGGTTTTTACCGGCAAGTGACATGGCTAATGCTCCTTTTAGTCGTTGTTAGAACTCACCTTCAGACTACTCGGAGGGCACCACCAAGCGAAACTCCACCCCCAATGACAACCACGCCAGAACCCTTCAAAACACGACCCCAAAGTGTCGAGTTTTGAAAGGTTCTGGCGTGGTTACGGCACCTAGGACGCAGGCACAGCAACAAATACACGGGCATGCAAAAGGGCGCTCCCCAATAATTAGGAGAACGCTCTTTTACAGAGATCTAAAGCAAATTAAGTGCTTATCTGAGGAGCGGTTACGCCGCCTGTCCTCTTCTCGCCGCTTCGCTGTGCTCGAAGCAAGCAAAGCACTCTTGCGAGCCCCGTAGGGGCTCCCGTGCTTTACTTGCCGAGTGAGGTACCGGTTGAACCGAGCTGAGCTGCAGCCTCAACAACGCGTGCAGCCATACCCTTTTCAGCAGCAGCACCCCATACGCGAGGATCGTAGGTCTTCTTATTACCAACTTCGCCGTCAACCTTGAGCACACCGTCGTAGTTGCGCATCATGTGATCTGCAACGGGGCGGGTGTATGCGTACTGAGTGTCGGTATCAATGTTCATCTTGATAACACCGTATGAAACAGCGTCAGCAATTTCCTTATCGGTTGAACCTGAACCACCGTGGAAGACGAGGTCGAAGGGCTTATCCTTGCCGTACTTCTGACCAATAGCGTCCTGAATTTCCTTCAGGAGCTCAGGGCGCAGGTGAACGTTACCGGGCTTGTAAACACCGTGAACGTTACCGAAGGTCAGTGCAGCCATGTAACGGCCGTTTTCACCGAGGCCCAGTGAGTCAACGGTCAGCTGAGCGTCTGCAATGGTGGTGTACAGTGAGTCGTCAATTGCGCCCTCAACACCGTCTTCTTCGCCACCAACAGCACCGATCTCAACCTCGAGAACGATCTTTGCCTTGTTGGTACGAGCAAGAATGTCTTCAGCGATCTTCAGGTTTTCGTTCAGTGCGATTGCTGAACCGTCCCACATATGTGAGTTGAAGATGGGGTCTTCGCCGCGTGCAACAGCCTTTTCTGACTCTGCGAGCAGGGGAAGCAGGTATTCATCCAGCTTGTCCTGGGGGCAGTGGTCGGTGTGCAGTGCGATGTTAACGTCGTACTGCTCAGCAACAACGCGTGCATATGCTGCCATTGCAAGAGCACCGGTTACCATGTGCTTCTTGGATGAACCTGACCAGTATGCTGCGCCACCGGTTGAAGCCTGGATGATGCCGTCTGAGCCAGCTTCTGCGAAGCCCTGGATTGCAGCGTTCAGGGTCTGTGATGAGGTGACGTTAACTGCGGGGTACGCGAAGCCCTTGTTCTTCGCGTTGTCGAGCATTTCTGCGTAGACTTCCGGGGTTGCAATAGGCATGCTGACTCCTTGAATTGGATTTTTCGCCCGCCCTTGGTGGCGGGTCTGTGTAGTTGAGGACGCCTGCGCTTACCTGTCGTGGCGGGCGCGTGCGTCGTGCCTGTTTACAAGTCTACCAATGTTAGGGGTAAACCCAAGGGGTTTTTCTCAAAAAAATCGCACATAAACCCACTTAATAACAGGTGTATAACAGGTTATTTGCACCTAAACTCACACTTTTGATGCTTTTAACGATTCTCAGCGTGGTAAGTGTTGCGGTTGAGGGATGTTTGACCAAGAGAGCCGCTGCCACCTCTTACCTAAAGACCGCGAACTGGATGCACAACAAGCATAGGCTAGATAGGGGACAAAGCACAGAATTGGTTACAATCGCGTGCTACTCTAAACGTTGCCTGTGCACCATCGGGGTTTGATCCGAAAAAGCAGGCAACACATCCCCCACTTATACATGAAAGACCAGAACCTATGTCTTCTGTAGCCTCCCCCGCGCGCACCTTCAGGCGCTGGCTCATCGCAGTCCTCACAGGCGTCCTCACCCTTCTAACAGCAGCTCCCGCAGCAAATGCTTACCCTGACGGCCCCTGGATTGTTCCCAACAAACCCTACGTAACCACCGGCCAGTGGGTACCGGTCAACAACATCACCATCGGCGACCTCGCAGACCCCAACGTCTACGCAGAAAACGGCACCTACTACGCCTATGGAACCACCGGCGGCGGACGCAACGTACCGCTGATTACCTCCAAAGACCTCAAAAACTGGACCACCAACCAGCGTTACACCCCGCCAAAGACCAGCCCCGACGGACGTCAGGTTCTCAACGCTGGCGACTACTACTACAATGACGCCCTCGCACTCCCCGGCAAATGGGCAATGCGCCAGGGTTCATGCAACACCTCAGTTTCAGGGTGCTACGACATCTGGGCGCCCTCCGTTGAAAAGGCAGCAAACGGCAAGTACGTAATGGCGTACGCAGCACGCACCACCTCAACAGTGAACGGCGTCAACCGCTTCTGCATTGGTCTAGCTCAAGGCGATAAGCCCACCGGCCCCTTCTTCGACACCTCATCAACACCTTTCGTCTGCTCAGACGATCCCGCCGGCGCCATCGACCCCGACCTCTACAAGGACGCCGACGGCAAGCTCTACCTCTACTGGAAGAACGAGGGCAACGCATCCAAAGCCACCAAGACCAACCTCTGGGTGCGCGAGCTTAACTCCTCGGGCACCGGCTGGGCAGCAGGCTCAACACAGCGTAGCTTGCTCGAAACCAGCGTCATGAAAAAGACCGGCACCTGGGACACCCAAACCTGGGAAGAAACCGTGATTGAAAATCCCTCCATGGTTCAGTGGCAGGGCAAGCACTATCTCTTCTACTCCGGTAGCCAGTACTCAACTCTTGACTACCGCACCGGCTACGCAGAATGTGACAGCGCAACCGGCCCCTGCCGACGCGTCAGCCACACCCCCGTGCTTTCTAACGATGCGACCTGGGGCTTAGGCGGCCCCGGCGGCTCCAACGCGTTTGTGGACGCATCCGGCCAGCTTCGCCTAGCAACCGCAGCATGGCGCTTTGAGCGCGCAGGCTACGAAACCCGCGCCGACGGCAACTGCCAGGCAGAAGCAGTCTTCTTCGAAAACTCCACCGCCTGCGTTAGCAATCAGCGTTTCTTGCACATCGGAACCCTGCAAAAGTTCGGACCGAACGGCCTGCTCGCAGCGCCCAAGAAGAGCGAATTCGCGTGGTCTGCCAGTGTAAAACAACCAGCTCCTGTATCTTTCATTGACTTCAAAGCAGGTGACACTTTCTACAACGAAACCATGTGGCTAGCACACACTGGTGTCACCGCTGGCTGGTCAATCCCGGCAGGACGTCAGTACCGTCCCCTCGCCAACGTTGAAAGAGGGGCTATGGCTGCATTCATGTATCGCCTCGCGGGATCACCCAAGTTCACACCGCCCGCCCAGTCACCGTTTAGCGACGTTCCCACCAACCACGTCTTCTACAAAGAAATCACTTGGCTGAAGTCCGTGGGAATCACCACAGGTTATCGCGATGGCACCTTCCGTCCAGAAGATGCCATTAACCGTGAGTCCATGGCGGCTTTCATGTATCGCGCAGCGGGCAGCCCCGCCACCAACAGCACAAGTGGCTTCCCTGACACTCGTACCTCTGAATTTCAAAAAGAAATTGCATGGATCAAAGATCAGAGTGTGACACGCGGTTACGGTGACGGCACTTTCCGCCCCGGTGATCCCGTCACTCGCGACGTCATGGCTGCATTCATGTACCGACTCACCCAAAAGACCCCGCTTATGGCAAAGCCCTGGCCCGGTGCATAATCTAGCGGACGCGTAGCCCAGCCGGCACGCGTCCTGCTCGCCTCCGCTCATCCCGCATAGTGGCAAGGTGACCACGAAAGCGTCAAAATATACCCATTTTTCGGAGTATTTTGACGCTTTTGTGGTCACTACGCGGTTAAGCCCGCGCGTCCTCTCGAACCTCGCGGCGACGATCCATGACCGTAAAGAACAAGCCGGCTGCCAGCATCAGGAAGATCGCGCTAAACGCCGCGATGAAACCAATGTTCCAGTGATAACCAGCCTCAACCAGTCCGAACATGATGCTGGGAATAAGCGCCGTACCAACAGCGGTGCCCATACGCTGACCGAGCGACATCACCGCGCCGGCAACACCGCTCACCTCCGGCGGCATGGATTTAAGCGTCAGCGTCTGGTTGGGCGAAATCGTCAGACCGCCGCCGATGCCCAGCAAAGACAGCGGGAAGGCAAGCGTCCACACCGGCAAAGTGCCGTTATCAACCCAGGTAATCAGCACGAGAGTGGACGCGATAGCGAGCATGGAAAAGCTAAAGCCAACAAGCATCATGCGGCGGCCAGCGGCCAACACGCGCTTGCCAGCCCACGGCGCGGCGAAAGCAGATAGAAGCGCCGATGGCACGCCAATAAGTGCAGCCAGCAGGGCACTACCGTGCAGGTGCGACTGCACATAAATCGGGATAACCAGCCACACGCTCGTATTGCCCAAGAAGTAGAGGGTCACAATCAAAATGCCGTTGCGGAAAGCAGGTTCTTTGAGCAGATCCATGTCAAGCATCGGCGGTTTACCTGCACGCTTGTAGCGGTTTTCCCACCACACGAAGAAGAGAACCAGTACGATGCCCGCCGCCAGGATGACCCAGCTTGCCGGTGTGAAGGTGCGTTGCACGAAAGGCAGTAGCAGCGCGAACGTCGCAACCGCAAGGGAGACCATGCCCACGGGGTCAAGATCCAGACGCTTGCGAACAGGGGTAGCGGACGCTGTTGTGGCGGTATCTTTGGTAGCTGCCAGTTGCGCGCGGTCAGCGGGAATCCAGCGCAAAGCCAGAATGATACCTAGCAGACCGATAGGCACGTTGAGCAAGAACATCATGCGCCAGCCCAGTGAATCGCCAAAGATTTTAAGCAAGAATCCGCCCAGCACCGGACCGACAATCACGGCGAGCGCCACCGTGGTTCCGAACATTCCGTACGCGCGGGCGCGAGATTGCCCCGAGAAGTTCTGCTGAATGATGCCGGTTGTTTGCGGGTTCAAAAAGCCTGCGCCGAGGCCTTGCAGGATGCGTGCGGCGATGAGAAGCGCGGCGTTAGGGGCGAGGCCGCTGAGCAAAGAGCCCACGGTGAAGAAAGCGATGCCGATGATAAAGACGCGGCGGCGGCCCGTCGCGTCCCCGATGCGTCCGGCGGCAACCAGCGGCACACCAAAAGCTAGCGCGTAACCCGAGACAACCCACTGCGTTTGGCTTGATGATGCGCCCAGCGAACTGCCGATGGGAGTAAGCGCCACGTTGACAACAGACACCGCGACAAGTGCCATAAACAGCGGGATGAGTAGGGCAAATAAAAGTTTCTTAGGATGCGTTTGCGCGTTAGGCGGCACAGTCTTCCTCGTTTCGTTTGGATGGCGGGCTCGGGTATTTACATCCTTGGCAAGGGTATACCTCTTGCTTGATGAGCAAAACAGTAATGAGAGCAAAACCCTCAAAATCGTGCGTCGAATGCACGGTTATGAGGGTTAGGGGTTGTCGATGATGCGGTTCTGCGCAGGTGACCACGTTTGCTTCATAGTGACCACGAAACTCTCAAAGTACACCGTTTTTTGAGGTGTTTTTGAGAGTTTTGTGGTCACAGTGCAACTTTTGTAGTCTCCCCGGGTAGTCGGGTAGGACGCCGGTGGTTGCGGGGTGCAACAAGCTGCCTGCGAGTAGCCGGGCGGCGGACGCGCGTCCTACTTAACCTTCTGCCCGAAGACGTGGCGTCGTACCCAGGCGTGCATGGCCACAGCAGCGGCAGACGCGGCGTTCATGGACCGCGTCGAACCGAACTGCTCGATTGATAGGGTAGCCTGCGCTGCCTCATGAATTTCAGGGGAAAGACCGGGGCCTTCCTGCCCAAAAACCAGCACGCACTTTTCGGGAAGGTCGTAGGTTTCAAGCTGCTGGGAATCCGGGAAGATATCAATACCAATCACGGCAACGCCCTCGGATTCAGCCCACGCCAAAAAGTCTTCAATCGTGGGGTGGTGACGCACGTGCTGGTAACGATCGGTCACCATAGCGCCGCGTCGATTCCAGCGCTTCTTACCAATAATGTGCACTTCTTTCGCCAGAAACGCGTTGGCGGTGCGCACCACGGTGCCAATGTTCAGATCGTGCTGCCAGTTCTCAATTGCCACATGAAACTCATGACGCTGCGTGTCGAGGTCAGCGATAATCGCGTCCATGCTCCAGTAGCGGTACTTATCAACCACGTTGCGGCGGTCGCCCTCACGCAAAAGCTCCTCATCCCAGTGGTCACCTGAAGGCCACTCGCCCTCCCAAGGGCCAACACCAATCACGTGGTTAGCCTCAGCAGAAGTCTTCTCCGATGCCTCTGCCACGGCCTCACCGGGAACCTGCTCGGCGCTTGCCTGTGCTTCGACGGACTGCTGCGCCGCGTCCTGCTCAAAATTTTCTGAATTCATAACCCTCACCCAAAAGTAAAAACGCCACCGATAAGTTTACCGGCAGCGTTCTCACTCAAGAATTTTCTTTAATCGAGACCGAGGTCGTCCTTGGAGTACGCGTAGAAGCAGGGGACGCCCGCAACTTCTTCGATGTGCTCCTTAGCGCCGGTTGCGCGGTCAACGATGACGGCAACGGCAACCACTTCTGCGCCCGCCTTCTTCAGCGCTTCAACAGCGGTCAGCGCGGAACCGCCGGTGGTTGAGGTGTCTTCAACGGCGACGACGCGGCGTCCTTCAACTGAGGGGCCTTCAACCTGGCGACCCATACCGTAGGACTTCTGCGCTTTACGCACTACAAAAGTGTCGATAGCGCGGTTCTGGTCGCCTGCGGTGCGCATAATCGCGTGACCTACGGGGTCAGCGCCCATGGTGAGGCCGCCGGCAGCGTCGAACTCGATGCCGTTCTGATCAAGCAGGTCAAGCATGACCTGACCTACCAGGCGTGATGCCTCGTGGTGCAGAGTAATGCGGCGCAGGTCAACGTAGTAGTCAGCTTCTTTGCCGGACGCGAGGGTCACCTTGCCGCGCACCACAGCGAGTTCTGAGATCAGCTGGCGCAGGCGTTCGCGTGCTTCTTCAATGGGGAGAGTTTCAGAGAGGTTAGTCATGTTTTCTAGTGTAGTGGGTAGCACAGGTGTTTTTCATGACGCCAAGACCGCCACTTTAACCCGGGTTTTGGGCAGAAATCGGGGTCAAAGTGGCATCTCGGAGGGGTTGGCAGGTCAGTCAGTAGGCGTAGCATGGAAAACATGAATCCTTTTAAGAAAGACCCCACCGAGACCACCGGTCAGAAACTTACCCGCCTAGGAATGGGTGCAGGCCTGACTTTCATGGGTGCTTTGCACTTCAAAAAAGACTCCGTGCCGTCGTTCGCATCCATCGTTCCGCCGTGGATGCCCGGTAAACCCGAAACCACGGTATACGCATCCGGCGTGGCTGAACTTGCTCTGGGCCTGAGTATGCTGACTGCACCGAGCGCACGACGCGCATCCGGACTCGGCGCCGCCACTCTGTTCGCAGCGGTCTTTCCCGCCAATGTCTACCAATACACCGAGCGCATTGATGTTCCCGGACTCCTAGACACTGACGCCAAGCGCCTGCGCCGCCTGCCCATGCAGATTCCGATGATCGCCGGGGCACTGTACGTGGCAAAGAAGTAGCACCCCCGTTTTGTGCACTGTTTCTTTCCGCGTACACCGATTATCCGTGTACAAAGAGAGAAAGGGTGTGCGAAACGGCCCGGTCACCTAGTACGCGGCGACCTTCCCCACCCCAGGCGGCAGGGCGGCGCGCAATTTGGTGACCATCTCGTCATACTCTGCGTCCGGATCTGAGTCAGCCACGATTGCGCCGCCCGCGCTAAGCGTGACCTCGCCGGACGCGGCAACCACCAGCGTCCTAATCACAATAGAAAGATTCACCGCACCGGACTCTGAGAAAAAACCCAGTGCGCCCGAGTAGACGCCGCGAGCACGCCCCTCCAGGCGGTCGATGATGTCCATGGTCGATGGTTTAGGTGCTCCCGTCATGGAGCCACCGGGAAAACACGCCAGCACAGCATCAACCGGATGAACATCGGGACGCACTAATGAGCGCACTGTAGAAACCAGCTGGTGAACGGTCGAGTACGATTCCACACCCATGAGCACGGGTACTTGCACAGAATCCGAATAGCTCACCCGCGATAAATCATTACGCAGCAGATCCACGATCATGAGGTTTTCGGCGCGGGTTTTGGGGTCATTTTTCAGCCAGGTGGCGCGGCGAGCATCCTCTGCCGGATCAGTAAAACGTGCGATGGTTCCCTTGATGGGCTTGGTTTCTGCGCGCCCGGCGGGGCTAATAGACAAAAATCGCTCGGGTGATGAACTGAGAATATAGAAGTCATTGCAGTGCACAAACGCCGCATAAGGGGCGGCATTGTGCTGACGCTGGGCGAGGTAGATGGCAAGAGCGTCTTCTTTGCTCACGGACGCGGACGCTTGTGCACGGGTCTGTGCGGTGAGGCAGATTTCGTAGCTGTTGCCTTCATAGATTTCGCGTTGGCACTCGCGAACGTCGGCGGTGTAGCTCTCGCGCGTAGGCACAGCAAAAACCAATTCTGACAAGGGGTTTTGTTGACTTGAAGTCGCGGCGTTGTCGTTTGATTCCGCAAACGTCCGCAGAACTGTCTCAATTTCATCGAGCCACTGAGAATCACCTACCAGCCAGTTTGTGCCTGTATGGTGGTCGTGAATCATGTAGCGCACCGCCTGCATCCACAGGGCATCGGGGGTGGAGGCATGATGAGTCACTGGCGAGGCAGGCTCAGTGTGTGCACGGAATTCATAGCCAAAGTACCCCACGTAGCCTCCCAGTAAAGCCTGCGAAAGCTCAGCGGGAGCGTCCACTACCTTCGGTGCGAATGAAAGAAAAGTGCGGAGCGTTTGCGCAACGTTGCCGGTACTGCGCGAGATTTCTTTACCTGTACCGTCAAATTCATAGGTAGCATGCGCCCCCGGAACCTCATGACTGTAGAACTCGCTGACATTCGCATCAAGCAAAATCGTTGCCTCATCAGGCACAACACCCATGTACGAGTAGCGTGACATGGGTGATTCTTCGCGCGCAGAGTCTAACCAAAACGAATATGCAGAAACCGACGAAATCAGCCGGTAAGCATTCGCGCAGTCAATCTCTACATCAAGGACGCGCGTATGCAACTGGGCGCCGCGGCTGTTGGGGTAATCGGAATCGAAAGGAAAATCAGTTGAGCTGTAGGACTCGTACATCACGCCGTTGCTGGAATAGCCATCGTTGAACTTCACTCACAAATTCTAACCATACGGACGCCATCTGTATCCCGACGTTCTGAAAAGGCGCAGTGAAGGGTATAAAAAATCCTCGCCCGCTCCTTGAACTCATGTGAGAAGAAGCATGACGAGGAAAAGTAGCCACCAGAATATATTAACCGGTTCGAGCGCAGGTTGCCTTGTGCAAGAGCGCACTGTCCCCAAAGTGTGGTGACAACTAATCGAAAATCGCGAGAAGGTAGGGAGGGACCTTTTTTAGATAAAAACGGTCCCTCCCTACCCTTTCGCACCACATAAAAGGTAGCCTAACGCACCTGCGGGGTTTCGCCGTTTTCTGAAACCATGGGCAGTTCGGCATCCTGCCATGCGCCCATGCCACCGATAACGTTGATCGCGTCAAAACCGTACTGGTTCAGGTAGGCTGCGGCGCGCAGTGAGCGTCCACCGGCACGGCAAATAACGTAAACGTCTTCGTCTAGCGGAACTTCACCGTAACGCTCAGGAACTTCACCCAGCGGCAAGTGCTGTGCCCCCTCAATGTGACCTTCTTGCCACTCGTAGTCCTCACGCACATCCAAGATCTTTGCGTCTGAAGGAATCTGGTCAACAGTTACCTGGGGAATATCTTCGTTCATGATTGAAAGTCCTTTCGTTAGCTTTATCGATTTCAGCTTAGACAGGATGGTTCACGGCTCACAAGCTGTTCAGCCGGTATCGAAATCAAAGACGCGGGTTTGCTGTCGCTACGCTTTTAGCGCAGAGCTTTCTGAGGTTAGCTCTTTGACGAACCAGCATAGGCGACTACAGTTAATAAAAAGCACGCTTATAAAAGCGTGCGCTGATTCAAAGGAGGTTGCCATGAGCACCTACGCACTGACCAACGCCAACACCGGTGAAGTTGAGAAGACTTTTGATTCGCTGAAGTCCAGCGACATTCCCGGCATCATCGATGCAGCACACGAGGCTTACCTCTCCTGGAAGACCAACTCCGTAGAAGAGCGCGCCAAGATTCTCTCGGCAGCTTCCAAGGGCTTCGACGCTCGCAAGGACGAACTTGCTGAGATTATCGGACGCGAAATGGGTAAGCCGCGCGAAGAGGCACTGGCAGAAATCCAGCTCGTAGTGGATATCTTCAACTGGTACGCAACCGAAGGCCCGGCGCACCTTGAAGATTCACCTCTCAACGCTGAAGGCGCACCCGTAAACTTCGTGCGTCACGACCCGCTGGGCATCCTGCTGGGCGTCATGCCGTGGAACTTCCCCTACTACCAGCTAGCACGCTTTGCAGCACCCAACCTGCTGGTGGGCAACACTATTCTCATGAAGCAAGCATCTATCTGCCCCGTTTCATCAGCAGCTTTCGAAGAAGTTCTACTGGACGCTGGTCTGACCAAGGGCGCCTACCAGAACCTCTACCTCAACACCGAGGACGTCAAGCAGATCATGGAAGACTTCCGTGTGAAGGGCGCATCCGTCACCGGTTCAGAGCGTGCCGGTGTTGCGGTTGCCGAGCTAGCAGCACAGAACCTCAAGAAGTCTGTCATGGAGCTCGGCGGCAACGACCCCGCCATCGTCCTATCCGATGTTGACAACGTTGGCAAGGTAGCTGAAACCCTCGCGGGTTTGCGTTTCTCCAACGCAGGTCAGGTCTGCACCTCACCCAAGCGCATCATCGTGGTTGAGGATATCTACGACGAGTTCGTTGAGGCAGCCAAGACCGCTGTTGAAAACTTTGTGGTGGGCGATGCCGATGACCCCAAGACTCAGATGGGCCCGTTGTCCTCAGAATCAGCACGTGATGACGCTGTAGAGCGCATCGAGCAGGCAGTCAAGGACGGCGCAACCCTGCACGTAGGCGGCAAGAAGCTGGACCGCCCCGGCTGGTTCATGAGCCCCGCGCTGCTCACCGACGTTGACTTTGACGACGACCTCTCATGCAACGAGCTCTTTGGCCCTGCACTGGTTGTCTACAAGGTCAAGGACGAGGCAGCAGCCATCAAGTTCGCCAACGCCAGCGAGTACGGCCTACAGGCATCCGTATGGACCGCCGATATGGACCACGGCCTTGAAGTAGCCGACCAGATTGAAGCAGGCATGGTGCTGGTCAACGAACACGTTGTCACCCAGGCTGATTTGCCGTTCGGCGGCATCAACAAGTCAGGTTACGGACGCGAGCTCACCCAATGGGGCCTGCTCGAGTTCACCAACGAGAAGCTGATTCGCGGAACCAAGCTCAGCTAACCTTGCTTGCTCGTATCAAGGGCTGCCGCGAAAGGGAACCAGCTAGCTTACGCGGCCATCAGGACGCCGGAGCCAGCAGCCTCCCCTAACCGCCAGCCCCGAGCCAGCTACTAGATCCGACGTCCTTCTCGTCGCTGACCCGGCGTTTTTATGTGAACCGGCGGTAGCCAACCGCCGGTTCACGCGTTTTAAGCCGGTTCAAGGCATGAACGGATGCGAGTGAGCAGGACGCCCGTACGCGCCAGCTGGCTCGGGGCTGGCGTGAATCGTGGGCGAGCGCCCCGCGCGAGACCACAAGAGGGACTGCTGGCGCGAGGGGTGTCCTGCTTTTACCTGGCTGACCTCTGGCGCGAGGGGCGTCTTGGCTCCGCGTCACCACCCCGCCCACCCGCGTCCACAATTAGGCTTAATACAGGCAATGCTCACCCACGTATCAGGGTTGTCGGGCTAGTCTTAAAGTATGTCTAATCGTGCCGGCACTGTTGCCACCCCAGAAGATCTTGTTGATATTGATGCGCTGATCAGCGCTTATTACGACCTCACTCCCGAGATGTCAGACCCTGCACAGCGTGTAGCGTTTGGTACCTCCGGTCACCGCGGTAGCTCGTTCAAGAGCTCCTTTAATGACGCTCACATTGCCGCTATTTCGCAGGCGATTGCTGAGTACCGTAAGGGTCAGGGGATTACTGGTCCGCTCTTCATGGGTAAAGACACCCACGCTCTTTCTGGCCCCGCACAGGATACCGCGCTGGAGGTTCTGGCGGCTAATGGCGTCACCGTTCTGCTGGATGCAGCTGACGGTTTTGTGCCCACTCCCGCGCTATCTCGCGCGATTATTGTGCACAACGCCAACCCCGCGAACACCGCGCAGGCTGACGGCATCGTGATTACCCCTAGCCACAACCCGCCTGCTGACGGTGGCTTCAAGTACAACCCTCCTCACGGCGGCCCGGCTGACTCTGATGCAACCGGTTGGATCGCTAATCGCGCTAACGAGTTGCTGGAAGGTGGCAACAAGGACGTCGTGCGTCTGTCGCTTGAGAAAGCTCAGGCCGCTGAGACCACCGGTACCTACGACTACCTGGGCTCCTATGTTGACGAACTCGGTGACGTCATCGATATGGAGGCTATCGCGTCCTCCGGCCTGAAGATTGGCGCGGACCCCATGGGTAGCGCGTCCGTGGCTTACTGGCAACGTATTGCCGAGCAGTACAAGCTCAACATGGACGTTGTGAACCCGCAGGTTGACCCGCAGTGGGCGTTCATGACTTTGGATTGGGATGAGAAAATCCGCATGGACTGCTCCTCACCCAACGCGATGGCGTCCTTGATTGCTAACCGCGACAAGTACGATATCGCCACCGGTAACGATGCCGACTCAGACCGCCACGGTATTGTCACCCCCGATCACGGTCTGATGAACCCCAACCACTACCTGGCAACCGCTATCGATTATCTCTACCGCAACCGCACCGGCTGGGCGCAGGACGCTGGCGTGGGCAAGACCCTGGTGTCATCGTCGATTATCGACCGTGTGGCTGACTCTTTGGGTCGCGCGCTGGTTGAGGTTCCCGTGGGCTTTAAGTACTTTGTGGACGGCTTGAGCAATGGAACCATAGGTTTTGGTGGCGAGGAGTCTGCTGGCGCGTCCTTCTTGATGCGCGATGGCAAGGTGTGGACCACCGACAAGGACGGCATCATCCTGGCCCTGCTGGCATCCGAGATGACCGCTGTTACCGGCAAGACCCCGTCGCAGCGTTACGCTGAGCTCACCCGCTCCTTCGGTGACCCCGCCTACGCCCGTGTGGACGCTGCCGCCACCCGCGAGCAGAAGGCAAAGCTGAGCAAGCTATCGCCTGCGGACGTCACCGCGTCCGAACTTGCCGGTGAGACCATCACCGCCAAGCTGACCGAGGCACCGGGTAACGGCGCGTCCATCGGCGGTCTAAAGGTGACTACCGAGAGCGCCTGGTTCGCGGCTCGCCCCTCTGGCACCGAGGATGTCTACAAAATTTACGCTGAATCCTTCAAGGGCGCTGACCACCTAGCGCAGGTTCAGAAGGAAGCGAAGGCACTGGTGGACGGCGTCATAGCCTAACGTCTAGGACGCCCGCGCCGAGAATGCAGTTTAACCCGGTTTTTTACTCAAAATCCGGGTTAAACTGCACTTTCGACGTTTAAGCCGGTGTTTTCACAAAGAGAAACTGGCTTTCCAGCGGGTGCATGTACAGATCATCGCACCTGTACCCGCGTAGCCACGGCACATCGTCGACCACCCGCAGGTAGAAGCCTTTGGGAAATTCGTCATCATCAGAGAGCACAGGAGTCGCCACGTCCACTGCACCTTGCGGCGTGGAGTTTCTCCGCCGACCAACCATGTATCTCTACCTTCATGTCATCTCACCATGTTAAAAATTGTCGCGCTTTATCCTATTTAAAGTAATTTATCCCACACCCCCTGAATTCTATGTGCCGCACGACACCCCTATAAAACCGCGTCATGACGCGGTTTACACCCCATTTAAAGTGAATTTTTATTCATACCCACGTGAATAAATATTTGTGCTTAAGGAGTAAACTCACACACAAACAAACATGCGCCCGCACACATACACACGGACGCTTACTTCGGCATATAGAGAATCTCATGGCATCAGTCTCCGAGAGCGCACAGGCAACCCCGCCTAACGCTCAGCACAACAGCGAGGGCAAGACCTTCTTCGGCCACCCCCGCATGCTCGCAAACCTCTTCTCAGTAGAAATGTGGGAACGCTTCTCGTACTACGGTATGCAGGGCATTATGATTTACTACCTCTACTACTCTGTCACCGAGAGTGGTCTAGGTATTGATCAAACAGCCGCAACCGGCATTATCGGTGCATACGGCGGCATGGTCTACTTGCTAGCTATCGTTGGCGGCTTTGTGGGTGACCGCATTCTAGGTCCTGAACGTACCTTGTTCTATTCAGCGCTATTGATTATGGCCGGTCACATTGGCCTAGCTGTCATCCCGGGCGTAGCTGGCGTTGTTGTCGGCCTCATTCTTGTTGCATTAGGTTCAGGTGGCCTGAAGACTAACGCATCAGCTCTAGTCGGATCGCTCTACAGCCGCACCGATGAACGTCGCGATGCTGGCTTCACCATCTTCTACATGGGTGTCAACATCGGCTCACTCTTTGGCCCGATCCTTACAGGCTGGGGCTGGAATCGCTGGGGTTTCCACGCTGGCTTCTTGATGGCTGCAATCGGCATGGCAATTGGTCTGACCCAGTACGCCCTGACTCGCAAAAACCTTCCCGCGTCAGCACATGAACTTTCCTCACCCCTCTCCTCGAGCGAGAAAAAGAAGTACTCACTGTTGGCAGTAGCAATTCTTGCCATCGTAGTCATTCTTGTTTTGACTGGCCTTATCACCCCTACCAATTTGGCAAGCTGGGTAATGGCATTTATTTTCATTGGGGCGATTGTCCTTTTCACCTTGATGCTGCGCGATAAGCAGATTACCCCTGAAGAACACTCACGCGTGGTCTCATTCATCCCCATGTGGATTGGTAACGCGGTTTTCTGGGCACTCTACCAGCAGCAGTTTACCGTGATGGCGGTTTATTCAGATACCCGCCTAAACTGGCATATCTTGGGCATGGAACTTACCCCTAACTTGGTGAACTCCATTAACCCAATCTTCATCATCATCTTTGCACCGCTGTTCTCTATTATGTGGACCCGCCTAGGCTCACGCCAGCCCGGTTCAGTGTCAAAATTCTCGCTGGGTATCATCGGCGTAGGCATCGCATTCCTCATCTTCCTCACCCAGGCAGGCAACATGAGCGTGAACGTTGGATGGATTGTGCTTATCCTCTTCGTGTGCACCTTGGCAGAGCTTTCGATCTCACCGGTCGGTTCCTCACTCTCAACCAAGCTTGCACCCGCGCGTCACCGCGTAAACATGGTGGCACTGTACTTCACTTCAGTAGCACTGGGTACTGTACTTGCAGGCTGGCTAGGTAAGTTCTACTCGCTAGAAACTGAAGTTCCCTACTTCCTGTGGTTGGGTATCGGCACCATCATCGTCGGCTTCATCTTGTGGAGCCTTAACAAGTGGATTACCCGCAAGATGGCAGGCGTTCGCTAAGTCCTCTTTGACCCGCGAGGGGTCCCTTATCGTTCAAAATCAGACGATTTTTGAATGATAGGTGACCCCTGGCGGTGTTTAAGGAGGTTCTGGGATTGAACTCTCCCACCCGTTAAGTTCGTTTAATCTCATTAAAATTGTTCGCCTAGACGAATAATTAACGATAAGCTGTTCTCGCGCGCACCAAAACCCCAAAAAGTTCTACCGAGAGACACTTTTGATGCCACTACCCACAGAAACACCGCCGCGAAAAACATTTAGGTTTATCGACCTTCCCACCGAGAGCTGCACCGGCCTGGTCTACTTCTCCAGCGCATCCGAAAACACCAAAAGATTCGTGGAAAGACTGGGCAGGCCGGCCACCCGCATCCCGCTAGCCCCGCGCGCAGAGGGAATGATCCGCGTCCACAAACCCTACGTGCTGGTGGTGCCCACCTACGGCAGTGGACGCGTTGCCAAGGCCGTGCCGCCGCAAGTCATCGCTTTTCTCAAGGACCCCGTCAACAGGTCGCTGATGCGAGGCGTCATCTCATCGGGCAACACTAACTTTGGCGCCGACTTTTGCCTGACAGGCAGCGTCATCTCACGCAAATGCAAAGTGCCACAGCTCTACCCCTTTGAACTGCTCGGCACTCAGGACGATGTACGCACTGTTACCCGCTGACTTACCGAATTTTGGACCAACATTTCAGGGGAATCACTATGAGCACGCAACCAAACACCCGCATCCACGACATTTCGATTACCCCGCCGGGGTTCGCGCACAACCAAGCCCTGCCGCTACGCCCCATCAATTGGAACAAACCGCAAGACCCCATAGATTTAGAAGTCTGGAACCGCCTCACCGCCAACTTTTGGCTACCCGAAAAAGTGCCGCTGTCTAACGACCTTGCAGATTGGAACAGGCTTTCTAAAACCGAGCGGACGCTCACCATGCGCGTCTTCACCGGTCTTACCCTGCTCGATACTCTGCAGGCAAGCGTCGGTGAAATCAGCCAGATTCAGGACGCTCAAACCGAGCACGAAGAAGCCGTCTACACCAACATTGCTTTTATGCAGGCGGTCCATGCGCGTTCGTACTCACCGGTGTTTTCCACGCTTTCTTACACTGCTGAGATTGATCGCGCCTACCGCTGGGCTGTTGAGAATCAGGTACTGCAAACGCGCGCCAAGAAAGTTCTAGTGCACTACTTTGGCGATGACCCGTTCAAACGGAAGATAGCGTCCACTCTGCTTTCCTCTCTTTTGCTGTATGCGGGCTTCTACTTGCCACTGCACTTTTCGGCGCACGCGCAGCTCACTAATACGGCGGATATGATCCGCCTAATTCTGCGCGACAAAGCAATTCACGGCTACTATTCGGGGTATAAATTCCAGCAAAAACTCAAGACGCTCACGACCGAACAACAAGAGAAATTGCGCGTTTTTACCCTTGAATTTCTGCAAGAGCTCTACGAGCTTGAACTGGAATATTCAGGGGAGCTGTACGAGCCATTTGGGCTCATGGATGATGTTGCCACTTTTGTTCGCTACAACGCCAACAAGGCGCTGATGAACCTGGGTTACGACAACTATTTTGACGCTGAGCAGACGCGCGTGAAACCGGAGATTCTGGCGGCACTGGCCCCCCGGTGCGGATGAGAACCATGACTTTTTCTCGGGCTCCGGCTGCTCGTACATCATCGGCAAGGTCGAAGAAACGGACGAGGCGGACTGGGACTTCTAACCCCGCATTTTCTGGTTCTGATGACTAAAAGCTAGGGGTGAAAATATCGAGCGAGCATATACATTTTTACCCCTAGAAAGCCTTCTGGCTTCTTTCTTTCACCTTTTACGAGTGAAGAACCTATCACCGCAGGCAAAAGCTGAAGATTCTCTAGCATCAAGTTACTCAACACAGGTAAAGAAATATCTTTTGAAAACATTGTTTTTCCACGTCAAAAGCTTAAGGTATTAACAACCTTTACAGTATTGGCTTCCCTCACCACAACAGAAAACATGAAAACCTCTACTACTGAACGCCTTGAGCAACTCCCCTTCACCCGCAAACACGGCAAACTTTTGACGGTCTCCGGCATCGGCTGGGCACTGGACTCTATGGATGTCGGTCTCATCTCCTTCATCATGGCAGCCCTCATCGCCGAATGGCAGCTCACCCCACATCAGGCGTCCTGGCTAGGGTCAATAGGCTTTATGGGCATGGCACTGGGGGCAACCTTTGGCGGGCTACTCGCCGACAAGTTCGGCAGGCGTCATATCTTTGCGCTCACCCTGCTTATTTACGGGCTGGCGACCGGCGCATCCGCCCTCTCAACATCGCTCGTGATGCTATTGATTTTCCGTTTTGTGGTGGGGCTGGGTCTCGGCGCTGAGCTACCGGTGGCGTCCACTTTGATGTCAGAGTTTGCCCCGGCGCGTATTCGCGGACGCATCGTAGTTATTCTTGAAGGCTTTTGGGCTGTTGGCTGGATTGCGGCCGCGTGCATTGGCACCTTCGTGGTGACGGCATCGGATAACGGCTGGCGATGGGCGCTGGCAATCGGTATTTTACCGGCACTGTATTCACTGGTGATTCGCTGGGGCACGCCGGAGTCTGTGCGCTACCTTGAATCGCGAGGCGAACACGAGAAGGCACAGAAAATTTTCCGTAGCTTTGAGCAGTCCCCGGCGATGTTCGCCCCTTCTAAACCACGCGAACGTCAGGTAGCCTCTACACCTGCCCAGCATGAAGTTCAGGATGCGTCTTCACTCTGGTCAGCGGTGTTGCGGCGTCGTACTTTTGCGCTGTGGACCATGTGGTTCTGCATCAATCTCTCCTACTACGGCGCGTTTATCTGGATTCCCTCGCTTCTTCACGCGCAGGGGTTCACGCTGGTGAAATCATTTACGTTCACGCTATTAATGACGCTTGCCCAGCTACCGGGGTACGCAGTGTCCGCCTACCTCATTGAAAAGTGGGGACGCCGCTCTACCCTCGCAACCTTTTTGGTTGGATCTGCTCTTTCGGCGGGACTGTATGGTTTTGCGTCCTCGGAAACTCAGCTGATTATTGCCGGCTGCCTACTATCATTCTTCAATTTGGGCGCGTGGGGCGCGCTGTACGCCATTGGCCCGGAGCTTTACCCCACCCACTTGCGTGGACGCGGCACCGGAGCAGCCGCCGGTTTTGGCAGAATCGCGTCGATCATTGCCCCGCTGATCGTGCCGCCTATTCTCGCAGGCTGGGGCGCGAGCGCACTCTTTGCGGTGTTCGCTGCCGCTTTTATGATCGCAGCGGTGGTGGCTTTCACCCTTCCGGAGTTCCGCGGACGCGCGCTGGAGAACTAGGCACTGACCATTTCATGCCGAGGGGTCAATTTCAAGACAGGTTTTGAGAGAAAAGCTGTCTTAAAGTGGCCTCTCGGCACCTACATCTCAGAAAGGGGCGACCTTGTGCGTCGCGTTCTAGATTTTCTTGGAATTACAAAAAGTTCAGGAGGCTCTCCAGCTGCGAATGCCGCGATAGGTGGGTCCCTAGCTCTCATCGTGGTTCTCGCGGTGGTCTTTTTCCTGGCCTAACCGCCCTCTACCTACCCGCCGCAGCGAAATTGCAAGAGGGATGCGGCACGCGCGCCGATGCGCTTTAACGGGGCACCAACGTGTCCGAGGTTTTCGTCGCGCCAATGTTGCACTTACCCGAATGCCGACCAGAGTTCTGCAAACTCGGGTGCATTATCGGCAAGCCGGGCGTCCTGCCCGGTAGATGCCAACCACAGTGGCGGCAGAGTGTCTCCGATAAAATTTCGCAGACGATGCAGTGGCGAGAGATCAGCGCGCGCGGCTTCATCGGCTGGCAGTTCGCTCTCCCAAAAAGCTCCGTTAGGGTGGCGGTCTAGATGCAAGGCATCTAGTAGAGGCGAGGTCACCACAATGCCGTCAAAAAGTGCGCACCCGCGAGCATCCGCCTCGAGCGCAGAGATCAGTGCCGTGAGACCGCCAAAGGATGCGCCGCAGATGGTCAGCCGTCCGCGCGAATGCTCCCGCACTGCCTGTGCAACGGTTAAAACATCATTGATAGTGCGCATCTTTGATGCTCCTTGCCCCGCTCTATGCCAGTCTTCTCCTTTTCAGAACCACACCTGACCTGCGCAAACACCATAATTCCACCGGCTTTCGCCCAGGCGGGAAGGGTCGGTTCAGCATCCGGGGCATTTTCAATACCGAACCCGCCATACACCGTGAGTAGAAGAGGTGAATTATCGCGACGATGCTCAGGCGAAAAGGCAAGAATGTAGGGGATACTCTGACCATCATCAGAACGAACAGTGTGTTGCTCGTAGATGATCTCCCCTTCAGTATCTGTACATTGACTCTGAAGTTCTAAAGACTCCGAGTCCACGGATGCTAGGTTGCTGCCCCGCGATGCTTCAGCGAGAGTCAGCCATAGTCGACCACTCTCATCCGCAGAAAATCCCCGCAGCTTTACTCCCGTAGGAAGTTCGGCGATGAGCTGTGGATTTCGCCCGGGAAATAGAGCAAGGATGCGCGTACTCGGCCCGGTCTCGTCGCACTGTCGCACCGCGATGAAGATGTGTGAGTTGCTGGCGCAAGGAGCGCTCACTGCCAGGATTTTTCCGTCGGGTACAGGGTAGCTAAACCCCGCCAGATCCAGGAGGGAGCCACCCGAAACACTGAAAATTTTCTCCCCGGCCAGCCAGATTTTTTCACCATTTTTACTCACCAATAGCGGTTCTTGAGTGCGGGCGCGCAACTGCCCGGTGGCGTCCACTTCTGCTTCGATAATCGTGGTTTCACCGCCGCTCATACGTACCAGGCAGGGCTGAAGCGTGCCATCCACACGAACCTCGGTATAGCGCAGACGCTCCCCGCGAGCCGGCGGCGGCAAAAGAACCAATTCACCGGCAGAGCTGAGCGCCGGGGGTGCTAACGGCGACAGGGCGGCGGCAATAATTTCGCCCGCCATGTTCATGACGCTCAGCCTCTCATCAGCGGTATTGCGCAAGCAGATCAACACTCGGTGCTCAGATGCCAAAAGCCCGACAGCGCGCTGGTTGGGCAAGGATGCTAGTGTCGAGTTCACCTGAGCAACCAGCTCACCGGGATCACCCGCCAGAAGTTGTTCTTCCTGCCCTTGCCAGAGTTCAGAAGCAAACATACCTTCGGGGCGAAAGAGGTGAAAGTATTGGCCCTCCACCAGAACTGGTGCGCTCCACTGTTTGAGCCGAGAAAACCGACGAATCTCGCCTAAAAAGTTACTCATCGCCCCACCCCGTCGCGCTCATTCAGCGCAGTGTCAGGCGAAAACCAACCCAGATGCCCGCCGTCTTTAAGGGGCGTGGGCGCATCCACGAGTGTGCGCAAGCGCGGAGTGCCGTCTGCGGGCGGTTGTTATCCGCTTCAGTGGCACCTGCTGTGCGGGGAGGGATTCGACCTTCCCGCCGGCATCTATTCTTGCGACCCCGAAACCGGGGAGTTTTGCGCTCGTGCACGCCCCACTTCAACCGCGATCCTTCCACCCGAGCGTGCGCGAGTCGTCATCGCTGCTCTCCCCCGCAGGACGGCAGCACGCATCGTTACCGGCACCCTCTCGGGCAAAACGCACGTCATCCTCATCCCCATTGCCAAGATCGGCATGCGCATCCACGGCCTATCACCGCAACTCGTGGTCAAGGGGCTGGGATTGGTGTCCCGCGTTCTGCCCTCTGGTTCAACCGAAGCCAATGCGGGTGAACCCCAAGAAGGACGCGACGTCAAAAACCCGAAGACGTCACTTCCGCTGAAAGTACTGACCTTCTTAGGCGATCGCGCCAGCAAGAAGAACCAAGAACACCCTTCTCGCTAGGAAAAACCGTTCTTAAAAGTAAGGTGGGTCGGGAAGAAAAACTTCTCGGCCCACCTTAGGTTTATACATCTATTTATCGAGTAGGATCAAGCACTACCTTGATGCAACCATCATGCTTCTTCTGGAACATGTCATAGGCAGAAGCCGCCTGCGACAAGCCAACATGGTGGGTTGCTAGTTGCTCCACGCCCAAGACATCCTCATCCTGAAAGAGGATATCTGAGAGCTCATCCGTCCACTGACGAACATGGCACTGACCCATAGTCATGCGAATACCCTTATCAAACATCTTCATCATGGGCATGGGATCAGCGTTACCACCGTAAACACCGCTCAGCGAAACCGTGCCCGCACGGCGCACGCCATCGATTGCGCTCATCAGTGCAGCGGTGCGATCAATACCGGCTTTATTGATCAGCGGCTGAGCAACAACACCGGGCAACTTACCCACAGTGTTGATGACCTTCTCGCGCACAGGGTTGCCGTGAGCTTCCATACCCACCGCGTCCAGTACGGAATCAGCGCCGCGACCAGCGGTGAGGTCACGAATAGCGTCGCCAACGCTCTTTACCTCGCGCAGGTCGATAGTCTGCGCACCCCAGTCGCGCGCTAGTTCCAAACGCTCGTCCACAAGATCCACAACAATAATTTGTTCAGCATTGCCTTGCTGAATAGCTGAGCGCACCGCCAGCTGACCAACCGGGCCAGCGCCAATGATAGCTAAAGAACCACCCTTGGGAACATTCGCCCACTTCACACCCTGCCAAGCAGTAGGCAGGATATCTGAGAGGTAAAGCGCGCGTTCATCTGCAAAGCCTTCAGGTACCTTCACGGGGCCGAAGTCTGCGTGAGGTACGCGAACGTATTCTGCCTGCCCACCGGGAACTTCACCGTACATTTTGGAGAAGCCGAAGAGAGAGGCACCCTTGTCATACTTGGTATTTTGGGTAGTCTCACATTGGGCAAAGAAACCGCGAGAGCACATCCAGCATTTACCGCAAGAAATATTGAAGGGAACTACCACGCGGTCGCCGGGAACAAGGTTGGCGACCTGCGATCCGGTGTCTTCAACGATGCCCATGAACTCGTGGCCGAGCACATCGCCTTTGCCGAGGTAGGGGCCAAGCACGCCGTAGAGGTGCAAGTCTGAACCGCAGATTGCGGTGGAGGTGACGCGAATAATCGCATCCGTGGGATCTTGAATGGTGGGTTTAGGAACGTCGATGACTTCGACTTTCCCTGGTTCTTGCCAGGTTAAAGCACGCATGAGTACTCCTTGTTGATGTCTGTTTGTATTAACTGAAGACCAGGGGAAAGTAAAGATGTGAGCATTTCTCGCGCATTTATTTGTACGAGCGATCCTAATTATTTAAGTTTGCACATTTTTAACCACACGAATGCTTTCAGTACGCTTATTATCATCTCATAAGGGTGCTTATAGCATGACGCGTCTCCCCAGTAACCCGAGATTGACGAGTCAAAGCTCTTTCTATCCACCTATTCATTGTGCAATCGAGGAGAAATTTCATTACCCTTCCAGTCACAGGCTCAGCGGACCGAGCCATCACACACGTGGGAATCATTATTCCCGCACACAACGAAGCCGAAGACATCACACAGTGCCTCACCGCCATCGTTGCAGCGCGCAAAGATGCCCGCACAAAGTATCCGCATCTAAATGTTTCAATATGGTGCGTAGCTGATAACTGCACCGATGACACCGAGAACATCGTTCTAAAAAATTTCACCGACGTCGATAACCTGCACCTTCTTCAGGTGGATTTTCGCAAACCGGGGCTCACTCGCGACTACGGCATCCAACAGTTTTTTGCCTACGTTCACCGGTTCTCGTCGTGCCCGGCACATAACGCTTGGGTTGCCATGACGGATGCGGACACCGTTGTACCGCTCAACTGGTTAACCGACCAAATAACTGCCGCAAACAACGGCACTGACTGCGTGGTGGGCACAGTAGAACCACGCAAATCTGAGCTAGGAGATCAGGTCTACAATCTGTGGCGAGAGCGTCACGATTTCTGCGAAGGCCACAAGCATATTTTCGGCGCAAATTTGGGGGTGCGTGCATCTGCCTACCAACAGGTTGGCGGGTTCTTGCCCCTCTTACACTCTGAAGATTCCTCATTGGTGAAAGCTGTAGAGGATGCCGGGTTTGAGATGCTGAAGACCGACCGTATTCGCGCGGTAACTTCGGGTCGAGTACAAGGACGCGTGGTGCACGGTTTTAGCACCTACTTGGCTGATCTCATTGCCGAAAAAGCATCGCCAGCTAACGAGCCTCTCCCACCGACAGTTGCTGTTAGACGCCTCTTAAAGGCGCCCAGGGTGCCCTCTACTCACTGGTAGAGAACACCCTGTAATCTTTGGCTACCACCCCGCGAAGAAACCTTCTAAACGCACGGGTTCATCAAAGATCGTCCACTGCGCTTCTACGGTGAAAGTCGAGCATTTGCCACCTGCTGGGACCATCGCCGAGGACGCCACAAGAGGTGATGCGTCCTCGGTTTCCCTCCCTGCGCCCACCCAGGCAACAGAAGCGTTTGCTCGGCGGCTACGCCAGCGAGCACTATCTACCCGGGCGAATTTTTTACGGCCTGTGCTGTCTGTGAGCAGGGCATTGCCGTCGTGGTTTTCTACGCGGTAAATATCATTGAGGTTTTCCACGGTAGTAGCTTGCAAAAGATGCACACGAAGGCGAGCAGTGCCATGGTTGCCACCGGGCAAACCAGCCTCACCGTTTTTGAGGAGATGTACCCGCGGGTCTGCTGTGAACACCGTAGCTGCGCTTTCCACCCACGGCGCGATGATATGAACACCGGGTAGTGCAAGCCACCCCTCAATCACTGTTTCGAGCACACCCGGTTGCCAGAATTTCGCTTCTTCGGGGATAAGAATTTCGATGTCTGGGCGGGTAAATATCGTGTGCGAGGGACGCGCCATAGGGTGGGTAATACGTTGTGCCAGCATCACCGATTCCCAGTTCTTTTGGGCGATAGCTGCGGTGTCATCGGTAAACCGTTTACCCCAATCGTCCTCGGGGTGATCAGCCACCGCTAGCTCACTATGCCAGAATCTTGCCCCGCAGTTCCATGCGCGCCAGGCAAATTCCCAGTCCTCTCCCCCGTAACCGACCATGCTTTCGTCAAAGCCACCCACGCGGTGAAAGAAATCACGGGAGCAGGTGAGTACAGCAGAGATGATAAATCGCCAGGCGGAATCATCGGCCTTTGCAAGGTGATTGGTCTGTGCCCAGGCGTCCTGCAACCAGGCTGGCTCTTTGCCATCGCCGTGTACACGTGTGCCGACGACGAGCGCGTGTGGCTGATGCGCCAGCAAGGCAACCGCATGGCGCAGATAGTCGTGTCGCGGAACGGTATCGCCATCGATGAGAGCCAGAACGTCATGCGATGCCGCCTGCGCCCCGAGATTACGAACAGCAGCTGCTCTGAAACCCAGGTTGTCTTGACGAACAACTTTCACAGGAAAGCTCAGGTTGTCCGGCACCGGCGGGGTATCAGCAGAGCCATCATCGGCGACAATACATTCGATCTTGCCGGCATAATCCTGGTGTTCAAGTGCTCTGAAAATGGCGGTGAGGCCGTCAGGGTTTTCAAAGTAGGGAACTACAACGCTCACGCTTGGCCAGTTTCTCGGTTCACGTTCTACCAGCGTGTGCGGGTCTTGCTCAGGAAAAATCCCTGATGCCCATGCGCGTTCGTAGCCTTGGGCAACATGAGCCCAGGTCCAGTTGGTGGGGGCTTCTAAACGTTGTGAAAAATCAACGGGTAGGTTCTTAATGACGCGTGCCCACTCATCGTTGGGAACCAGGGTGATGAAATCGCCCCAGATTTTCGCTAGCTCACGCGAATACGTGTTGTCTGAAACCAGCACGCGTCGTCCTAAGCTGATCCATTTCATCAGTGAGCCCGAGGCAGAGAAATGGCGGTGTGCACACACTGGAATTTGAGTGCGCAGCATCTGCTCTTCTAATTCAGGTTCGCTGAGGTAGCCGGTGACTTCAAAACCGGCCCCGGCGTTTTGCGCTGTTGCTTCTAACTTTTCGAGCAACCAGTCATAGCCTTCTGAGATCTTGCCTAAGGCTCGCACGTTAGCGTTAACACCGTTCAGCGATTCCAGTAATTCTTGATGCCCTTTACCGGGGTAGAGAAAACCCATGACACTAATATCTAGTGGCTGCTCAGTGAGCGGCTTTGCCCGGTAGTTGCCTTGAGTTTCAACGGCGGCAAGCGGTAGGGGAAGAACTAGCGGGTACACAGCTTTTCGGCAGTGCCGTCTGAAAAAAGCTGCTTCATGTTCGGAATTAACCACCAAAACATCGGCGCGCTCACCTAACTCAACGTAGGCGCGAGTGCGAGAGGCAAACCTCTCTTCACCCTCTTGTACCTGCGGCACATCGTGAAAAGAGATGCTTAGGTAAAACTGTTCACCCAGGCGATGCATGAGTTGTACAGCCCGCGCCGGGGTGTCGCCTAGTAGATGGTCGGTGAAACAGATGTGAACGCTCTGCGTTTCAAGAGTCAAAGGCAACGCTCTTTCAAGGTCTTGCCAGGACTCAAAGCATAAGGGTTCTACATTCAGTGCATCGCACAGCTGAAGTGCGTAGGTCACTACACCGTGTTCAGCGGGGCCGACGACGATGTGCTGAGGAGAATTCTTCACTTATTGCTTTCTTGCGGTAATGCGGGAACGTCGTACCCCAAGTAGCTCAGGAGTGCGCGGTGACGGGTGAGGGCAGCGTCAATGATTTCCGGGTGTTTCTTGTAAAACGCCAGTTGTTCGGTGCGGATTTTATCCTCCGGAATAACCTCGCCGTTGAGAGTCCACTGATCGCGACGCTCATTGATCTCAAAGAAGGCGGCAGCGTGCGGGTCGATGGGCGATTGTAGATTTCCCAGGAGTTCGTGGTCAGCTCCGACAGCTGACACTGCCGCATCTGAAATCTGCGGGTCGATAGCTTTGAGGACGCGCTGAGCTAGCGTCGTCAATGTGCTGTTATCGGGGTGGTTGAGAATATGCCAGACCGGGTTATGAGCCAGAACGTCAGAGATTCGTACACAACCGTGGGCGTCCTCTCGGCTTGCGAGCTGACGGATGCTCTGCTGTGCGCAGGCAAGGTAGTCGACCGGTCGAGTCTTTTCTATACCGGCAACCTCGGCAATAAGAGTCAGGTCGTGATAGGGCACCACCGGCGGGTTGAGTGAGGGGTCCTGCGGTGAACGCACGATCGCGATGGCGGGGTTCAAACCGTTAAAGCGTAGAACGGGAAATTTAATCACTCGGGCGTCTTGCGGCAGCAATTGCGTTAGTTGCTGAGTACCGCTGGGTAAGTCACGATAGTTATCGCGGATAGGTTGAGAAATCAACACATCGGTTTGAGCAAGAGTAGCGCCAACATAGCGCATATCGTCTGCTGTCCATTCGTGAACAGGCGGAATGCGGTAGGAACTCACAGCACCCGATGAGTCAAGAAGGATGCGCAAGGATTCTGCCTGACAGTTACCGACAACGGCGACGCGGGGCAGGTGGGCAGAATCTTCAGGTGAATTTACGTGTTTGAGGCGATAGAACTCACCGTAGTGGTGGTGCCGTCCGGTTATTGTTTCCTCGGCAGGAGGCAAAACAGCTTCTGTACGCTCTTGTTGTTTCATTGTGCCTTCCCTAGCCACGACGCGAAAATAAGGTGAGGGGTGAAAACATCACCGTCCTCTAATAAGCATACTTAACTCTTGCCGTAAGATAGCCGTAGAACCCTGATAAAGAGTATGTACTTCTGGCAACAGCGGGGTAACGTTCTTGGAAAGGAACTCTGCGTGGCAGTTTTATCTATACCCTCCCAGCACCCTTACGTGCGCTCAATTTACCCCCGCCTCACTGTACATGATGTAAAGGTATTAGACGATCCGCTCTTAGACCCGCAGGAGCCCGCGCGGTGGTGGCCGCATCCCGCTTTCACACCGCAGTGGTGGCAACAAGATACCGCCGACACTTCTTGGCAGGATAAACAGTCCATCGATACGGTGCATGTTCACTTTGGATTCGAACACCTCAGCGTGCAAGAAACCCGCGAATTTGTGGCAGAACTTCGCCGCCGTCGCATCCCACTGATTATTACTGTGCACGATATCGACAACCCGCACCTCAACGATCAAAGTTCTTACCACCAGCAGTTGAGGGTATTGCTTGAGGACGCCGCACGCATCCTCACCCTTACCCCTCTAGCATCTCAGCGACTTACCCAGGAATTTAACGTCGACCCTGCCCGTATTCAGGTGGTCGCGCACCCCCAAGTTGTCCCTGCCGAGACCACCGTACAGCCCGCACATCCACCCGTGCAGGTGGGTACTTTTCTTAAATCCGTGCGCTCTAACGTAGTTAGTGATTTTCAGTTCTACAAGGATGCCGCCGCGCAGTGCGCACAGCAAGGTCAGCGTCTGAGCGTCTTTATTCATCAAGATCAACAAGACACTGAACTATTCAAACAGTTAGAGAACTGCGCAGATATTGATCTACGAGCGCACGATGAATTTTCCGACGACCAGCTCTTTGCTGCAATCGCCAGCTGCCAGGCTGTCTTGCTCCCCTATCAGGGAGGCACGCACTCCGGATGGATGGAAATGTGCCGCGACCTTTCCGTACCCGTAGCAGTGCCTGATTGCGGTTGTTTTAGTGGGCAGGCAGATTCTGCGGACGCGGTTGCCACCTACCCCACGGGAGATGGCAATCTAGCCGGTAAAGCAGCATCGAACCTAGCTGCCCGCGGACATATTCCCTACCAAGGCAATCGAGCGCACCAGCTTAAGAACGCAGTTTCCCTTCACCACCAAATGGCTGAGGAATTGAGTGGTCAAAAGTTCAATATCGCCTTCGTAGCACCTAACAGGTTTCCGATTGTGGAGCCCTATGCTGGCGGGTTAGAGGCATTTTGTGCCAGCACGGTGCGTGCGCTGAGGGAGTTTGGGCATCGCGTTGATTTTTACGCCGCTCAAGGTTCAGCGGGAAACACCAAAAATTTTGAGTTTTCGGGCATCGACTGGACTGGTTACGAGCATCAAATGACCGACCACACCTACCCGCCCGGTGAACGAGAGAAAGAGGACGCCGAATTTCGCGTCCTCCGCCAGCGGTTAGAAAAAGACCTAGCCAACGGGATTATTGACCTGGTCTACAACAACTCGCTACACCCCGAGTTCTTCGGTAGCGCCTTGCATCCACGGCTCATCACCACCTTGCACACTCCTGCCTTCGAAGAAATGCAAGAAGGCATTGCACAGGCGGTCAGTCAGCACGGCGCAACCGGTGCCGGTGTTTTCACGGCGGTCAGCCAGGCAAGCGCATCCACCTGGGGTTTGCCTGCTCCCGCGCACATTATCCCTAACAGCATGAACGAAAACCTATGGACGCCCGGCCCCGGTGGACAAAGAGCCGTATGGTTTGGTCGAGTGGTACCCGAAAAAGGCCCACACCTAGCGATTGACGCCGCGCGTCAAGCCGGTCTAAGCATCACTGTCATTGGCAGAGTCGGAGATCCCGAATATTTCGACGCTGAGATTTCTCCGCGACTAGGTACTGATGTCGAGATGGTTTCTGAGTGTAGTCAGCAGGAACTGCGCACCCAAGTAGGTAAGGCGGCAATCTGCTTTGTTACTCCGCAATGGGATGAGCCCTTCGGCATGGTGGTCATTGAGGCGCTAGCATGCGGAACCCCAGTAGTTGCCTTTGCTCGCGGTGGCATTCCCGAAATTCTGGCAGATTACCCTCAGCTTTTAGTAAGCCCAGCCGAGGGTGCTACCGGGTTAGCCAACGCGGTACCTCGTGCTTTAGAGCTGAGTCGCGCTGAATTATCCCGCTGGGCACACAGCACCTTTGGCAGTAAAGAACTCGCCAAACGCTACACCAATCTCTTTAGCCAGACGGTCGGTGAAGTACTGTGAACATTACCGTGGGAATGTATGCGCATCATCAGGGAGCCGGGCACCTGCAACGTTGCCGAGCGATTGCTGAGCATCTGAACGCGCAGGTCACTATTTTGTCGTCACTGCCCGATGCGGACATCGGCCTGCCCTTAGATACCGCCCCTGAGATTGAAAACTACGCCGAGTTCACAGCGGACAATACTTTGCACTGGGTGCCATTGCACGTGGATGGGTTAAGACAGCGAATGGCGTTGATTGCCCAGTGGATTCAGATCAACAAACCCGATGTTTTCTTTGTTGATGTCTCCGTTGAAGTCGCTCAGTTTGTCAGGCTCATGGGAGTGCCGGTGATTACTATTGCCATGCCCGGTGAACGCACCGATACACCACATCAGACCATGTATGCCCAAGCCACAGCATTAATTGCGGCATGTCCTTCTGATGCTCCCGTGCCTGCACACCTGCAAGGTTTTGCGGATAAACTCTATGCAGTCGGTGGCATCTCTCGCTTTGAAGCCCAAGAATCGTTGACCAGTGAAAGCCCCTATACAGAACAACCTAAAAAGATGCAGGCTGTAGTTCTTCAAGGACGCGGCGGAACAGCGTGGACGCAAGACTACTGGGACGCGGTGGCACTCGCCTGCCCTAGCTGGAACTTCACGGTACTTGGCGGAAACAACCGGGTGGAGAATCCGATGCCCTATCTCACGCACGCCGACGTCGTGATCAGCGCATCCGGGCAAAATTCGGTAGCCGACATAGCTCTGGCGGGAACGTCAGCGATTTTTATCCCGCAAGAGCGGGCATTCGGTGAGCAGCGGGCAACAGCCCGGGTTCTTGAAAACCTGGGGTTAGCTACCGTCGTGTGGGATTTACCGCAGGAGAACACCTGGGCAGGAATCTTAGAACAAGCCTGCAAGAAACCGGCACAGTGGAACCGCTGGCAGGTGGTCGGTGCAGCCCAGCGCGCCGCGCGCATCATTGAAGAAAAGGCAGGAAAAACATGGTGAGTCTCGTAACCCTGGCTGATGCCGCGCGTCATCAACGCATTCAGAACCAGCATGTAGCATTGACACAATCAGCCCCGGATATTTCTCACGGCCTGGTGGTGCTCAAACACGAAGAATTCTCCGTTGACGGTGTTCAAACCATTGCGCATTTGAGCGACGACAAGCCGCTGCTCGCCCACGCGCGCAACGCGGCAGGAGACTGGGCCGCCCAAAACTCTGACGATGAAATCATCATTTTTCTAGATGCTGACTGCCTACCGGGAAAACACCTGATTGAGCGGTATGTGCAGGCACTAGATGAACACCCGCACGCGGTGGTCACCGGCCCTGTGACCTATCTAGAAGCTCAGGACTCTACAGAGCAACAGGTAGCAAAGTACTGCGCCAGCCCTGCCACTTTGGACGCCGTGACCAGCCCGCATCCGGCACGTCCGTACCCCGAAGAGGGCACCATGTTCGCGGCCACCCCCGACCAGTACAACGTCTTTTGGTCACTCACTTTCGCCCTTCGAGCTAGCACATGGAAGAAAATCCGTGCCAAGTGGGGCGGATTCGATGAAGACTTCAAAGGCTACGGTGGCGAAGACACCGATTTTGGGTGGAAGCTACGCGAGCACGATGTTGAGCTGTGGTGGGTTGGCGGTGCGCACGCCTACCACGTGTGGCACCCCGTCTCATCGCCACCCTGGGAAAACCTGACAGATATTGTTGCCAATGCCAACACCTTCTATGAGAAATGGGGGCAGTGGGCCATGCTTGACTGGCTCAAAGAATTTGAAGCTGCCGGTGCGGTACGGCGCGTGAAAGACCGGTGGGAACTGGTCTAATCGTGGGCAGAGAGCTTTCACCGTTCAACGGCGAAAGTGCACTTTAACCCCGATTTTCAGTAAAAACCAGGGGGTTAAAGTGCACTCTCGGCGAATGTAAATTCCTAGAACTAGCTATCCGGGTACAGCGCCTTGCTGATGGTGGTGACGGTGTCGAGGGTGCCCCAGGTTCCCGGCAAGGTGTCTGAGGACGGGATTGCCACCAGGCGGTCATCCTGCACTGCTTTGACGCCGCTCAGGTTCTTCTTTAACCACTCGCGAGTGGTCTTTTCATGTTCCTCGCTGGTGGTGGTGAATACAATGACATCCGGATTCTTCTTCAGCAGTTCTTCGCGTGACACTTCAGCAGCAAAGAAGTCTTTGAAGCCGGAATCTTCAGGATTAAAGACATTCTGCGCACCGGCGGCTTCAGCCATGCTGTGCTCAACACCAGCGCCGATAGCCGTCAGAGTGTCACCCTCAATATAGAGCTGCGCCAGGGTCTGCTTCTCTTTTCCCTCAGAACGCTTCTTAGCCTCATCCAGCTGAGCCTGAGCCTGCTCGGACAGCTTCTTCGCCTCGTCCTCCTTGCCCAGAATCTTGCCGTATGCCTCAATGTCAGTCAGCAAATCGCTCACCTTCGCGGTGGAGCGGTTATTAAAGCAGCCAGCTTCTGCAACGTAAGACGCCGCACCCGCTTCTTTCAGCTGATCCTGGGTTGCATACCCCTGTTCAGCGGTGAACTCGTAGGTGGTGGGTGAAAGAACAAGATCAGGGTTGAGTTTGAGCAAATCCTCGCGGGAGGGCGGCGCATCCTCACTGATCACCTGCGGGTTATGGCCTTGGCTAGTCAGTGACTCTGGCAGTTCTTTGCCGTTGGTCTGGGGCAACACCGATTACCTTATCGCCGGCGCCCAAACGCGCCATGAGATCAGCCTGTCCGGGGTTCAGCGCCACAATGCGCTCGGGATTAGTGGCAAAGTCCACCGGCTCACCGCAGTTTTCAAGCGAAACATTCTGCGACTGCGAGCTCTGCGCGGTGTTTTCGGTAACGGACTGCCCACAGCCGGTCAGCGCTACCAAGCCAGCAAGTGCCAAGGATGCGTAAAAAGTAGTGGCACGCGTGTGCTTCATGGAATCTCGTTTGAGGGTTATAAGTGAGTGTGTCGTCTAAATGAGAGAGTGTGCCCGCCTCGCGGATCATCGAGTGCTACGGATTCCACGCCCAGCACCTCATCCACGAGGTCGGGCACAAGGACGCTGGTTGCCGGGCCGTGCGCGACCGGCTTGCCCGCTTGGAGGACGGCTACCCGGTCACAGTAGGCAAGAGCGAGGTTGACGTCGTGCAGGGCAGCCAGGGTGGTTCCACCGCGTGCGGTGACCAGGTGCAGAAGTTCGTGCTGAAAGCCCAAATCGGCGTGGTTAGTGGGTTCATCCAGAATCAGAACGGGCTTTCCTGCGCCAAAACACGCGCCAGCAAGATTCTCTGCTTCTCACCGCCAGATAGCGATGAAAACGTGCGGTCAGCGAATTTCTGCGCACTCACTTCTACGAGCGCGGTTTCGACAATCTCAATATCTCGGGGGGAATCCGCACCAAATCCGCGCTGGTGGGGCACGCGTCCTAGCATCGCCACTTCGCGTCCGGTCAGCGGAAAGTCGGAGCTGATTTCCTGCGCCATCACAGCGATACGTCGTGCGACCTCTACTGAACTGAGGGACGCCACGTCCTTCCCGTCGGCGAACACTGCGCCCTGTGTGGGCGGCTGTACGCGGTAGGCGGTCTTGAGCAGGGTGGACTTACCACTGCCATTCGAACCGATGAGTCCGGTGACGGTGCCGGGTTCAACACGCAGGCTCACGTTATCAAGGATGCGACGTTGCCCCATGTCAACGATTATATTTTTGAATTCTAAGTTCATGTTTAGGCGTCCTTGGTTCGCATCAGCCAGAGGAAGAAGGGCGCGCCAACGACGGCGGTTAGGATGCCGATGGGGATTTCCACCGGCTCAGCTAGGGTGCGAGCTAAAAAGTCGCAGAGTCCCAAAAATGCACCGCCACCGAGTGCGCTCAACGGGATGAGTCGGCGGTGGTCGGCTCCCACTAGCATGCGCGTCAGGTGCGGGATAATGAGCCCCACAAAGCCGATGCCGCCGGCAACAGAAACGGTGGCAGCCGTCAGCATGGCAGTCACCAGCAGAAGAATTTTGCGCAGGGATGAGACGTTGACACCCAGCGCGGTCGCGGTTTCATCGCCTACGAGCAGGGCGTTCATGGCGCGAGTCTTAAAGCCAACCGTCACCAGCCCGATCACCAGCGCGAGGGTAGGTAGCGTCAGACTTTCCCAATGCGCTGCTGAGACAGAGCCCAGCATAAAGTGCAGGATGCTGTAGATGTTCTGGGCATCGGTGGTCATGATTAAGAAGTTGGTCACGGCGGCGAAGAGAGACCCCACCGCAACGCCCACCAGAATCAGGCGTGAGGGCATGATGATTCCGCGCTTGAGCGCCAGTGAGTAGACCAACGCAATGGTGATGGCAGCACCGATAAATGCTGAGACGTTCAGAGCGATGCCCGCTAGAGCAGTTGATCCCGCAACAATGGCCACCACGGCTCCGAGCCCCGCACCGGCTGAAATACCCAGGATGTAAGGTTCCGCTAGCGGATTACGCACAATCATCTGCAAGATGACGCCAGCGAGCGAGAGCGCAGCCCCGGCCACGATAGCAAGTAGAACACGGGGCAGGCGGGAGTTCCAGACGGCTTGGTCTTGGGCAGGGGGATGCTGCCGTCGCTCATCCAGAGCATGCCGGGAAGTAGATGACCGAGGACGATTTTGGCGGCGGTTGCTGGTGAGGTACCCAGCGAACCGTGGGCGGTGGATGCGACCACCAGCGCGATGATGCTCAAGGTGGCAGCCAGCATCCACAGGCGACAACGGGCGGTGGCAGACAAACGCGTCCCCTCCCAAATTATTATTGATAATGATTCTCAATAATAGTGGGAAGGGTGCGGGTTAGACAACGCCACGCACCGCCAGCTTATAACTGATGCGAGTAAGAATACAGATACACCGAGAGGGGAGCGATGTGCCATTTTTCGGGTGAAAAGTGGTACATCGCTCCCCTCTCACAAGAAGAGACAGTGGGTTTTCTAGCTGAGGATTTTTATTTCCTCGCTCACTCGGGAAGCCCCCCAGCTAGCCTATGCCCTGCCGCCTTGCTGGTGTGGCATGCGTTCCTCGGCGGGAACGCCCTCGCGCTGTTCGGTTTCTAGTTCATCTTCAACGCGGGCACGCAAATCATCGCGCACCAGATCCTGACGGCGGAAGTGCTTATTGCGATAGCCCGAACGCGCCATCATGTGCGTTGAAATCGGAATGGTCAAAAACTGCAGGATGAGCGCGACCAAAAGAACCGGCACAACCTTCCAGGTACCCGCATCCAAGGCGATGCCCAACAGCAACATCATCAGACCGAATACCTGCGGCTTAGAGCCGGCGTGCAGACGCGTCAGAAGATCCGGAAAACGGTAGAGACCAGCAGCCGCTGCCAGCGACATGAGGCAACCGATAATCATGCAGAGAGCGGCAATAATATCAATCATGGGTTAGCCCTCCTCAGAACCGGTTTCTAGGTTTTTCTCAACGTCCTTTTGGTCAACCTCTGTCACACGGTCAATCTCAGCGTTCACCGGGGCGTTGGATGCAAAGCGCGCCACCGTCACCGAGCTGATAAAGCCGATCATGGACAGAACCACGAGGATCGGCAGGTAAATGTAGCGGTCGTAGGCAAAGACCAGCAGGCAAATACCGGCGGCGATGATGGTGAGCAGGACGTCCGATGAAACCACGCGGTCCAGCAGAGTCGGGCCCTTCCACAGGCGGTAGAGGGTGCCAATAGTTGCCACGGCAAGAATAATGCCGCACGCCCAAATTACTGCGGTCATGAGTCGTGCCCTCCAATCTCGTTAACAACGGTTTTGCGTTCGTCTTGCTCTTGAAGCTCGTGTTCACCGCGTTCTGCGGCGTCAACGGTGCGGGCGTAGTCTTCGTCGGTTTCTACGTCCTCACGCAGCAGTGCTTCGTACTCGTCAGAGTGACCTGCCGCGCGCAGAATCATTGCCTCAATCTTCTGGGCGCTGACACGGTATTCCTCGACCCCTTCAGGGGTGTCCACGTCAATCACGTGCAGGTAGAGAATGGAGTGCGCGCGGTCGACGTCTACCACCAGCGAGCCGGGAATCAGTGAGAGCGCGTGCGAGGTTGCGGTGATAAACAAATCTGAGCGGGTGCGCAGCTCAACAGCAACCATCGCGCTATTGATGGGCTTACCGAAAGCGAAAGATAGCTTGGCCAGCTGGTAACTTGCCACCGTGACTCCCCAGAGAAAGTACGCAAGGAACTTCAGCGAGTGCCACAGATTAAACCTGTCAGACAGGTAGAGGCGCGGCATGCGGAACACGTAGGTGACAAGAATCGACAGCAGTAAGCCAAAGGCAACGTTGGGCACTGAGAAGTCCTGCCACAGCGCGCACCAGACCAAAACCAGCCAGAGTAGCGGCGGCAGTCCATGAAGAATGAAGTCTCTAATTTGGCGCATTATTTGCCCCCGTTTTCTGCCCAGTACTGTTCAATGGTCGATGCGTTATCACCGAAGACAGCGTGTACGTAGCGGTCGGGTTCAAAGAGGTTGTCTGATGCGTGATCCGCCAGGTTGTACAGCGGGGCTGCCAGCAGAGTGATGGCTACGCTGACGCTGACCAAGCCGATGGTTGAGAACTTCATCGAGCGCGGAATGGGCTTGCGTGCGTATTCTGCGGGGTTTGAGGATGCTTCTGCCTCCACCAGAGCGTCAACGGGGTTGTTCGCTTGTTCGGCAGGACGCCAGAAGGCTTTGTTCCATACGCGTAACAGGGCAATGAGGGTCAGTAGTGAGACAAAGACGCCGACGCCCGCCATGGTGTATGCCTGCCAGGTTCCAACGTTCGCGCTTGCTTGCAGCAGACCAATTTTGCCGATGAAGCCGGAGAACGGCGGGATGCCGCCCAGGTTCAGTGCGGGTACAAAGTAGAGCACTGCGAGCGTCGGTGAGATTGCCATGAGGCCACCGAGACAGTCGGTGTTGGTAGTGCCCGCGCGTCGTTCGATCAGACCAACCACCATAAATAGGGCGGTCTGGATAACGATGTGGTGGGCAATGTAGAAGACGACGGTGGTAAGACCGGCTTCAGTATTCAAGGCGATACCCCAAATCATGTAGCCGATGTGGCTGATGAGGGTGAAGGAGAGCAGACGTTTGATGTCTTTTTGTGCCAGCGCGCCGAGGATACCGACGAACAGCGTCAGGATCGCCACGATGGATAGCAGCGTGTTGAGGTGGCCACCGGGAAAGAGCAGGGTTTCGGTACGAATAATTGAGTAGACACCGACCTTGGTCAACAATCCAGCAAACACCGCGGTAACGGGTGCAGGGGCTGTTGGGTAGGAGTCCGGCAACCAGAGCGATAGGGGAAAGACTGCTGCTTTAATACCAAAAGCAATCAGAAGCATCAGGTGCAACTGCATACGTGTGCCCTCGGGCAAGGTGCCAAGCTTGAGGGCAAGGTCAGCCATGTTCACGGTACCTACGGATGCGTATACGAAAGCAATAGCAATCAAGAACAGCATGGACGAGATGATGGAGACCACCACGTAGGTGACGCCGGCGCGAATTCGCGGGGTGCTCGCGTTCATGGTCATAAGCACGTAGGACGCAAACAGCAGAATCTCAAAGCCCACGTAGAGGTTAAAGAGGTCCCCTGCCAAGAAGGCGTTTGAAACACCTGCAATCAGAAGCAAGTAGGTGGGGTAATACACCGAAATCGGCACTTCATCGTCCTCATCTGCCAGATGCTGACCGGTTGCGAAGATGAGCACGGCGAGGGAGACAATCAATGAAACTACCAGCATAAGAGCTGAGAGCTGATCGACAACCAGCACAATACCAAAGGGAGCGTCCCAGCCACCCAACTTCACAGCCTGAGGTTCGCGTCCCCACACTGCAAGCAGCAAGACAATATCGAGGGCTAAAGTAACGACGATAGCACCGAACGAGATAACCGCCTGCACACGAGGAAAACGTAGCAGGATGAAGGTCAGCGCTGCAGCAAAAAAGAGAATGGCAACAGAGAGCGGAGCAAGCGAGAAAATATTCACGTTTTAGTTCTCCTTTCCTCTTGTTGCTGATTCTTTTTCTGCCAAGTTGTGTTCTTTGTACGCAAGATTTATCAGCTCATCCGGGTTGTCGGTGCTGGTCTGTGCTCGGCGCAGTTTCTCTTGACCTGCGTGCAGATGCGCTTGCTCGTCTTGAAGTTCTTCTTCTTGAAGCTTGCGGCTTTCTTCATCACCTTCGAACTCTGATTCGTCATCTTCAATCGGAGTGTCTTCTTCGGTGTCGAAGTGGTCGCTGGTTGCAACGCGCAAGTCTTCGTCATCGTCCTGAATTTCATCGGCACGTGCCAGAACCCAGCCGCGGTAAATCATACCGAGCACGAAGGCGACCATTGCCGCACCAATCACGATGGCGGTAAGCGTCAGCGCCTGCGGGAGCGGATCGGTGTACTGGTCAGCCGGAATGTCCTTCTCGTAGAAGGTCGGTAATAGCGCAGGCCCGCCCGCGTGAACAATCAGCAGGTTGGTTGCGTTTGAAATCAGCATGAGTCCGAGCAGGACGCGGGTGAGCGTGCGAGCGAGCACCAGGTAGACGCCCACGGCGTAGAGCACACCCATCACGAGAATGAGGCTCAAATCGATAATCATGAGTCTGCCTTTCGGTGGGGTGTTGCAACTACTTCTTCGTTGATGTTCACGGTGTGGTCGGCAATCGCGTCGTCAACACCCTGGCCGAGGCTGCGCAGAATATCGAGAACCAGGCCGATAACCAGCAGGTAGACGCCAACGTCGAAAATAATCGTTGTTACGAAGTGGACGTCACCGAACACCGGTAACCAGAAGTCATAGACATGGGAGGTAAAGGCCGCATCGCCAATGAACAGTGGCCACACTACGTAGAGCACCGCAATCGCTAGACCGGCACCGAGGAAGGTACCAGCGCTAAAAGGCGTTGCCATGCGTAGCTCTGTGCCACCACCTGCGAGGTAGCGAATGGAGAACGCCAAACCTGCAATCAAACCGCCGGCAAAGCCACCGCCGGGCAGGTTGTGACCAGCTACAAGCATGTACAGCGAAACGATCAGCAAAGTGTGGAAAATCAGACGAGTCATGACTTCCATCAGTAGCGAACGTGATTCGGGGGGCAGTGTGCGTCCTGCCAGCAAAAATGGATCGCGTTCTTCTTCAACGTGGCCGAACTCTGTAGAGATCTGACGTTGACGGCTCTGCTCACCTTCTGCGTAGGACTGCTCAACAACGCGCAGTGCCTCTGTCGTCGGGTGCGCACCTATCGAGTCGTTGCGTCCGCCAATAAAGATCAAGGACGCGACGCCGGTAGCTGCCAGCGCAAGCACGGAAATTTCGCCGAAGGTGTCCCAGCCGCGCATATCAACGAGCGTGACGTTCACGGTGTTATAGCCGTGACCGTGCTCGTAGGCGAGCTTGGGCATCTCAAGAGAAATGGGATCTAGCGAACGCGATGAGAACGTGAACATTGCCAGCGCCATCATCAGCACGGCAAAGCCAATAGCGATAACCAGGCGCGTGGTCTTGTTAAGCGGGTTCTTGCGCTCACCGACGTCCTCACGCGGCATTTCGCGGGGTAGGACGCGCAGCGCAAGCACGAAGGCAATCATCGAGATGGTCTCAACCAGCAACTGGGTCAGAGCCAGGTCGGGTGCCGAACGCAGGGCGAAAATCAGCACCATGCCGTAGCCGGTAACCGACACCATCAAGATAGCGAGGAAGCGCTTGCGAACGGTTGCTGCAACAATAGCTGCCACAATCATCACGATTGCGATGACCCACTGCACCGGTGATTCGGTCACGCGCACGCCCTTGAGCGGCGGGGTCTCCTGCACAAACAGCGCAACGGTTGGAACGGTCACTGCCGTCACCAGAATGACGGAGAGGTAGAACGCCAGCGAACCACGCTGGGTTTTCGCGGTGACCCACACAGCAAAGCGGTCGAGAACGTCCATGACGCCGCGGTGGATATGACGCGCGCGAGGCAGCTCAGGAATCGAGGTCTGGATCTTCTCAACCGGCTCGCGGAAGAGGAAAATCAGCAGACCTACGACCATGATTCCCAGCGATGTAAAGAGCGCAGGGGTAAGACCGTGCCACAGAGCAAGGTGAAGTTCGTACTCACCAACAGTTTTCACATGTGCTGCAATGAGCTTGTGCAAGGGTTCGGGGTAAAGACCGAATACCACGGTGAGCAAGGTAAGAACGGCAGGAGCAGCTAAGAAACTGCCCTCAACCGAATGGAACTGGGTATCGGGGCTGTACTGGTTCTTACCGTGCTTAGCCAGCGCATAATCTACATCGGCACAGTATTTAACACCTTCATCGAGCATGTAGCTCTCACGCTTACGAGCAAAAGCGCCCCAGACAAAGCGGGCAGAATACGCGAAGGTGAAGATAGAACCAATCACCACAGAAGCAAACGCAAACATACCCGCCCAGGTTGAGAGGTCGTGAATCGCTGTTTCTAGCACAGCTTCTTTAGCCACGAACCCGGCAAACAGCGGTACGCCAGCCATAGATGCCGCCGAAATCGCGCCCACTGCAAAAAGCTTGGGTGCTCGACGGTAGATACCCGACATCTTGCGAATATCGCGGGTACCCGCCTGATGGTCGATAATGCCCACGGTCAAAAAGAGAGCAGCCTTGAACATGGAGTGTGCCAGTGTCATAGCGATTGCCGCATAAATCGCATCCGGAGTTCCCAGCGAAATAATGAGCGCTAAGAAGCCCAACTGCGAGACAGTACCGTAGGCAAGAATGAGTTTGAGGTCGAACTGCTTGAGCGCCACATAGCCACCAAAAATCATGGTGAAAGAACCCAAAATAAGAAGGGTGTAATGCCAAGCATCCACCTGAGCAAAAGCAGGCGACAGGCGCAGCAAAAGGTAGATACCGGCCTTCACCATTGCCGCCGCGTGCAGGTAAGCACTCACAGGGGTCGGTGCAGCCATCGCGCCCGGCAACCAGAAATGCATGGGAATCAACGCTGATTTAGAAACGGCGCCGGCCAGAATCAATATCATTGCCGTAGACAGCAGACCCAAAGAAATATTGCCGTGACCAGCCTGAATGTCCGCAGCCCAGTCAGCACCGCGCAGCGTCCACTCGTGCAAACTGTATGTACCCAGCGCCTGACCAACAATGACCAAACCAATGAACATGGCAAGACCGCCGAAGGTCGTAATGGTCATCGCCTGCAAGGCCGAACGACGCGCAGACAAACGCGTACGTGAGAAGCCAATCAGCAGATACGACAAAATGGTGGTGATCTCCCAGAAAATGAACATCACCAAAACGTCGTCAGAGGTCACCAAACCGAACATCGCACCGGCAAAGCCAAAGAGGTAGGCAGCAAACGCCCCCACGCCCTTCTGCTTAGGCGAGAAATAGGACGCGCAGTAGAACAGCACCAGCGAACCCACGCCCAGCACCAGCAAGCACATGATGAACGACAGAACATCAAGACGGAAGGTCAGGGAGAGGTTCAGCTGAGGAATCCACGGCACAGACTCAACCCACGCGTCCTCACCGTGAAGGATGCGTGAAGTTTGAGTCAGCACAGCGGCAAGGCTGAGTGCGGGTACGACTGCAAGTGCGTAGAAGGTTTTAACGCCAAACTTCTTAAAAAGGGCGGGAGTCACCAACGAACACACAAAGAAAGCAATAAGAATTAAGGTCACGAGTGGGCCTTACATGTGTCTGGGGTTTATCTTTACTCAGTTTAGCTAATAAAGTGCACTTAGTGTTATGGTGGGTTCCACAAAATAAAGCTCTTTTTATGGGAATATGCTGTTTTTTCTGCTTTTCACGCGGTACAAACCTTGGTATAAAATAACGTTTATGACGCCGGCGCAAAACTTACCCCGAACGACCGCGGCCTTTCGAAGGTGACCACAAAAACATCAGAGTGACCATGATAACGTCAATGTACACCGTTTTTCCCGTGGGTTTTGACGCTTTTGTGGTCACTGCGGTGTTTACGTGGTCACCTCTAAGGCAAGCAGAGTAAACTAGCCACGATTTATCTCGCACTCTATGGTTTGGATGAACTCTCGTGGCATCTTCTCGCTCTCCTTTTTCATGGCAGCTGCACGGCAACGGCAAGGCTATTGCCCCCGGCGCAGTTGTTGCTCCGCATGAACGTCTTTCGTGGGGTCGCACTATCGGCATTGGCGCGCAGCACGTGATCGCAATGTTTGGTGCGACCTTCCTTGTGCCCCTGCTGACCGGTTTTCCGCCGGCGACTACCCTGTTCTTCTCGGGTATCGGCACCATCATCTTCCTGCTTCTGACGGCAGGACGCGTGCCCTCCTACCTGGGCTCGTCCTTCGCCTTCATCGCTCCCCTTGCGGCAGCGTCCAACCAGTACGGCCCCGGCGGCTCACTGGGCGGCATTGTGATGGCGGGTATTTCGCTGTTCATCATCGGTTTGATTGTGCAGTTTGCGGGCACGGGTTGGCTGACCAAGCTCATGCCACCGCTGGTGACCGGCTCTATCGTGGCGCTCATCGGCTTCAACCTGGCGCCGTCCGCTAAAGACAACTTTATGAAGGCACCTATCACCGCGCTGGTCACGCTCACCAGCATCGTGCTGATTTCGGTCATTTTCAAGGGAATGATCGGACGCCTGTCTATTCTTCTGGGCGTCATCATCGGCTACATCACCGCTGTCCTGCGCGGCGAAGTAGACTTCACGACCATTCACCAGACCTGGGAATCCGAGGGTCTGATTGGTCTGCCGCACTTTCAGCATCCTGAGTTCCACTGGAACCTAGCTGGCCTGTTTATTCCCGTGATTCTCGTGCTGGTTGCCGAGAACATCGGCCACGTGAAATCGGTGGCGCTGATGACCAACACTAACCTGGACGCCTACTCAGGACGCGCGATCATGGCTGACGGCCTGGCAACCACCGTTGCGGGCATGGGCGGCGGTTCAGGCACCACCACCTACGCTGAGAACATTGGCGTGATGGCGGCGACCAAGGTCTACTCCACCGCCGCTTACTGGGTAGCTGCAATTTTCGCGATTCTGCTGTCTATCTTCCCCGTTTTCGGTGCCGCCGTGGCAACCGTGCCCGCGGGCGTCCTGGGCGGTGCTGCAACCGTTCTTTACGGCATGATCGGTATGCTCGGTGTGCGCATCTGGGTGCAGAACCGCGTGGATTTCTCTAACCAGGTGAACCTGACCACCGCGTCCATCGCTATGATCATCGGTATCGCCGACTACACCTGGGAGTTCAGCAACCTGCAGTTCGCGGGCATTGCCCTGGGTACCGCCGCCACCCTGGTGATCTACCACGTCATGGCAGCTATCAATAAGGGAACCGGTGCCGCTGGGGCAGACCCGCTCACGCCGGACGCGACCGACCCCAAATCTCCGGAAGCGGCGGCGCACTAGCGTCCTCGCGCCCCGACCAACCACATACGAAATGCCCGAGCTACACATGAAAATCATATGTAGCTCGGGCATTTCGTATGTAGCAACGGTTATATCTAAGGACGCGTCGCGCTCACTAGGTACTGCAGGGTCGGCTGATGCCCGGGAGTAGCGCCCTGGGCTAAGTCCAGTTCAAGCACCTGGGTCAGCTCGCGCACCTGAATGTCGATAAAGCCCGCCCGCTCAATGACCGCAACGGTTGATTCGATGCTTTGCGCCTCGGCCAGCGGCAGTTCTGCGCGTACGGTTTCATCGTAAAGTTCAGCGAAGTTTTCGGTCTTATTCTCATCCAAACCGCGAGGAAACCAGGGCGCATCGATTACGATCAGTGTGCCACCGGGAACCAAAAGCCCTCGCCAGTTTTTCAACGCTTCAACCGGGTGGCGGAGCGTCCACATGAGGTAGCGGCTGGTGACCGCGTCGAAGGTTCGCTCACCAAGGGTGAGTGCTGGCTCAACCGCGTCCGCCATGATGAATTCAGGACGCTGCTGCTCGGGTAGATTGAGAGCCTCGTGTCTTGCGATCTCCAGCATCTGTTCTGATAAATCTACGCCTGTGACCTGTTTGCCCACGTCAGAATGCACGAAAGCGAGAAATCCTGAGCCTGTGCCGATATCAAGGACTCTCTGCGCATGAGAGGGCAGGGCATCGCGCATGATGTCGCCCCATACTTCACGGTCAACATTTTTACGGTCTGGACGCTGTTGCAAGCGATGGTAGGTTTCAGCGCGCTGATCCCAGTAGGCGTTGATTGATTCCTGTGCGCTCATGAGCTCCCTTCGGGGTTGCGCGGCTCGAATAGTAGGTGGGTTTTGCCGTGGTGTTCTATGCGATGAACGGCCATGTCGTAAACGGGCTCTAGATACGCAGGCGTCAAGACGTCGCCCACGGGACCTTGTGCGACCACGCGTCCAGAGTCGAGGAGCACCACGTCATCGCAATATTGCGCGGCGAGATTGAGATCGTGCAGAACAATCACGGTGTTACGCGAGTTGGTGCGAATCAGTCCCAGCAGCTCGTGCTGGTGTCTGATGTCGAGGTGGTTGGTGGGCTCATCTAAGAAGATGTAGGGCGTATCTTGCGCTAGCGATCGGGCGATGAGAACGCGCTGTTTTTCGCCGCCGGAGAGTTCTGCAAAGAACCGCTGGGCAAGGTGCAGAGCATTGACCGATTCAAGACTGCGAATGACCTTTTCTTCATCGGACGCTCCCGGTCGCGCGAACATGCCAAGGCGAGGGGTGCGACCGAGCATCACCATCTGCGCAACGGTTAACCCGGGTTCGCTGTCTCGTTCTTGAATGACGGTAGAAACTTCCCGCGCGAGTTCTTGAGCCGAGTAGGACCCTAGGTCTTTTCCGCCGATGGTGACGCGTCCTTCAACCGGTTTTAAACCGCCGCTGAGGTTGCGAATCAGTGTTGATTTTCCACTACCGTTAGGGCCCACCAGTCCCAGCACCCGCCCCACTCGCTGTTCAAGATTTACACCGTGTAAAACAGTCTGAGTGCCGTAGGCGTAGGTGAGGTTCTGCGCGCGAATCACTGATAGAACCTTTCAACAATGCGTTCAAGACCGTCCACCACCAGAGGGGTTGCGGGTTCGGTGAAGTTCATGAGTTGAACCAGCATCTGGTTGTCGCGCACAGCAGTGATTGAGTCTGCGCCCGGGAGGTTTTTGACGGCGTCAGCGACGGCCTGTTCATCACCCTCCGAGTAGAGAAGAATCAGAACGTCGGGGTTGCGGTTAATCAGTTCTTCGCCGGTGACTTCAAAAACGCGCTGGTCAACGTCACCGAAAACGTTCTTAAAACCGGCAGCTTCTAGCTGAGGTTCTGCCATCGATTTGCTGCCGTAGGCGTAGGTAGTACCGCCACCCACCGTGGGGTAAAGGACGGCAGCGGTGCGTCCGTCGCCGTCACCCACCTGCTTTTTCACCGCGTCCACTCGGGTTTTGAGGTCGCTGATTGCAGCGTCCGCCCGGTCTTTTTTATTAAAAATAGTGCCGTACGTTTCAAGCTGATCGTAGATAGAGTCAAAGCTTTGATGCTCGGGGGCCCCGCTTTTGCACATGGCAGGTTCTTCAATCAGCGGGATACCAAGTTGCGAAAGAGAAGCGCGGTCGAGGTTATCGACTTCACCCAGTACGAGGTCTGGTTGCTGGGCAATCACCGTGTCTTTTGAGATGTTCAGGTGGCCACCGGCATCTAAGTCGTCGGACAGCATGGGAATCTTGTTCAGTTCATCGCGGGTTGCCTGATCGTAGTACGCGTCTGGGTAGGCGCCCGCGCGGGCTACCACCTGGTCAAGTACACCGAGGTCGTGCAATGCCGGAACAGCTGCGGACTTGAGCAAAACCATGCGTTCGGGTGTTTTATTGAAGGTGACGTCAGTACCGCAGTTCTGCACGGTCACCGATTCTCCCGATGCCCCAGCCGAGGAATTTTCTGCGCTAGAGCATCCTGTCAGCACAAGTGCTCCTACAGCTGCCAGCGCACCAACAACAGTGAATAAGTGTTTCATAAAGCTTAGGTCTTTCTAGGAGTACGAGCGCATTTTCTTAATCAGTACCAGCAAGAATGGTGTGCCCACTAAGGCGGTAAGGATGCCGATGGGTATTTCTTGGGGTGCTAAGACCGTGCGCGCTACAAGGTCTGCAAGGGTGAGCAGGGTTGCACCCATCAGGGCGGCAATGGGTAAGGACGCGCGATGTAGGGCACCGGCGCATCGTCGGGCAAGATGCGGGATGATGAGTCCAACAAAGCCGATACTGCCCGCTGTGGCAACCACTACGCCCACGTTAAGCGAGATGATAACGAGCAGGATGAGGCGGATTTTCTCGGGTGAGATACCAAGGCTTACCGCCGATTCATCGCCAACAGATAGGACGTCAAGGTGTTTGCTCATCGCCCAGAAGATAATCCCGGTAAGTGCAGTAATAATGACTGTTGCTGTCAGCGGAGTTCCCCAGGCGGCAAGCGAGAGTGAACCGAGCAACCAGAACATCACAGAACGCGTACCTTCGGCATCGCCGCTAGCAAAGATTAAGAAGCTGGTAACAGCGTTGAGAGCGTAGCCCACAGCCACACCAGCCAAAAGCAGACGCAGGGAGGTAATGCGTCCGCCCGTCCGAGCTAGAAGGTAGACCGCAATGGACGACGCTAGCGCCCCTAGAAAAGCGGTTGCTTGTAGAGCATGAGCACCAAACGCACCAACGCCTGCACCAAAGAGAATCGCCAGTGCAGCACCCGCTGAAGCACCCGAGTTAATGCCGAGCAGGTATGGTTCAGCCAGAACATTGCGTACCATCGCCTGCAAGACCATGCCGCTCACGGCAAGACTCGCACCGACAACTACAGCAAGCAGAACACGCGGTAAACGCACCTGCCAGATGATGGCGTCCACAGAAGGTGACCACGTAATTGGGCTGTGAGGGGTGAGAGTATGGTGCGCAATAACGTTGAGAGTTTCCCCCAAGGTCAGTGGCACAGCGCCTACAGTAATCCCTAGAAAAGCGGCGACCGCGAGCGCTATCAGGAGCACTGTAGCCCATACCAGTACGCGGGTACGCAAGCTTTTGAGCCCCAGCGGGTCATCTTGAATTTTCTGTTGTTGCACAGTCACTGAGATAGAGTAACGCCTATTTCTGGGCGGTTGGTGTGAACTTTGAGCCTACCAGCATCACAATCCACATGGAGAGCAGGAAGGGCCAGGTGTAGACGGGAATCGGGGTCAGTGTCAGCAGGGGTTGGATGCACAGGGTGAGCAGGATGCCCACGGTTGCACCGGTGATGCGCGCTGATAGCGGGCGGTCGTTCCAGAAGGTGGCACCGATAGCGATAGAGACGAGCACCGCGCTGTAACCGAAGAGTCCGGTTGAGGTGGTAGCAAGACCGCCGTGCACCAGGGACGCGATGAGCAGGCTCAGTACGCTACCCCACAGGGCGAAGCCACCAAGCACGAGGGATGCTGCAAACAAACCTGCTGCAATCAGAACGCCCGTCACCGCACCGTCAGCAAGAACAACCTCGGCGATATTGTTGGTGAGCCCCACATAAACCCCGTTCACGCCGGTTCCGGAGCTCAACGCACCGCCGGTTGCTTTGAAGCCTGCGAGCAGGGTGATGAGGATGCCAGTGACAGTGCAGAACGGTGCGGTAGAGACAGGAAGTGCCGCACCGCGCAGAGCTTTGGTGGCAAAGAGCTTTTCAAAGGCAAAGTGCACGGGGGTGCACAGTGCAGCACCGACCACTGTCATTGCTAAACCGATGGGCCAGTTCTGCAACTGAACACCGGCGGCAGCACCAACGAGCGCGCCGTTGAAGCCAAAGAGACCGTCAGTCACAGCCTCAGGCCGCTTCACGGCAAGACCGGTCAGTGTCTGCACGAGAGCACCGAGTGCCATGAGCACGGCAGTACGCAGATCAAAAAGTGCAACGCCTGCAAGAATCAGGACGCCGGTGGCGGAGCTTCGCGCAAAGTAGATTTGGGAGACACCCCGTAGAACATCCTGAATCTTCATGGTTCGTGTTTCCTCTTTTTAGTGCTTTCGTAGATCAAGTTTCGCCTGGTAACGCCAGGTTTTACGGGTGAGGTTAATGATGTCCTGGTGCAACTGAGCAATGTCGGCGGTGGAGTTCGCCAGGGAGCGCACCGCCACGCAGTGCACACCGTGAGCGTCGCGTCCTGCACGGGTGATGCCAGAGAGCGTATTGGAGCCTTCCACCATTGCCGCCAGCTCGTCATAGAGGGCATCGTCGATGCGGGCGTCCGCTAGGAGTAGCTGCCCGGTGTGACTATGCCCCTCCATGAGCCCGACGCCGCGGATATCACCGAGTTCGCTGGGCTTGAGGCGCAGCTGATCAACCGCTAGACGCTTGTCACCGCCCTCCCCCGTCACGCGAATTTCGGTGCGCATACGCAACTCTTGGTATTTGAAGGACGAGCCGTCCGGCGCCCAGCCCGGCGTGATGATTTCTGACATCACTAGCGAGGCGGTAGGATCCATGGTCACCAGTGTGCGCTGTTTGTACGCGCCTTCACGGTAGACAATCAGCTGGTCAGGCACATACTCGAAGACAGCGCCGGGGCCAAGATTCACCGTCATCTCTTGGTAGGCGGGACCCTGCGGAGTCTTGTACACCTTGGTTGCCGACTGCGTGGTCAGCAGTAGTGACGCGCCCTGCTCAACCTTCAGATCCAGCAGGTAGCGGTCCGCGCCAAAGTATGCACCGCCGGGGTTAATGGCGGTGTAGGTGACCTGCCCGGACGCATCCAGGTAATGCGGGCGAAGAATACGCAACGCGCCCTCGTGGTACTGGCTCTTAGCCACCGAACGTCCATTGCGTTCGGTGACACCGAGCTTAAGCACGCCTGCCCAGTTATGGGTTTCGTGTTCAGTAGCCATCGAAAATTAGGATGCGAGGTCGAGCATGAGCACGTCGTGGCGAATCCAGTTCTCCACGGTCTCAAGGCCTTCGTCGGTCTTCAGGTTGGTGAAAGCGTAGGGCTTGTTCTTGCGGAAGACCTTGGAGTCGGCTTCCATAACGTCCAGGTCAGCACCCACGTGCGGTGCGAGGTCGGTCTTGTTGATTACGAACAGATCTGACTTGATCATGCCCTGACCAGCTTTACGCGGAATCTTCTCACCCTGCGCCACGTCAATCACGTAAATAGAGAAGTCAACAAGTTCGGGGCTGAAGGTTGCCGAAAGGTTATCGCCACCGGATTCCACGAAGATGATCTGCAGGTCATCAAAACGCTTCTTCAGCTCTTCAATAGCTGCCTCATTCATCGAGGTGTCTTCGCGAATAGCGGTGTGCGGGCAACCGCCGGTCTCAATACCAATGATGCGAGATTCAGGGAGCACGGAATTGCGCGCCAGAATCTTAGCGTCCTCAATGGTGTAAATATCGTTGGTGATTGCAGCCATTGAAATTTCATCGCTCATAGAACGTGAAATGCGTTCAATCAGCTGGGTCTTGCCGGCGCCCACGGGGCCGCCAATACCAATAATAATCGGATCCATAGTCAAACCTTCTTTCAAAATCTTCTGGTTTAAAAACTTCAGTGGAGTGAACCACTAGCGAGTCCGCGATGCACTATCGCCAGCTGGCATCGGGGCTGGCGTGAATCGCTTCCGAGCGCCCCGCGCGAGTGAAGCGAGAGGGACTGCTGACGATAGCGCATCGCGGAATCGCTCTATCCCTAGCAGCCTTACACTTAACTCATAAACAGACGCGCGCGCTGACGCTCGTGTTGCATCTGCGCGATTTCAAGGCCGGGGGCAATAGCGCCCAGGTCTTCCTCATCGAGCGCAGCAGACTCCTCAACGGCGCGGGCAATCCACTCCTGAGCCGCACGGATCACGCGCTGACCGGTGTTCTGCCCCAGCGGAATCGCGCGCACAGCGTTCTGCGTCAGCGAGATAACGGTGGCATAAAGGTGTGACGCCACGGCCTCGTCCACCGGCACCTCAAGATCACGCGCAATCACCCCCCACACAACAGCCTGATGCGAGTAGAGACTGCCGTCCGCTACCCCGGCGGCGTAAGCGTCCGCCCATTCGCTGGGGTATGACGCCGACGCCAAAGACAGCAGACGCTTGCCCATGGTGATGCCGCCGTCGCGAATCTGCTGCGGTAGCGCCTGAGCGGTCACCAGCTCATCAAGGTCAGCGACGTCGTCGAAAGAGTGCGCCGCGTAGACCATACGAATAGCCAACGCGTCCGTGTAGGTGAGCTGCTGTTCCACAAACATGCGCATCCACGCTGAGAACGAGGCTTCGTCCTCTAGCTCTTCGCGGTGCATGTAGGTTTCAAACCCGAGGGAGTGACTAAATGCGCCGGTGGGAAGGGCTGAGTCGGTTAGCTGCATCATTCCCAGCATGGATGCCAGCGATGTATTCACCATGTTCTAGTGCGTGTGCTCAGCGTGGCGGAAGGGCACGGGCATGACGCGTTCTTGACGCGAGTACGCGACCTTGTGGTGCTTGAGGAAGTCTTCGACGGTGTGGTCATACTGCACAACCATGACTGCAGCCTGATATTCGCTGTCGGTGTCGAAGAACTGTGCCTGAAGGTGACGGTTGCCCAGTGAGTGCGCCACGAACGCCATTTCTACAATGGAGGACGCCGCGATCACCAGCACGTCGGTGGGCAGTACCGAGACCACAATGGCATTGCCGTGCTCACCGGAATCTTCAAGCGCGAGAATATCGCCGTCTTTGAGATCGGGTGAGCTGGCGGGCAGGCGCAAACCTACCTCGTTATTGTGGTCGGTGGTCAAACGCTGAATGCGTTTGACCAGGTCAGCACTGGGCAGGACGACTTTTTCAAGGTGGCGTCCCTCAACCAGCGCTGCACCGTCAGCCTCGTGAGTATTGCCTAGAATTTCGGTAATAATCAAGAATTTTCCTTCTTAGAACATGAAGTAGCGCTGAGCCATGGGCAGCTCGTCCTGAGCCTTAGCGGTGATTACTTCACCGTTCACGCGTACTTCGTAGGTCTCGGGGTCAACGCTGAGCTTGGGCATTTCGCCGTTGAGCTTCAGATCTGACTTCTTGAGATCGCGAATACCCTTGACCGCGCGCACGTGCTTCTTCAAACCCAGCTGGCGTGAGACGCCGTTGAGCAGGGATGCTTGCGACATGAAGGTGATGGAGGTGCTGTGAACAGCGCTTCCGTAGGCACCGAATGCCTTGCGGTACCAGCGTGGCTGCGGGGTAGGAATCGATGCGTTGGGATCACCCATGATGCTGTTGACCATCTGACCACCCTTGATGATCAGATCGGGCTTAACACCGAAGAACTGCGGTTCCCAGAGCACCAGGTCAGCGAACTTGCCGGGCTCAACAGAACCCACCACGTGCGAGATACCGTGCGCAATAGCCGGGTTGATGGTGTACTTAGCGATAAAGCGCTTGATGCGGAAGTTATCGCCGGTTTTACCTTCGTCCTCAGGTAGCTGGCCGCGCTGCTTCTTCATGGAGTCCGCAACCTGCCAGGTGCGCATGATTACTTCGCCCACGCGTCCCATAGCCTGCGAGTCAGACGAGGTCATGGAGAACACGCCCATGTCCTGCAGAACGTCCTCAGCCGCAATGGTTTCTTTGCGGATGCGGGAGTCTGCGAAGGCAACGTCCTCAGGGATTGAGGGGTTGAGGTGGTGGCAGACCATGAGCATATCGAGGTGCTCTTCAAGAGTGTTCTTGGTGTAGGGCAGAGTCGGGTTGGTGGATGCGGGAAGGATGTTCTCGTCGCCAGCCAACTCGATGATGTCCGGTGCGTGGCCGCCGCCCGCACCTTCAGTGTGGAAGGTGTGGATAACGCGTCCTGCGATTGCTGCGCGGGTGTCTTCAACAAAGCCAGCCTCGTTCAGGGTGTCAGTGTGAATTGCCACCTGAACGTCGTACTGGTCAGCTACCTCAAGCGCAGTGTTGATGGATGACGGGGTTGCGCCCCAGTCTTCGTGAATCTTCAGGCCCACAGCACCGGCGCGAATCTGCTCAGCCATAGGTGAGATGGACGAGCCGTGGCCCTTGCCCAGCAGACCAAAGTTCATGGGGAACTCTTCAAAAGCCTGCAACATGTTGTGGATGTTGCGCTCACCGGGAGTGATGGTGGTTGCCTTGGTCGATTCGCTGGGGCCGGTACCGCCACCGAACATGGTGGTGATACCTGAAACCAGAGCGGTTTCAATCTGGTCGGGGCTGATGAAGTGGATGTGGGTGTCGATACCGCCAGCGGTCAGAATCTTGCCCTCACCTGCCACGATATCGGTTGCCACACCAATAGGAATGGTCACACCATCCATGGTGTGCGGGTTGCCTGCTTTACCGATTGCCATAATGTGACCGTCGCGGACAGCAACGTCAGCCTTGTAAATACCGGTGTAGTCAATGACCACAACGTTGGTGATCACGAGATCGGGAATACCCATATCGCGCACCATGTGGCTGTTCTGGCCCATGCCGTCACGAACAACCTTGCCGCCACCGAACACAGCTTCTTCGCCGGGGGTGGTGAGGTCGTATTCAACTTCTGCGAACAGCTCGGTATCTGCCAGGCGAATCGCATCGCCGGTGGTCGGTCCGTAAAGGCTGGTGTAGCGTTCGCGGCTCAGTTCAAAACTCATTATTATGCTCCTCAGCCTTAGTCGTTAGTCTCGTTCGAATAGCCTTCGCGCTCATTGAGCGGCTGAGGCGCGTCGCCACCTACCGATGAACGACGAGGACGCTGCTTGTACTCGTAAGCTTCATCGTCGAAAGTGGTTGCTTCATGAGGATCCAGCGGACCGTCAACAAGGTCGCGGAAGCCGTACACAATGCGATCGCCACCCATCGGAATCAGACTCACGGTGGTCTTATCACCGGGTTCCAAGCGAACCGCGGTGCCAGCAGGAATGTCGAGGCGGCATCCTAGTGCTGCCTGACGATCAAATTCGAGGGCACGGTTAGCTTCAGCAAAATGGAAGTGTGAACCTACCTGAACGGGGCGGTCGCCACGGTTGAGCACCTCAAGGGTGATTGCCTCGCGTCCTTCGTTGCAGATCACGGGGTCTTTGGAAAGAATGTATTCTCCGGGAATCATCGACAGCTCCTAGCGAATGGGGTGATGGACGGTCACAAGCTTGGTACCGTCGGGGAAAGTGGCTTCAACCTGCACATCGGGAATCATCTCGGGAACCCCCTCCATGACGTCCTCACGAGTGAGGATGGTGCTACCCCAGTTCATGAGGTCTGCAACGGTGCGGCCGTCGCGAGCGCCTTCCAGCAGTTCGTAGGTGATGATAGCGATAGCTTCGGGGTAGTTGAGTTTGAGACCTCGAGCCTGACGACGACGCGCCAGGTCTGCGGCAACTACTACCAGCAGCTTTTCTTGATCTTTGGGTTGTAGGTGCATCGGGTTCCTTACCTCACAAATTCCTACTTAAACACACAGAGTGCCAAATGGTTCTCTATTTACGTTATACACCTAGAGAGATTATTGCCCCAAAGAAGAAACCTGTTAATTTTCGGTAAATAATGCCTAGTAGGCAGGCAGATGCGCTTATCTAGACAGTGAAGAAAAGGTGATTTTGACCTGAATTTCCAAGGGGATACACCGGTACCCATAAGCTTTACGTTGACATAAAATCCAACACGAACCCTCGTTCCGGCGCGTATCCGCCACCATATAGGACGACAGCAGACAAGCGTCCTTGTCGATACCGGTGACCACATACAAAATTCCCGAGGTACATATGAAAACCATATGTACCTCGGGAATTTCGTATGTCTAGATTGGTAGCTTACTAAGTAAGCACAGCGATAGTGCTCCACGTTTCAAAGGAAAGAGTTTCTCCGTTGACGTCGATACTGCTCAGAATTTTGAAAGCGTCTTCTCCTGGGTTGGGGGCAGAATCAAAATCGCTTTCAAATGAAAAACCGTGAAGATAAGTTGTGCCGTCAAGGGCAAAGATTTCTTCCGCGAATGTCATCGTATAGGCGTAATAGGTTATGCCAGCACGTGTTTCATCAGGAATTGAAGGGTCGCGTGTTAGCGTCGTCCAACCATCGGGGTTAGTAAGAGCACCTGGTGAGAAAAATGCGTCGGATCCCGCCAACCAAATAGTAATTCGAAAGTTATCGATGGTATCGCCGGCCTCGGTGCCCTGCACATAATATCCGGGATCTGTCGTATAAATTTTGTATTTTTTAGACCATCTACTTCGGTTTCCGCCCAGTTAGTGTTCTTGGTAATACGACCACTACCCATCAGACTTAATTGACGCGTAGACGCTGCATAAGCTGGCACACTTGTGGCGCCGAGCACTACCGGGGTTGCCCACACGGCGCTTTTAGCAAACTTACGACGAGAAAAATAATTGTTCACAAAGCGTATCCCTTTCCACAGCAAATTGGAGAGGCTCCATGAAGTGGCAGTTATTTTCTCAGTTAAAAAGCAAACTTTCAATAGTAGCGAGAATTAGTGATGCGGGCAGTTCGTCACAACAGAAAATCCTGCACCTTGCATGCACGAGTTTCGCGGGATTATTTATAGACCGGGAAAAGAAAAGAAGGTTTAGTTGCTTTCTACCGCAGTGTATTCGCGTCGTACACTTTCAAGTATGTCGATGCGATTACTCACGATGCCGTTGACTCCCATATCAAAGAGGCGTCGCATACAGGAAGGCTCGTCGACCGTCCATACGTGCACCTTGTAACCGTTGACATGCGCTGTTTTCAGCAGGGAAGGTGTAAGAATGTTCCAAGTGCGACCAAGGATCTCATAGGATTCTGGAATCTGCAGGGCGTCGGCAACGGGCAGGTAGCGATGCACCAGCGGGGCTAGCTTTATCCATACGCGAGGACCGAACCACGATGAAATGTAAATGAGTCCCATCAGAATTTCTGATGCGCCCAGCGGCACCATTTTCTCTAGGCCGAGAGCGCACAACTCTTTGTAGGCACGGCGGCGGGTACGTTCTGAAAATGAGGTGATACGGATACGTTTGGGGTTATCAATCTGCCCTAATACCTGAGGAACTGTTCGAGCCGAGGCATAGTCTTTCATATCTATGTTGAAAGAGAGTTTCGGAAATTCTTGGAGGGTCTGCAACAAGGTAGGTACTTTATGGCCATCAGGCAAATCTATGGCTTGTAGTTGAGCAAAGCTCATGGCAGCAATTTTGCCGGGGACACCCGCAACACGGTCAAGCGTTGGGTCATGGGAAACAACTGCGATGCCGTCTGCGGTAGTGTGAACATCGATTTCTACCCACGCATCTTCATATGCTTCTACTGCTTTGAAAGATGCGAGAGTATTTTCGGGTGAGTCGAGGCTAAGGCCACGATGGGCAAAGATTTCTAGCTGGTGTGAGGCAGTGGTGTGTGTGACGCCAGTGTGCTGAGGAAAAGGCATAAGCTCAACTTACACTACCGAGTAGTAACCTAATGAGGGTTTCACCTAGCCGCGCATTAAGCGTCCTAGAATAGGGACTAATCTCACCCTATATTACGAAGAAAAACTTCAAATCGAAAGAATAATAGCTACCGTTGGATGTCGTTGAAACCCTCAGATAGCCCGAGGAGCTTCTCGATTTTCTGCGCCACACCGTCTTCGTCGAATCCCGGACACACGCGTTCTACAGATTCAATCAGCGCAGGAGCACCTGATGCCATTGCGTAACCTCGACCTGCCCATCTCAGCATCTCGGTGTCATTGGGCATATCGCCAAAAGCAACCACCTCGTCCGGGGTAATTCCTCTTTCGCGGGCGAACTCAGCTAGAACAGAGCCTTTATTCATGCCGTGTAGTGACATTTCAATCAATGGGTTACCCGGTACAGCGTGGGTAACCGAGACCCGCTCCCCCGCAATATCGCGCACCTTTTTCAACAGCGTTTCTGGTTGGTAAGCCCCTGAGAACATCAGGTACTTCACGACCTGCGCATCAGCAGGCAGAACCTCGCCTAACGGGCCGTAGACCAGCTCGATATTCTCTAGCGGACCACCGGGTTGCGCGGGAGTGTCCTCAGCATTTTGCAGGTAGGCTGTGTCCAGCGTTTCTGCGGTAAAACGAGCCTCGGGAAATTCCTTCTCTAACAGCTGGTGGACGCGGTGGATTTCACGCCCTGCCATCGTGTGCGTTGAAACAACTTCGGCGCGACCCAGGTGGTAGGTCACCGCACCGTTTGAGCAAATAGCGTAAGAGTTGTAGCCGTCCATCTGCTCCACCACGGCTTCTAGCCAGCGGTGCGGACGCCCCGTCACCAGAACCACCTGGACGCCAGCGTCCTGCACGGATTTCAGCGCGGCAAGCGTGCGCGGGCGGAACTTAAAGTCGTGCCCAATCAGCGTGCCATCAAGATCGCTGGCGATCAGTTTGATCATGGTGCGTCAGGTGCTCTCTTACTTTTCTTCGTGGGTGACGGTGAGGAAGGCGCGAGCAATGCCGTGGAAGAACAGGTTGAAGTTCACGACGGCGGGGCTGGCGCTTGCATCGATGTCGAGTTCTTCGGTGTCTACAGCGGTGACGCAGAAGATGTAGCGGTGCGCGCCGTGACCTTCAGGAGGTGCGAAGCCCATGAAAGAGTCGGTGCCGCCGTCGTTGGTGTGCTTAACTGCCTTGAGCTCATCTGCCGCGCCGCGTGCAACAGAGGTGATGTCTGCCGGGATGTTGGAGGCAGTCCAGTGCCAGAAACCGCTGGGGGTCGGCGCATCTGGGTCATAGCAGGTAATGACGAACGACTTGGTTTCTTCGGGGAATCCGCTCCACGATAGCTGCGGGTTGGTGTCTTCGCCCTTCTCAATGCCCATTGCCTTGGAGAGCATCCAGTCGGGTGCCTGGTCGCCGTCTTTAATGTCCTCTGAAGTCAGGGTGAAGGTGGGCAGTTCGGGCAGGTCTGCGTAAGGTTCACGATTGAGCATGATTCCTCCTTGAATATATGCGTCTAAGAAACCGCGAGGGTGCACACGATTTCTCGAGTACACCCTCCATACTAGCGATTACTTGCGGTTGCTGAGAACCGTCTCTAGTTCTTCGCGAGTGGGCGGGTGAGCGCCTGCGCGTGAGACGGTGATGCCCGCTGCGGTTGCGCTGAAGGTCAGGATTTCTTTGAGGTCGTCTTCGGTGAGTTCCTCAATTTTTGTGGATGCGTCTGCACCTTCGATGCCGCGGTCTAACAGGGTGGTAATCAGCGCTGCCATGAGGGAGTCGCCAGCGCCGACGGTGTCTGCTACCTCTACCTTGTGCGCGGGGACTGCGACACCCTGGGATGCCACTGACTTGGTGAAGGCGCAGGGGCCCATTTCACCGCGCGTCACGATCACGAGGTTAACGCCGGCTTCTAGCCATGCTTTCGCGGTGTCTTCGAGGGTGCGGTTGGGGTAGAGCCACAGCAGGTCTTCGTCGCTTGCTTTGACAACATCGGCGTGCTTGATGATGCGCTGCGCCCAGTCGCGGGCGACGGATGAGTCGGGAATGATAGTGGGACGACAGTTGGGGTCATAGGTAATCAGCGCGGTGCCGTCTGCTGCCTGCAGGGTTTCGACGACGGTTGTTGCACCGGGTTCGAGCATTGCGCCAATGGAGCCTACGTGGATTGCGGTGGCTGTTTCGGCAACCTCGCGCAGGGTGTCTTTGGCGGCGTCCAGCGACCAGTCGAGATCGAACTCGTATTCGGCGGCACCGGTTTCACCGATGTTCGCCTGGGCAGTGGATGTCTTTTTATCGTCAGCACCCACAGGCAGAAGGACGCCGGAGTCGCGCAGGTGCGCGTCGATCATCTTGCCGTTCTCATCGTCACCATAGCGGCCGATGAACTGGGTCTTGTGCCCCAAACGGGAGACACCGATAGCCACATTCATGGGGCTACCACCGGGGTACGCGTGTTCGGGCTGGTCAGGACGCTTAACAACGTCTACGAGGGCTTCGCCAATTACAGTCAACATGGCTCAATTTTACCAGCGGAGGTGGGAAGAGACGCGGGAGTGAACGCATTTCGTCGGACTAGTCTTCTGCCCTTGCCCTGTATTTAGCGATGAGATATGTCAGAGAAAGATAAGCCATGCCATAGACCATTGAATACTTCGCCATGAGCCAGGTATAAGACCCATTAATGGAGTGGAGCATCACTGCTAGTAAAGCGATAACCACAAACGTGAACCCCAGAATCTTTGGGCTCAAAGATTTCTTTTTAAAGTAAAGATAGGCAAGAAGCGTCACACCAAGAAGCCAGATAATGATGCCATCGACAGTGAGCGACCGCTTGAACGCTGACTCAATCACATCGCTAGCACCTGCTAATAAAACTATTGACAGAGCTGTGAGTGATTTTTTGCCGTGTTCATAGGTGCGCTTGAGCCTTTCAGTTGCAATCGAAGATTGGGGGTTCTTAGCCTGAGCAGTGCCAGTGGCCTGGCTCTTGGGATTTTCTGACATTTCCGCGTTTCTTTAGGTATTGTCTCGCCTGACGGCAAGAAAAGTGGTTCATTCTAAAAGGGCAGAATTTCAATGATTTTTACGATGACGATTAGCAGGATCACAAGCCACACGTAGTCCCAAATAGTATTGCCGTTTTTATCCAGTGGCTTACGTTTAAATTTCATTTTTATATCTTTTATATTCCGTGCACGGTTCTCGGAAAATCTGGTGCTAGGACACCGATACCGCACGGCTGTGGTTACTGTTTTCGCAAGATGTTATGGGTATAACCCTTTGAACATACACCCAACAGTGACGCCAGCGTCGCTCGGTACGGCTTGTGTTGCTTTATGGCGCAGGGCCAGTGCTTTTCGCCCCCGTCCGAACGTCAGCACCCAACTCGTCCCAATGCGTCCACCCGCTGTGTAACCAAGCTACATATTGCGCTTCAACTGTGCACCGCGCGGGCTCACCGTATAAGCTGGTGCTAGAGTGCTCGGTTCAAGGACGGTTCGGTCGCTCACTGATTGTTCTGGCACCAGCACGCCGACACAAAAAATCGCACACCAATTTTGTGCCCTACCGGTAACTGCAATGAGGCAGGTGCCGAGGAAGAAGGTCGCACTGTGACTATTTCTACCGCAAACGCTCACGAACAGTGGGTTGCAAGCGAAGCAGAAGCAGAGGCAATGATCCCTCTGATTGGCAAGCTCAACCGCGAAAACCATGTGGTGGTGAGCATTCACGGCAGAAGCCTCATCAACAAGTCAGTCATTCAGATTCTCAAGGCGCACCGCTTTGCCCGTCAGGTTGACACCGCTGAACTCAACCCAGCAGATTCCCTCAAGATGCTGCAGGTTCTCAGCAGCCTCGAACTCGGCGCAGCATCCGTTGATATTGCAGCTCTCTGGCACAAGTTTGAGGCATCAAAGTCCTCAGACCTCGAAGGCTGGTTGCGCGAAGAATTCTCCGAGGTCGTAGGCAAGAAGGGCACCGATACTCAGCCTGCCCAGGACGTTGTTCTCTACGGCTTTGGACGCATCGGCCGCCTGCTCGCACGCATCCTACTCGAGCGTTCATCCGGCTCAGACCTAGCACTGCGCGCAGTTGTTGTTCGCAAGAACTCAGACATCGACCTCTACAAGCGTGCCTCGCTGCTTCGCCGCGACTCCGTGCACGGCGCCTTCAAAGGCACCATCCGCATTGATGAAGAAACCAATACCATCATCGCCAACGGTACCCCCATCCAGTTCATCTACGCCTCAGACCCGTCAGACATCGACTATACCGCCTACGGCATCAACAACGCCATCGTTGTAGACAACACCGGACGCTGGCGCGACGAAGAGTCACTGAGCCAGCACCTGAAGTCAAAGGGCATCAAGCGCGCACTGCTCACCGCACCGGGTAAGGGCATGAAGAACATTGTCTGCGGCGTCAACGATGACACTATCGAAGACTCAGACGTCGTTGTCTCAGCGGCATCCTGCACCACCAACGCGATCACCCCCGTCCTCAAAGTCCTCGACGACGAGTACGGTGTAATACACGGCCACGTTGAGACCGTTCACTCCTTCACCAACGATCAGAACCTGATCGACAACTTCCATAAGGGTGACCGCCGCGGACGCTCCGCAGCACTGAACATGGTCATCACCGAGACTGGTGCAGCGAAGGCTGTATCCAAGGCTCTGCCGCAGCTTGAAGGCAAGCTCACCGGTAACGCTATTCGCGTTCCCACCCCGGACGTCTCCATGGCAATCCTCAACCTACAGCTCGACAAACTGCCGGCTGACAAGGACGAACTCAACAACATCCTGCGCGAAGCAGCACTCAAATCACCGCTGCGTCGCCAGATTGACTACACCGACTCACACGAGGTCGTCTCCACCGACTTCGTAGGCTCACGCGCAGCGGGCGTTGTTGACGGCCTCGCAACCATCGTCACCCCCGTCAGCGTCATCGTCTACGTCTGGTACGACAACGAGTTCGGCTACTCATCACAGGTCATCCGCGTGCTTGAGACCATGTCAGGACGCACCACCCCGGTCTTCCCTAAGCCCGAGGAATTGTAAGGCCGGCCCTCTAAAGCCTCCGGCGCGTCCTGCCTAAGAGTTACTCCCAAAATGCGTTTGTACTGACGCCAGTGTCAGTACAAACGCATTTTAGGAGTAATTTTTTGCGCAAAACACCGGCAAACGCAAAAGTGCCCCACTGCATACCGCAGTGGGGCACTTTTCAGCGCAAGAAGAGCTTACTTCTTCTCGAGATCCTTAGCGTTCTTGCCCAAGGATTCCAGGCGAATCAAAACCGACTTGTAGACCGGGGTGTTTGATTCTTCTGCAACTGAGTCCAGGGGTACAAGCACATTTGCCTCGGGGAAATAGGTTGAGGTACAGCCCTTAGCATGATCGTATTCAACCACGCGGAAGCTAGGTGCACGACGCTCGCCGTCCGACCACACCGAAACGATGTCTACCAGCTCGCCGTCAGCTAAACCAAGTTCGCGAATGTCTTCCTTGTTCATGAAAATCACGCGACGACCCTCGCGAACGCCACGGTAGCGGTCATCCAAACCATAGATGGTTGAGTTGAACTGATCGTGCGAACGCACGGTCGACATCAGCAGGTGGCCTTCAGGAACGTCAAGAACGTTGGTCTGGTTAATGGTCAGGTGCGCGCGACCGTCATCGGTGTTAAAGACACGCTGACGCGGGCCGTTGGGCAGGTAGAAGCCACCGGGTTTTTCGATGCGCTCGTTGTAGCGCTCAAAACCGGGAATAGTACCTTCGATAGCATCGCGGATTACACCGTAGTCGTCAATCATGGGTTGCCAGAAGTCATCGCCAAAGGTTTCACGGCCAACGGAGCAGATGATATCGACCTCTGACTTGAGGTTAAGATCCTTGTTAGCGGTGCGCTTACCGATGGATGCTGACACCACGCCAGCCGAGTTCTCAACGGTAACCTTCTGCGGACCTGACTTTTGCATGTCGAGGTCGGTGCGAGCGCGAACAGGCAGAATCAGTGATTTTTCACCGGGCCACGCATGTGAACCGTTGGGCTTGGTGGAAAGGTGAACGGTCATTTCCTGCTGGCTCATGCCGTTTTCGCAGGCGGTGGTGTCGGATGCGACGCGCACCAGGTTGCCGCCGAGCGACATGAAGAACTGGTTGTTGCCGTCGCGCATCTGCTGCAGTGACTGAACGGTATCTAGACCGTGCTCCTTGGGTACTTCAAAGCCGAAGTATTCCTGCAGGGCGTTCATGAAGCGGTCGGGCATCTTTTCCCAGATGCCGACGGTGCGGTTGCCCTGTACGTTGGAGTGGCCGCGGAAGGGTGCGGTACCTGCGCCGGGCTTGCCCATGTTGCCGGTGAGCAGCAAGAAGTTCACAACTTCGCGCAGGGTTGAAACAGCGTTCTTGTGCTGGGTGACGCCGAGCGTCCAGCCAACAACTGCTGAGTCGGCCTTCTCTACCATGTCAGCGATCTTTGAGACTTCAGCCTTAGAGATGTTTGAGCCGCGCTCAAGTTCAGCGTCGTCCAGGTTTTTGATGTGCTCAATGGTCTCTTCATAGCCTGAGCAGAAGCGGTTAAGGAATACCCAGTCGAGAGCATCGCGCTTAATCAGTTCCTTGCTGAGCTGCTGAAAGAAAGCGCGGTCACCGTCCAGACGAACCTGCAGGTACTCATCAGCGAGCTTCTCTGAGATGCCAAGGCCACCCTTAATGGACTGAGGCTCGTTGAACTTCATCAGACCGGTCTCGGGCATGGGGTTGAGAACAACCATTTTGCCGCCGTTTTCCTTCATCTTCTTGAAGGTAGTCAGCGCGCGGGGGTGGTTGGTGCCGGGGTTCTGACCAATAGAGATATAGAGATCAGTGGTCTCCAAATCCTTCATGGTGATAGAACCCTTGCCTAGGCCAACAGTCTGGCTCAAAGCGGTACCGGTTGACTCGTGGCAGAGGTTGCCACAGTCGGGCAGGTTGTTAGAACCCATGCGGCGGGCCAAAAGCTGGAAGGCATATGCTGCCTCGTTGGACGCGCGTCCTGAGGTGTAGAAAACAGCCTTATTGGGGTCGGTGCGCTTGAGCTGGTCAGCAATCAGCGAGAAAGCCTTTTCCCAAGAAACAGGGCGGTAGTGGTCATCACCCGATGAGCGATCGTAGAGCAACGGCTCAGTGATACGTCCACGCTTGCCCAACCAGTGGTCGGTCTTATCGCGCAGTTCGGTCACGCTGTATTCTGCCCAGAAGTCAGCACCCGCACGGTCGGGGGTGGTTTCTTCTGCAACAGCCTTAGCACCGTTTTCGCAGAATTCAACAAAATTAAGTTCCTGCTGGTTAGGCTCGGGCCAGGCACAGCCGGGGCAGTCGATGCCACCGTGCTGGTTCATATTAATCAGGGGCAAAAGGCCACGAGCGGGCACCGCATGCTGCATTGCATGCAAGACACCGCCAGTGCCTGCTGCCGCTTTGACGCGGTGACCGACTTTGGGGTGGTCGTACTCGTTAGCGATTGCACTAACGCGACTCACCGTCGGCATATTCTTTGATTCTAGTGGAGCGTTCATAGCTCTAACCTAACAGGGTTGTGGTGGTATGACTTTTCTTGGTTGCGTGTTGTTAAAGATTACAAGAGTGACTTACTAAAATGCGACAGTTTACTGTTCAATGAGTTCGCCGGAGTAGAGGTTAAAGCGGTTATCACGGGCAAAAGCTACCAGCGTCAAACCTGCTTCGCGCGCTAAGTCAACGGCGAGTGATGACGCCGCGCTAACAGTAATCAAGGCAGAGAATCCTGCCATGATGGCCTTTTGCACCAGCTCAAAGGATGCGCGTGAGCTCATCACCAGGATGCGTCCTGGCTTGTCTAAGGTGTTTTCGAGCATCAGGTGGCCAATGACTTTGTCTGCTGCGTTGTGGCGTCCAATATCTTCGCGAGCAACGATCAGCGTGCCATCAGATTCGAAGACGCCCGCCGCGTGAATACCGCCGGTGCGCTTGAACTGTTTCTGCTGGTCACGCAGGATATTCGGCAGTTCCAGAATGAGCCCTGGGTCTAAGGCCAGTGGCTCAATGGGACGATGGGATTTATCCATAATCTGCGAGATTGAGGTTGAGCCGCAGATACCGCAGGCCGAGTTAGTGACCGTCAAGCGCAGGTTTTCCAAGCCAGGTGCACGAACAGTGCTAATAGGCGTTACATCCAGTACGTTGTAGGTATTCTGGCCGTCAGGGCCGGTTGCGCCAGCACAGTAGCGGGCATTGGTAACCTCTGCAGCAGACTTAATCATGCCCTCGGAGTGCAAAAAGCCGTGCGCCAGCTCAATATCGTGACCAGGCGTGCGCATGGTGGTGGTAATCGTCGTACCGCTCAGACGGATTTCCAGCGGCTCCTCGGCGGTGACAGCGTCCGCGCGCTTATTGAAGTTAAAGGTGCCATCAGCGTTACGTGTGACCTTGGTGGTTGAAACTGATTTGTTAATTCTGCCCATCAGTTCTGCTCGCTAATCCACTCTTCGATAGCTGCCTCTGCCTTGACGATCTGCGCGCGCACCACCTCAACATCAATAGAGGTTTTACTGTCGGATGCCTGCGCGGTAGCCAAACCCACCAGGAAAGCCGTCAAAGGCGCGGCAGGGCGTATCGCCTTGTGAGCCACGTTTTTGGTCATACCCAGCAGGAAGGGCATGGCGTCCTGAACAGTCTTAGGATCAAGGTCAAGATGCTGCGCAACAGTGGTGAGGAACAGCCGTGCTTCAACCAGCTCATTTGAATCTTTACTCATGCACCTTACTTTACTGTGAAAGCTAGATAGTCATAAACACGTTGCGTAACCTGCGTGCCAAGCCCGACAGAGTTTTATAGTGTCAGACTATGGAAATTGGACCCGTTACCCTCACCGGCTCGCTTGTTCAGCTTGAGCCACTTTCACTCGATCACCTCGCAGACTTACAAGAAGCAAGTGCTGACGGTGACGTCTGGAAGATCTGGTACACCACCGTGCCCACGCCCGAGGGGATGGAAGCGGAAATCAAACGTCGCCTGGCGCTTTTGGACGCGGGTCTGATGGTTCCCTTTGCTACGCGTCGACTGCATGACAACAAGGTCATAGGTATGACGTCCTTGGCGGATATTTTGCGCGAAGCACCCCGCCTTGAAATCGGTTATACCTGGAATGCGGCGAGCGCCCAGCGCACCGGCACCAACATTGAATCCAAGCTACTGCTGCTCACGCACTGCTTTGAAGAGCTTGAGTGCATTTCAGTAAACTTCAAAACCCACAAATTCAACATGCAATCGCGCGCCGCCATCGAGGCTATCGGCGCGTCCTTAGACGGAATTTTGCGTAATGACCGACGCATGCCCGACGGCTCACTGCGCGACACCGCGCAGTACTCGATCGTGCGCGACGAATGGCCCGCAGTGCAAAACCTGCTAAACACACGATTAGAGAAGTATCTTTAGGATTAGCTTATGACGGTGCGCTGCGTAAGTTGGGCGTCGACTGGCAATGGCGCGGGCTGGCGTTTAAGGGATATTGTCAGTCGATGTCCAACTGAAGCTAAAACAAAAGTAAATTCGTCTTTCCTACCGGTGCTTGAAGTCCGCCTTGCGCTTCTCAACGAAGGCAGCCATACCTTCTTTTTGGTCTTCGGTGGCAAAGAGCGAGTGGAAGGTTCGGCGCTCAAAGAGGACGCCCTGCGTCAGCGTGGTCTCGAAGGCGGCGTTCACTGCCTCTTTCGCAACCTGTGACGCGTGCTTAGACTTGCCCGCGATGGTTTCGGCAATCTCGAGGGCGATAGGCAGAATCTGCTTATCATCCACCAGGCGTGACACCAACCCGGCACGCTCAGCCTCGACGCCGTCCATCATGCGTCCGGTCAGCACCATGTCCATTGCCTTCGCCTTGCCGACGGCGCGCGTCAAACGCTGCGAACCACCCATACCCGGAATGATGCCCAAGTTAATCTCGGGCTGCCCAAACTTAGTGTTTTCACTAGCCACCAGCACATCCGCCATCATAGCAAGCTCGCATCCACCGCCCAGGGCATAGCCGCGAACTGCTGCCACGATTGGAGTGCGCAGTGCCGTCAGACGATCCCAGTGCGCAAACCAATCAGAGGCGTACATGCTGGTGTATGATTGCTGAGCCATCTCCTTAATATCGGCGCCCGCCGCAAAAGCCTTCTCACTACCGGCCAGGACGATTGCGCCAACCTCAGGCGACGCGTCGAACTCGGTAGCCGCGGCCACTACCTCACGCATAGTCGCCTCATTGAGCGCGTTCAAAGCTTTCGGGCGATTCAGGGTAATAACACCCACACGTCCGCGGGCTTCAGTCAGAATATTCTCGTACATCATCTCTCCTTCAGTGCAAGCTGGTGCCGCTACTCGATTCTGAACGACGCGGAATCAACAGGACGCTCACGACGAGGCAGCTTCTCAACCACCAGCGCGTAGGACTCCGTCACCAAATCCCTCAACAGCTCTTTATCTACGCTCTCACCTGGATAAACAGAAATCCAGTGTTTCTTATTCATGTGGTAACCCGGCGCAATATCTTGATACTGAGAGCGCAGGGCTTGCCCGTCAAAGGGGTCAACTTTGAGGATCACCTGCGATGTGCCAGTTACCTCCGTCTGCAGCATAAAAACCTTGCCGCGCACCTTCCAAACGTCCCAGTCTTCGCCGAAAGGGTGCGTGATATCGGTGGCGGGCAGTTCACTCGCCCGCCGACTAGCTATCTCGTGGAGGTCTTCGGCGTGCATGGCGTCCTTTCGTGGCGGGGTACGGTGAAGGGCTGTTTTCGTTCGGTGAGTACCGGGGCATGTAAGACGCCGGCGGTTAGCTGGCTCGGGGTTGGCGTTTAAGGGAAGCTAACAGACGGCGTCTTACTGACCGCGCTTACTACCCCAGTTTCAGATCTTTCTCACTGTCGATGGCATTGAAGAAGCTGTCTACTATCTCGTCACTAACCTCGTCGAAAGACGCAGGCTGCCACACGGGGTTGCGGTCCTTATCGACCACCTGCGCGCGGATACCTTCACGCATATCGTGGCCGCGCATGGCATTGCATGAGGTCAGGTAATCTTGTTCGAGCGTCTCTGCTAGGCTCTGCTTTTCGGCCAGGCGAATGACTTTGAGCGCGGTCTTTACTCCGGTGGGGCTGTTGCGCAAAATCGCAGCAAACAGCTCTTCGGCGAGACCGGTGGACTCACCCTGCGCTGCCTTCTCGAGCGCGTCCACGATCTCCTGCGGGGTCTCCTCACCAAAGGCAATCTCAATCCATTCCTTGTTTTCTTCAAACGGCGAGTCGCCAGCATCCTGCGTGAACTTCTCGATAACCTCGGTGACCTGCTTAGCACTGGAAACATCAGTCAGCGCTTTGCGCAGGTCTTCGAGCTTATCCGCTGGAACGAAATAATCCGCGAGGCCTACCGTAATCGCATCCGCCGCGCCTACGTGGATGCCGGTGAGCGCCATCGCCGTCCCGAAATTGTGCGGAGCGCGCGCCAGAATGTTCAAACCGCCAATGTCGGGGCTGAAACCAATCACGGTCTCGGGCATACCCGCCTTGGTGTTTTCAGTGACGATGCGGTGCGAACCGTGCGCCGAGACCCCCACGCCACCGCCCAACACCAGACCGTCCATGAAAGCAATGTAAGGCTTAGAGAAATTGGCGATGCGGTGATTCAGCGTGTACTCCACACGGAAGTATTCTTGGCCCTGCTCGTAGTCTTCTTTCTCAATGGCGCGGTAGAGCGAAACCACGTCGCCACCGGCACACAAACCGCGCTCACCTGCGCCGTGAATGAGCACTGCCCGGACGTTGTCGTCCTTCTCAAACTCAGTGAGAGCAGCGTCCACACCCTTGAGCATCTCATAGTTCAACGCATTCACCGCGCGCGGACGGTTGAGGGTAATAATACCTAGTGAACCTTGGATTTCAGTGAGCACCAAATCGGTGGATTGATCAGACACTATCTCTCCTTAGTATTTGTTCTTTGTTTCAAGACTAGCTTTTCAACCGGACAAAGTGGCGCAAGTAGGTGGTGCTACTCACGTGTTGATTGGTAGCGTGGTCAATACTTACCGTTGAGAAGAAACTATGTTCAATAAAACAGATTCCGCAGATAAACGATTCATTCTGAATGATAAGCAGGAAGGAATCACCGGTGGACTTCGCGTTCTCACCGATTCCCACACCGGAGTGCAATACCTAGTGGTACGCGAGAATACTGGAGTTGCTATCACTCCCCTACTCAACGCCGACGGTAAACCACTGGTAGCTGGCGCCGAAGATCGCACCTAGTAGGGTTAACCCTATGAAAATTGCTACCTGGAACGTCAATTCCCTGCGCGCACGCGCCGACCGTGTTGAAGAATGGCTAGAACGCAGCGATGTGGATGTGCTCGCCATCCAAGAAACCAAGTGCACGGACGCCAACTTTCCCTCAGAAATTTTTGAATTCATGGGCTACGAGGTGGCTCATTTTGGGCTGAGCCAGTGGAACGGCGTGGCGATTGCCTCGCGCGTGGGGCTTGAGGAAGTTCAGCGCGGCTTTGAGAATCAGCCCGCCTTCGGCAAGCCTGGCGAGGACGAGGTGCTAGAGGCTCGCGCGATTGGCGCAACCTGCGGCGGGGTGCGCGTGTGGAGCCTCTACATCCCTAACGGGCGTGGCCTCACTGACCCGCATATGGACTACAAGTTGCGATGGTTGGACGCCCTGCGCGCTAACGCTGCAGATTGGCTGAAACAGGACGCGTCGGCAGAGTTTGCCCTAGTGGGCGACTGGAATGTTGCCCCGCGTGACGAAGATGTGTGGGACGTTCAGTACTTTTTGGATAACGAGCTCACCCACATTTCTGCACCAGAACGAGCTGCTTTCAATGCGTTCTTGGACGAGGTTGGGCTGGTTGATCCCGTGCGCGAACGCACGCCCGGTGAATACACCTACTGGGACTACCAGGCGGGGCGTTTTCCCAAGAATGAGGGAATGCGCATCGACTTTCAGCTACTCTCCCCCGCGCTGGCTTCGCGCGTGACTGGCGCTTTCATTGACCGCGACGAGCGCGAAGGGGCGGGCGCGTCCGACCACACGCCCGTGGTGGTGGAGCTGGGCTAGTTACTCACACACACGCAACCACACCGTCGACACCCACCAAAAATCACCGAGATCCTGATTTATCGTCGAAATCCTGATTTAAAACAGGATTTCGACGATAAATCAGGATCTCGGCGCAAAAAAGAGCGAAACTTAAATAAAAAGCCCCGGCGGACCACCTCAACCAGGCGGCCACTAGAGCTAAAAGAAAAACCACGTTAAATGGGAAGAACCTATTCCCACTGTAGAAGCCTAGGGAATAGGTTCGTGGCTCCGACCGGCGTCGATCCGGTGACCTTACGATTTTCAGTCGTACGCTCTACCAACTGAGCTACAGAGCCAGGCACATCACTTAGATATGCCACAACCGCGATTCAGTGAAGAATACGCGGTCGGAGCGACCCCGACGGGACTTGAACCCGCGACCTCCGGCGTGACAGGCCGGCGCGCTAACCAACTGCGCTACGGGGCCTAACATTCAAAACCGAAGCTTTGAATAAGGCCGTGAATCTAAAAGATTCACAGTACCCCCAACGGGATTTGAACCCGTGTTACCGCCGTGAAAGGGCGGCGTCCTAGGCCGCTAGACGATGGGGGCCTAGATCACTCACGACGCCCTGAATTTCTTCAGTCCGTCGCTCGAACAAGTAATACTCTACGGGAGAAAAAAACATCGCGCAAATCGAAAATGAACGAGCACCACCCAAAAGAGTGAATTTTCAGTGTGCCAGCCCACAAAAAACGTACTTTTCAGAGCTGTAAGAAAATTATTTCCCCTAGTCAGAGCAATATTTTTCGAGATAAATTTTTTCTCAAAAAAATTTTCAAAGTTTTTTAAAACAACAGCAGGAAAGCGCCGTCGGAGCCTCAAGAACCTTGATTTTCCGGCGGGACTTCCCTGCTTGTTATGTTCAGCTTACGCCTAAAGAGGCATTAGCCCCAAGTAACATCTGCCTCCGGCGCGGTGTCGACGCGTTCGTCCTCCATCTCGGGAACAACCATCAGCGGCACCGGTGCGTGATGCAGGACGCCCTGCGAGGTTGAGCCGAGAACCATGCCAGTCAAGCCACCGCGTCCACGGGTACCGACCACCATGAGCTCAGCGGTCTTGCCTTCTTCAACAAGAACCTGCGAAGCGGAACCGTCGATGAGCTTGAACTCAATTTCAAGCTCGGGGAAGTAACCGCGAATCCATTCCGCTGCCTTACGCTGAAGCGCGGCGACCTCACGGTAAATTGCCTCAAAGTCGACAGCCGCCGGCACCCAGTTCAAAGCACCGGTATAGGGTGCAAGCGCGTTGACCAGAACCAGCTTGACTCCGCGTCGTGATGCTTCTTCAGCGGCTTTCAAAATAGCAAGACGCGCCTGGTCAGAGCCATCAGAACCCACAACGACGGGACGACGCTCATCAAGAATTTCTGGGTTCTTAGCGATCTTATCCGCGTAAGCCTGGGGAACAGCCACCGTGGGGCAGTGGGAGTGAGCCGGCAAAGACGTCGAAACGGTACCCAACAGGCGGCCCAAGAAAGCGCCGTGTGAGCGTGAACCAACGACCATCAGCTCCGCGTTCTTGGAAAGCTCCAACAAAATAGCGGATGCGTCGCCCGTCTGTACGCTCACGCGCAGGTCAATCTCATCGCCAAGAGCTCCCAGACGTTCTTTTGCCTCATCAAGAATCTGAGCAACACCTTCAACCAGTGCTTCCTCATCAATAACTGAATAGCCGGCATCAAAACCGCTGCCGGTAAATACAGGAAGGGAGTAAGCGGTCACAACACGCAAGGGGGCGTTGCGCAATTTAGCCTCATGAGCCGCCCAAATCAATGCACCATAGCTCTGCTCAGAACCGTCAAGACCAACAATAATCTCACCAGTAATCTTCGAAAGCTCAGCCTCAGAAGAACGGTTTGCAACTGCTTGGCGACCAAATGAAAGTTCACTCATGGTGTGACATCCTCCCGTGGATTATTGTCCCTTGCGATCTCTACGAATTAGCCGGTCGCAAGAATCTTTTATCTCATTCCAGTGTAGTCCCGTCCACCCTGAGGTGGGGCGCGCAAGCACGTCTATGACAAATAGTGACGATGATTTGCACGAATATTTAGTACACGCATTGAAACGAAGATATAAAAATGGTGGCGGACGCTTGGGGTTTGCATCCGCCACCACAGGGGTTACTCGAAGTAACAACTAGTTACCGGCAGGGTTAGGAATAAAGGTTCCCACCATCTGACCGTTCTGGAATGTCGCGCTGATTGCACCGTATTCGGTGGGCAAAATAGTCTGACCTTCAGTCTGAACAACCTCACCCGTCGGGAAGCCATATGCGGCAGCACCACCGTTGATTTCGTAGAACTGACCAGCAGCAGTATCTACATCAACAAAGTGCGCACCTGCAGTGGGGTTAGCGTAGAAAACGCCGCGTCCACCCTCGCTGGAGAACGACTGCTTGACGCCATCGCCCACAGCTACCTGATCAGTGTAGGGAAGCAGGAAGTGCACGGGAGTACCCGACAAAGCGGTGGGGTAACCAGCAGTGATCCACGCGTTGTAAATATCGCCGGTAACAGCGTGAGAGCTGAAACCATTAGAAACAACAGCTCCGCCATCAATGGGCTGGAAAGTAGCGTTAGCGACGCCGGTAACGTTCTCTTGCTGTTGGGGTGCGGTACCGATTTCAGTAGCCTGAGCGCCGGTGAAGCCACCTACTGAAAGAGCAACAACGGTAGCGCCTACGCCAGCCATTTTCTTCATGTTCTTTACGGAGTGTGCCAAGATGCTCATCTTTGCCTCTCTTCTTTGGTATCGACAAATAAGTTCTTTTCCACTTATCTCCAGTGCATCACACATTTGAAAGGAGTGAAACCGTATTAATTGAATTGTGATTCTATAGGGAGCGTATTTTCAGGGTTTCGTTACCAAATCGTTATCATTTCGTGCCGAAATTGTGACTCATAGAGAAATCCTAAAATTCATCAACACGTACCGATTTTTCAGTGTCACAATAGAGAACAAGTACACAAACAGCGCCGTTTTGGAGAGGCACTATGAGCACGGAACACACCTGGACTACCTGGGGAAAACAGCACGCCGCCGAAGTCAGCCAGATTCTTACACCGCGCTCTGTAGCTGAACTCCAGCGCATCGTTGCAGATGCCCGCGAACGCAAGAGCCGCATCAAAGTTATTGGCTACTCCCGCAGTTCATCGGCAATCGCCCAGCCCTCAGGAACCCTTGTCCGTCTAGACTTTCTCACCGGCATCACCCGCGTGAACCGCGAAGCCGGCACAGCCACCTTCTTAGCGGGCACCAGCGTCCGCGACGCCAACAAATCACTCATGCACTACGGTCTGGCATTTGAAAACCTCGGACGCCTGGACGAACAGAGTCTCGCGGGTGCAGTTGCAACTGGCACGCACGGCACCGGAATCAGCTACGGCATTATGGCGACGCAGGTAGCTGCGCTACGCATGGTCACGGCCAACGGCGAACTACTTCACTGCTCAGCAGACGAAAACCCCGAGATTTTTAGAGCCGCGCTGGTCGGTTTAGGATCGCTGGGCATTATCGTCGAACTAACTTTCAACGTTGTTCCGCTCTTTCGCCTGCACGCGGCAGAACGCGGCCACGACTACAACAAAATTGTGCCCGCCTTCGAAGAACGCTCGCGCGGCGCCGACCACTACGAATTCAGCTGGTTCCCCGGCGCATCCGATGTTAGGACGCGACGCCTCACCCGTTTGCCCCTCATGCCGGACGGCTACGAACCGCACTACGCGCAACTTTCTCGCGCGCGCAGGCACGGCGGCGACTTCTTCCTCAACGACGGCATTTACGAGGGCATGCTCATGCTCGGCGCTAAAGCCCCCGTCACGCAGAAAGCTCTCAACGCCGTTGCAAACTGGGGCAAAGGCAACCGTCGTTACACTGATCTGGCTCCGCAGGTCTTCACCATGCGTCGCCGCGTCCGCCAAAACAACATGGAATACGCCTTCGATATCGCACATCTACCGGCTGTGCTCGACGAACTGCGCGAAAAGCTGGGCGATATGCGCGGCGAACTCGCCTACCCGCTGGTAGTACGGACCTCAGCGGGTGACGATTTACCGCTCTCCCCCGCAAACGGGCGCACTACCGGCTATATTTCAGTTCGAGAATATTGGCGGGCACCCTATCTTGAAGAATTCACCTTCATCGAAGAAATCTTCAAAGACTACGGCGGACGCCCGCACTGGGGCCAGCTACATACCCAAGACGCCGCGTCCCTCGCTGAGCTCTATCCCGAATTTAACGCTTTCGTGGCGCTACGCGATCATTTAGACCCGCAAGGCATCTTCTTGAACGACTATTTGGAGAAGGTGTTACTCGGTCAATAGGACCGGGGAAAAAATTACTCCCAAAGTGCGAACGTACTGACACCAGAGTCAGTACAAACACACTTTGGGAGTAACTTTTTAGATCAGGCCTACAGGTACTGACGCGCGAACTGCTCCACCTTCTGCGGCGGACCAGAAAACACCACGGTATCCGTTGCCTCAACGCGCATACTTTCCGGCAAATGATGCCACTGACCACGCGCATCCTTAAAAGCGGTAAAAGCCAAACCATACTGTTGCAAAAGCTGGCGGGGGCGGACGTCCTTGCCCACGAATACCCGCGGCGCAGAAGACATCACCGTCACGCAATTGCGATCAATCTGAATGTATTCCTGCAAACCGCCCTGCAAAAGATGTGCAACACGCTTACCCATATCACGCTCAGGGAATACAACCTTTTCAACGCCCAGCTGCTGCAAAATAATGCCGTGCTGCTCAGAAACAGCCTTCGCCCAGATGTTCGTTACGCCCTGACGCAACAGGTAAGAAGTCACCAAAATACTGGACTCTAGATGATTACCGATCGCCACTACAATGCGATCAAAATCAAGAATATCGAGCTGCTCCAGCACCTCAGGATTAGTCGCATCAGCACGCACCACATGGCTTAAACGGTTATTCATCTGCTGCACCACATTGGCATCATTATCAATGCCCAACACCTCAGTACCGTCAGCCATCAGCTCCAACGCCATAGACTGACCAAAACGTCCCAACCCAATAATGGCAACAGTCTTCTTTTCATCAGCCATATCGGCGTTAAAAAACGCGAGTCTCTTCTTACTAACCAATGATCGGCCTTTCCTTGGGGAACTCGTAGTAGACAGCCTTGCGGCGGAACGCAAAAGCAGCGGCAGCGGTCACGGGGCCAACGCGTCCAACCACCATAAGAATAATGAGAATAATCTTGCCCGCATCCGGCATGACGGGCGTGATACCGGTGCTCAGCCCGACGGTTGCGAAGGCTGAGACAACCTCAAAAACAATCTGATCGCTCGTGAAATTAGTGAGCAATTGAAGCACAAAGACGCTGGCAAAAATTAGCGCGGCGCTCAACAGCACAACAGTAATCGCCTCGCGATGAACAGAGCGCGACAAACGCTTGCCGAAAATGTTTACCGCGCCATCGCCGCGCATCTCAGTCAGAAGAATGAAAAAGAGGACGCCAAAAGTCGTGATCTTGATACCGCCGGCAGTACCTGCCGGACCACCACCGATGAACATCAACAAATCAATGAACATGAGAGTAGAGGGGTGAAGGGCACCCATATTGAGGTTATTAAACCCGGCCGTACGCGTCGAAACGGACTGGGCGAAAGCGTTCAGGAGCTTCTCCCAGACGTTCATGGGGCCAAGAGTGGCAGGGTTATTCCACTCAATAACAGCCACGCCAACAGTGCCAACTACCAGCAAAATAGCTGTGCCGTAGAGAACCAGCTTGGTGCCCATATTCCAAAAGTGACGGTGAACGCCGTACTTACGAAGCTGCATCAGAACCGGAAAACCCAGCCCGCCACAAATAATCAAAAGACTAATGGTCAATAGAATCACAGGGTCGTCAGTGAAACTCATCAGATTATCGGAATATAAGGCAAAACCCGCATTATTGAAGGCCGAAACCGCATGAAAAACACCGTGCCAGAGGGCGTTCCCGAGACTCATTCCGTAACCGAAATAAAAGCGCAAAGACATGATAAGAGCACCAGCAGCCTCAAACATGAGCGAAATTTTAATGATGCGCAACACAGCTTTACGCATATTGAACAAGCCATTACCGCGCACCTCGGCGGACGTCTTCAGTTTGGCATTCAACGACATATGGTTACGCTGAATGGACGCGCCAATAGCGGTTGCCAGCGTCATGACGCCCAGACCACCCACCTGAATCAGCAACATAATGATGACCAGGCCGGTAGTTGACCAATACTTAGGGGTGTCGACGGTAGATAGACCCGTCACGCAGGTAGCAGAAACTGCGGTAAAAAGATTATCGATGATCCTGTGCGCTGACGGCTGCAAATGCGAAATCGGCAGAAGAAGCAGAAGCGTACCGGCAAGGATAACGGTGAGGAATCCGAGAAAGACGCTGCGCTGAGGATTTACTCGTGGTGAAATCGGCACAGAAGATATCTTAGGGCTGCCCGCGCGGTTTTCACGTAAAACACGGATTTTGCGGATGCAGAAATTTTCGTGTCTGAGTGTCAGCTGAGAGCCGCGTCCGGGTGAACGTGTCCGGGGCAAAAAAATTCCTCCCAAAGTGCGAACGTACTGACACTAGCGTCAGTGCAAACACACTTTGGGAGTAAGTTTCTCAGCGTTCAGCAATGAGTCATACAATAAAAATGCGGCCCCAGCTCGAACCGAGGTCGCACTCACTAAAAATATATAAAGGAGGCGTAATGTCTTGGACCGACATTACATCTCTAGCTCTGATTCTTGTCTCAGTATCGGTGATTGTCAAGAACCTTGTAGGTTCTGCGGACACCATTCGTAGCTGGTTCAAGAAAGACGATTAGAGATAGAAAGGGGCGCAGGCTCCCAGTCTGCGCCCCACCTCTTTGAATGTTTTGGTGAGAACAATGCCCTCAATATGAATTCATATTGAGGGCATCTTTTATTCTTTCTCTGCCGCGAAAACCATAAGCGGTTGCTCCAATCCGCCAGTGAAATCCTCACGATGCCAATTTTTATAGGATGCAGTTACGACGAGCCCAACAGCTTCAAGGTCCTCAACAATTTGTTGATGGGAACGAAACTGTAGCTTTTGTTGCGTATCAAGTTCATAGTTATCTTCAAGAAACCTATAGTGACACTTCATAGTGACTATCCCGTGCTCATCCGGTTCGGTCGTTTCTTCCGATTCTTGAAGCAAGCCTATTGGTGTCTCCCGGGTGACCTGGTGGCTCCAATTTTTCCAGGCCTCTGCGTCAGGGTTACGAGACTCAAAAATGAGGTTGCCGCCCTTCAGCAGACCCTTCGATATATGTCCCAGCGTCTTATGCCATTCATCGCTCAAAATATGCATAGCGACATTTCCACTCATGATGGCTAAGTCCACTGATGCTGGTTGGATAAGCTCTGCTGTACCCTGCAGCCATTCCACCTGCTGACCGTCAGGACACGCGCGTGCAACATCAAGCATCGCGTCCGCAGGGTCAATCCCCACTACAGAGCGGTCCGGTGAAACCAATGTGGTGGTAAGAAGACCGGTTCCACATCCTAAATCTACGATGCGGAGGGCTGTGAGCTCTTCAGCTTTTGCTCGAAAGAAATCATGATCTTCGCCGTCAGGATTATCAGCGTCGTAAATCGCAGCGAGGTGGGAATTGTTATAGATCATAAGCGTAGTATGACAGAGCACTTCCGCGCGGATAAACATGTCCGGCGCAAAAAATTACTCCCAAAGTGCGAACGTACTGACACTAGCGTCAGTACAAACACACTTTGGGAGTAAGTTTTCGAGCCTAGAGGTTACTCACCGCGTGAAATGCGGATCATCTCGTCGCGGTCGGTCACCTTCACGCGCTTGCGGGGCTCACCGTTGGCATCCTTGGACTGCTCACCGAGTGCCTTCTCGTGTTCGTCCAGCTTGTGCCAGCCTTCCCAGGTGGTGTACTTGATGCCCTTGGAGTCCAAGAATTCGGTGAACTTCTCAGCATCGGGTTCAGACGCGGTGTACAGGTCATCGCGGTCTTCAAGCAGGTGGGTGACGGTCTCCAGCGCGTCTGACTTGGTGGAACCAATCAGACCAACGGGGCCGCGCTTAATCCAACCGGTTGCGTATAGGCCCGGTACGGGCACGTCGGAGTCGTCGATGACGCGTCCTTCAACGTTGGTGATGACGCCGCGCTCAACGTCGAAGCCAACGTCGGGCAGCTCTGAGCCGAAGTAGCCGATGGCGCGGTAGATAGCCTGCATGGGGTACTCAACGTACTCACCGGTACCGGTAACGCCACCGTTGCCGTTGAGCTCGTTGCGTTCCATCTTCAGTCCGGTTACCTTGCCGTCTTCACCCTTGATTTCAACGGGTGACTGCAAGAAGTGCAGGTGCAGACGGCGTGATGCGGTCTGCTCCTCTTCCTTCTGCTTCTCCAACCAGCCGTTGAGGGTCTTCATCATGACCTTCACCTGGCCGTTGGTTTCCATTGCCTCCTTTGAGGCGTCGTCGAACTGGAAGTCTTCTTCGTAGAGCACAATGTCAACGTCGCGTGAGTGCGCCAGCTCACGCAACTCCAGCGGGGTGAACTTAATTTGTGCGGGGCCACGGCGTCCGAAGACGTGAACGTCAGTAACGGGTGATGATTTAAGGCCCTCGTAGACGTGGTCGGGAATTTCGGTGACCAGCAGATCATCAGCGTGCTTTGACAGCACACGAGCGACGTCCAACGCTACGTTACCGTTACCAATAACCGCCACTTCTTTGGCGTTCAGCGGCCAGGTGCGGGGGTAGTCGGGGTGAGCGTCGTACCATGAGACGAAGTCCGATGCGCCGTATGAGCCGTCGAGTTCCACACCGGGAATGTCCAGTGAAGCGTCCTTGATAGCACCGGTCGCGAAGATAATTGCGTCGTAGTGCTCCTGGAAGTCAGCAAGTGAAAGATCCTTGCCGTATTCCACGTTGCCGAAGAAGCGAATATCGCCGCGGTCGAGCACCTTGTGCAGGGCGGTGATGATGCCCTTAATACGCGGGTGATCGGGAGCCACGCCGTAGCGGATCAGGCCGAACGGTGCAGGGTAGCGGTCAAAAATGTCGATGGCTACGGGAACATCGCCGTTCTTTACTTCTTCAGACTTGGTCAAGATGTCGGCTGCGTAAATACCGGCAGGACCTGAACCAATAACAGCAACGCGCAACGGGCGTGGAGCTTCAGACACAATAATTCCTTTCAAGCCCGCATGGGGCTATGAATTCTTTAGACAATTGCTCCCCAGTTTACTAGGACGTACACGTGAGGGTCAGCCTGTTGCAGGCACAGTGACATAAAACTTAGGTTTGCTTAACTTTGACGTAAAAATACTTGACGTTCGTTAACTTGAGTCACGATTTCAGATAAGGTCAGCGGCTCAAAAATTCTTGGGGTTTCTTACACGAATTATCGGTGAGTTGTGCGTCACTTATAACCATATTAGTGGACAATGTGAGTCAATCCCCTCACTAGATCTCAGGTGACCATATGCCCCGCCCTCCCCTTCTTTTTGCAGCCGCTACAGGCGCCCTAGCCATCACGATACTTGCCGGATGCGGGGCGCCGTTCGTAGCACCTAGGGAAAAGCAGGTGGAATGAATTCCGCATACGGCATACCTGTTCGTGGTGAAGCATCGCTCTCAGGTGGTCAAGCGGTCGAACAGCTCTTCCAGACACCCGCTGGCAAGTTCGACGCCATGTACTGGACCAATTGGGGCACCGGCACTCACTACGTCAACTTTGGTGGTGCTATCGGTAGCTACTGGGCGAATAACGGCAACTTCCGTACTGGCGGTGTAGACACCCCGCAACGCTACGGTTACCCCACATCCGAAGAGACCTGCACCAACGGCCGTTGCTACCAAAAATCTCAGTACGGCGTAGTCACCTGGGATAACTTCGGCGGTGGCACGATTGGTCACGAAGCTCAAAAATGTGTAGCCCTCAATAACGGACGCTCAAAGTACTCTCCGCAAGGTGCGCGTCAGGTTGCTCTCGCGCTAGCACCTCGATACTCCGCTTATCGCAATGACCCGGTAGGCTCACACGGCACTTTCTACTCCTGTGAAAACACCTACGGCATGTACACGCTCAAGTGGAAGACCACCGCGGCATATGGTGAAAGCGGCTTCCTCGCACCGGGGAAACGCATCGATGACTAAGAGACCGGCGAGCTTCTGCCTGCAGGTGTTACTGGCAATACCGCAGGGGCCTACTCTCCTACTGGATCCTTCGGTTTCTCAAACCCCTACGGTGTCTCTAACCCCGGAAGCGGATTCAGCGGCTACCACACCCTCAACCCCACATCCCGTTGGGGCGGCGACCGCTTTACCTGGTACTACAACAAGTACATTGAAGACATTAATCTCGGCTACCCCAATGAGAACATGTGGAACTTCTCCCTTCGCGGCGAGTACCGTCAGGGCATTTTGATTGATTACAACCGCAACCCTGATGGGTCTGTTCCGTCGGGCAACGCAGGTTTTGCAATTATGTTGCACACCGTGAAGTACAGCGGCTCTGGTAGCACCGCCGATACCTACCAGTCGTGGGGTTGCATCGCCATCGCACCCCATCGCATGACTCAGTTTTTGCGTGAAGGACGCGACGGCGACCGCATCATCATGGGCGTGGAGTCTGAGGTTATGAATTGGTAGGACGCTCGGTTCAGTAGAACCGATGATTGAGAAGTTTCGGGGCGGTGGCTTGTTTAAGCCGCCGCCCCGAAACTTTTGCGCTGCCATATAGGGCCACATCAAGAGACGCCAGCGTCCGTTATATGAAAAATGTCGATGTGATACTGGTTTTAGGGCTGAAATGGCCTTTAGCCTCAAAAATAGTTAAGGTCATAATGCCCTTCAGCCATTCACCCTAGCCAGCTAAAATATGGCAGTTAATGAGCTTTTGACCTGTTTATATTCTAAATAATGCATATAAAATATTGGGCATCTACTGATCTTTATTCGAGGTTATCACCTGTTTTATTCTTGATACCAATCACGCACTATTGCGCAGCTTGCGAGGAGTACTCATGGCGTCATCATGCACTCTCAAAACCATTACCGACCCCGTGCGTCGTCGACTGGGAACGGCAGTACTTGTTGGTCTTATCGCGGGCATCTTCTCCGCCATCGTAAAGTTCGGCTGGGAGATCCCGTTCCCTCCGCGCACCCCGGAGCGAAACGCCACCAACCCTCCTCAGGCACTGTGGGAAATGCTCGGCATGTCGCACGAAACCTCTCACGCCACCTACTCATACTTGGGCAATGAGCTCCCCTACTGGAGCTTCGTCATTCACTTCGGCTTCGCGATTTTCTTCGCTATCGCATACTGCGTCATTGCTGAGTACTGGCCTGCTATCAAACTATGGCAGGGCGCCGCAGTCGGCATCGTTCTTTACATCGCCTTCCACGTAGTCATCATGCCGGCAATGGGCATCGTGCCCGCGCCATGGAACCAGCCTTTCGGCGAGCACTTCTCTGAATCCTTCGGTCACATTGTGTGGATGTGGTCCATTGAAATTGTGCGCCGCGACCTGCGCAATCGCATCACCCACGAACCTGATGCTGAAGTTCCCCTCGAACGCGCGTCCGTTCGCTAAAGACATCGTGCACTAAAATCTTCATAATCTTAAAGCAGTGGGGGCGGCAGTTATAACTGCCGCCCCCACTGCTTCTCTGTAATTTATGAAAGCAAGACGCCAATCGTGCTAACACGACTCATCTGATTCACTTATCACCTGAAAATACCTAGGCCAGAGCAATACCCGCGTCCTCAGTCCGATAAACAACCCCACCATGCGGAGGAAGAACTACAGTCGCTGGCGCTGTTCCTTCGACGGCAAATAACTCCTTGGGAACTGAAATCTGACCAGATTCGTGATTGGTCAAATTTATTGCCGCCCAACCATGCTCAAGTTCTCGAATCCAAGCGCCTTTAACCGGCTGAGGGTGCCCTATGGGAGCACCAAGATCCCAAGTTAACTCTTCTAACCAGGGTGTTCCATTGTGACCATCATGAGACCCTGCGCTCAACGCACTCCACTGTCCGCCGCTGAAAACCCAGAGAGCTGCAAGCGCAGCCATAAAGTTAGGGTGGGTGTCCTCGCCGTCAGTGGATGCACGCAATAAAGTCAAACGTGGACGTTTTTCGACCCCACCAGAAGATGTTGCAACTTCAACAGCGCTGAAATCTTCCATCATCTCTTTCATTTGAGCAAGAGCTGATGTCTGATTCAGAAACTCAGTAGCAGACCATCCTAAGAAGACCTCTTCAAATCCACCACCGTAGGCACTATGACGTTTCCATTTACCAGGAGCCATACGTGACTCTGCAATATTGGGCACGATAATCTTGCCTCGAGCGTTAAGGGCTTTGCCAGCGTCTCTAATAAGAAGGTCTAATCCTTTATGAAAACGGTCCATACTACGAGCATCACGAATAGGTACGTTAATCCCGTAGTAGTCTCCATAAATATCGTTATCAGCCAACACCCCGTCAAAAGATGAATTTTCAAGCTCAGCGCAGATATTCTTCACCCAGCGTCGTCGATATTCAGGATTCCACACATTCATTTGAAAGTGACCTGGATATCCTTGCCACTCAATACGTTCCCCTGACAAACGGCGAGCAAACCACTGCTGTCCTTCTGCTTCAGCCTTTTCTGCCTCAGCAAAAGAAACCCCCGATGTAAAAGGACTCTCCGTTTCGTAATTACGTGTAGAAGAGAGGCACTTATAGCAAAGCACCGTCATCGCTGGGTTAATTTCTTTCAGGCGTGCAACTACATCCGTATACTCAGGCTGAAGCAAAGCCACGGTGTAATGACGGGCGGCGAACTCAATTTGCTTGGAGGTAATGGGCTGACCACCATAGCGCACCCATAATCCTTTTGTTGCGACGCTCGGAAGATATGGTTTCATGAGCTTACAGAGACGCGTTCAGAGCTAGTATGCAAGTCAGACGACTTTTCCAAAAGGGAAATCTGCTGCTCACGCTCATCGGCAGGGATACTGCGGACAGCGTCCATGGACATTCCTTCGTGTTCAGGTTTAGGGGGTAATTTGCCTAAGTCACGGTAAATCATGTTATAACGTTCCATCACGGTGTGAAGCTGGAAAAAGCGTGATACTCGCTCGCGTGCGTTAATACACAGTTGCTCGTAGAAGGCGGGGTTATCCATCACACGCTTGAGCGCATGAGCGAAACCTTCGGAGTCTCCCGCTTGAGTAAGAATACCGCAACGCTCTACCATTTCGTTATCATCACCGACCAAGATATCGTCAATGAGCTGAGACATGCCGCCTACGTCAGAACCAATAACTGGGATAGACGCGCTCATTGCTTCTAACGCCACAATTGGTTGTCCTTCGTTATAGCTAGGCATGACCAATGCATCAAATTCACCCAGTTTCTCACGCACATTTACAGTACCGTGGAAGGTGAAGTAGTCTTCCAGCCCCTTAGCTGCGATTGCTTCACGGCACTCATCGTAATACCAAGGCACATGCTCCGTTGGTCCGAGACAGTCAATGTGTAGGTTATAGCCTTCGTCTCGTAGCATCTCTACTGTATCGATGAGGTCAATAAGCCCCTTGATAGGAACAACCCTGGCAATAAAAACAAATTTCCAGTGATGATTCTTGCCCTGCAATTCAATCTTCTCGCGGGCAGAACGACGAAGAGCGTAAGCCTCATTAACGTCTGAAAGCAACATGCCATTGGGTAAAATAATGGATTTTTCTTCCATGCCGTGGAGCCCTTGAGCCTCGCCAATAGCCTTGGGATAGAGATAGGTAATAAGGTCTGCACTCGGGTAGCAGAAACGACCCAATTGAATCCACCAGATAACCCATGCACGTTGTTCTGGGGTTAGATCAAAAATATCTTCATCGCCCACGGCAACAGGGAGAGACATATTACGGTCCAACAGAGTATTCACTGTATCGCGAATATATAGATTATGTTCGGTCAGCAAGAAGCTAGTACCGTTATCACGCGCTGCTGCTGCACCAATCAGCGAAGCATAGCCTGTGGTGTGCGCATGGTAAACACGGGCGTAGGGCATACGATCATGCAAAAGCGCATACAGAAGCGAGAAGAAGGTGCGCAGCAGCCAGAATACCTCAGAGAAACTCATCGAAGGTATTGGCATACGCTCGAAGAAAACCTTCATAAATTCTTTAGTTCCGAGTAATACCCAGCCTGGAAATTCTCGGCTCTTATCGGCAAACATCCGGTCGTAGATATCCCAGAGGGGATTAACATCCGCATTCTCAGAAAGTGCTAGTAAAGCGTCAATAATCTCGTAAGAGACAGCCGTGCGCTGGCGTGAGTTCATTTTAAGATCTCTCACGGGCAAGCCGAATTCCTCTTTGTGCTCCTCAAGGCTCAAGAAGACAGTCTTAACCCACAAAACATTGTCCGGCATGCCGTAAAGATCCTTGTTGGGTGAGCTCGAATCCCAACAAATATGGATAATTCCATATGTTAGATCTGGGTTCGTCTCAATGATGTCATGGACTACAGCAGAGACCCCTCCTTTGAGGAAGGGATAGGTTGACTCCATAACAATGGCAACATCGACGTCTGGGTAATTCGGGTCAGTGTATTTACCATCCGATGATGGCAATCTGAGCTCTTTGTATACATTCGCGGTCACTATTGTCCTCTTAGCAATAATTTAAAAATGAAGTTATGTAGTAACGATTTACCAAGTCATCGCATGACGCCAGAAAAGGTCGTAAGCCGGAGTCCTCCACGTCCGACGGAAGATCACGTAGCTCACAGCTACCAGCATGGCTTCCCCTGCCATGATGATGAAGTAAGCTCCGGAGTGCGGAATAAGCTGAAAAGCCGCAGTGCATAACAAAAGATGTGCAAGCCCAACTACCTGAGGGGGTACGTATGACCCTAAGTAGTCAATTTGATAACAGAAAATTGTTACCGCTAAGAACAACCATGACGCGATAATGACTGAAACGGCTAGAGTGAACGAGGCAGGGGTCAAAAAATACATGAGAATCGCTACGATAATGGAGCTCACTGCTGCCAAAATCAAAGTTCGACGAGTGGAGTTAACAACACGGTTCTCAACTACAGCAGACTGAACTTCTACCTCTTGGTAACCCTTATTTTCAATAACAGAACGTAGCTGGTTTACCGAACGGTCAATCTTGGAAGCCTCAGCAGCAAAGAAGTAGTTATAAGCGATAACGGCAGGGACCAGTCCCATGTAGACAGCAATGACATCCATAGTGCCGCCTAAAGCGATGAACAGAATGTATTTATCTGCCCACAGCACTGTTCCCATCAAAAATCCACGCAACATTTCTCGAGAGACAACGCGTAAATCTAGACGCTTAAAGGCTCCTAAGTAACGAAACTGACCTCGCAAGACAAAGAGCATAACCAGGATGCCCATCACGGGAGGAAGAAACCACACTGTGGGGAATACCAACAGCGCAAAGGCATAGGCGACCCAAGCATAAGCCCATGTTTCTCGACTATCTGTAGGGAGATTAGCGATAACGAGCAACTGACTAAACGCCATATTCAGATAGCCCAAGATCAAGTATGCGGCTAACGCTGAAAGGCTCCAGTTCAGGGCGAAGAAGAAAGGCAACGAGAACAAAACTAGAATCGGGATAACTGCAAGGTTAGTGGTGACCCAATATTCTGCAAACCTTCGCATGCAGGCATCCATGTTTCTTTCGCCCAAGAGGTCATCCATCGCGCGGTAGACAGGCAAGCATACGCTCTGAGACATCCAAGGAACGGTGATAGAAACTGCAAGAATAATCTGCGAAAGGGCAATTCCACCAATCTGTATGTGAGCTATTCTCGGCGTCACTAGGGGGAATATAGCGGTAAGAAGAATTACCGGCGACAGATACAACAAGAATTGGTATAAAAACTTGGCTTTTTTAAAGCTGAATTTCGGCTTTTGAGTGCCGGAGATAATAGCAGTGGACACTATACTGGTCTCCCTCTTGGTTTGGCGTCACTAGGTGGTCGCCAAAATAAGTTCTTTAAAAAAGAGAATACTGTTTTTTAAAAAACAAAATTTTCGAGGTTTCATCAAGTATTTTGTAACCCTCTAACGGTTGGTGAAAGTAGATTAAAGAAAAACAAAACAGCCCACAATAAGAGAATAATTTTCACAGAAGAACCTACAAAAATTCTGCTAGAAGGGGACAATATTACATAAGGGCATGTGTCGGATTTGACTCAATATTTATTGATTCATAATTCTAAATAATTCTTGTCGTACATACGTTTCCTTGAGTATGGAAGCAAAAAGGGCGGTAGCTTTCATAAGCTACCGCCCCGAGGCTTTTCTTATTATCCCAAGAGAGGAGCTGAACATCCGCTTCCACTACCTCTTGGCTTGAGTTGCTAGAATTCCCAGTGCACTTCTAGCTGATCGCGTTCACCAAATCGCTCTAGGTGACCACCCACGATAGCTGCTAGCTTTTCGCGCTTTTCAGCATCAGCTGCGTATACCGCGAGTTTGAGGTGGTCAACACCGTCGATGGGCTCTACCAGTACATCTGCGTAACCGGTAAAGAGACCGTCACGATTAAAAGTCAGACGGGTTCCGTATTCGATGTCTTCGCTAGGAAGCTTCGCGCTGAAGTGAGATGCTAGCTGCTTTGCGTAGCGTTCAGGACGCGCGGTATCTACGATTGTTTCACCCGTAAAATCGAGTTCTTCAATTGCGGGGTAATCGGCGGGGGCAATAATCTCGCCGGTGTTCTCGGAATGATCGCTCAAGACTTGCTCCTTATGTAAATCTTCATTCACCTGAGCGAGCTTACAGCAGGTACCGACCCCGATAAAGGGTAGTTCAGTAGCTGATACAAAGATCATAGTTCAAAACTGAATATTTGAGATGCGAGCCGTCCCCTACCAGTCTCATTCATCGCACGTGCGTAAGCACAAACACACCGTATAAGTTACTTTTCGACATTACCTCCCGTATATTCAGCCGTAAGATTAACAGGTAATTAACAGCGTCAACCGTGCCGCACCTGATTCTAGGGCCTCACGGATAGACGCTCTCTTCATTTTTGGGCACACACACCCACCGAGTATCTACGGATTTTCACGAATGGCTTCTGAGAACACCGCGGCTCATGTTTCCGCTTCAGCACCAGCACCCAAAAACGGGCTGGATCGCTTCTTTAAAATCTCTGAACGAGGTTCAACCGTTGGCACCGAAATCCGCGGCGGTCTCGCAACCTTCTTCGCAATGGCATACATTGTTGTGCTCAACCCCTTGGTTCTTGGCTTGGGACCGGACGCGGCCGGCAACGCCCTTGGTGTCGAGCGCGTTGCTGCTGTTACCGCTTTGATTGCGGGCATCTTGACCATCATCATGGGTCTGTGGGCTAAGCAGCCCTTCGCGATGGCTGCGGGCCTCGGCGTTAACGCGCTGCTGGCATCCACCATTGCAACCAACCCCAACCTCACCTGGCCGCAGATCATGGGTCTGGTCGTGTGGGCAGGTATTATTATGGCGATTCTGGTTCTCACCGGCTTCCGCCGCGCAGTATTCGATGCTGTCCCCGAGTCGCTTAAGACCGCAATTGTTGTGGGTATTGGCCTGTTCATCGCGCTCATCGGCCTGGTCAACGCTGGCGTTGTTCGCCGCATGCCGGATGCTGCTGGCACCACCGTCCCCGTCTCATTCGGCGCTGGCGGTCACCTCATTGGCTGGCCGATTTTCATCTTCCTGTTTGGTCTCTTCTTGACCATCGCACTGTTCATCCGCAACGTGCGCGGTGCGATTCTAATCGGCGTGGTCGCATCCACCGTTCTCGCTATCATCATCGAGAAGGTAGCACCCTCAGGTTCATCCATGGATTCAGCAACCGGCTGGTCACTCATGGTTCCCGCGATTCCCACCCAGTGGCTGGGCGTTCCCGACCTTTCACTGATCGGCGCAGTTGATATGACCGGCGCATTCGCAGGCAGCGCACTCGGCGGCCTCGGCGCAACCATGCTCATGTTCGCGATCCTGCTCGCTGTATTCTTCGACGTAATGGGCACCTCCGTTGGTCTTGCCGCAGAAGCCGGCACCATGACCGAAGACGGCAAAATCGAGAACATCGACCGCGTCCTTCTTATCGACGCTGCAGGTTCAGTTCTCGGTGGTGGCGCATCCAGCTCCGCACACCAGATCTTCGTTGAATCAGCAACCGGTATTGGTGAAGGCGCGCGCACCGGCCTTGCCAACATCGTCACCGGTGTGCTGTTCTTGCTCGCGGTCTTCGTCTCACCGTTGGTCAAGATTGTGCCCTTTGAAGCTGTTGCACCGGCACTCGTTGTTGTCGGTTTCTTGATGGTTCGCCAGGCAATCCATATTGACTGGGCTGACTGGGGCTTGGGTATTCCCGCGTTCTTGACCATCGTGATGATGCCCTTCACCTACTCCATTGCTGACGGCATTGGTGCGGGCTTCGTGGCGTACTCCTTCATCCGCCTCATTCAGGGTCGCGGTAAAGAAGTACACCCCATCATGTACATCGTGTCACTCGCATTCCTCATCTTCTTTGGAATGGGCGTGATTGAGGGCTGGATGCACGGCTAAAGCCGATTCCCCCTTGCGGTTTTCTTACTTTCCGTGGATTTGCGCTGTAAAAATCGAGTTTTTACAGCGCAAATCCACGGAAAGTTGTTTTAAGAGTACTTTTTAACCGCGCTCAGGGCTTGGGCCGTGTACCCGCCACCAAAAAGTACGGCATGCAAAAGCAGCAGGTGCAGCTGGTGAAGCTCCACGCGCTCCTGCCAACCGGCGTCCAAAGGGGTTACCTGCTCATAGCCCGCGATAATCTCGCGCAAGTACGGAGTACCAAAAAGTGCGAGCGCTGCCAGGTCATCTTCGGGGTGACCGCCGTAAGGCGTGGGGTCAATGAGCACGGCATCAGAGGACGTCCACAGCAGGTTGCCTGCCCACAAATCGCCGTGGATGCGGGCGGGCTGGGAGTTGCTGCCGTAGGATCCGTCGAAGTCGCCGTCGCGCAGGCGCTGGCTCAGGCGATCGAAGACTGCCCGCTCGGTTTTTCCGAAGTCTTTGACTTTCTGCACCAGCGGGGCGATGCGCGCATCCGCCCACATGGAACCCCAGTTTTCGTAAGTGCCCAGCGGTAGTTTGAGCTGGTTACCTGCCGGGCCTTGTAGTCCGGCGCCCGCCCAGCCGGTGGGTCCCACCCCGAAAGCATCAGCGCCGGATGCGTGTGTGCGGGCAAGTTGCGCGCCGAAGTCTCCGGCAACCCGCTTGGACGGTGTTGCTTCTTGGATGCGTTCGATTTCTAAAGTATCTCCCTGTGCCGAGACCACCTGCGCCACGCGAGCGCCGCCATCAGCAGTGGCTTCTGCCAGCCAGGTGAGCCCGGCAGCTTCCCAGGCTACCGCGCGTTCGGAGCCGTGTTTGATAAAAGTTTCCATATCTCCACTGAACTACAGAATGGTGAGCAATGCAGGGTTTTCTCGTCTCGCGCGAAACTTTTCGTGGATTCGCGCTGTAAAACCGTAAAAGTTACAGCGCGAATCCACGGAAAGTTAGTTTAAAGCCGCTTAGTACGGTTGCGTTAGATTAGAGGTATGAACACAGACACTCGCTGCCCCTGCGGAACGGGCGAAACCTACGGCAACTGTTGCGCGCGTTTTCACACCGCTTTCGCTGAATCCGGCACTCTCACTGCTCCCACTCCTGAGGCTTTGATGCGCTCCCGCTTCACCGCGTTTGCGGTGGGCGACACTGACTATCTGAGCGCCACTTGGCATGCCAGTACGCGTCCTGCAGACCTTGAGCTTGATAATTCTTTGCGCTGGTACCGTCTGGATATTGAGGACGCGACCGGTGGAGTTTTCGATTCCGCCGGAACGGTGCGCTTTGCCGCTTTTTACCGCTCTCTTCCGGGTGTTCCGGCGGAGGAAAAGGTGAAGGGTGTGCAACGTGAGAACTCGCGGTTTGTGAAGGAAAACGGCTCGTGGTTCTACGTGGATGGAGATATAGACTAGCCCCACGCCGAGAATGCACTTTAACCCGGATTTTCGCTCAAAAACCGGGTTAAAGTGCCCTCTCGGCGCTTAAGTCTGCCGCCGGATCGCGTCGCATCTTGCCGGAGCGCGCGAAATCACGCACCCATGCGTCGTCCTTATATTGTGCGGGCACGCCGCCACCCAGCAGGCGCTTGGCGATGGCGGCGGTCGCCACTTCCCCATCCAGCGGCAGAGGCGAGAAGGAGCCCGCCAGAATAATGTTTCCGCGGCGCCTGCCCTTGAGCATGGCAGGGTCAGCCACCGCGCACGTGTGCGGGAAAACCTGCGCAATCGCGGCGGCCTCGGCGCGCGCGCCCTGCAGATCGCGGTTGTCGCCGCAGTTGATAATGTACAAACCGTTCTCTGCCAGTGAGGACGCGGCAATTTGGGTGAACTCTAAAGTGGTCAGCGGCTCAGGGGTGATGTAGCCGGCGAAGACGTCGCGAATAATAATGTCGCGGGATTGCGGGGCGAAAGACTCGGTCACCGCGCGTGCCTCACCCACACGGATTTTCACTAGGGGTGCCTTGGGTAGCTCAAACCATTCGCGCACGTAGTCGGCAAGTTTGCCGTCCAACTCGACCACGGTGTTGCGCGATTTGGGGTAGACATCCGCCAGGTAACGCGCCATAGAACACGCGCCACCGCCCAAGTGAGTGATGCGTAGTTTTTCGGCGTCGAGGTGGGCATCAACGTAGGGTTCAATAACGGCTACCAGCCAGCGCATGTATTCAAAGTCGAGTTCGCGCGGGCGTCCCAACACAATGTGTGAGGATTCCATGCCGTTGATCTCTAACACCCAGCCGTCGGGGGTGTAGTCGTCTTCGATGAGTTCGGCGACGCCGGTATCGATTTGATAGGTACCTTCGACCGGGCCGTGCTCAGGAGTCTGCTGCTTTTTGGGTTTTCTTCTACGTTTAGCCACGAAATAAGCCTACGCTATAGGTAAAGACCAGGGAAAAGGAGAGCTCGTGGGTTTTGTATGCAACGGCAGGTATGTACTCGATGCCGTGACCGAGGCGGGTGCCAATAAGTACGTTGACCTGCAGATTCGTTGCCTGGGTGAGACCTACAGTGATATTACCGACGCGGAGTTCGCGGCTCGTCACCGCGCAGACAAGGCGAACTTACTCGAGGAGTTCGCCGAAAATATCGCCGCACCCGGTGCCCGCGCCTGGCTTGCCTACGAGGTTCCGGGGTGGACGCCGTCAGGCGGGCTATCCTGCGCTGTGGGTGCAAGATTGGAGTGGGAGAACCCGGTGGGCTTGGGGCTGTCTCGCCCCGGCCCGTTGAGCTGGGAATCCTACATGCCGGTGACGCCTGTACCCGAAGGCACGCGCGAGCTCACGCAGCTTTACACACTGGCGTCTACCCACGGCACGGGGTTGGGGCAGGCGATGTTTGATGCGCTGATTTACCCGGACGAGGACGCCTACCTGTGGGTGATACGCGGCAATGAGCGCGGCGTCCGGTTTTATGAGAAAAACGGGTTCTCACTAGAGGGAACGTTCTTTGAGTGCGGTGGCGCGTGGTCACCCGAACCTGAAATTTCGGCCACGCTCCCGCCAGAGAAAATCGCGCACACCGGGCGGATGTTCCGCGGTATCACAGTGTAGGTGTTGCGCAAGGACGCGGTAAACCGACTACTCGTGCCACCGCGTCCTACCTATCCTTCAGATAAAGGAACCCGCAGGTCAAAAGCCAAAACGACAGCACGCGCCAAGTCTTTCTCTTGAGTCTCTGTTAAGTAGCCGATGGTGCGCCCTAAAGCTGAAGCGGGAACAGTCAAAATGTTATCGATTGACGCAACACACTCATGGTCAAGACCATTCTGAGAACCTAGCAAAACCTCGCTTGAAAGCCCCTTCACCGTTGAAGTGATAGGGGCGATTGTTACTTTGGACATCACAAATCGAGTTGGCTCGCGGGTCAGAACTAGAGCAGGGCGGGTCTTATCGAGGTGCACCAGACATATTTCGCGCATGCTCAAACCTAATCAATAACTGCCGATGAGGCAGTCCACGCAACTAAATCGTCGAGATCATCTTCAGTGCCCTGTTCTTGAAGAATTTGAGTATCGGCTCGTGCGGCGTATTTACGACGTTCTTGCTCGAGTGCCTCAGCCACAATAGCGGCACGGCTCGGGGCCTCACCATGTGCGACTGCAGAGTCGAGAAACTCAACCAGGTCATCGGGCAAGCGAACGGCAATTTGAGTAGTCATAACCCAAGAATACCAAAATGGGATTCACCCAGAAAGGCGGAAGGACGCGGTGAACCGACTACCCGTGTCACCGCGTCCTTACCTCAACGTTATGTCGGCCAGGCTGGCTAAAAGATAAGCTACTCCGACTCAGCGATCGCCTTTTCGAGGCGGTCTACCTTGCCCTGAATTTCACCGGAATCATGGCCGGGACGAATATCAGCTTTCACAACCAGTGAGACTCGAGAACCAAAAGCTCGCACAGCGTCGGTGGCGCGCTTGATAACGTCCATGCACTCGTCCCAATCGCCTTCGATAGTGGTGAACATGGAGGTGGTTTCGTGGGGCAAACCGGACTCGCGTACGACCTTCACAGCTGCGGCAACTGCGTCGTGAACTGAACCGTCTTCGCCCGTAGTCATGGGCGCTACTGAAAATGCAAACAACATGTTCTAAGACTATGCCCTAGTGGCTGTAGCGTAAACACCTCATGAATACCTAGTTCACGGTCATAAAAGACAATTCATGATTCATAAACACGGCTTATAGTTGTTGTACGTCACGCTCACGGTATTATCCGTATGTCCTTATTCGTAAAAAAGAAAGCTACTCGATGAGCACAGCAGCCCACGGTGGCACCCCCCTGTTTTACAGCAAGAAGACATTAACGTCGTCAACCCCGAGGACATGAAGAAGGCCGTACGAGCAACTCTGCTCGGCAACTTCATGGAGTGGTTCGCCGTAGGCGTCTACTCCTATCTCGGCGCATCCTTGACTGCCCTCTTCTTCCCTTTCGGTGATCCCTGGGCAAAGCTCGCTTTCTACGGCGCCCTGTTGGCGATCTTCGTCGTGCGTCCTTTGGGTGGCTTTATTCTTGGCCCGCGCGGCGACAAAATTGGTCGACGCAAGGTTCTAGCGTTCACCATTATCATGATGGCGCTGGGTACCTTCTTGATTGGTTGCATTCCCAGCTATGAAACTTGGGGCATGGCGGCACCTATTGCCCTGATTTTGCTCAAGTTTGTGCACGTTTTTCAACCGGTGGTGAGTACGCGGGCGCAACGACTTTTGTGGTTGAGTACGCGCCTGATCGCCGACGCGGGTTCTGGACGTCCTTCTTGGACATGAGTTCTTACATCGGTTTTGCGACTGCGGCTGCCCTAGCGACCATCGTTGAGCTCATGCTTACCCCCGAGCAGATGCTGGACTTCGGCTGGCGCATCTGTTTCTGGGCCGCTCTGCCGCTGGGCATCATCGGCCTGGTTTTGCGTACCCGAGTCAAGGAATCATCAACCTTCGAGGCCGCCAAAGAGCATAACGCTGAACTTCAGCAAGAAAAGCGCGGTAGCCTGAAAACTATCTGCAAAGAGTACTGGCCGCAGCTGCTTATTGGTTCTGCGCTAGTCATGTGTGCGCAGGTCACCGGCTTTATTTTTGCAACCTATATGCCTTCTTACCTCACCGATAATCTGGGCTATGACACCCTGCACGGCAACATTTTGCTCATTCCTATCTTCTTATTGGTGGCAGCATGCTTGCCGTTCTTCGGTTTGCTATCTGACAAGGTAGGACGCAAGACCCTAATGCTCACCGGCGCCATCTTAGGTCTGATTCTGGCCATTCCAGCGTTCTGGCTCATGATGCTGGGACACGTGTCGACGACCCTCATCGGCTTGTTCCTCATGAGCCTGGTATTGATGTTCCAGATTTCAGTGCAGCCTTCCGCCCTACCCTCACTCTTTCCCACGCATCACCGCTACGCCGCAATGGCTCTCATATTCAACCTGTCAGCGACCCTGCTGGGTGCAACCGCTGGTTCTGTTGTGACCGTGCTGGAAAGCTGATGGCACACCAACTACGCGGGTGCCTACTACATGATGTTTGCCTGCGTCATCGGCATCATCGGCCTAACGTTCTACAAGGAAAGCGCAGGACGCAACCTGCTCGGATCCTTCCCGCCCGTAGCGTCCGAAGAAGAGGCATCCGAGCTGGTGCGCACCCAGTTTGAGAACCCCAAGCTGGACACCACCACCATGCCGATTGCCACGGTGCGTCCGCGTAGCTAAATGACTGCATAACCACTGATTACTTGCATAAAGACTGGTGCCTCATGCTCTTCCTAAGAATATGGGGCATCAGTCTTTTTGTGCTTGCACGCTCCGGCTCCTGCCAAAACAGTGGTAGATACCGTGCCCAACACCATATACCTTTTACGCCCAAACAGCCCGAAACCTACCACCTGACGCTTATGTATAAGTAGCATTAACAATGACAAGAAGGCTCTCGCGCCTTGACTCACGTCTTTACATAAAAACGTCTCACGGCGCGATGGCAACACAGGCTACGCAAACACGCGCAGCACACAACGCTATGAGGATGTTTTTACATGGCTACTGGCATTTACCTATCCGCAATGACCTCACAGTCAGGCAAGTCCCTGGTTGCGCTCGGTCTTGCTGATTCACTGATCAAGCGCGCAGACCGCGTCGGCTTCTTCCGCCCCGTCTTCAACGGCACCGTGGAATCAGAAGACCCCATGGTCAAACTCATGCGCAAGAACTTCAACCTCAGCGAAAAGCAGGCACGCGGCGGTGTCTCGCTGGAACGTTGCCGCGAACTTCTCGCTGAAGGCAACCACGAGGAGATGTCATCCATCGCTGTGTCCGTCTACGGTGAAATGGCTGAGCACTGCGACGTCATCATCATCGACGGCACTGACCTCATGGCGCACAACGCAGCAACCGTAGAATTCGACCTCAACGCCGAGTTCTCACGCGACCTCGGCGTACCCGTCATCGCTGTTGTTGGCGCGCAGGACTCATCAGTTGCAGACATCAACAACGCGGTAGACGTTGCACGCACCGAGTTGCACGACGCTAAGGTCGACGTACTGGCTATCATGGTCAACCGTTGCGCACCCGAACTCGTTGAAGAAGTAGAGCAGAGCGTCAAGCGCGGCCCCTCCAAGCGTCCCGTCTACGTCCTGCCCGAGATGCCCGAAATCGCGCAGCCCTCAGTCCGCGAAGTTGTGAGCGCACTCGACCTCAACACCAAAACCATCGAAGACGAGATGCTGGACCGCGACATCCACGACATCAAGATCGCTGCGATGACCGTCTCAAACTTCCTCGCACAGTTCGAAGACGGCGACTTCGTCATCGTTCCCGGCGACCGCACCGACGTCATGGTTGCAACCCTGGCATCAGCACTGTCACCGAGCTTCCCCGCACCGGCAGGTATGCTGCTCACCGGCGGATTCGAAGACACCGTATCACCCGACTCAGTGATCGGCTCACTCGTTGAGCGCTCACCCTTCCCCGTGTTCCGCACCGACCTCGACACCTTCAAGTCAGGACGCGCAGTAGCAGGCGTACACGGCAACCTCTCACTCGGCCAGCCCCGCAAGGTAGCGGCAGCTCTCGGTGAATGGTCACGACGCGTCGACGAGCACGAGCTGCTCGAGCGCCTCGAACTTGAGCGCCCCGCGTCCATGACCCCCTTGCGCTTCTTGCACAACCTCATCGAAAAGGCACGCTCCAACCGCCGCGCCATCGTACTACCCGAAGGTCAGGACCCCCGCATCCTGCGCGCCTCAGAAATCATCGTGCGCCGCGACTTCTGCGACATCGTACTGCTCGGCGACAAGAAGCAGATTCTCGAAGTTGCCCAGAAGGAAGGTATCGACCTGCCCATCGCTGAAAACGAAGGCGACAAGGGCATCCGCATCATCGACCTCACCAACAACGAATACGCTGAAGACTTCGCAGCAACCTACGCAGAACTGCGCGCACACAAGGGCATGACCCTCGAAGGTGCACGCAACCGCATGTCTGACCCCTCATACTTCGGCACCATGATGGTCTACAAGGGCCTCGTCGACGGCATGGTCTCCGGTGCAGTCAACACCACCGCGAACACCATCCGCCCCTCACTGGAATTCATCAAGACCCGCGAAGGCGTCAAGGTTGTTTCATCCGTCTTCCTCATGCTCATGGAAGACCGCGTACTCGTCTTCGGCGACTGCGCTGTGAACCCCAACCCCAACTCAGACCAGCTCGCAGACATCGCAAAGGCATCAGCAGAAACTGCACGCCAGTTCGGTGTTGACCCCAAGGTCGCAATGCTCTCCTACTCCACCGGCACCTCAGGCGCCGGCGCAGACGTTGAGCAGGTCGTTGAGGCAACTGAGAAGCTGCGCGAGTCAAACCCCAACTTCGCGTTCGAAGGCCCAATCCAGTTCGACGCAGCATCCAACGCATCCATCGCAGCGTCCAAGCTGCCCGACTCAGATGTTGCAGGTCAGGCAACCGTGTTCATCTTCCCCGACCTCAACACCGGCAACAACACCTACAAGGCCGTTCAGCAGACCTCAGGCGCAGTTGCAGTCGGCCCCGTTTTGCAGGGTCTGCGCAAGCCCGTGAACGACCTTTCACGCGGTTGCACCGTTGAGGACATCGTGAACACCGTGGCGATTACTGCTATTCAGGCTCAGACCCTTTAATCAACTGTGGTTCAAAGGGCAGAGTTTGCCTGTAAGGACGCGGGTTATTGACTGCGCGAAGTACATTGCGGGGGGGTGTGCCCCTCGCCTGCTGATGAAGGTCGCTGGGCGACCTAGTCAGCAGGCTCGGACGGAGCCCCCGCAACGCACTTCGCCTCCGTCACAGGAGACAGCTAGGTGCGCAGAAAGACCAATATCTCTTCTTCTCACAAGGGAAAAGATATTGGGGTACCAACGGTCAGTGAGACAGGCAGCGACAGTGCGACTGCGAGTTTTAAACGCGGACGCTGAACTATCACCGCACTGTCTCGCTCCGAAAATTAAACTCGACCCCCGCGTCCGCGTTTAATGTTTGAGCTTGAGCGCTTGTCGCTGCTGTCGAACTTCAACCGCTTCCTCACCCAAAATCTTTTACCGCCAGCTACCGGCTGGTATCAACTATCAAGGAGTAAATACATGCTCGTACTCGTTATTAACTGCGGTTCTTCATCTGTGAAGTACCAGGTTCGTGATACCGAAGGTTCAATCGAAGACACCCAGGTCATTGCTAAGGGTCTGATTGAGAACATCGGTACCAAGATTCCTAACCACACTGAGGCTCTGGAAATCATGGCGAAGAACCTTGAAGAGCCCCTGCACGGTAAGACCATTGACGCAATTGGTCACCGCGTTGTTCAGGGTGGCGACATCTTCACTGAGCCCGTTCTTATTGACGAAGATGTTCTGCAGAAGATCGATGATCTTTCACCTCTGGCTCCTTTGCACAACCCTGCTCACGTTTTGGGTATCAAGGCTGCAACTAAGACTTACCCTGGCGTACCCCAGGTAGCTGTTTTCGATAACGCTTTCCACTCGACCATGCCTGAGCATGTATACCGTTACGCTGTTCCTGAGAAGTTCTACACCGAGTACGGTGTACGTCGCTACGGTGCGCACGGTACTTCGCACGATTACGTAACTGGTATTGCGGCTGAGTTCTTGGGCATTAACCGTGATGACTTCAACGGCATCATTGCTCACTTGGGTAACGGCGCGTCCATCACTGCTGTTCAGGGCGGTAAGTCATTGGATACCTCCATGGGTTACACCCCGTTGGCTGGTCTTGTGATGGGTACCCGTTCCGGCGATATTGATCCCTCAGTTCTGACCGCTTTGATGATGCGCGACCCCGAGATGACTGCTGAGAAGCTAGACCACATCCTTAACAAGGAATCAGGTCTGCTCGCGATTGCTGGCAACAACGATATGCGCGCTGTTGTGGAGGCAATGGAGTCTGGCGACGAGAGAGCAAAGCTCGCACTGGATATGACTTCTTACCGCCTGGCTAAGTACATTGGTGGCTACCATGTTGCTGTTGGTGGCGCACAGGCTCTGGTATTCACCGCGGGTATTGGTGAGAATTCATCACCGTTCCGCGCACTTGTTGGTGAGCGCCTGGGTGCTTTGGGCATCAAGCTTGATCCCGAGTTGAACTCGGTTCGTAGCGACGCTCCTCAGATTATTTCAACTGAGGACTCAGCGATCCCCGTTTTGGTTATTCCTACCAACGAGGAGAAAGCTATCGCTGAGGCTACCGTTGAGGTTGTAAACAGCTAGTCGCTAGTTACTAGCGTCGCGCCCGGTGCCCTACCTAGGGCTCCCGGGACGAAAAAATTACCCGGATCCGTGCAAATTACCCGAAAAAATCGGGTATAAAGCACGGATCCGGGTAATTTTTTGCCTTAAATAAGCGGAACGCCGCAGACTCCCCAGACTGCGGCGTTCCATATATCGGGTAGATTCCCAAATATCCGATACTTGATGCACCGGCAGCGAACGACGCTGTTCGTCACCGGTGCTAGGCACTACCAGCAAAATAGCGCCTGCTTATGTGGCTCGCTTTCTTCCCCAAGAAGCGGGCTTTATGCTTGCGCGCATCGAGTTCCCCAGCTCGATATAGTGCGCACATGAGGTTCAGCATTTTCCCCTAACGCAAATCCTCATTTGTTCGTCTCTATGCACCACCATCAGCACTTGGTAGCGCATCATGCTTTTCACCGGGTTGATCCAAGACCAGGAAGGCTTTTCTCACCGCAGATCGGGCACGTTCCCTATTGACGATTTTTTGACGGTTTTGACGCCGTCACCCTTAAAGAGCGGGTTTGGCCGGTTTCATGACGCAAAAACGAAAAACTTTTTAAAAGTTTTTAAGTAACTGCAATTCGTAGAGCACCCCTCGTCCTCAAGAACTATTGCTCTGAAGATCCATAAGGACGCCGGGTTCTTCGGATATCGTCCGCAAGAAGTAAATCAGGGCAACCTCTTTGGATATTACGCGCGCACTCTATAGATTGGACTTAGTCCCAGTTTCACAGCCACAAAACTGTTCTAAGGATATTCATGAGCAACCAGCCAGGCCCCCAGCAGGGCGGCCACCGTCCCCCGGCAAACACCGATGAACTCACCACGCCTTTGCCGAACGACCTTTCGCGCGGCTGGCTGCCCGAAGACACACGCCAAAACCCGATGTCACCGCTACCGGCGCCTAAGCTGTTTGGCTTTCAGACGCTTCTGCCTTTCAAGTTCATCAACGCGCTACGCCACCCCGGTGAGCTACCCTGGCTGATCGCGGCGTACAGCATCACGCTCGTTGCCTACATTGGTGTGGCGGTGTACTTTGTGACCTCATTTATTCCTGATCTGCAGGCTATCGATGTGGACTCCGAAACCGGTTCAGCATCCAACATTGGACTGATGCTTCAGCTGGCTCTGCTGGCGGTTTACTTGCCGCTTCTGCTGTTCTTTGCGCGCGCAGTTATGTACGCGCAGATTCGCCTAACAGGTGTGCGCATTACGCCCACGCAGTTTCCCGAGGCCTACCAGATGGTAGTTGAAGCAGCTCGTGCAGCCGGTCTACGTCGCGTCCCGGACGCCTACATTCAGCTGGGCAACGGGCAAATCAACGCGTTCGCGTCCGGCCACGGGCACCGCCGTTTTATCGTAATCTACTCAGACCTCTTTGAAATCGGTGGGGCTCCACGCAATCCCAACGCGCTGCGCTTTATTATCGGGCACGAAGTCGGACACATCGCCGCAGGTCACACCAGCTATTTCCGCCTGATCTTCACTTCTTTGTTCTCTCAGTTGCCCTACGCCGGCGCGATTCTATCGCGTACTCAGGAGTACACCGCCGACAACTTTGGCTACCGCTACTGCCCGCAGGGCTCACGCGAAGTTATCGGTGTTTTGGCTGCCGGCAAGTACCTGATGAACGAGGTCAACTTCGACGAGTACGCCAACCGCGCGGTTTACGAGGGCGGCTTCTTCACCTGGTTCGCGAACCTGGGCGCCTCGCATCCTTCGAACACATGGCGCGCACATGCACTGCGCGACCGATCAGAACCCGGCCGCATCATCTGGCGTCCCAAGAGCAACCCGCCCTACCCGCTGTCGATGGTTCCCGCGGCTGAGCCCGCAGAGACCTGGGCTGATCCTATGCAGGCAACCGACTACATGAGCATCTACCCGGAGAACCCAGAAAACCAGCACTTCGGCATCGCCCGCGTGGAGTCGAAGGTTCCGGCGAGCCAGCGCGACCGACGCGTCGCCGATATGCTCGACACCGAATGGGTGCCGCCGTATCTGCGCGAGCAGCGCGCCCGGGAATACCAAGGGCAACAGGGACAGGGAGGTCCTGACCAGCAAGTAGATAACCGCTAGCCCACTCGCTGTAATAGGGGCTGGGTGGAGATTTTCCGAGTGAGCGAGGAAATAAAAATCTTTGCCCAGAAAGCCTGTCTCAGGAACCTCGCCCACCGGTTATTCGCACGGATGAGATTTTAATCGTGAGAGGGGAGCGATGTACCACTTTTTACCTCAAAAGTGGCACATCGCTCCCCTGTCGCGTTAAGGCAAGTGCAACGTCCTATCAATACGGACGCGGCTACAAAAGTCCTCGTCGTGGCTCACCAGCACCAGCGCCCCCTCATAGCTGGACAGCGCGTCCACCAGCCAGTTGACCGAGGAAATATCGAGATTGTTGGTGGGTTCGTCGAGCAACAGTAGCTGCGGGGCGGGGCATCTCAGCAGGATGCGTGCGAGTTCCACACGGAAACGCTCACCGCCCGAGAGCTCGCTGATGCAGGCGTTAACGCGGTCGCGTTTGAATTGCAGTTGTGCCAGTTGGTCTCGCAGGTACTGCTCGGTGGCGGTGATGTTGGTTTGCGCGACAGTTTCTAACACCGTCTTATCCGGCGCGAGGTTGATGCGCTGACGCAAGTACCCGCACGATGTCAGCGCGTAGGCGACAGTGTAGGACGCGGGCCGGTCCGTTGGAGCGGTGAGTCCGGATTCGTGAGCGATGTGGTTGAACAGGGTTGTTTTACCGCTGCCGTTCGCGCCGGTGATTCGCAAGTGTTCTGGTCCTTCAAGAATGATGCTCTCCGGCATGCTCTCCGCATCTGCGCGGGTGAGGGATAGTTCTAGGACTTTCTTCCCGGCAGGTAAGGCCGTTTCGGGCAGGTGGATGTAGATAGAGTCGTCCTCGCGCACTTGCTTTTGTGCGTCGTCAACCGACCGGCGCGCGTCCGCCACGGAGTTCTCGTGTTGTTGAGAGCGTTTAACCGCGGTGCGCTGCGCGGAGTTTTTGTCGAGCCCCATTGCCATGCCGGGTTTGCGTTTTGAGGCAGCGAATTTTTTACCGCGTCGCTCGTCGCGTGCCAGTCGGGTGAGCATGTCGGCGCGTTCTTTGGTTTCTTTGCGCTGTTGCGCTTTCGCGTCGCGGACGGTGCGTTGAGCCGCATGTTGTTCGGCGTCGATAGCCTGGGCGTAGCTCTCGTAGTTACCGGTGAAGGTGCGCAGGGTTCCTTGATAAAGCTCAGCAATTTCATCGACGTGCGCAAGGAGGTCTCTGTCGTGGCTGACGATGACTGCCGGGCAGGGCAGGTGGTGCAACTGCTCGATGAGGCTGGATTTAGCGTGCGAATCGAGGTTGTTGGTGGGTTCGTCGAGCAGCAGAAAGTCCGGTGAGGATGCGAGTGTTGCGGTGAGCGCGAGAGCCACAGCCTCGCCGCCTGAGAAGGTTGAGAGGGGGCGCCGGAGAAACTCTGAGACCTCCGCATCCGAGAGCCCTGTAACCGGGGCGAAGTCTGCCCTGGCCAGCGCGACAATGATCTGCTCACCAGCGTCCCACTTATCGCCGATTGCCTCGTACACAAAATTGGAAAAGTCGCCGCTTTCTAGGGCGGTCAGGGCGTCAAGAATTTTTGTAATTCCAAAAATATCGGCAACCGTGCTGTTCGCATCAAGCCCGAGATCTTGCGGTAGATAAGCAACTCGCGCAGGACGCTGCACATCACCCGACGTCGGCTGAATGAGCCCAGCGAGCACCTTGAGAAACGTTGATTTACCGCTGCCGTTATCTCCAACCAGGCCCGTCAGGGGTGCACTGAAAGCACCGGCTAGGTCGGAGAAACAAGAGGTGCCGTCCTGCCATGTGAATGACAGGTGAGAAAAAGACACAGAGCAATCATTAAAAGTGGACATCACAAAACGCCTATCAGCTAGAGATTTCAGCTAAGGCGCGGGCACGCTTTAGCTACTTATGCAGAAAGCGTTTGTGAATCCAAGGGATTGCCTCTCGTAGGGAATAAAACACCTCAAAAGCAACATAGACCACATAGGGCTAAGAAGGGGTGTGCAAGCAACACCCCGTATTGCTTAATTTGTATCTCCCAGGATACATTAAAGCTTATGGAAATCCTGCAGACCGATACCTATAAACGCTGGTATCAAAACTAAAAGACACACAGGGGCGAGCCCGAATAGATATCACCCTCACGCGATGTCTACTTGCAGGAAGGGTAGTTGGTGACATCAAGCCACTAGGAAACGGGGTAAGCGAGCTGCGCATTCACACCGACCCCGGTTACAGAATCTATTACACCCTCAAAAATCAACAAATGATGCTTCTCCTCATTGGAGGAAGCAAAACAAGCCAATCCAAAGATATAGAAAAGGCCTACAATCTAGCCCGAGAACTACAGGAGAGCCAATGAATACCAAACTTTCACCGCGGGACGCCGCCGAACACCTCGAAAGTCGCGAACAAATTATCGCCTACCTAAACGCAGCACTCGAAACCGGGGAATCTGCAGTGCTTCAGGCAGCCCTAGGCGATATCGCACGCTCACAAGGCATGGCTACAATTGCCGAAAAAGTTGGCGTGGGCAGAGAATCCCTCTACAAGTCACTCAGTACAGAAGGGAATCCCTCCTGGAAAACCGTCCTCAAGATCTTCAACGCCCTTGATCTGCAACTGGAGGTTAGCGAAAAAGCGGCGGCGTAAATTTTACCCTCAACGGTGCGAGGGATTTTAATCGCGAGAGGGGAGCGATGCGCCACTTTTGAGGTAAAAAGTGGCACATCGCTCCCTCTCGCAGTTACCTAGCAGGAGGTTAAAACTCTTCGCGGGCGGATTCCTCCGGGGTCGCGCTCAAAAAGTGCGGCTCGTTGAAGCCACGAGAAGCAAACGCCTCGCGCACAGCGTGGGCTACCGCATCCTGCTCACCTGCGCGAACCAGCGCAACCGCCGAACCACCAAAACCACCACCGGTCATACGCGCGCCCAGCGCACCGGCCTCCAACGCAACGTCCACGGCAACATCCAGCTCGGGGCAGGTCACCTGATAGTCATCACGTAAGGATGCGTGTGAGGCGGTCAGCAGTTCACCTAGTTTCGACCAGGTGCCAGCGGTGGGCTCGCCCGCTTCAAAAAGCTTGATAGTCTCAACTACACGCAACTGCTCAGACAGTACATGGCGCAGCAACGCCTCAACGGTATATTCACCGGGAACCTCTACCTCACCTGCGGATGCAATCTCACGCCAGCGAGCTACAGCGTCATCAACATCGCCCTTAACCTCGGTGCCGTCGGTAACCAAAGAGCTCAAAAATTTCTCACCGAAAGCGTCCGCCATGGCATCGCAACCAGCGCGACGCTTAGCGTACTGACCGTCGTTGAGCTGGTGCGGCGCGCGGGTATCAATCACCAGTAGCGAAAGCCCCGCGGCGGCAAGATCAAGCGGAACCTTGGTGGTCGCAAAATCACGGCAGTCGATGGTCAACACTGAGCCCTGTGAAGCGCGCAAAGAAATAGACTGATCCATGCCGCCGGTGTTCGCACCGGCAATCTCATTCTCTGCCTTGATGCAGGCAGTCGCTAGCTTCTTTCGTCCTTCGTCGGTAGCCGCGAGCAACTGGCGTGAAGAATCATTGCCGCTAGCCAGCGCATCAAAAGCCAACGCAACGGAGCATTCTAGTGCCGCCGACGATGACAGTCCAGCACCCAGCGGAACATCCGAATCTACGGCAATGTCAGCGCCGGTAACCTCATCCAAAAGACCAAGTTCACGCATCGCCCAGGGCACGCCAACCACATAAGCAATCCAGCTATCCACGGCACCGGGGGCAATCGCGTCCGCCGCGATCCCTGTGGTCTCGCTACCGTCCTGAGTGGAGGTCACGCGCAGAACACCGTCGGTGCGCGGTGAAATTGCCACGAAGGTGCGATGCGGCAAGGCAAGAGGCATCACGATGCCGCCGTTGTAGTCAATGTGCTCACCAATCAGGTTGACGCGGCCGGGCGCGGAAAACACGCGTGCCGGCTCATAGCCAAATTCATCAATGAAAGCCTGACGCACGCGCGCTACGTGTGCACCGGTTTCTTGGGCGGTTTTCCAAACAAGTTCAGTCATGATGCGAGTTCCTTAAAACGTGCGGCAATGCGCTCGGGTGTGGTGTCAGAAATCCAGGCGGCTACCGCGGATTCACTGCCCGCCAAGAATTTCATCTTGTTGGGTGAGCGCATGAGCGAGAAGATGCGCAGATACATGCGCGAGATGTGCTCACCGTCGCGAGTGGGCGCCTGATGCCAGGCGGCAATGTAGGGCAAGGTGGTGACGCCTTCAAAGAAGCGGTCCAGGCGACCCACAATGTCGAGGTAGAGCTCGGTGAGCTCATCTTTTTCAGCGTCGGTGAGCTCTGTAAAGTCGCGGGCTGCACGACGCGGGAATACCATAATCTCTACGGGCCATTTAGCGGCGAAAGGCACGAAAGCTACCCAGTGTTCGGTTTCTTTGACGATGCGAGTACCTTCAGCCAGTTCCTTGTTCAGCAGGTCGCCGAGCAGGTCCGCTCCCCCGTTGTCTGCCGCGTATTTTTCTGCCTGACGCACCACGGCAGCGGTGTAGGACGGCAGGTAGGAGTAGCCGTAAATCTGCCCATGAGGATGCGGCAGGGTCACGCCGATCTCTTTGCCGCGGTTCTCAAAGGGGAACACCTGCGCGATGTCCGGGTTGGCAGAAAGTTCGCGGGTGCGGTGCGTCCACGCTTCAACGACGGTGCGGGCGCGCTTGAAACCTAATGATGCGAATGAGCCCTCAGTCTCGGGGGTAAAGCAGACGACTTCGCAGCGTCCTGCCGGGGTGGTTTCAAAGAAAAGGTCATCATCACGGTGAACCGCTAGCGGGCCCTGCAGCGAAGGAAAGCGGTTCTCAAAGACGGCAACATCGTAGGTTTCTTCAGGGATTTCACCGGGGACGCTCCCGCGGCCAGCAGGTGCCAGCGGGTCTTCGTCGGCAGGCGGCATGAAGGTGCGGTTGTTGCGGTGAGCGGCAATGGCAACGGATTCACCGGTCAGCGGGTCACGGCGAATGGACGCAGCTTCCACTGGTGGTAGCTCACGCGCATCTAGCGGACGAGGGTCTTTAATTTTGCGGACTTTTTCTCCGGAAACATAGGGTTCTGAGTCATCGTAGAACAGGATTTCGCGGCCGTCAGCGAGGGTTCCGCGGGTGATGCGTACGGGGTGGTTGCTCATGCTACTACTACCTTGTTGACGTTATCGGTGAGCACGCGGTGCTGCTCGTCGGTGATGGTGTTGCTGGTGATTACGGTGTCGACGTCGCGCCATTCGCCAAAACGCATCAGACCGGTGACGCTCCACTTGGTGGCGTCGAAGACTGCGACGACTTCTCGGGCAGATTTCATGAAGACCTGGTTGGTGTGGCCTTCATGCAGGTTGGGAGTGAAGAGGCCTTTCTCACCAATGCCGTGGGCGCCCATAAAGAGGATATCGGTGGAGAGTGTGCTCAGCGCGGCGTCCGCGATTGGGCCAACGAAGGCGTCGGACGGGGTGCGTTCGCCGCCGGTGAGTAGGGTTTTGATGCCGGGTTTGAGATCTGCGTGGAAGATGTTGAGCACCTGCAGAGAGTTGGTGACCACGGTGATGTCGGTAAGCTCGGGTTGCGCCGTGATTTCTTGGGCGATTTTGGCGCAGGTAGAACCGCCTGCAATGCCGATGGACTGCGAGCTGTGCACAAGGTTCAGGGCGGCGCGGGCGATGGCGGATTTAGCGTCCGCGTTGATTGCCATTTTCTCGGCGAACTGCGGCTCGTGGGCAGAAGTTACAAGGGTAGCGCCGCCGTGGACGCGGGTGAGGACGCCTAGCTCGTCGAGCTCAGCGAGGTCGCGGCGAATGGTCATGGTTGAAACATCAAGCGACTCGGCAAGGTCTTGAACCTGAACGGTTCCCCTGGCGTGAACCTGCGCCATGATGGCGTTGTGACGTTGCTGAGCAAGCATGTGAACCTTCTTTCGGAAAGCATCTATACACTCGCAGTCTAACAAAAAAGAACATAAACAAACACAAGATCCGCCACTTTTGTTCAAAAAGACCATGTTCCAACTTTGGAAAAATTCTTCCGAGTCATAATTAAACATTTTTAAACTAAAGGACACAGGATTAAACTATAGTGAACATAAATAAACAAATCGGTGTCTTATGCGCACCGTTGAGTAGAACCACCGAACCATAGGAGAAAGGGCTCCCATGATTGTTCCCAACCACTTCGAGAATCTTCATGTACTTCATGAAAACACTCTGGACGCAAGGTCCTACTACATCCCCGCGTCCACTCGCCGTAATGACCTAGTAGAACACCGAGAAGAATCAGACCGCTTCATCGATCTCAACGGAACATGGAAGTTCCGTTACTTCGATTCAGTACGCGACCTCGATTTCAATTTCTACGAAACCACTCAGGACCTCTCAAGTTTCCAGAACATTCAAGTTCCTGGAGCTTGGCAAACTCAAGGTTACGACTCCCACCAGTACACCAACATCCGCTACCCGTTTCCGCTGAACCCACCTTTTGTTCCTGCCGAGAACCCCTGCGGTGCTTACGTCACTGAATTTGAGTATTCCAAGAACGAAGACGCTCCCTTAGCTCATCTGAACTTCGAAGGTGTTGATTCATGCTTCTATGTTTGGCTCAACGGCGAATATGTGGGCTACAGTCAGGTTTCGCACGCCACCAGCGAGTTTGATATTTCAGGGCTTGTACAGGACGGCACCAACCGCCTTGCTGTGCTTGTTCTCAAGTGGTGCGACGGCTCTTACTTAGAGGATCAAGATAAGTTCCGCATGAGTGGAATTTTCCGCGATGTCTACATCTTGAACCGACCTCTAGATGCTGTCTTCGATTACTTCATCACCACAGACCTTGATGAGAAGACTGGCGCATCAACCATTAACTTCTCCGCCGCATTCTTAAACGAAGACGCCCCGGTGAAGCTCGTGCTTAAGGATGCTGAAGACCAAGAAATCGCCCATAGTGAGCTAGCAGAAACCTCAGAAAATAATGGTTTCTCGCATACTGCAACTTTTGATATTCAAGATGCCCACCTGTGGAACCCTGAGAATCCTTATCTCTACACGCTAAGCATCGAAGGTCCACATGAAATCATCACTGAACGTGTAGGTATTCGCACCGTTCGCATCGAACGCAACGTTATCCTTCTCAATGGTCAGCCGATTACTTTCCGCGGAGTGAACCGCCACGACTCCGATCCCGTAGTTGGACCTGCCGTAGACTACGCGCACATCAAGCGAGACCTTGAGCTCATCAAGCAGCATAATTTCAATGCGATCCGCAGTAGCCACTACCCTAATTCGCCTTACTTCTACCAGATGTGCGATGAGTATGGTTTCTTGGTAATGAGCGAGGCCGACAACGAAAGCCACGGCACGATGCTTCAGTACCTCGAGGACGATTCCTTCGAAAATCAGGTGAAGCATTGGAACCAGCTTATTTCAGATAATCCAGAATGGACTGAGTCCACTATGGACCGCGTACAACTGTGCGTTATTCGTGAGAAGAACCGTCCCAGCATTATCTCCTGGTCAGCAGGTAATGAATGCGGCTACGGTGTGACGCTCGAAAAGTCCCTGGCCTGGGTCAAGGAGTACGATAACACTCGTATCACCCAGTACGAAAGTGCGTACTACGACGATAAGCGTCGTAAATACGATTACTCAAATATCGACCTGTACAGCCGCATGTACCCTCCATTCGAGGACATTGAAAAATATCTCGAAAGCTCACCCGATAAGCCCTTCTTGCTTGTAGAGTACGCTCACTCAATGGGTAACGGCCCCGGAGACTTTGAAGACTATTTTAAGGTTATCGATGAGAACTCCGCGATGTGCGGTGGATTCGTCTGGGAGTGGTGCGACCATGCTGTATACGCAGGCAAGGATGAGCACACCGGCAAGGATATGTACCTCTACGGTGGCGATCACGGCGAGGAAATCCACGACGGAAACTTCTGCATGGACGGCCTCGTCTACCCAGACCGCACCCCTCATACGGGACTGTTGGAATACCGCAACGTGTACCGACCTCTTCGCGTCACCGACTTCAACGCAGCTTCGGGTCATGTAACACTCAAAAACTACCTTGATTTCACCGACGCGAAAGAAGCAATCGAACTCAAGTACTCATTTGTCTGCGATGGTTCCGTGGTATCAGAAGGCACCTACTCTTTTGATTCCGCTCTGTTGCCCCACGAGCAGCAGACGATTCAGCTTGAGATGCCGGAGCTGACGTCAGGTAGATGCTACCTGCATATTGACTACCTCCTCAAGAAGGAGCTCCCGCTTCTGCCCGCAGGGCACTTCCTGGGTCGCGAAGAGGTAGAAGTTTCTACTCTCGTACCGACTCATCACAAAGCTCTAGAGCTTCTGGAGGCAGACACTAGCACCTCACACCTCAAGGTGGAGGACACCGCTAATGAATACGTTATCTCCGGTAAGGGTTTCAGCTACACCTTCGACAGAAATGCGGGCATATTCAGTCAACTCTCGGTGAACGGTAAAGACTTGTTCACTGAACCAATGAACATCAATATCTGGCGAGCGCCCACTGACAACGATATGTATCTGAAGATTAAGTGGAAGGCTGCACACTACGATCAGGCGTACTCCCGTTCATATTTCAGTTCTTGCCAGCCTGTCGATAATGGCATCATTATCAGCTGCACTTTCGGGATTATTGCCCCCACCGTCCAGCCCATCATTAAGGGAACTACCCTCTGGCATGTAGCTCACGACGGCAAGATTACAGTCAAGTTTGATGCCAACCGCTCGCCGCAATTCCCGGCGCTCCCCCGTTTCGGAGTGCGCTTGTTCCTCGACAAAGCATTGGAGCAGGTTGAGTACTTCGGTATGGGACCACATGAGAGCTACGTTGATAAGCATCAGGCAAGCTATCACGATGTTTTCACTACCTCAGTAGCAGACCTTCATGAGGATTACATCAAGCCACAAGAGAACGGCAGCCACTTCGACTGCGACTACGTTGAGCTGTCGCACAACGCATCAAAGTTCTCCGTTGCTTCAAAGAATCCGTTCTCTTTCAATGCGTCTCACTTCTCGCAAGAGGAGCTCAGCACAAAGGCACACAACTTTGAGCTACGCGAAGAAAACGCCACCGTTCTTTGCATCGATTACGCGCACAACGGCATTGGTTCCAACAGTTGTGGTCCTGATGTCTTAGAGGTATACAGACTCAACCCTGAAAATTTCTCCTTCGAATTCACACTCATTCCCTCTGCCTAAAGCAGGGATCAACAAAAGGCAAAACAATGAACGAAAAGAAATACCTTAGGTGGTACAACGTAGTAGGCTACGGTTCCGGCGATGTTGCCGGCAACGTGGTGTACGCGTTCCTTGCCTCCTTTGTGATGATTTATCTAACCGACACTGTCGGTTTGAACCCGGGTATTATCGGTACCTTAATTCTTGTTTCGAAGATTTTTGACGGCATCTCAGACCTCTTCTTCGGCGCAATGATTGACAAGACCAACACCCGTATGGGTAAGGCTCGTCCATGGATGCTGTGGGGCTACTTCGGCTGTGCAGCAATGATTATCGCTATCTTCGCGATTCCCACTTCTATGGGACAGTTTGCTCAGTACGCATGGTTCTTCATCGCTTATACCCTTCTGAACGGCGTTTTCTACACCGCAAACAATATTGCGTATTCAGCTCTTACTTCGCTGATTACCAAGAACGGTAACGAACGTGTGCAGATGGGATCCATCCGCTTCATGTTCGCGTTCGGCACTAGCTTGCTCATCCAGAGCATCACTGTCCAGGGTGTCCAGATATTCGGCGGCGGAGCTGAAGGCTGGCGAACTATCGCTATTATCTACGCGCTCATCGGCCTTGCCGTAAACACTCTCTCCGTTTTCTCCGTCAAGGAATTGCCCAAGTCTGTTTTGGAAGAAGAGACTCAGGCTATCCCGATTATTCGTGAGAAGAACAATCCTGTACCCGAGAAGTACAGCCTCAAAGAGTCACTTGGCCTACTTGTCAGCAACAAGTTCTATCTGCTGATTCTTTCGGTGTTCTTGCTAAACCAGATTTTCAATACCACGCTCAGCATGGGCATCTACTTCATGACTTACATCCTGGGCGATGCAACACTGCTCGGACCCTTTGCGTGGGCAATCAACGTGCCGTTGATTATCGGTCTTCTGTTCACCCCTATGGTGGTTCAGAAATTCAACGGCATGTACAAGATCAACATCATCGGTTACATCATTGCGTTTATCGCACGAGCATTGGTGATTGTCGCAGCCTACATGGGTAACATCCCGCTGATGCTGGTCTTCTCAGGTATTGCGTCCATCGGTATGAGCCCCTTGCAGGGAACTATCAACGCTCTCATCGCAGAGGCCTCCGAGTACACCTTCCTCTCCAAGAAGAAGCGCATTGATGGCACCATGTTCTCAGCAACCTCACTCGGTGTGAAAATTGGTGGCGGTGTAGGTACAGCTCTTGCAGGCTGGTTACTTTCAATCAGCGGCTACGTCGCTAACGCCCCTGAACAGTCTGAATCAGCTATTAGCATGCTGTACATCATGTACCTCTGGATTCCTGCCGGTATTAACCTCCTCATCCTCTTCTTGCTCACTCGCCTCAAGGTTGAAAAAGCGAATAAGGAACTTCGAGAGAATCCCGTCATTGAATACACCATGCTAGACGACTAGTAACAGAGCAGAAAGGGTGGATGCCTTCTCTAGGCGTCCACCCTTTTCCATTTAAAACGAGCTCACCATAAAAGATTTAAAACCACTAAGCTTTAAACGCCCTCTTGACGGACTTTCAACGGATCACAGCAAACTGGACTCGCCATGAAGAAAGCCAACAGAAGGGGGTGAGCTGTTATGTCAAAGGGGCAACCTCAGCGGGTGAGCGTAAGGCTAGGGGGTAGCTACAACCGGCTTCTTGATACCCTAAAGAGACTGTTCACGCGAAAGGGAGCCATGGCCAAAATCAAATTTGAAAATGTTGTGTGCCAGTACCCCGGTGCGGAACGTCCCTCGGTGAGCAATCTGAACCTGGATATCGCGGACGGCGAGTTCCTCGTGCTCGTTGGCCCTTCGGGCTGCGGTAAGTCCACGACCTTGCGTATGCTCGCCGGTCTTGAGGACGTCACGTCCGGACGCATCACCATTGGCGATGAGGACGTCACCTACGCGCCGCCCAAGAACCGTGACATCGCCATGGTGTTCCAGAACTACGCGCTGTACCCGCATATGACCGTGCGTGAGAACATTGCCTTCTCCCTCAAGGTCGCCAAGTTCCCCAAAGACAAAATCAACCGACGCGTTGAAGAGGCCGCCAACCTCCTGGACCTCACCGAGTACCTTGACCGCAAGCCCAAGGCGCTCTCCGGTGGTCAGCGTCAGCGCGTGGCAATGGGACGCGCAATCGTGCGCGAGCCTCGCGCCTTCCTCATGGATGAACCCCTCTCTAACCTGGATGCCAAGCTGCGCGTGCAAACCCGCACCCAGATTTCAGAGCTCACCCGCCAGCTGCGCACCACCACCGTGTACGTCACCCATGACCAAACCGAAGCAATGACCATGGGCGACCGCGTGGCAGTGCTGAACGCGGGCGTCCTGCAGCAGGTAGACACACCGGGTAACCTCTACGACCACCCCGCCAACGAGTTCGTTGCAGGCTTTATCGGCTCACCATCCATGAACATCTTCTCCTGCCCCGTAGAGGAGCAGGGCGCGCACTTTGGCAAGAGCATCATCCCGATTTCATCCGGGATGCGTTCAAAACTCACCAGCAACCGCATCAGCATCGGCGTGCGTCCTGAAGACCTGGTGATGACGCGTGAGGGTGAAGGCATTCGCGCACACGTTGACCTGGTCGAGGAGCTAGGCGCAGATGCTTACGTTTACGCTGTGCTCTCCCGTCACCAGGACGTCACGCTCAAGCAGACCTCGCCCGATCGCCCTGCGCAGGCAATTCTGCGCGTACCCGGACGTAGCGCTGCCCGCTACGACAACGTGTGGCTGGCACCGGCTGGAAAGATGCACTTCTTCGACCCTGAAACCGGCGCCAACCTCGAACTATAGATATCGCTAACCCCTAGCGTTTCACTTACAACAAGGACTAAAGTCTCAGCGAACAAGCCAAACGCTAGGGGCCATTGATAGGCCTGCCCGCCCGCGGTTAAAACCCTTACCGATCTATCACTACACTTGTATGCATGGCTTCCCGTTTTAAACTCTCTGCACCAGACCCGCTTATCATGATGATTCTCGGTGCGGTGATTCTTGCAATCATCGTCCCGGCGCGAGGCGAGTTTGCCGATGGTTTCTCGGTCGCCACCAAAATCGCTATCGCGTTTTTGTTCTTTCTCTATGGCGCGCGTCTTTCGCCCCAAGAAGCCGTGGCAGGTCTGAAGAACTGGAAGCTTCACAGCTCCATTCTTGCTTTCACCTACGTGCTGTTTCCTATCATCGGGTTACTCATGTGGCCACTCCAGCATGTGATTGGTCAAGAACTGTACCTGGGTCTGCTGTTTATGAGCCTTGTACCGTCCACGGTGCAGTCATCGGTCACCTTCACCTCTGTAGCGCGCGGTAACGTCGCCGGCGCAGTGGTGGCGGCGAGCGCATCCAACCTCTTGGGTGTTCTTATTACCCCGGTATTGGTTATGCTCTTGATGCGTTCCGACCACGTCAGCATTTCCGGCGATGTCTTTATCAACGTCGCCGTGCAGTTGCTGTTACCTTTTGTACTCGGTCAGCTGTTGCGCAAGTGGGCAGCGCCTTTTGCTAAGAACAAGCTCACTAAAAATATTGACCGCCTGTCTATCGCGATGGTGGTGTATTCAGCCTTTTCAGAAGGTGTGGTAGACGGCATTTGGGCGCGCGTTTCTATCCCTCAGCTCATTGCGCTGATTATTATCAACGTGCTTCTTGTTGAAATCATGCTGTGGCTGACTAATTTTGTGGGCCAGAAACTGGGCTTTAACCGCCCCGACCGCATCGCTATGCAATTCTGCGGCACTAAAAAGTCGCTGGCAACAGGTCTGCCGATGGCAGTGATTATCTTTGGAGGTGCGTCCGTGGGTCTGCTTATTTTGCCACTGATGCTCTTTCACCAGGTTCAGCTGATGATCTGCGCGGCGCGGGCGTCTAAATACGCGCGGCAGCTAGAGGACTAAATCTGTGCGGGGTTCATCTCGCGCAGAATATCCAAAATAGTTGAGACTGCAGGGTGGGTTGCTGAACTTTTGCGGATAACGGCAAAAAGGTTCTTTTGCCTAGTGGCTCGCTGACCCACAGTCCCTGCGGCACAGCATGGGGTGAGGATGCCTGTCCTTCCACCCGGTAAATGGCGTCCAGCACAAGATGCGGCAAGATAGCAACGGCATGCCCACCGTACGCTGACTGCAACTGCCAGCTCAGGTCGGTTGACACAAACCGCGGTACCGCGCGAATATTACGCGCCGTTAAAAAGGCGTCTGACCAGGCACGAAGCTGCGTTCCGACGGGTTCCATGCACCAGGGAAGCTCTGCCAGCCAGCCCATTTGTTTCAGGGGTTGCGCGGGCACCACTGATTGCGGTGCAACGATCACAATAGGGTCTTGCCACAGTTCGACGCGAGTGAGCGAGGGTGGCAAAGAAACCGGTCGCCCCTCATATTCCTCTGCCACCGCGACATCAAAATGGTGTTTGGTGAGCTCCGAAATAGAGCGCTCTGCTTCTAACTGGGTAAGTTCCAACGTCAGGTGCGGGGCACGCTTTTCAAGCTGCTCAAAAATCTGAGGCACCGCGTACCGTGCGGCACTATTGAAGGACGCCACGCGCAACATCCGGGGCGTAGTAGTCGCTGGATTTTCCATGGCAATGCGAGCCCGCTCAGCGATAGCCAGCATCTGCCCGGCATACTGCGCCAGCTCCTGCCCGCGCGCGGTAAGCACCACACCGCGTCCTGACTTTTCATACAGAGTGTGGCCGACTTCTGCTTGCAACTTACTCAGGTGAGCTGAAACCGTTGAGGGGTCGTACCCCAGCACATCTGCGGCGGCAACCAGCGAACCGTAGTTAGAAATTTCGTACAGAATTTCAAGGCGCTTGAGGTCATACACACGACCACCTTTCATGGAGATTAACCACGAATACTGTTGAAATTCATGGCATGGTGTGATGTTTCAATCTACTTTAGTCTGAATGCCATGACTTTGATCTCAGCACTAACCGGGTTCGCGACCATTGCCTTTTTGATTACGATCATTCCAGGCACCGACACCGCGCTGGTACTGCGCTCCTTGACCGCCTATGGACGCCGTGCCGCCTACGCCGCGGTTTTTGGCATCACCTGCGGACTGTTGGTGTGGGGTGTCGCCGCCGCCACCGGCCTTGCCGTGCTCATGGAAAAAGCACCCGGCGTCTTTGAAGTCATCACCATCGCCGGCGGTCTCTACCTAATCTACCTTGGGCTGAGCCTGCTCAAGAACCTGCGGGAGTGGGGGCACGCATCATCCCTTAAAACCACCGGGCAGGATGCTGGTAGTACGGTTGCCGGAGGAACCGCCGACATTGCCAAGAGTTTTCGCACCGGCTTTGTGGCTAACATTCTCAACCCAAAAATCGCGATTTTTTATATAGCCTCTGTGCCACCGTTCATGATTGATTCAGTGCCCTCGTTTTTGATGGGTTCTTACCTGGCACTCATTCACGGCGGCATTAATGTTCTGTGGTTTACGCTTATTATTGTGCTGGCTGCCCTGGCGAAAAAGTGGCTAGCGCACCCGCGCGCAACTCTGGTGCTCGACGGTGTGGCTGGTGCCGTGTTCACCTGCTTTGGTATCTCAATTCTTGGCGAGATGACAATGAAGCTGCTGTAGTTTAGTCATCATCTGAATCGTCATTTGAACCTGATGAATCATCCGAGTTCACGTCCGCCCCTCCACCCGAAGAATCAAGGAGCCCCGAAGCATCCAGCGATTCTTTGATGGACTCCCTAAGTTGTGGGAGGCTGTTCGATACTGCGGACTTGAGGGTTGCTAAAAATGATGTTTGCACGAGATTTCCTGCCTACTTACGGGTTGATGTTTCTTAGAGTAAGCACCTGCCGGCAGGGGAAGGTGCGGCTCGCTCACATGCACAGACAACTACGTGCTGGCAGTCAGAGAAAATAGGATGCGCGTGCAGGTAGCACCCAGACAATTTACTCAGCACCCTTGTTAGCGCGTCGATTCACCCGGTAGTGTAAAGAGAGTCACAGACGCGTTCAAAGGAGAAACCGTGCAAAACCCAGTGACCCGCAAACTCATGATCGCCCTTTCAACCACTGTGCTGGGCCTCGGCTTAGTAGCGTGCGGCTCGTCCGACTCAGATACCAACGAACCCGACGATAAAGAAACCACGCAGGCACCCGCATCCACCAACGCAACCAACGATGACAACGACGACGCATCGGGGTCACCGGAAGCTGACGATAGCGATGATGCAACCGAGTCACCCGATGCTAACGACAGCGATGACGCTAACGACCACGACACCACCGATGGCGATGGCGATAATAACGACCCCATTGATTCTGAGAAGGACGATGCTAACGGCTCAGACACCGATGGTGGCAACGATTCAGATAATGATAACGGCTAAAATCAGCGCAGTTTTTAGCTGAGAGGCACGTAAAAGGTCTGCCTTTTCACTTTCCGTGGATTTGCGCTGTAATTTTCGCGTTTTTACAGCGCAAATCCACGGAAAGTGAGAGCTTACGAAGCTTAGACAGCTTCCACTGCGCGAATGAGCGCGATGTGCGGGATGATGTGCGGGAAGTTGCCCGTCATGCGCTGGGCCTCAAAATCGTAGGACGCGCTGAGCAGCCCCAAGTCGTTAGACAACGCCAGCACGGTGCGCAGGACGCGTTTGCCGTCTTCGGCGCGTCCTGATCGCAGGTACTGCTCCGCCAACCACAGCGAAGCACCGAAGTGCGGGTTGTCCTGCCCTTCAAATCCATCGATGCTGTCGCGGTTGATATAGCGGTAAATAAGGCCGGATTCGTGCATGAGTTCGTCTTCAATGCGCTCTACCGTGCCCACCATGCGAGGGTCGTCCCACGCCACAAAACCAATCTGAGCAAGCTGTAACAGGGACGCGTCCACGTGCACCCCGTCGTAGGTTTGCACAAAGGAGTTCAGCTCTTCGTTGTAGCCGCGCTCCAAAATCTCTTCTGCCACGCGGTCGCGAGCCTCAGCCCACGCCTGCGCATCGCCCGTCATGCCGTGCTCGGTAACGGCAGTAACACCGGCGTCGAACGCAGCCCACAGCATAGCCTGTGAGTGGGTGAAGATATGTGGCTCGCCCGCCATCTCCCAGATAGAGCGGTCTTCGCTACCGATTTTTTCAACAGCTGAGTTGAGAAGTGCTTGCTGCAAGGGCCATGAGAGGTGGTCTTCGCCCACGCCGTGACGGCGCAGATTCGCGAAAGTTGCCAGCACCTGGCCCAGCGCGTCGCCCTGGAAGTAGCTGTGCGAGCCGTTACCCGAACGCACCGGTTGAGCGCCTTCGTAACCGGCAAGAGCAAGGCGGCGGTCAAGGTCGTCCTTCTCACCGGCAACGCCGTAGACAGCGTGCAGGTTGTAGGGGTTGTTGGCGAGCGCGCGTAGCATCCAGTTACGTAGCTGCGCAGTTTCGCGTTCGTGACCGTGGGCGAGGGTAACGTCCATTGCCATGGCGACATCGCGTAGCCAGACAAAGCGGTGGTCCCAATTGCGTTTACCGCCTAAAACCTCGGGCAGTGAGGTCGTTACGGAGGCCACCAGGCCGCCGGTTTCACGTGAAATCATAGCGCGTAGCACCAGGAGTGAACGCAAGCGTGCCTCGCGTAGCTCAGCCTCGAAGGCGGCGTCGTCCTCTTCTTGCTCAACAATGGGGTTGACGCTGGTCTGCGCGAATTCCTCGTAGGTTGCGGCATCAATTTCGAAGGAGGTGGTATTGGTGGAGGGCTCAAGAACTTCAGCCCCAACCTCGCGGGTGACAGCAATCGAATTGCTATCTACCGACACATCGGTAGCGGGTGCCTCAACCTGCGCGATGCGGTTGGTGTCGACGTCCTCGCCGTCACCGTAATGAGTGTTCTCTTCAACAGCGGGCACCTCAGCTGGTGCTTCGGGAGTTTCGGGAACCTCATCCACGTACAAACCTGACCATTCACGCCACTGTTCCTGCGCGTAGTTCAGTGCTGTGGGGTAATCAATCGGTGCGGGCGGATTCTGGTTGGAGGCAAAGTATGACAGGGTGAAAACATAGTTCTGACCTGCGGTAACGGTGAAAGTTCCAGCGTGCTGATCGGGTTCACCGTCGGGCATTGCATCGCCGCGGAACACCAGCGCGTGCGGGCCAGCCATGCCCACCAGCATTGATTCTTCAGGGTTGGTGTTGCCGTTGGCGTCCGGCGCGCCATCGTAGCGCGTCACCCACGGCTGAGTTTTACCGTTATCAAAACGCATCGCGATTTCGTTGTACATGGTGACCTCACCGGTGAGCCCCTCCACGTTTCGCACGATCGAGGTACCGGCAGCTAGCGGCATGAAGTCGGTAACGCGCACGCTCGCATCGCCCACAGACCACACCGTCTGCAGTACGAAGGTGTTCTCGCGATAGCTACGCTCGATGCGGATTTCCTCAACCGGCGTGGGGTTCATAGATTCCAGCGGAGCCAGTAGCCAGCGTCCATTATCGCGCTCACCCAAAAGGGCAGCGAAAACAGCACCGGAGTCAAAACGCGGGGCGCAGAACCAGTCAATTGAGCCGGCGCGCGAGACGAGCGCACCGGTATTCATGTCAGACAGTAGAGCGTAGTCCTCGATATAAGAAGCCATGTTCTTAAGCCTATCAAACGGGTGTACTCACGAAATTGTGCGGTGTGTGTTTATAAAGTGGGGAATGCACGTAGCGGAAAAGTTCGTAAAGCCCTTGCAAGCATACCCCCAGGGGGTATAACGTGGAAGCATGAGCGAAACACACAACGGCTGCGAACACGGCCCCCACGGTTACAGCGACAACAAGGACGCCTACCTCAAGCGTCTGCGTCGCATCGAAGGGCAGGTGCGCGGTATCGAGCGCATGGTACAAGAAGACAAATACTGTATTGACATTCTGACGCAGGTAGCCGCCATCAATAAGGCACTGCACTCAGTCTCAACCGGTCTTCTTGAAGAACACCTACGCCACTGTGTGGTTGAAGCCGCGCACGAATCAGAACGCACCGGAGACTCCGCCGCAGTCGACGAAAAAATCGCCGAAGCAACCGCAGCAATCTCCCGCATGATGCGCAGCTAGCTCACAAGATGTACTCACGCTGGCACCCGCCAGCACCCCACTCCGAAGGAGAAAATCATGGCTACCAAGGTCGTCAAAGCAACCGGTCTCACCTGCAACCACTGCGCACTGAGCGTCACCGAAGAGGTTTCAGAGGTAGAAGGTATTGAGTCAGTAGTGGTTGACGTCGTCAAAGACGGCGAGTCAACCGTAACCATCGAGCACACTGAGCCCGTCAGCGACACCGCCATCAACGCGGCAATCGCAGAAGCCGGCTACGACGTCGTTCAGAACTAACAGAACAACGCTGGCAACCGGTTAGCTAGTGCGTGTAACCGCAGTGGCTAACCGCTTTTGCACGCTAGGACGACTGCGCCCAAGGAGTGCGCGACCTCGGCAACCGGAGCCAGTTGAGCGCCAACCAAAGTGCGCCCCGCATAAGTGACGAAGGCCGGACCTTCTCGCATCAATAAGCACACAACGTCGCCAGCTGGCATCGGGTCTGGCGTGAATCGTGGCGAGCGCCCAGCGCGAGTCCACGAGAGGGGCTGCTGGCGACTGCGTGCTGATTAATGAGACCGTCCCCTAGATATTTCCCCTACCTACGCATCGTGAGAAGGAATCATGTCGAGCACGACACCCCAAGACATCCTGCAACAACCTGAGACCCGCGTCCTTAACCTGAACGTGGGTGGCATGACGTGCGCGTCCTGCGTGGGGCGTGTGGAGCGCAAGCTGCGCAAGCTTGAGGGCGTGGACGCGTCGGTGAACCTTCCGCTGGAGTCGGCGCGCGTGATTGCGCCGGCGAGCATCAGCGATGACCAGATTGTGCAGGCCGTTGAGAAGGCGGGGTACTCAGCGTCAGTTAAGCATGATGAAGATTCGTCGCCTGAGCTTGATACGACGTCTTTGCATTCTCCTGAGATGCTGAAGAAGCGTATTTGGGTGGCTGTAATTTTTGCGGTTCCGGTTTTTTGCATCACCATGTTTTCAGTGTTTCAGTTTCCGCACTGGGGCTGGGTGGTGGCGCTACTGGCGCTACCGGTGGTGACGTGGGCGTCGTGGCCTTTTCACCGTTCGGCGGCGATTAATGCGCGTCATTTATCGGGCACGATGGACACCCTGGTGTCTTTGGGAATCATTGCGTCGTACGGGTTTTCGCTGGTCAGCCTCATTGCTTACCCGTATGTGACGGCTCATGCCGGTCACGATGGCATGAGCGCTCACGACCATAATTTGTACTTTGATTCTTCAACGATGGTCGCACTGTTCTTGCTGGTGGGACGCTTTATTGAGGCGCGCACGCAGCGACGCTCATCTGAGGCTCTGCGTAAGCTTCTTGACTTGGGCGCTAAGGATGTCGCCGTGATTCAAAACGGCAAAGAGATCCGTATTCCGGTGAAGGATCTTCTGCCCGATGATGAGTTTGTGGTTCGTCCCGGCGAGAAAATTGCGACGGACGGCGTGGTGCTTTCGGGTAGTTCTGCGATTGATGAGTCGCTTCTGACCGGTGAGTCCGTTCCGGTTGAGGTGAGCCCGGGTAGTTCTGTTACGGGCGCGACGGTCAACGTTTCTGGCGCACTCACGGTGCGTGCCACTCGCGTAGGTAGTGAGACGACGCTGGCGCAGATGGGTAAGTTGGTGTCTGAGGCGCAGTCCTCCAAGGCTCCTATCGCTCGTTTGGCTGACCGTATTTCTTCTGTTTTTGTTCCTATCGTTTTGGCGATTGCTGCGCTGACTTTCGTCGTGTGGTTGCTGGTTTCACCCGATATTTCTGATGCGTTTATTGCCGGTGTTTCGGTGCTGATTATCGCCTGCCCGTGCGCTTTGGGGCTGGCGACTCCTACCGCTTTGTTGGCGGGTACAGGACGCGGTTCTCAGCTGGGCATCCTCATTAAAAGCGCGCAGGTGCTTGAAGATACCCGCGGTGTTGACACCGTCGTTCTTGATAAAACCGGCACTGTGACCACGGGTGATGTTGAGGTCATACAGGTTGAGGCGTTTAGTTCTGATGCTGATCCTTATCTTGAGGTTCTTGCCCCCGCGGCTGCGGTTGAGCAGCGCAGTGAGCATCCGATTGCGCGCGCTATTGCGGCGGCTGGTTCGGCGCGAGGCACCCTCCCTGAGTCGCAGGATTTCAAGTCCTATGCAGGTGGCGGTGTGCGCGCGGTTCTCGCCGATGGGCGCACCGTTGTTGTGGGCAAGGCAGACTTCTTGGATGAGCATCGGGCTTTTCTCAACGATTATCAGCGAGAACTGATTTCTGCCAAGGAGCACGAAGGTTTTACAACCGTGGCTGTGGCAGTCAACGGTAAACCTGTGGGCATTATTTGTTTGCAGGATGCCCCCAAGCCTGATTCTGCGCAGTCCATTGCGGAGCTCAAGGCACTAGGTCTGCGCCCAGTGCTTTTGACAGGCGACGCTCTACCTGTAGCTCAGGCGGTAGCACAGCAGGTAGGCATTGATGAGAACGATGTTTTTGCGCAGGTAAGCCCTGAGGACAAGGTCACGAAGGTTCGTGAGCTGCAGAATGCCGGTCAGACCGTTGCCATGGTAGGCGACGGCGTGAACGACGCAGCGGCACTGGCACAGGCTGATCTCGGCATTGCGATGGGTTCAGGCACCGATGTTGCCATGGAAGCTGCCGACATGACGCTGATGCGCAGCGAACTCGCATCCGTGCCCACAGCGCTGAAGCTTTCACGCGCCACCCTGCGCCTGATTAAGTCCAACCTGTTTTGGGCGTTTATCTACAATGTAGTGGCGATCCCGGTTGCTGCGCTCGGCCTGCTTAACCCCATGATTGCGGGTGCGGCGATGGCATTCAGCTCGGTCTTTGTCGTGCTCAACTCCTTGCGCCTCACCTGGTGGAAGCCGTGAGCTACTCAACAGTAAAGAACGCGTAACTACACTCACTTAGTTAAATTATTAACTTTTTCGTGACATTTTTATAGTCCGTCGCGTCTAACTAAGAGACGGCGCTGGGGCAGGCACCTTCCACTTACCGCTTCTCCCAGCGCCGTTCCTTTATAAATATACGTACTCAATAACTCCCCCAGTATTTTCAGGAGCATGTCATGGCTACACTCGTCGCCCCGGGCGGAACCACTGACATTCCCGACGCCGTCCTTGAAAAAATCGGTGAACTTGCACTTAAAGACGTGCACGGAATCAGCAGTCAGTCCAACCCCACCGCCAGTGCCTTTGGTCGCATCCGCGACCTCGTTAACAAGCACAGCGAGAATAATCCAACCACGGTGAATGTGAGCTCAGGCGATAACGCACTCACTGTTGAAGTGCCCCGAGTTTTGTTCCTAGGCATTTGCCTTGATTTCTATTATCACTTGCGGCGGGTTCTGCTTCCAAAAATCGGTTTCCACCTCGACCGGGGTTCGGTACCCCAGGCTTTGGTGGAGCCT
>NZ_JAAXPV010000041.1 GCF_012396615.1 Rothia terrae | reverse complement strand
ACATTAAGACCTGGCGGGTTCTGCACATGGGTTTCAGACGGCCGTTGAGCTCGTATCAGCGGGTGTTCTCGGTAGTTCGCGGGTTGGTGTTTTTGGCGGCTGGGAGGACTTTTGAATAAGCCTCTATATCCGCCGACCCCCAGTAGACCCAGACTTCACCGCAACCCAAGCCCTCACCCAACGCGAAGCACTGCGACTATTGGATGCTGCCACCGAACATTCCTTGCGCGCCCAGACACTGGTGGATTTGTTGCTTTCCACGGGGCTGCGCATCAGCGAAGCACTGAGCATCAGAGAGTCCGATATATCAGAAGGTCGATTGCTGATTACTCGTAAAGGCGGCAAGAAATCCGCGGTTTACCTACCCGAGCACACACTGCGGAACCTGCGCGAGCTCACCCAAACTACCGGTAGAGAAGTAGAAAACCTTGAAAACAAAAGGGTCTCTGCCCTGGTCTTTATCACCCGCACCGGCAAACCCTGGCAACGAAGTAACGTGGATGGTCTTCTGAGAACGCTAGCGCTTAAAGCTGGCATCAGAAAAACCGTATCCGCCCACGTCCTACGACATACCCACGCCACCTTGGCCCTAGAGATGGGGGTAGCTTTGCATCATTTGCAGGATTCGCTGGGGCATAAGGACCCGCGTACTACACGGCGGTACGATCACGCACGATCACGGTTGGAGAACTCATCTGCGCGAACAGTGGGATCGATTTTTGAATAGAAATATACTCTTTATAAAGAGTAAAATACCCAGTCATCTAATTATTTACACCAAGACCCTACTGAGTCATATATTAAATTTGGACATAATCCAGATTTCTATATATCACATATTGCTTATTAGCGATATGTTCCCACACGTCACATATGGGCATATATCGCTAATAAATGAGGCTTATTCAAAAGTCCTCCCAGCCGCATAAAACACCAACCCCCGAACCACCGCAAACACCCGCCCATACACGCTCAGCGGCCGCCGGAAACCTGTATGCAAAACCCGCCACGTCTTGAC
>NZ_JAAXPV010000040.1 GCF_012396615.1 Rothia terrae | reverse complement strand
CAGGTCAAGACGTGGCGGGTTTTGCATACAGGTTTCCGGCGGCCGCTGAGCGTGTATGGGCGGGTGTTTGCGGTGGTTCGGGGGTTGGTGTTTTATGCGGCTGGGAGGACTTTTGAATAAGCCTCATTTAAGGAGATATTTATGAAAGTAACTGATTTTTACAGCATCGCAGAGGAAGATCCTCTTTTTCTCAACGTCCATGTAGACCGAGATAACCTCCTCTTCCTGGACCCCTTCGCTATTCGCCAAGAAACTCAAACGCAACCCTCCGAACATGGCGAAAGCGCCTTACTCTGCATGAAAAGCTTCTTTGAGACTGTGGCAGGGTGCGCTTTATCCCAAAGAGCAGGAGATCATCAGCGAGGAGAAAAGCTCCTCCAAGTCTTTACTGAGCCTAGTGAAACACGACTTGGCATGTCTAAAAACGGATATAAAGGAAAGGGCGCTGCTTCCAAAAAAGGTACCGACATTTGGAACAGCTTAACCACCGACGCGCAAGGACTACTCAACGTCGGGATCTTTCACATGTTAGAAGAAATGCCAGTCTTCATCGACGGAGTAGGGTCAGATGTAACATCAGATCTCACTACTCGCATTATTTTCGAACCGTTAGTTCTCTTTACTCAAAAAATGCTCATAGCATATCCCCAAATCAACAGCGGAGACCATACAACCCAGACTATCCACCGAAGCGTTTGGGATCCCCGCGTAAAAAAATGGGTAGAAAAGGACTTCCTTCTCCCAGTAGCCGATAACCAACCTTTACTACTTATCCCTCGAAACTGGGCACGTGGATCTCTTGTTCTTGATTATGGAGGTTTCTATCAAAAGGGCGTACTCACCTACGCACAACAACAACAAACTGTAATCCTTGAAAATGGAAAAGTCTCTCGGCCCTCTAAGAAAATAATCGAGAAGCAGGAAAAATATCAACGTAGCCGCAACACAGTTATCAAGGTAGTAAGAGACGCTAGTCGAGAAAACGAGCTGATTCTGGACAAGTTTAAAAAGATGCTCGAAAATGATTTCTCTTCATATTCAGAGGAAAAACTTGCTGAGCTCCTCGCTAAAGAACCTGGAAAACAAGACTATGAGGCTTATTCAAAAGTCCTCCCAGCCGCATAAAACACCAACCCCCGAACCACCGCAAACACCCGCCCATACACGCTCAGCGGCCGCCGGAAACCTGTATGCAAAACCCGCCACGTCTTGACCTG